>NZ_BMGB01000001.1:0-600000 GCF_014639655.1 Conyzicola nivalis
AGTTTCGGCGGCCATAGCGAGAGGGAAACGCCCGGTCACATTCCGAACCCGGAAGCTAAGACTCTCAGCGCCGATGGTACTGCAAGGGGGACCTTGTGGGAGAGTAGGACACCGCCGGACACAATTTAGACAATGGCCACCCTTCGGGGTGGCCATTGTGCTTTAACAACCGACTAATCGCGGCCAGGCTGCGACAATGGACTGTCGGCTCGAGCCTCGGCTCGCCGATAGTCGACAACAAGTACACAGGAGACGACCAGTGAGTGATTCCGGAGACCGCGGCAGAAGCCAAGGCCCGTCAGGAGGGGAGCCACGGCGCCCAGGCGGCGGCAACACCGGTGGTCGGTACGACCGCAACTCGGGTCCGGCCAAGGGTCGACCCGAGGGCGACCGCCCCCAGCGCAGCCACGCCGAGCGCGGCGGCGCCGGCCGCAAGCCCGAGGGCGAGAAGCGCCTCTGGACCAGCGGTGGCAAGCCCGCCCGCGGTGACCGCGACGCCCGTGCCTTCGAGCCCGAGGAAGACCGCGACCCCTTCAACATCCGCTCGGTGCGTCCCCGCCACGACGACCCGGAGATTCCCGAGGACACCAACCCGAAGGACCTCGACCGCGTCGCCGGCAACGAACTGAAGACCCTCGCGAAAGACAACGCGGAGGGCGTCGCCCAGCACCTCGTGATGGCCGCACGCCTGATCGAGAGCGACCCCGAGCTCGCCCACCGTCATGCCCTGTCGGCGGCGCGACGTGCCGGCCGCATCGGCGTCGTGCGCGAGACCCTCGCGATCACCGCTTACGCCATCGGCGACTTCGCCCTGGCGCTGCGCGAACTGCGTACCTACCGACGCATCACCGGTCGCGACGACCAGCTGGCCATGATGGTCGACAGCGAACGTGGCATCGGTCGACCCGACCGCGCGCTCGAACTCGGCCGTTCCGTGCCGCGCTCGTCGCTCCCGGTTCCCGTGCAGGTGGAGGTCGCGATCGCCATGTCGGGCGCCCGCCTCGACCTCGGCCAGCCCGACCTCGCCCTTATCGAGCTGCAGATCCCGCAGTTGAACGCTAAGACCGCGTTCTCGTACAGCCCGAACCTGTTCGCCGCCTACGCCGCCGTGCTCGAAGAGCTCGGCCGCGACGAGGAGGCCGAGCTCTGGTACGGCCACGCCGACGCCGCGGCCGACGCCCTCGAGTTCGCCGAGAGCGGCGGAGAAGACGCCACGATGGAAATCATCGAAGAAGAGTTGGAGTACACCGAGAGTGATGTGGAAGCGCCGAACGAGGACGACTCCCAGCGCAATGAGTAGCGCCACACCGCTCGACGGCGTCGACCTGGTGCTCGCCGACCTCGATGGCGTGGTCTACAAGGGCCCCGACGCGATTCCGTTCGCGGTCGACGCCCTCAACGCGGCAGCGAAAGACCACCGTGTCGGGTACCTGACCAACAACGCGTCGCGCACCGCGGCATCCGTCGCTGAGCACCTGACGTCGCTCGGACTGACGGTGACGCCGGAAGAGGTCGTCACCTCGCCGCAGGCCGCCATGCGCGTGATGAAGACGCTGGTGCCCGCGGGCTCGACGATCATGGTCGTCGGGGGAGCGGGCCTCGTCGACGAGGTCGAAAAGGCCGGTTTCACCGTGACGCGGTCCGCGCTGGACCAGCCGGCCGCTGTCGTGCAGGGCTTCTCGCCCGACGTCGCCTGGGCACACCTCGCCGAAGCGGCGTACGCGCTGCACGCCCCCAAGGGCGAGACCGGCATCCCCTGGGTCGCGACGAACACCGACTGGACCATTCCGCAGGCCCGCGGCACCGCGCCCGGCAACGGCACGCTCGTCTCCGCCGTGCACACCGCGGTGGGGCGCCTCGCCGTCGTCGCCGGCAAGCCGGAGGTGCCGATGTTCGAGGTCGCCACCGACCGGTTCAACGCCTCGAGCACACTCGTGATCGGCGACCGCCTCGACACCGACATCCTCGGCGCGAACCGCGCCGGTCTGTCCTCGGTGCTCGTGCTGACCGGGATCGACCAGGCCAAGCAGGTGCTCGCCGCCGCGGTCGACCAACGGCCGACCTACATCCTCGACGATCTGAGGCAGCTGTCGGAGCCGTATCCGCAGGCGGTGGAAACGACGGATGGCACGGCCACCCTCACCACGGTCGGCGACGCCGTCGTGCGTCGCGACGGCGAGAACCTCACGGTGCAGACCGCGGGTACCCCCATCAACCTGCTGCGCGCCGGCTGCGCCGCGATCTGGAATTCCGGCGTGGCAATCTACGGGCTGCGCGTCGCCCCGGAGCTATATTCGTGAGCATGAACGGTGGTGACGGCACGGCGGCGACGACGCACGAGTCCGACGCCCTGCTGTCGCGCCTGCGCGTGATCGAGGACCAACCGCTCGACGCCCGGGCCGAGGCCTACGCGCACGTGCACGAGCAGCTGCAGGCCGAGCTCGAGGGCGGCGACACCCATCGCTGACTCCCGGCTCGACGCCGCGCTCTCCGACCGGGGTCTCGCCAGGTCGCGCACCCACGCCGCCCGGCTCATCGCCGACGGGCTGGTGACGGTCGACGGCGCCCCGGTCGTCAAGGCGTCCGCGAAGGTGCGCGAGAACCAGACCATCGTCGTCGCCGAAACCGACCACTACGTGAGCCGCGCGGCGCACAAACTGGCGGCGGCGCTCGACGCCTTCCCCGTGGTCGTGGAGGGGCAACTCGCCCTCGACGTGGGCGCCTCCACGGGCGGGTTCAGCCAGGTCCTGCTCGAGCGCGGCGCGACCCGGGTGATCGCGCTGGACGTCGGTCACGGCCAGCTCGCGCCCACCGTGCGGGACGACGAACGCGTGACTGTCGTCGAAGGCTTCAACGCGCGGTTCATGACGGCGGAATCACTTGCGGGCGCATCCGCGATCTCGCAGGTGCCGACCGTCGTGGTCGCCGACCTCTCCTTCATCTCCCTGCCCACCGTGCTGCCCGCCGTCGTGGCGAGCGTCGGGCTCGGCGCGCAGTACGTGCTGCTGGTGAAGCCGCAGTTCGAGGTGGGGCGAACCGGTATCCGCGAGGGCATCGTGAAGAGCGCCGGCCTGCGCAACGACGCCGTCACCGGTGTGCTCTGGGCTGGCTGGGACCTCGGCCTGTCGACCGCGGGCGTCATCGCCTCCCCAATAGCCGGAGGCTCCGGGAATCATGAGTATCTCGTCTGGTTGAGCGCGACGACCGGCAGTAATCCGACAGAATGGTTGGAACACGTTTCTGCGATCACCTGAGTCTGCCCCGCAGTCGAAGCAGTCGAGGCGTTTGAGAGTGGCGAAGGGGTTGCACGAGTGACAGAGGCACGGCACATACTCATCGTCGCGCACACCGGCCGAGCCGATTCGCTCGACGCCGCGGTGCAGGTCTGCCGGCAGCTGCTGGGCGCCGGCATCCGCCCGGTGCTCTACGGCGACGAGTACGCCGAGGTGCTCGAAGCCGCGCCCGATCTCGACCTCGTCGAGCTGCTGGGCTCGACCGTGCAGACCTCCGACCTCGAGCTCGTGATCGTTCTGGGCGGCGACGGCACCATCCTCCGCGCGGCCGAGCTGACGCGCGGTTGCCCGGTCCCCCTGCTCGGCGTCAATCTCGGCCACGTCGGGTTCCTCGCCGAGAGCGAGCGTGAAGACCTCACCGAGACCGTGACCCGCGCTCTGGCCCGCGACTACACGGTCGAAGAACGGCTCACCCTCAACGTGCGCGTCAAAGTCGACTCCGAGGTCGTCTACGAGACCTGGGCGCTCAACGAGGCCACCGTCGAGAAGGCCTCGAGAGAACGGATGCTCGAGGTCGTCATCGAAGTGGACGGTCGCCCTCTTCTCTCCTTCGGTTGCGACGGCGTGGTCATGTCCACGCCGACAGGGTCGACCGCCTACGCCTTCTCGGCCGGCGGACCCATCGTGTGGCCGAGCGTCGACGCCCTGCTGCTCGTGCCGCTGAGCCCCCACGCCCTGTTCGCCCGTCCGCTCGTGGTCGGTCCCGATTCGTCGTTCGCCGTCGAGGTGCTCGACCGCACCCAGGGCACCGGCGTGCTCTGGTGCGACGGACGCCGCGCCCACGACCTTCCCCGCGGCGCCCGCGTCGTCGTGCGCCGCTCGAACGAGCCCGTGCGGCTCGCCCGTCTCTCGCAGGGGCCGTTCACCGACCGCCTCGTGCACAAGTTCAACCTGCCGGTCACCGGCTGGCGCGGCCCCGCCGACGACGTTGCCGGGCAGACCACGTGATCGAAGAGATCTTCATCCGCAACCTCGGCGTGATCGGCGAGGCCCGCCTGCCGCTCGGTCCCGGCTTCACCGCCATCACCGGCGAGACCGGCGCGGGCAAGACCATGGTGGTCACCGCTCTCGGCCTGCTGCTCGGCGAACGTTCCGACGCCTCGGCGATCCGTTCCGGCAGCGCCCAGGCGATCGTCGAGGGCCACTGGCTCATCGACCAGGACGGCTCCGTGGCAGACCGGGTGCGCGACGCCGGGGGAGACCTCGACGACGGCGAACTCATCATCGGCCGCTCGCTCTCGGCCGAGGGGCGCGGGCGGGCGACCGTCGGCGGCCGCACGACGCCCGTGAGTGTCTTGAACGAGATCGGCGAGCAGCTGGTCGTCGTGCACGGGCAGTCCGACCAGATCCGGCTGCGCTCGTCGACCGCGCAGCGCGAGGCCCTCGACCGCTTCGCGGGCGCCGGGCTGGCGGCCATCGTGGGTACCTATCAGGGTGTCTTCCGCCGCTGGCAGGCGAACCAGGCCGAGCTCGACCTGCTCGTCGCCGAGAGCGACCGCCGCGCCCGCGAGGCCGAAGACCTGCGTCTCGCCACCGCCGAGATCGAGGCCGCGGCTCCCCAGCGCGGCGAAGACGACGAACTCGCCGAACGCGTCGACCGGCTCACCAACCTCGAAGACCTCCGGCTCGCCTCGGCCCAGGCGCTCGACCTGGTCTCCGGCCAGAACTCCGACGAGGCCGCCGACGCGATCAGCCTGCTCGACACGGCCAAGCGACAGCTCGAGCGCGTCGCCCCGCACGACCCCGAGCTCGCCCCGATCGTCGAGGCGCTCGACGCCGCGAACATCGCCGTCTCCGAGATCTCCGGCCAGCTGTCGAGCTACCTCGGTGGACTCGACAGCGACGGCGGCCGCGAACTCGAGGCGCTGCAAGAGAGGCGCGCAGACCTCGCCGCGCTCGTGCGCAAGTACGGACCGACCCTCGACGACGTCATCGACTACCTCGACCAGGGCAGCGGGCGCCTGCTCGAACTCGACACCGACTCCGACCGCATCGAGGCGCTCGTCGACGAGGTCGCGGCCGACCAGGCGCTCGTCGTCGAACTCGCCGGCCGCCTCACCGCCGTGCGCACGGCCGCGGCGACCCGGTTGGCCGAGCGGGTCACCGCCGAGCTCGGGGCCCTCGCCATGCCGAACGCCACCCTCACCGTGCAGGTCGACGACCGCGCGGAATACGGGCTGAGCGGCAAAGACCAGGTCGCCATCCTGCTGCAGCCGCACTCCGGTGCCGAACCGCGGCCGATCGGCCGGGGCGCATCCGGCGGCGAACTGTCGCGCGTGATGCTCGCCATCGAGGTGGTTATCGCGGGCAACGACCCCGTACCCACCTTCATCTTCGACGAGGTCGATGCCGGCGTGGGTGGTGCGGCCGCGATCGAGATCGGCCGGCGTCTCGCCGAGCTCAGCCACAGCGCCCAGGTGATCGTGGTCACCCACCTCGCCCAGGTCGCCGCCTTCGCGACCAACCATCTGCGCGTGCTGAAAGACAGCGAGGGGTCGGTCACCGCCTCGAGCGTCGAACAGCTCGAGGGCGAGCAGCGCATCGCCGAGATGGCGCGCCTGCTCTCCGGGCTGCCCGACAGCGAGAACGCCCTCGCCCACGCGCGCGAACTCGTCGAGACGGCTCGGGCGTTGGACGCCTGATCAGCCCGCGATCGTCACCTTTTGATCGGTCGTTTTGCCGTCGTACTCGAACGTCATCGTGAGTTCGACTTCGCCGTCGGCCGCGACTCCGTCCGGAGTATCGAAGCGGAAAGTGGTCGGCGCCATGTCGGCCGTACAGACCTCGCGCGGATTCTCGGCGAAGTCGATCGCGAGCGACGCCGGGTCGGTGACCGTCACCGCGGTCGGGATCGGCGCGCACGACGAGCTGCCATAGACAACGACCACGAAGGAGTCCCGGTCGTCGCGCTCCCAGGCGGCAGCCGGGCCGGTATCGAAGTCATCTGCGGAAGGTCGCAGCGCATCGGGAACGTCGACGCCCGTCTCGACGGCGATGCTCTGCGGCCCGGAGCACGCCGCGAGCAGCGCGACGGCGGCCAGCGCGGGCAGGAGCCGTGTCATCCGGAACATGAGAGAAGCGTAGTACCGCTCCGTTGTGTTGCGGGAGTGTGACATTTCGACCGACACGCGCACGAGGGGGCAATCGTGAGATACGCTAGAACCCCGTGGTGAACAATTCTGAAGCGGGCGTAACCAAGCACATTTTCGTTACTGGCGGGGTGGTGTCTTCCCTCGGCAAGGGACTCACGGCTGCCAGTCTGGGCAACCTTCTCACGGCGCGTGGTCTTCGCGTCGTTATGCAGAAGCTTGACCCCTACCTGAACGTCGATCCCGGAACGATGAACCCGTTCCAGCACGGCGAGGTGTTCGTGACCGACGACGGCGCGGAGACCGACCTCGATATCGGGCACTACGAGCGGTTCCTCGACATCAACCTCGACCAGGCCGCGAACGTGACGACCGGGCAGATCTACTCGACCGTGATCGCCAAGGAGCGCCGTGGCGAGTACCTCGGCGACACCGTTCAGGTCATCCCGCACATCACCGACGAGATCAAGCGCCGCATGCGCCTGCAGGCCGAGGAGCCCGCGGACGGCACCGGCCGACCCGACGTGATCATCACCGAGATCGGCGGCACCGTCGGCGACATCGAGAGCCAGCCGTTCATCGAGTCGGCCCGCCAGGTGCGCCACGAGCTCGGCCGCAAGAACGTCTTCTTCGTGCACGTGTCGCTCGTGCCGTTTATGAACGCCTCCGGCGAGCAGAAGACCAAGCCGACGCAGCACTCCGTCGCCGCCCTGCGCTCGATCGGTATCCAGCCCGACGCGCTCGTGCTGCGCTCCGACCGTCCCGTCTCCGAGAGCAACAAGCGCAAGATCGCGCTCATGTGCGACGTCGACGAGCAGGCCGTGGTCAACGCGGTCGACGTGCCCTCGATCTACGACATCCCGACGATGCTGCACGACCAGGGCCTCGACGCCTACATCATCGACCAGCTCGGCCTCGAGGCCGACGGCGTGAACTGGGACGGCTGGAACATCGTGCTCGATGCGGTGCACAACCCGAAGGACGAGGTCACCATCGGCCTCGTCGGTAAGTACATCGACCTGCCCGACGCGTACCTCTCGGTCACCGAGGCGCTCAAGGCCGGCGGCTTCGCCCACCAGGCCAAGGTCAACATCCGCTGGGTCGCGTCCGACACCTGCGAGACCCCGGAGGGTGCCGCGAAGCAGCTATCCGACCTCGACGGCATCTGCGTACCCGGTGGTTTCGGCGTGCGCGGCATCGAGGGCAAGCTCGGCGCCCTGCTCTTCGCCCGCGAGAACCAGATCCCCGTGCTCGGACTCTGCCTCGGCCTGCAGTGCATGGTCATCGAGTACGCCCGCGACGTCGTGGGTCTCGAGGGCGCATCGTCGAGCGAGTTCGACCCCGACACCCTCTACCCGGTGATCGCGACGATCGCCGAGCAGGTCGACATCATCGCCGGCGGCGACCTCGGCGGAACCATGCGTCTCGGCCTCTACGAGGCGTCCCTCACCGAGGGGTCGATCGTCGCCGGACTGTACGACGACGCGTCGAGCATCGGCGAGCGTCACCGTCACCGCTACGAGGTCAACAACGCCTACCGCGAGCAGATCGCTGCGGCCGGACTCAGCTTCTCGGGTGTCTCGCCCAACGGCCACCTCGTCGAGTTCGTCGAGCTGCCGCGCGAGGTGCACCCGTTCTACGTGGGCACCCAGGCGCACCCCGAACTGCGGTCGCGCCCGAACCACGCGCACCCGCTGTTCAAGGGTCTCGTCGGCGCCGCGCTCGAGCGCCAGCAGGCCACCCGACTGTTCGAGGTCCCGGAGCCCGCGAGTGCCTGAAGCCTCGGTCCCTGAGCCTGTCGGAGGGCGGGGCGACGTGCTCGCCGACGAGCTCGTCGACCTGCCCGTCGTCTCGAGCGAGGTCGTCTTCGACGGCGCGATCTGGAATGTGCGCCGCGACCGCTTCGTCTACGCGGGCAACGAGATCGTGCGCGAGTACATCGACCACCCCGGTGCCGTCGCGGTTCTCGTGCTCGACGACGACGACCGCGTCTGCCTGATCAAGCAGTACCGGCACCCCGTCGCCACGCGCGAGTGGGAGCTGCCCGCCGGCCTGCTCGACTTCGCGGGGGAGTCCGCGCTCAGCGCAGCGCAGCGCGAGCTGGCCGAGGAGGTCGACCTCGTGGCCGCCGACTGGTCGGTGCTCGCCGACTTCCACACCTCGCCGGGCGGCAACAACGAGGCTCTCCGGGTCTATCTGGCGCGGGGCGTGACCGCCGCCGCCGAGGTCTTCGCCCGCACCGACGAAGAGAGTGACATCGAGACGCGCTGGGCGCCGCTCGACGAGATCGTCGACGCCGTGCTCGACCGCCGGCTGCAGAACTCGATCCTGCAGGTCGCCGCGCTCTCGGCGTTCGCATCGAAAGCCAAGGGCTGGTCGACGCTCGCCCCCGCGGATGCACCGTGGCCGCGGCATCCGGTCGCCCGGAATCTCGCGCGCTCAGAATGAGCGAGGCGGCGCCGGCGATCGCGATCATCATTGATCGCTACCTGCGCCACCTCGCCATCGAGCGGGGTCTCGCGGCCAACACGCTCGCGGCCTACCGGCGCGACCTCGACGGTTACGCGTCGTTCCTCGCCGAGAGCGGCGTCGAGACGCCCGAGGGGGTCGAGCCCGCCCACGTTGCCGCGTACGCGCGCCGTCTCGGGTCGCGTCCCGAGGGGGCGCTGGTCGCGTCATCCATGGCCCGCATGCTGTCGTCTGTGCGCGGATTCCATCGGTTCCTGCTCGGTGAGGGACTCGTGCAGACGGATGTCGCGAGCGACACGAAACCGCCGAAGCTCGGGTCGCGCCTGCCCAAGGCCATCACGATCGAACAGATGGGCCAGGTTCTCGCGGCGACCGACGGCGACGAACCGCAGCAGCTGCGCGACAAGGCACTGCTCGAACTGCTCTACGCGACCGGCGCCCGCATCAGCGAGGCTGTGGCGCTCAACGTCGACGACGTGATCGACGGCGACGTCGTGCGCCTGTTCGGCAAGGGCGGCAAGCAGCGCATCGTGCCGGTCGGCAGTTTCGCCCGTGCCGCCATCGACACCTACCTCGTGCGTGCGCGGCCGGGCTTCTCGCTGCGCGGCACGTCGACGCCGGCACTCTTCCTCGGCGCGCGGGGCCAGCGGGTGTCCAGGCAGAACGCCTGGCTCATCATCCGCGCCGCGGCCGAGCGGGCCGAGCTCGGATTCGAGATCTCGCCGCACACGTTCCGGCACTCGTTCGCGACCCACCTGCTGCAGGGCGGTGCCGACGTGCGCGTCGTGCAGGAACTGCTCGGGCATTCGTCGGTCGCGACCACCCAGATCTACACCCAGGTCACGGCGGACACCCTGCGCGACATGTACACGACGGCGCACCCGCGAGCCCGCTGAGGCGTCGATCTGGGTGACCCGCGGGCGGCCTACGCGGCTGGTCCGAGACGAGCGGATACAGTTGTACCGCTCGGCCATGCACGGCCGGCAAGAACGGGAGCAGTACGCGTGACGGCCAAGAAGAACACGGGTAGCGAACTTCCCGGCCTCGAGACGCCCCCGGTCGGTCCCACCGGTCGTCCGATCAGCGTTTTCCCCGTTCCCGAGCCGCTTTCTGGCCACGGACCCGCGCGCATCATCACCCTCTGCAACCAGAAGGGTGGCGTCGGAAAGACCACGACGGCGATCAACCTCGCGGCCTCGCTCGCCGAGTACGGTCGCCGCGTTCTCGCGATCGACTTTGACCCCCAGGGCGCGCTCTCGGCCGGGCTCGGCGTGCGCAACCACGACGTGCCCACCATCTACGACCTCATGCTCGGCACCATGAAGAACCCGAGCGAGGCGATCGTCGAGACCGCCTACCCCAACCTGCACATCATCCCCGCCAACATCGACCTGTCCGCCGCGGAGGTGCACCTCGTCAACGAGGTCGCCCGCGAGAACATCCTCGCCCGCGTGCTCGCCAAGGTGAGCGACAAGTACGACGTCATCCTCATCGACTGCCAGCCGTCGCTCGGCCTGCTCACCGTCAACGCACTCACCGCGGCGCACGGCGTACTCATCCCGCTCGAGTGCGAGTTCTTCGCCCTGCGCGGCGTCGCCCTGCTCGTCGAGACCATCGACAAGGTGCGCGACCGCCTGAACCCGGCCCTCGAGCTCGACGGCATCCTCGCCACGATGTACGACTCGCGCACCCTGCACTCGCGCGAGGTGCTCGAGCGCGTCGTTGACACCTTCGGCGACAAGGTCTTCGAGACCGTCATCGGCCGCACCGTGAAGTTCCCCGACGCCAGCGTCGCCGGTGCCCCGATCACCACCTTTGCCCCCGAGCACCAGGCCGCCGAGGCCTACCGCCAGCTCGCCAGAGAGTTGATCTCCCGTGGCGCAGCCGCCTAGCAGCGAGCTCGCAGAACCCGCCGTCACGAAGTTCTCGGTCAGCGTCGGCAGCTTCGACGGACCGTTCGACCTGCTGCTCTCGCTCATCGCGAAGCACGAGATGGACATCACCGAGATCTCGCTGAGCGTCGTCACCGGCGAGTTCATCGCCTACCTGCGCTCCCTCGACACGTCGGCCGAACTCGATCAGGCCAGCGAGTTCCTCGTCGTCGCCGCGACCCTGCTCGACCTGAAGGTCGCGGGCCTCCTGCCGCAGGGCGAACTCGTCGACGCCGAAGACGTCGCCCTGTTCGAGGCCCGCGACCTGCTGTTTGCCCGCCTGCTGCAGTACCGCGCGTTCAAAGAGGCGACATCGTGGTTCTCCGAACGCCTCGAGACCGAGTCGACCAGGCACTACCGTTCCGTGCGGCTCGAGGAGAAGTACCGCCAGCAGACCCCCGACCTCGTCTGGACGCTTTCTCCGCAGGACTTCGCCGCCCTCGCCGCGCTCGCGATGGCACCGCGGGAGATCCCGGTCGTCGGGCTCGACCACCTGCACGCGCCGCTCGTCAGCATCCGCGAACAGGCGTCGCACGTCGTCGCCCTGCTGCGGGGCAACGGAACGATGACCTTCCGCCAGCTCATCGCCGGAGCTGAGCTCAAGGGCGTCGTCATCGCGCGCTTTCTCGCCGTGCTCGAGCTCTACCGTCACGCGGCCATCGCCTTCGACCAGCTCGAGCCGCTCGGTGAGCTCAGCATCAGGTGGAATGCGGAACACTGGTCTGAGGACAGCCTCGCCAATTTGGGATCAGATTATGACAATTGAGACGGATGCCACGTCGCTCATCGCCCCCGACGCATCGGTAGTCGCACTCGACCGCGCCCTCGAGGCCATCTTCATGGTCGCCGACGAGCCGATGAGTCTCGTCGCCATCGCGACTTCCGTGCAGATGCCGGTCGCCGAGGTGCGCAAGGCGATCGCGCGACTCGTCGCCGACTTCGACGGGGCCGACGGGGGAGTGCGTCGCGGGTTCGAGCTGCGCGAGGTCGCTGGCGGCTGGCGCTTCTACGTGCGCCCCGAGCTCGACGAGGTCGTGCGCGACTTCGTGCTCACCCAGAACCCGACGAAACTCAGCCAGGCCGCCCTCGAGACGCTCGCCGTCATCGCCTACAAGCAGCCGATCAGCCGGGGCGCGGTGGCATCCATCCGCGCCGTCAATGTCGACTCGGTCGTGCGTACGCTGCTCGGCCGCGGACTGATCACCGAGAGCTTCACCGACAGTGAGACCGGTGCTATTCACTACGCCACAACCGACCTGATGCTCAGCCAGCTCGGAATCAACAGCATCGACGAGTTGCCGCACCTTTCGCCGCTTCTCGCCGATGGATCGGACGGATTCGATGAACGACAGTAGCTCCTCCCAGTCAGACAACGGCCCAGAGCCCTACAGCAACCCCGAGGGCGAGCGCCTGCAGAAGGTCATGGCAGCCGCGGGCGTCGCCTCACGCCGGGTCTGCGAAGACCTCATCGCCGCCGGCCGCGTCGCGGTCAACGGCGTGCGGGTCGAGGAGCCGGGGCGCCGGGTGCTGCCCACCGACCTCGTCTCGGTCGACGGCAAGGCGATCCAGCTCGACACCACCAAGCTCTACATCATGCTGAACAAGCCCACCGGCATCGTCTCGTCGCTGAACGACGACCGCGGCCGCCCCGACCTGCGCCGCTACACCAGCATGTTCGACGAGCGGCTGTTCAACGTCGGTCGCCTCGACGCAGAGACGTCGGGCCTGCTGCTGCTCACGAACGACGGCGAGCTCGCGCACATCCTCGCGCACCCCTCGTTCGGCGTGCTCAAGACCTACATCGCCAAGGTCGAGGGCGTCGTCAACCAGCACACGATCAACAAACTCGTCGGGGGCATCGAACTCGAAGACGGGCTCATCGAGGCCGACAAGGCGCGCATCATCGGCACGCCGTCGAACGACGAGACCGTGGTCGAAGTCACCCTGCACTCCGGCCGCAACCGCATCGTGCGCCGCATGCTCGAAGAGGTCGGCCACCCCGTGATCGACCTCGTACGCCGCCAGTTCGGACCGCTCCACCTCGGCAGCCTCGCGCCCGACGCCATGCGCGACCTCACGAAGGCCGAGATCGGCGAACTGCTGACGATCGCGCGCGGCTCGAAGGGAACGCCCGCGGCCACGGACGACGAAGCCGAAACCGGGGAAGACAACTCGGATGACTGATCGGCGACTCGCCGGCCCCGTGCGGATCGTGGGCACCGGCCTGCTCGGAACGAGCATCGCCCTCGCCCTGCGCGCCCGCGGGGTCGACGTCTCGCTCGCCGACGTCTCGCCCTCGAGTCTCGCCCTGGCCATCGACTACGGTGCCGGACGCGCCGCCGCCGACGGCGACAACCCCGAGCTCGTCGTGGTGTGTGTGCCGCCGGATGTGACCGCCCGTATCGTCGCGCACGAACTCGAGGCCTTTCCGAACGCCCTCGTCACCGACGTCGCCAGCGTCAAGGTCGAACCGCTGCGCGAACTGATCGCGCTCGGCGCCGACGTGAGCCGCTACATCGGTTCCCACCCGATGGCCGGACGGGAACGCAGCGGCGCCATCTCGGCCCGCGCCGACCTGTTCAACGGCCGCCCCTGGGTCATCGCCGGCCACGACGCCATCAGCTACGGCCGCGCGGCGGCGGTCGAACAACTCGCCCTCGACCTGGGCGCACTCCCGATCGAGATGACCGCGGAGGATCACGACCGCAACGTCGCCCTCGTCTCGCATGCTCCACAGGTGATCTCCTCCCTACTCGCCGCCAGACTGACCGATGCCACCGACGCGGCGACCGCACTCGCCGGCCAGGGCCTGCGGGACACCACGCGCATCGCGTCGAGCGACCCCGAACTCTGGGTGCAGATTCTGCGCGCCAATGCGCCGGCAATCCGCGACATCCTGCACGCCTACCGCGACGACCTCGACCGCGCCATAGCGACGCTCGATGCTCCGGATGCCACGGGCTCCCGCCGCGCGCTCGCCGAGCTCATCGGCGCCGGCAATGTCGGCGTCGCCCGCATCCCCGGAAAGCACGGGCAGGCCAAACACTTCAGCCGCATCGTCGTCCTCGTGGACGACAAGCCGGGCGAACTCGCCCGGCTGCTCACCGAAATCGGCGAGCTCGGCATCAACATGGAAGACCTCCGCCTCGAGCACTCGCCCGGCGCCCAGATCGGCCTCGCGGAAATCTCCGTGCTGCCGGCCGCGGAAAGCCGGCTCGTGAGCGAACTCGAACAGCGCGGATGGAAGATCTCGGAGGCACTCGCGTGACACATTCGGCAAGCTCAGGGCAGGGCGCAATGACAGTAGTAGCGATCGACGGCCCGGCCGGCAGCGGCAAGTCGAGCGTCAGCCGCGCCGCCGCGCGCGCCCTCGGCTTCTCCTACCAGGACACCGGCGCCGCCTACCGCGCGCTCGCCTGGACCGCGCTCGACCGCGGCGTCGACACCGAGCAGCCCGAACAGCTCGTCGCGCTGCTGCGCGACTTCCCGTATTCGATCGGCATCCACCCCGACGACTACTTCGTGCGGGTGGGGGCCACCGACGTCACCGACGCGATCCGCGAGCCGCGCGTCACCGCCGTGGTGAGCGCCGTCGCGCGGGTACCCGAGGTGCGCGCCTACCTCGTGGAACTGTTCCGTAGCGTCATCCGATCGTCTTCAACTCCCGGAATCATCATCGAGGGCAGGGACATCACCACCGTCGTCGCGCCGGATGCTACCGTGAGAATTCTCCTCACCGCGACCGAAGAGGCTAGAATGGCTAGGCGTTCAGCCGAACTCTCCACAGAGTCGGCCGCGAAGACCGCGCAGCAGCTCAGCTCGCGCGATGCCCAAGACTCCAAGGTCGTCGACTTCATGAACGCCGCCGATGGCGTTGTGACCATCGATTCAACCGACCTCGACTTCGACCAGACCGTTAGCGCGGTCGTAGATCTCGTGCGCACCAGTGACTGATTAAGGACGACCACCCATGGCCGAGCAAGACGACTACCCCGCGATCGACGGCGATCTCGCCGACCGCATCATCTCCCTCGACGACGCCGAAGCGGCACAGCGCGCGGCGAGCCTGCGCGCCGGACTCGGCGACTACGACCTCGACGCCGAAGACCTCGGTCTGCTCGACTCGCTCAGCGACGACCCCGACGCGATCACCTACCTTCCCGCGCTTCCCGTGCTGGCGATCGTCGGCCGCCCGAACGTCGGCAAGTCGGCCCTCGTCAACCGCATCATCGGCCGCCGCGAGGCCGTCGTCGAAGACACCCCCGGCGTCACCCGCGACCGCGTGAACTACAAGGGCGAGTGGGCCGGACGCAAGTTCACCATCGTCGACACCGGCGGCTGGGAGCCCGACGCCCGCGGCATCAACGCCTCCGTCGCCGCGCAGGCCGAGATCGCCGTCGACCTCGCCGACGCCGTTCTGTTCGTCGTGGATGCCACGGTCGGAGCCACCTCCACCGACGAGCACGTCGTGCGCATGCTGCGCGGAACCAAGAAGCCCGTGATCCTCGTCGCCAACAAGGTCGACGACGTGCGTCAAGAGGCAGATGCCGCGGCGCTCTGGTCGCTCGGACTCGGCGAGCCGTGGGCGGTCTCCGCCGTGCACGGCCGCGGTGTCGCCGACCTGCTCGACAAGGTGCTCACGGTGCTGCCCGAGGTTTCCGCCGTCGCCAAGGAAGAGGTCGGCGGACCCCGCCGCGTCGCCATCATCGGCCGCCCGAACGTGGGCAAGTCGAGCCTGCTGAACAAGACCGCGGGCGAAGAGCGCGTCGTTGTGAACGACCTCGCCGGCACCACCCGCGACCCGGTCGACGAGCAGGTGGAGATCGGCGGCAAGTTCTGGCGCTTCGTCGACACCGCCGGTATCCGCCGTCGTGTGCACCTCGCCCAGGGCGCCGACTTCTACGCGACGCTGCGCACCAGCGCCGCACTCGAAAAGGCCGAGGTCGCCATCGTCGTGATGGACGTCTCCGAGCCGATCAGCGTGCAAGACCTCAAGATCGTCGACCTCGTGCTCGAGTCGGGCCGCGCGCTCGTACTCGCCTTCAACAAGTGGGACATTCTCGACGACGAGCGCCGCGAGATGCTCGAACGCGAAATCGAGCAGGACCTCAGCCACGTCGCCTGGGCGCCCCGCGTCAACATCTCGGCCAAGACCGGCCGTCACATGGAGAAGCTGGTCCCCGCCCTCGAGACCGCTCTCGAGTCCTGGGACACCCGCATCCAGACGGGCAAGTTCAACGCCCTGCTCGCAGAACTCACGGCCGAGCACCCGCACCCCGTGCGCGGCGGAAAGCAGCCGCGCATCCTGTTCGGCACCCAGGCCGCCTCGCGCCCGCCGACGTTCGTGCTGTTCACCACCGGGTTCCTCGACCCGCAGTACCGTCGCTTCATCACGCGCCGTCTGCGCGAGATCTTCGGCTTCGAGGGCAGCCCGATCAACGTAAACATGCGCGTGCGCGAGAAGCGCCAGCGCCGCTCCTAACGCCAGTCGTCGACCGCTGGTTGAGTAGGGCCGCAGACGGCCCTACTCAACCAGCGGTTCTGCGTTAAGCCGCGAGCACGGCCCCGATACGTCCGAGCTTCGTGCCCGTGATCGTCACCAGGTGCTCGAGATCGCTCGCCTCGTGCCGCTTCGCCGCGTGCACGATGATGGCCGCGCACGCCTCGGCGTCGGCCAGCGCGTCGTGGTGCGCGAAGTCTTCGAAGCCCGCCGCCATCGCCGCGACCGGCAGTTTGTACGAGTCGAGGTTGTAGGTCTTGCGGGCGATCTGCAGGCTGCAGGCGTAGGCGAAGCTCGGCGTCTCGACGAAGCTCGCCGCGCAGCCGCCGTTGATCACGCCCATGTCGAAGCCGGCGTTGTGGGCGACGAGGTGGTCTCCGTCGACGAATTCGACAAGGTCGGTGAGCTGCTCGCTCCAGAGCAGTGCCCCCGCGACATCCGACTCGACGATTCCGTGGATCCGCGTGTTCCACTCGTTGAAGTAGTCGTGCCCGGCCGGTGGGCGGATGAACCAGCTCACCCTGTCGACGACGCGGCCGTCGACCACCTTCACGAGACCGACGGAGCACGCGCTGGCGCTCGAGGAGTTGGCGGTCTCGAAGTCGATGGCGGTGAAATTCAGGGGCACGATCCAATGGTCACACGCACCCCTGACGGTCGCGGGAGACCGCAGGGCGATTCGCCATGCTGGTGGCAACACAGCGCGACACGCCGCTCGACGTTCGTCATATATCGACAACCAGAATATGCTGGGCGCATGACAACTACCGAAATGCGGGAACCCACGTTCCTTGTGCTCGCGGCTCTCGCCGACGGGCGCAAGCACGGCTACGCCTTGATCGCCGAGGCCGCCGAACTCTCCGACGGGCGCGTGCAGCTCAAGGTCGGCACCCTCTACGCGGCCCTCGACCGCCTCGGCGAGCAGGGACTCGTCGAGGGTGCGGGAGACGAGGTCGTGGCCGGCAGGCTGCGTCGCTATTACAAGCTGACGGATGTCGGGGCTCTCCGTCTCGAAGAGGAGGCCGCGCGGCTCGCAGCCAACGCGGCCAGCGCCCGCGCGAAACTGCGCAGCCGCACCGCCGCGAAGGTGGCCACCGCGTGAGCGCCTCGCTGGAGCGCCGGTACCGCGCCGCCCTCGATTGGTATCCGTCGGCGTGGCGTGCCGAGAACGGCGAGGCGATGCTCGGCACGCTGCTCGACGAGGCGGAGGCCACCGGGCGCGAGAAGCCGCGGCTGGGCGACCTCGCCAATCTCGCGGTCTTCGGCCTGAAATCCCGGCTCCACCGGCTGTCGGTCGCCGTGCCGGCCAGGATCCGCGACCGGGTGTCGGCGATCACGCTCGCGACGGGATTCTCATTCGCCCTCGTGATGTTCGTCGGTGCCGAGTGGGCGCCGTGGGATGTGCGCGGCCCGTGGAACGGATGGACCGCCGACTGGCGGCCGATGGGCAGCGACGTGCCAGGGTTCGGCCCGTTCGCAAGCGCGGCCGTCGGTCTCTATGCGCTGTGGATCGCGGCCTTCGTGCTCGCCTCGATCGGGCTACCCCGCATCGCGTCGATCACTCTGTTGCTGACGCTGCCGACCAGCCTCGTTCTGCTCGACCTCGGCAGTCGAGTCGAAACCATGCGGTTCGTCTCGCTCGCCCCGCGCGGCCACGTGCTCCTGCTTCTCGCGGTGCTCGCCGTCATAGCGAGCTTCGGGCTGGCCACCAGACGCGGGCAGCGCGCGCGGGGAGCGCTCTGGCTGCTCGCCTCGGCGGCACTAGCCCTCGTGGCGCTCGTCGGACACGCCGCTCCCGGGTTCACATACCTCGATGCACTCAACCAGGGGTGGGCCTTCGAGAACCGTCTCGCTCCGGTGTACATCTGGGACACGCTGATCGACCCTGCCTTCTACCTCGCCGTGCTCACCGTCGGCGGGGTCGTGTTCATCGTGCGCTCGCGTTACGAGTGGGCGATCGCCGTCGGGCTGGCAGCGGTGCCGTGGGCGATCGCGTTCCTCGGGATCGCCCTCGGCGGCGGGGGATCGCTGAGCGCCGCCGTGTACTCGTTCCTCGTCACTCCGGCCGCGGTCGCGGTGGGCTACGCGGTCGTCCGCAAGCGCGGCTACCGCATCGTGTTGCAGCGCCGCGAAGAGGCTCCCGCCGCGACATCCGCCCCGCTGGCTTCGTAACGGCTACGCCGTCCCGGCCGCTCGCGGCACGGTCGCCCGCACCACACGCGGAGCGACCGTGTCGCGTTTGCCGACGCGGCGCGCGATCAACCGCGCGTCGATTCCGAGCTGGCGGAGGTTGCCCGTCAACGGGTTCGAGTAGCCGAGGAAGTAGAGGCCATCGAGCCCGGGCGCCTGCTGGTCGGCGTTGATCGTCGGCCGCCCGCCCGGCGCGAGCACCCCGAGGTGCCCGACGAGCGGCTCGAGCCCGCGCCGGTAGCCCGTCGCCACGACCACCGCCTCAGGTCTGAGCACCTCGCCGTCGACGAGCGACACGGTGTTCCCCTCGAAGGACTCGACCGCTGCAACCACCTTCACCGCGCCCGAGCGCACCGCGTCGATGAGGCCGACGTCGAGCAGCGGCTGCACGTCGTCCTGCAGCACCCGGCTCGCGACGCCGAGCGGCGACGGCGGCAGCCCGTACCTTGTCAGGTCGCCCACCGAGAGGCGTTGCACGACGCGTCCGACCCGGTCGCCCATGCTCGGCGGAAACGGCGACATGGAGATCGCGAGCAGCTGCGAGGGTACGCCGAGCACCTGACGGCGCACGATGTTCGGCGGCGTACGCACCGCGAGCCACACCCGCCTGCCCGCGCCGGCGAGGTCGGCCGCGATCTCGGCTCCGCTGTTGCCGGGCCCGATCACGAGCACCGACGAAGCGTCGAGGGCGGCGGGATTGCGGTACTCGCTCGAGTGCAGCAGCCGTCCCTCGAACGATTCGCGGCCCGGCCAGTCGGGCAGCGCCGGAGTGTTGTTGTACCCGGTGGCGATGATCACCAGCGGGGTCACGATGGTTCCGACGCCGCATCCGATTCTCCACAGTCCCTCGGCGAGACGGTCGACGGATGTCACGGGCGTGCCCAGCCGCACATCGAGGTTCTGGCGCTCGACGTATTCGCGCAGGTAGGCGCGGAAGTCGTCCCTGGCCACCCACCGCCCGTTCGACCGCGGAATCGGGCACCCCGGCAGCCCGCTCAACCAGCGCGCCGTGTGCAGGTGCAGCCGGTCGTAGTGGTTCGCCCAGCTCGAGCCGACCTCGCCTTTCGACTCGAGAACGACCGCGTGGATGCCGACGCGGCCCAGCTCGGCCGCCACCGCCAGCCCGGCGGGGCCGGCGCCCACGACGACGGCGGGGGAGGTGTCGGGTAGTGCTCGAGCGTCATTGCTCACAGCTGTCTCCTCGGATGACGATTGGTGTGGTGGCACGACTCTAGTGCTCGCCGCGCGCCGCCGAAATAGCCCGGGGCGGGCCGGATGCCGCCGCGCCCGGTACCCTTGACTCTCGTGGCTCTCACTATTGCAATCGTCGGACTCCCCAATGTGGGCAAGTCAACCCTGTTCAACGCTCTGACCAAGAGCTCGGTGCTCGCCGCGAACTATCCGTTCGCGACCATTGAACCCAACACGGGAATCGTGAGCCTGCCGGACGCACGCCTCGCCGTCCTCGCCGAGATCTTCGGCAGCGAGAAGATCCTGCCCGCCGCCGTGTCGTTCGTCGACATCGCCGGCATCGTCAAGGGCGCCTCCGTGGGTGAGGGCCTCGGCAACAAGTTCCTCGCCAATATCCGCGAGGCCGACGCCATCGCGCAGGTCGTGCGCGGCTTCGAGGACCCGGATGTCGTGCACGTCGACGGAAAAGTCGACGCCGCGAGCGACATGGAGACCATCAACACCGAGCTGATCCTGGCCGACATGCAGACCCTCGAGAAGGCCGAAAGCCGCTACGAGAAGGAGCTGCGCGCCAAGAAGATCACGCAGGCCACCGTCGACACCGCGAAGGCGGCCATGGAGTGGCTGAACGAGGGCAAGCCGCTCTCGTCGAACACCAAGCTCGACCTGTCGCTGCTCGCCGAACTCGGACTGCTGACGGTCAAGCCGTTCATCTACGTTTTCAATGTGGATGAAGCGGTCCTGACGAACGACGACCGCAAGGCAGCGCTGGCGGCTCTCGTCGCTCCCGCCCACGCCGTATTTCTCGACGCGAAGCTCGAGAGCGAGCTCATCGACCTCGACGCCGCCGACGCCGCGGAACTGCTCGAGTCGACCGGCCAGGACGAGAGCGGCCTCGACCAGCTCGCCCGCATCGGCTTCGACACGCTCGGCCTGCAGACGTACCTCACCGCCGGCCCGAAAGAGACCCGCGCCTGGACGATCCCGAAGGGTGCCAAGGCGCCCCAGGCCGCCGGCGTCATCCACACCGACTTCGAAAAGGGCTTCATCAAGGCCGAGATCATCGGCTTCGACGACCTCGTCGAAACCGGCTCGATCGCCGAGGCGCGCTCGAAGGGCAAGGCCCGCATCGAGGGCAAGGAGTACGTCATGCAAGACGGCGACGTGGTGGAGTTCCGCTTCAACAACTAAGCGGCCCCTCGGGCGGTCGTCGGCGACGAGGCCGGGGCCGCTGTGTAGGCTGACGACGAACCTAGGGGGAGACAAGCATGACCATCGAGGTCGACACATCCGTCGTTCGAGCTGGCAGCGAGGCGTCTGGAGAGCTCGCTTCCGATGTAAATCGTGCGCTGGGGTACTTCGATTCGCACATCGACACGTCCCAGTCGTGGGTAGCAGGCGCGTTGATGGACCGGCTTCTTTCGGAGCACAGTTCTTTTGCGGCGAGTGTCGAGTCTGGGCTCCTGCGCTCCAAGGCACTGATGCTCGCCACTCAGGGTGCGCTGGATAACGTCGCACAGCGCTTCGACGACACCGAGCACGACGCCCAAGTAGATGTCCGCAGCCTCTTCAGCGACCTCGACCCCACGGCGGCCACGGTGCCGCTCGACGCCAGCACCGCTCGTCAGAGCCTCGCGTTCGCTTCCCCCGGCGGCGCACTTGTGACGCCCGAATCGTCACTGGCCGACCCGGCCTTCGCGGTCGTGTGGGACGTCATTAATTGGCCCGACTATCTTTCGCTGTCCTACTGGGCCCGCCAGATCCTCAACGGCGTTATCCAGCTGGTCCAACCGGGATGGACCGGGGGGCAGGATGTCTTCGAGTTCCTCGCCCAGAAGATCAGCGGCGACTGGGACAAGGTGGCCCTCGCGGGCAGCGCCTTCGGTCATGTGGGGGAGTTCTTCGAGGAGCTTGCCGCAGCTCTTCAGAACCTCGCCGTGGACATCTTCGCTGCCTGGACGAGCGGGGACGGTGCAGACCGTGCGGGCGAGTACTTCGCGGAGCTCGTGGGCGCGGTCGCAGCCCAGCCCGAAGTGTACGGCGACCTCGAGACGAAGTACACCAACGCGGCGTGGGCCGCCTTCGGGGCGTGCCAGGCCATGCTCTCCGCGCTCGACGCCCTCATCGATGCGGTGATTGCCGCATCGATGGGAGCGTCGTCGGTCGCCGAGGCGATCGGCGCACTCTTCACCCTCGGTGGTCTGGCTCCGGCCGCCATCGTCACGGCAGTAGTCGCGGCGGTAGAGGCGTTTTCTGCCGCGTGGGGCGTGATGATGACCGCAACCTCGACGGCCATCGCGGCAGGAGCGGCCATCGGCTCCGCGACCACTACCATCGAGTTCGTCCCGCTTCCGGAGGCCTGACGTGGATCAACCTGACGTGTCGGCTGCGCTGCTGCGCGCCACGGGCGGCGACTTCGCCCAGAAACTCCAGACCAGGCTCATTGAACTCGCTGGCGCGACGGACGACGAGGCGTACGCCAGCCGACTGCGCCTCGTCGCGAGCGGGAAGCGACCGCTGCGCACCCTGCTCGCGGACCCGCAATGGCGCGAGGCTTTCGGGTCCCGCATGCGGCTCCTCGCGGAGCCGCCTGCGCTCGACGAGGAGCAACGTCGCGCGCTCGACGACGCCGTCGAGCAGGCACGTCATGTGGCCAGCCCGTCGGAAGACCAAGCGGCCTCTGACGCCGCCGATGTCATGCGCCGCGCGATTCTCGCCCAGGAAGCCATTCGCGAGGAGGAGCTCAACGGCTGGACATATGTTCACGACGCCGGCGAGAAACTCGACGAACCCACCGTGGGTGATCGATGACCTCCGACGCGACGGTGGTTGTGCGCTATGACGAGGCCAGCCGAGCAGCCGTCGAACAGACTCTCCACAACCTCGTGCGCAAGCAGGGCATCCTGCTGCTGATCCTCGGCACGCTGCTCGGACTCCTCGTGCTGGTGCCGTTCATTGGCGCGGCGACCGCCGCGGACGGCGTCGACGCGGCCTTCGTCTTCGCCGCGATCGCGATGCTCGTGGTTCCCATCGCAATCGGTGCGTTGGGAGTACGGCAACTTCGGCGACAGCCGCACCTGCCCGAGGTCGCGGTCACGATCACTCCCGCCGCCGTGCTTTTTCCCGCCATTGATCGGCCGTCGGCGCTGGCACCTCGGATCCGTGCCGCGGAGTGGACCCGGGAGGGAACTAGCGCCGAGATCATCCCCGCGTCTGGTCTCCAGTTGGCACGCGTCGAGTTCACCCGGCAGGACGGCGGCAAGCGGCGCCGGCGCTCGATTGCCGCCGGCAACCTCGACGTTGACGCCACGGTGATCGTCGATGCGCTGCGGGGCCCACACAACTAATCGAAGCCTGCCGGCAGCCACCACGGGCGATGGAGGTCAGGGGTGACGACGGCACCTCGGGCGGACTTCGACATCGAGCCTTGAAGGCGTATTGAGCAAGGATGTTCCCAAGTCTGTCGACTGGGATGATGTCGAGCTCCACGTCTTTGTCAAGAACGTGCCGCATCTCCGGCCGCTACGTCCCGGCGTTCCGATTCAACATGCTCGCGCGGTTCTCGAGCGTCCCGGAGTGCGCTTTCGGGGCGGCAGGTTCTAGCAGGATGGGCACCGTCGCGACAGCTCACTTTTCTCATTGCGAGGCGGGCTAGAGTCGCTAGTCCGCCATCGTTCGAAGGAGCCACCATGCCCGTCATCGCAATCATCGGAGCCGGACCGGGACTCGGGGCCGCCGTCGCGCGCCGGTTCGGTCGCGAAGGCTTCTCCATCGCACTGATCTCGCGAGACCGGTCAAAGCTCGACGCCATGGCTGCCGAGCTCGGAGCGGCCGGTGTGACCGCCAGCGGTTTCGCCGCGGACGTGCGGGAGCCCGGTGCACTCGAAGACGCTCTGGCGCTCGCCGCGGCCGAGCTGGGACCGATCACCGCGCTGCAGTACAGCCCGCTCCCGTCGCGCGACTACCTGAAGCCGGTGCTCGACCTGACGCCCGAGCTGGCGCTGGAGGCGTTGCAGTTCTCGGCTCTCGGGCTCATCCGTGCGGTGCGCACGGTACTCCCCGCGATGCGCGAGGCGGGGGCTGGCAGCGTCATCCTGATCAACGGCGGGACCTCGGTCAAGGCTCGGGCCGGCTTCGCGGGCACCTCGGTCGCGTTCCCGGCCGAGAGCGCCTACGGCGAGATGCTCCACGAGGCACTCGAGGCCGAGGGCATCCGTGTCGCTCAGCTCGTCATCCCCGGAGGAATCCCCCAGCTCGAGCTGCCCAACGGCATCGACGACGTCGCCGATCGCATCTGGGGACTCCACGCGGAGGCGGGTCCGTTCCGCACCATGCTCATCCCGCTGGAAGACGGCCGGGAGTAGGCAGCGGTCACCTGCGCAGCGCGCGCTCGCTGCCGGGAGTGGGACGGCAGACGAGCACCGGGCACGGCGCCGAGTGTTGCACGCGCGAGGCTGTGCTGCCCAGCAGGATCGTCGGACTGAGGCCGCGGCTGCCCGAGGCCATTGCGATGAGGTCGGCGTCGAGGTCTTCGGCGGCCCGGATGATCTCCTGCGCGGGGGAGCCACTGCGCACCTGCTTGTGGATCGTCGGGCCCCACCCGTCGAACTCGGCGGCCACCGTGTCGACGGCGGCCTTGGCGTCTTCGCGGAAACTCACCTCGGTGAACCCCGGGGTCTTCTGCGGTCCCAGTTCGTTGGCGAAGGGTGCCGCGGCGTACGGGCTGACCACGGCGACTACGGTGACGTCGGTGATCTCGCGGGAGTCGGCGATCCACTTGAACTGGCGGGCGGCGGCCAGGGAGGCCTGCGACCCGTCGGTGGCTACGATGGCGTGCACGATTCAGAGCTCCTTGCTCGCGGGCGGCGTCTCGACCTGCGTGGCGCGATCCGGACCGGCGGTTGGCGGCTTCTTCTTGCCGAAGAAGTTCTGCACAAGGTAGAGCACGAGCCCGACGGCCAGCAACCCTGCCACCCAGAACAGGGCGTCGGGGTCGTCGATCAGTGTGTAAGCCAGCACGGCGAGGTTGCCGATGATGCCCACGATCAACAGCACGGTGTTCGCCCGGTACGTGTCACTGGTCTCGTCCGACCCGCGCAGCTTGAGGCACGCAACGATCACCAGTGCGTAGATGAAGAGCAGGAAGACCACGGTGATCGTGGCGAGACGGTCGACGATGTCGAGCTGGTCTTCCGCGGGGATGCCGGCCTGACTCGTACGGATCGCAGCGCCGATCACCAACAGCGAGCCGACGATCACGGCACCGAAGATGAGCGCGACGTACGGGCTGCGCCTCGTGGGGTGCACCTTGGAAAAGACCCTCGGCACGACGTTCTCCCTGGCCATGCCGAACAGGATGCGGGACTGGGCGACCACGGTCACCAGCGTCGTGTTGCTGATCGCGATCATCGCGATGATGCCGAAGACGACCAGCATGACACTGGCGGGCACGAAGAAGAGGTCGGCACGGATGACCTCGAGCAGGGTGTTTCCGGCGAGGGTCTCGATCGGCACGGCCAGCGCGGCGGCGATCGACACCAGTACATAGACCACGCCCGCCGTCATCATGCCGCCGATCAGCGCGCGGGGGAAAGCGTGCGAGGGGTCGATGGTCTCCTCGGCCACGTTGGCCGCGTTCTCGAATCCGGTCATGGCGAAGAAGGCGAGCGATACCCCGGCCAGCACGGCCAGGACCGCGGAACCCGCGCCGCCCTCGGTGTTGAACTGGAGAAGCACTGACGGGTCGTTGACCCCCTCGACCAGCGCGACGACGCCGATGATCACGACGATGATGAGGCCGCTGATCTCGATGAAGGTCATGATCACGTTCGCCACCACCGACTCGGTGATGCCGATCAGGTTGATGATCGTGATCAAGGCGATGAACGCGAGAGCGATGAAGGTTGCCGCCCAGATGGCGTCCTCCGGGAGCCCGATCAGGCCGCTGAAGTAGCGCACAAAGCCGGCGGCGAGCGATCCCACCGCCGCCATGTTGGCCGAGAGCATGCAGATGGTGATGAAGAACGTCAGCGCCGGATTGCGGAACGCTTTGTGGATGTAGAGCGACGCTCCGGCGGCCTGCGGGTACTTGGTGACCAACTCGGCGTAAGCGAGGCCGGTGATCGTGGCGATTGCCACCCCGGCAAGGAACGCCATCCAGAAGGCTCCACCCACGGCGGCCGCGACAAGGCCGACGAGAACGTAGATTCCGGAACCGAGCACGTCGCCGACGACGTAGAAATACAACTGTTTGGCCGTGATCGAGCGCTTCAGCTCACCGTGCTGGACAACGTCTGTTTCGGTTGGCATCACCATTTCGCAACGATAGGGCAATCGGAACACGAGGTGAATAGTTTTATTTGGCCTTGCGTCCTGCCTTTTTAGCGGGACCACACCCTCGGAAGCTACTTCTCTGGAGAGGTCAGGTCGTCGATATCACGCATGTCGAGCACAAAACGGTAGCGCACGTCGTTGCGGGCGAGACGTTCCAGGGCGATCGCGACGTCTGCGGCCGATACCACCTCGACGTCGGCCACCACGTCGTGCTCGCCACAGAAGTCGAGCAGTTCCTGGGTGAAACGGTGACCGCCGCTGCCTCCCGAAGCGAGGCGTTTGCGTCCAACCAGGAGCGCGAGGGTCTGCACGGTCACGGGCCCGAGGTAGCCCAGGAGGAATAGGGTGCCGTCGAGATCGAGTGTCGAGAGGTAGGGCTCGAGTTCGTGGTCGACCGAGACGGTGTCGATGATCACGTCGACGCTGCCCGAGCTCGCCTCCATCGCCGCGGGATCCGTCGACACCACGACACGGCTGGCGCCGAGCGCTTTCGCGTCGTCCGCCTTCGCGGCGGTCGTGGTGAAGACGGTGACGTCCGCCCCCAGCGCGCGTCCGAGTCGCACGGCCAGATGGCCGAGCCCGCCGAGCCCGACGACCCCGAGCCGCGTTCCCGGTCCCACCCCCGCGACGCGGAGCGGCTCCCACACGGTCACGCCGGCGCACATGAGAGGGGCGACCGCGGCGGGGTCGAGAGCGGCCGGACGGTGGTAGACGAAGTGCTCCTGAACCACGTAGCGACCGGAGTAGGCCCCGTCGGTCGTCGTGCCGTCGCCGCGGTCCCTGCCGCCGTAGGTCAGGGTGGGGAATTCTTCGCAGAAGTTCTCCTGGCCCGCGAGGCACATGCGGCACGCTCCGCAGGAGTCGACGATGTTGCCGACCGCGACCGGATCGCCGACGGAGAAGGATGTCACGGAGTCGCCCACCGCTACCACCTCGCCGACGAACTCGTGACCGGGAACAAGCGGGAAAGAACCGCCCGCCTCGGCTGGAGTGTGGATGGCGTGCAGGTCGCTGTGGCAGACGCCGCAGAACGTGACGCGGATGTCGACGTCGCCGGGTCGGAGATCCCGCCGCTGAATCCGGACGGGGAGGAGGGGAGCGTCGACGTGCGCGGCGCGGAGGGCTGTGGTTTCCATGCCGCCATACTACCTACTAGTTGGTAGTAACGTAAGCTCAGACCATGACATCCGCGAATGAAACACGCAGCCGCATCCTCGCCGCAGCAACGGCCGAGTTCGCAGCGCGCGGCATCGCCGGCGCGCGCGTCGATCGCATCGCGGCATCATCCGGCGCCAGCAAACCCATGCTGTACGCCTACTTCGGCGGCAAAGAGCAGCTGTTCGAGGCCGTCTTCACCGACCATGTCATCGCGAACAGCGATCGGGTTCCGTTCACGGCGGACGACCTGCCGGGCTACGCCGTGCGGCTGTACGACGACTATCTGGCCGACCCCGACCTCCTGCGGCTCATCGCCTGGAAACGATTGGAGCGCGTCCCCGAGGGGTACCTCTACGTGGGGCTCGAGGGAAACGACGAGGAGCATCTCCGCGACATCGTGGTGCAGCAGCAGAACGGTTCCATCCGCTCCGACCTGGATCCGCGAGACGTCTGGTCGCTGCTGATCTCGCTGTCGTCGACATGGGCGCAGGCGGCGGTGACGGAGGTCGCCGGCACGACCGACCCGGAGGCGGTACACGAACGTCGCAAAACGGCTCTGGCCGAAACGGTGCGGACGGGGCTCTGTGCCGCGACCGCCGCAACGGCCGTGACGGCCTAGCTGTGCTGCCGGGTCTTTTCGTTGCGCCGTAACCGCCGCAGCGGGAAAATGGCCGCAGAGCCCCTACTCGACGAGGAGAGCAGCCGCCATGAGCGAAGCGAAGAAGCCAGCCACCGACGAATCATCCGGAGTCTTCACCGCCGAGGAGAAGGCGGCGATGAAGGAGCGGGCGAACGAGGTCAAGGCCGAGAAAAAACGCGGCAAGGGTAAAGAGAGCGACGAACAGGCCGTGCTCGCGAAGATCGCCGAGCTGACCGAGCCCGACCGATCACTCGCCGCGCGACTGCACGAGATCATCCTCGAGGCGGCCCCCGACCTCGCGCCGAAGACCTGGTACGGCATGCCCGGGTACGCCAAAGACGGCAAGGTGCTCGTGTTCTTCCAAGGGGCCGACAAGTTCAAGACGCGGTACGCGACCCTCGGTTTCAACGACAGCGCGAAACTCGACGACGGCAGCATGTGGCCGAACGCCTACGCGCTCACCGAGCTGACCGCCGCGGACGAGGCGACGATCGCCGAGCTGGTCAAGAAGGCCGTGCGCTAGGAATACCGAGGCCATTTCGGGCGTTGTCGCGAGCATGACAACGCCTCCCACGATCGGAATCCTCGGCGCCGGCAAGGTCGGTACCATTCTCGCCCGCCTCGCCCTGCTCGCCGGTTACCGGGTTCTGATCGCTGGGTCAGGCAAGCCGCAGCGGATCAGTCTCATCGTCGATGTGCTCGCTCCGGGGGCGAAGGCCGTGACCGGGGAAGAGGTGGCGCTGCACTCCGACGTCGTGATTCTGGCGCTGCCGCTCGGCAAGCTGGAATCCGTTCCGGCGCGGGCGCTCGACGGAAAGCTCGTGATCGACGCGATGAACTACTGGTGGGAGACCGACGGCGTGCGTGACGACCTGCTCGACCCGCGCACGTCGACGAGCGAGATCGTGCAGTCGTTCTTGACCGGGTCGACGGTCGTGAAGGCGTTCAACCACATGGGCTATCACGACCTCGACGAGGGCTACCGTCCCCACGGTGCATCCGACCGCCGCGCGATCGCGGTCGCAGGCGACGACGTCGAGGCGGTGCGCGAGGTCGCGGCGATCGTCGACGCGCTCGGTTTCGACCCGCTGACCATCGCGAGCCTGGCCGACGGCGTGCTGCTGCAGCCGGGCAACCCGGCGTTCGGCGCCAACCTCTCGCTCGACGAGCTGCGCGCGCTCGTCGAGGCCTTCCCCGCCTCCGAGCAGGGTCGCGCGCTCGCCGCGGCCCGCGCCTAGAGGCCCAGCCGCATCAGGATGCGGGGAATGCCGCCCGACACCGACTCGGTGTCTGCCGCCTTGCTGAATCCGGCGCGTTCGAACATGCCGCGCGTTCCCACGAACGCCATGGTCTGGTCGACCTTCTTCCCCGCGTTGTCGACGGGGCAGCTCTCGACCGCGGGTGCTCCGGATGCGCGCGCGTAGTCGACGGCGCCGTCGATGAGAGCGGCCGTGATTCCCTGCCCCCTGTGGCCGGGCCGCACGCGGAGGCACCAGACGGACCAGACCGGTAGATCGTCGATGTGCGGGATCTTGCGCGAGTGCTCGATCGGGTACAGGTCGGAGCGTGGGGCGACACCGCCCCAGCCGACGACCTCGCCGTCGAGGTGCGCGAGAACCCCGGGCGCGATGGTGCGCCGGGTGAGGTCTCGCACCTTTTCGGCGCGTGCGGCGCCCACGAGAGCTCGGTTCTCCTTCGAACCCAGCCGCCAGGAAAGGCACCAGCACACCGACGACTCGGGCTTCTTCGGGCCGAGCATCGTCGCTATGCCGTCGAAGTCGTGGGCGGGTGTCACCTCGATCATGCGGCGATCTTAGGGCGGTCGTCCGAGGCGGTTAAGACCTTGCGTTCTGCGACCAGCACGATCGTGACCGCGGCCGCGCTAACGACGAACCCGAGCGCGGTGAGCGCGGAGAACTCTTCGCCGAGCAGAACCGCGCCCGCCACGGCGGTCGTCGGCGCCACCGCGAACAGCAGCGCGTTGAGCGAGGTCACACCGATGCGCCGGATCAGCCACCAGTAGAGGGCGTAGGCCGCGAGTGACGGCACGAACGCCGTGAAAGCGGTCGTCGCCCAGAAGGCGGCGGAAACAGGCGGCGCGGCGTTTCCCGTCGCGAGAGCCACACCGGCGAGTACGACGACAACTACGGCGACATGGATGGTCAGGGTCGTGAGGATCGGCAGGTCGTTCGGCCTGCGCCGGTCGATGAACGTCGCCGCGATCAGGCACAGCATGGCCAGCGCGGGCAGCGCGTAGGCGAGGGGCGGGGCCTCGCCGCCCAGCTGTGAGCCGACGACGAGGGCGACCCCGACGACTCCGAGCGCGAGGCCGGCCCACGATGCGCCGCGCACCCGCAGCCCGAGGATCGGGCCGACCAGCGTCGCGACGACGAGGGGCTGCACGGCGTCGATCAGCGCCGTCGTGCCTGTGCTGATCCCGGCGGCGACCGACGCGTAGACGAAGACGACGTAGCCGAGCTGCGAGAACGCGCCCACGGTTGCCTGCCGGCGCAGGTCCGCGGCGCGCAGGCCGCGGAGGGCTCCGGTCGCGGCGCACGCCGCGATCAGGACGACCGCCAGCAACAGATAGCGCCAGAGCAGGAGCGTCCACATCGACCCGTCGACCGTCGCCACCTTCGCCGCGACGAAGCCCGAGCTCCACGACAGCACGAAGGCGACGGCGGCCGCTACCGTGACGACGCGGCGAGGTATACAGGTCGGTATAGTCATCGCCTCGACTATACAGGTCGGTATACTCGTGCCATGACCGCTCCCGTGCCGCAGCTCGCCCCACTCACCCCCGGCGCTCGCCGCGTGCTCGATGCCGCGAGCGCCCTCTTCTACGAGCGCGGAATCCACGCCGTCGGCGTCGACACCATCTCCGAAGCGGCCGGGGTGTCGAAGAAGACGCTTTACGACCGTTTCGGCTCGAAGGACGCGCTGGTCGTCGCCTACCTGCAGCATCGCGACGCGCGCTGGCGGGCGCACCTCGACGGGGCTCTCGCCGCGGTACCCGAGCCGGGTGTCTCCCGCGTGCTCGCGGTCTTCGACGCCGCGATCTCGTGGAGCGAAGACAACAGCCCCAAGGGGTGCAGCGCCATCAACGCGCGCGCCGAGGTGAGCGACGACGACGGCGCGCAGTCCGTCTTCCCGGAGGTGACCAGACAGAAGGTATGGCTGCTCGACCTCTTTGCCGAGCTGTGTGCGGATGCCGGAGTCGCCGACCCGGTCGGCACGGCGCAGACCTTGACGCTGCTTTACGAAGGCGCGATCGTCACCGTCGGCATGCACACCTTCGCCGAGCCGTTGGAGCGCGCGCGCACGGTCGCGCGCCGACTGCTCGCCTAGAGAGAGTCCCCGGTAAGGAATCGTTGGCCTATCCGCCGAGCCCATGTAAGTTCTAACTAATGGATCCTCAATCTTCCCCGTGGGGATCGGCCGACGACATGATCGCCCGCGTCAACGAGCAGAACCTGGGCGGATGCGATGGCCGTCGGACTGCAGATCGCTTCGACGATCGTCAAGATCGTGCACGACCTGGTGCGCGACGCCATCGCCCAGGTCGTCGGTTCCGTCGTCTCGTATGCGGCGACTCTTGTGGTGACTGCCGGCCTCGCGACGCCGCTCGTGATCGAGCAGGTTGCGACTCGGGTCGCATCACTCGTCGGACGTATCGGCAAGACCATCACCCAGCTTCTCTCCTCTGGCAAGCAGCTCTCGAAGCTGCTCGATAGCCTGCAGGCGCTGTTCAAGAAGGCGAAGGACCTGTTTGACGGGGTGATCCCGGGCGGTCTAGCGCGCCGAAGACGCCGAAGCCGGTCGATCCCGCACCGCGACATCGCGTCCTTGATCCCAGGAAGACCCAGGTTCTACGGAAGAAGATGGAGGAGTGGCAGGCACGTGGAGGGCCTGGATACGATCCCACGAGCGGCCTTGGCTGGGATGCGTTTCTCGACAAGTACCTGGTCGGATTCAACTCCGAGGGGATCCCCGAATGGCGGTGGCCAGATCAATACCCTCACGGTTTCGATTCCGCGGGCGGCTCACGAAACACCCTCATGCAGGGCGATACGATCAACCGTCTCGCGCCCCCAAACTCGAAGAAAGGAAGCTTCGCGGCCCCGCCGGGGACTTCCTTTCCAGAGATGGGGCTGCCACCGGATCGTCTGAACCCGTCGTGGAACACAACTGAGTATGTAGTGGTGCAGAAGTTGCCGCCCGAAGTGTTGGAAGGCGTGACGGAGTCAGCTTTTGGACAAAGTGGGGGTGGAGTGCAGTATTTCTTCCCCAAAGGTATCCAGTGGTACGTCGACAACCATTACCTTGATGTCCTGCCATAAACGTTAGGGAGTTACCAATGAAGTTCGATGAACTTTCAGCCCGGGTGAAGGATCGGTTTCCGAACCCCGAGTATCTTTTGACCTGGTATACGGGCGAGTATTTCGAGGCAGATAATGCGATCGTTCCGCTATCCGATGGGCGTTTCACTGTGTATCACGCCTCGGGCCGGGGCGGTTTCTCGGAAGAGTTCGATTCCGAGGGCCGACCGAGAATCTTCGAGAGCGAGGACATGGTTTGCGACTTTGTGTGGGCGGAGCTGACGACGCCACGTTCGGCAGACACGCTAGCGTCGCCTATCTCGCCAGAGGTGAAGGCGTCTCGCGCTGATGAGCAGCGCCGACGGATTTTGGCGAAGCGTGCGGGGCCAATTCGGCCAGCGAGATGATTTCCGAGCGTGACAACCTCTGATTCGAGGTGAGATCGATGCGCACCGGCGAGCACATCACACGCGTGGGCCGCGCCCCATGGCCGCTGCGTGGAGTGAGCACGACGAGATCCTTCTGCAGAAACTAGGATGGAACCGCGGCACCCCGATCCGGGGGCTCAAGCCGTTGGAGTAAGCGGCTACACTGGCATACGATCGGCTCATTTGAGACAGTGCAGACCAGAGACGTGGCAGCGAGATGAGATATCAAGACCTCGTCGCGCGGGTGGAACAGCTCGGGCCGCGGGTCGGCTACACGATCAGCTGGTATGACGGCGTCTACTCCGAGGCTAACTACACCATCGTGCCCCTCGCCGATGGGAAATTTACCGTCTACCGCCCGTCAGGACGCGGCTCGAACTTTCCCGATCATGATTTCGACGGCCGCGAGGTGGTCTTCGATTCTGAGGACGCGGCCTGCGACTACGTCTGGGCGAAGATCACCCATCCGAAGCCGGAGCCGGAGCCGGAGCCGAAGAAATTCACGATGCCCTCTGCGGCGGAACTCGCCGAACAGCGACGAGTTGCATTCGCGAACCTGGGCATTGCCGATCCACGGCTCGCGCGTCGCGAGGATGGCCTGTGACAGATGAAATTCGGCGAACTACAGCGACGGGTGCACGAAGAGATCCCGAAATTGCGCCGGGCGCTGGTTTGGTTCAATCCTGACGAGGTGACGAATGCGGCGTATGTCATCGTGCCCATGACTGACGGCCGATTCACGATTTACCACCCATCGGGACGCGGCGAGTACTACCAGGACCTCGCCCCCGATGGCGAGCCGCGCGTCTTTGCGAATGAGGACGACGTCTGCGACTTCGTCTGGACTGAACTGCATGCACCGAAGCTGCCGGAGCGAGTTCTCCGGCAGCAAACGCCGGAAGAAGCAGCCGATCAAAAACGACGTTTCGAGGAAAGCATGCGCAACGCGCGTAAGTCGGAACCCTAGGCTTACGTCTGAGCGAAAGACGACCCGACTTTGGAGACGCGAAATGCAACCACGCGACGAGTTCTTTTCGCGCGTTGAGCGCTATTCGCTCGGGGTCGACGAGGAATCCGGGCGCCTCTATGCGTCCTTTCCCGTCAACAGCAGTGCCGTGGGCTACGAGGAGTATTACGAGCTGACCGACGACCAGTATCGGCGTTGCATGGCAGATAGCACTGTCGCGTTAGCGTTCGTGGAGGAGTGCCGCCGGCACGAGCATGACGAGCTACTTCTATAAAAGCCAGGTTGGAACAGGGGTATTCCTGTCTAACCGGCGTCTGTGGATGGGAACTGAGAATGAAGCTGCAGCCACGCGATGAGTGCTCCTCCCGCGAGAACCTCTACTCGCTCGGAGTAGATGAGATGTCGGGGCGCCGCTATGCGTCTCTGCCCGTCACCATCGGTGTCGTCGACTACGACGAGTACTACGAGTTGACCGACGACGAATACGCTCGGTTCATGGCCGACCCCGCCAGCACGGCGGCGTTTATCGAGGAGTGCCGTCGGCACGAGCACGATGAGCTCCTCATGCAGAAGCCGGGGTGGAACCGGGGCACCCCGATTCGTCGGCTCAAGCCGTTGAAGTAGGTGTCGCGCGGGCTGAGCGTGACGACCTCGACTATTTAAGGTAGACACATGCTCATCGAAGAACTCGTGACGCGTGTGAACGCGACGCTGGAGCACCCCGAGTACGCGGTGACGTGGTTTCAGCAGGGCCAGTACTCGGACACCAATTACACGATCGTGCCGTTGCCGGGCGGCCAGTTCGCACTCCATCGCCCCACGGGGCGCGGAGGCAACTATCTCGACCGTGACTACGACCACGGCGGACGTCCGAGGATCTTCCACTCCGAAGACGCCGTGTGTGATTACGTCTGGGAGCAGTTGACGAAGACCCGGCCGCCGACCGAGACCGCGAGCCTGCCGCCGGCGGAGGAGCTGGCGCAGCTGCGGCTGAAACTCCTCCCCGGCGGATCACCAGACGATCCCGGCACCCCGCTCGGGCCGGTTCGCTCGCGGCCGTACCCGAAGGCGCTGCGTCCGCTCGCGCAACTGGGCTGGACGTGCCTTGCGGCGGTCTGGGGCGCCGCGACGGTCTCTCTGGTCGTGTCGCTGGCGCCGGGGGAGCACGGCCCTTCGCCCTCCGTGTTCTTTGTGATCGCGACATCCTTCTGCGTCGCCCTCGTCACGTGGATCGGGGCGATCGTCGGGTTGCTGGTGACCGCGCGATCCCTGAGTGCAGTGGTGGTCTTTGTGGCGAATGCAGCGTTCGCCGCACTGGGCGGGGCGCTGACGGTGATCGTGGGCGGATTCGGCCTGGGGTGGGCGCGTGAGTCCTTCTGGCCGTGGGTGAACGGCGGGGCACTGGTCCCCGCGCTCGTCGTCGCCGTGGTCGTACGGGCGCTGGGCGCGAGCGCAGCGAAGCGCCGATACGTCGACGTCGAGGGAATGGTGGCGCGCCTTGAGCGCACCGTCCCCGAGATGCGAGGCCAGATGGAGCGTTACCGCGCCGACGCGAGGCCGCAGGGCCGAATCGGCATCTCGCCGCTCGAGACCGGCGGTTTCGCCGTCTACCGCCGCAACGACGATCGCGACGGGTGGAGCCGAGCGGCCGACAGCGCCGGAGCGCCGATCGTTCTGGACGACGAGGCAGCGGTGAGCCAATTCGTCCAGGACGAGGGGGCCGCGCTCACCGCGCCGAAACCTCCGACACCGTCCGGGCCGGGTGTGGGCGGGTAACCTGTAGGTCGCTGAGCCTGTCGAAGCGCATCACCCTCGAGAGGACCCCGGCATGAGCCTGATCAGACTGCACGACGTCGAAGTGCGCTTCGAGAAAACCCCGGTGCTGCGCGAGGCCTTCTTCCGCCTCGAGACCGGCGACCGGGTCGGTCTGATCGGTCGCAATGGTTCCGGCAAGTCGACGCTGCTGAAGCTCGTGCTGGAACAGGTGACCGCCGACTCCGGCACCGTCACGGTCGAAGACGGCCTGAAGCTGGGCTACTTCTCCCAGTTCTCCGAACTGAACGGCGCGTCATCCATCACCCAGGTCCTCGATGCTCTCTTCGTCGACATCAAGGCGACCGAAGCGGAACTCGCCGAGATCGACGCGACCATCGCCGCCGACCCGAACGCCGACCTCGACGCGATCATCCTGCGCCAGAGCGAGCTGTTCGAGCGCATGGACCATCTCGGCGGCTGGGACTACACCCGCCGTATCGACACGGCCCTCACCACCCTCGGCTTCACCGAGGCCCACCGCGTCTGCCCGATCGACGACCTCTCGGGCGGCTGGCGCAACCGTGCGGCCCTCGCCAAGATCGTGCTCGAGCAGCCCGACGTGCTTCTTCTCGACGAACCGACCAACTATCTGGATGTCGCGGGGGTCGAGTGGCTCGAAGCGTGGTTCCGCGACTTCCGCGGTGCCGCCATCATCGTGTCGCACGACCGCAAGTTCCTCGACTCCGTGGTCACCCGCATCATCGAGGTCGAGAACTTCCACCTGCACGAGTACCCGGGTAATTTCGCGGAGTACGTCGTGCAGAAGCAGTTCCGGCTGAAGACCCTCGAGGCGCAGTTCCAGCACGAGAACGAGCTGCTCGCCTTCGAGGCCGAGGGCATCTCCGACCGGCGCGAGGCCGCGAAGGCCGCGAGCAAAGGACTCGACAAGCAGCTCTCGAACATCAAGAAGTCCCGCGCGCCGCGCCCGGTCGACCAGATCATCACCGAGATCTACGGCGGCCTGCACGTGAAAGACGTGCTGTGCCGGGTCGAGTCGCTCAGCAAGAGCTACGGCGACAAGCAGCTTTTCACCGACCTCACCCTCGAGATCCGCCGCGGCAACCGCATCGTTGTGCTCGGCTCGAACGGCAGCGGCAAGACGACCCTGCTGCGCGTGCTCACCGGCGAGGAGAAGGCCGACCACGGGCGGGCCGACTGGGCTGCCGGCGCCAAGATCGTCTCCTACAACCAGATGCTCGAAGACCTGGATGACACGGATACGGTCACCCACGCGGTGAACGCCCTCCCCGACAGCCTGGCCCTCACGGCCACACGCAAATCGGTCGGCCGCTTCCTGTCGATGTTCCAGTTCTCCGAGGCCGACCTCAAGAGCCGCATCGGCACCCTGTCGGGAGGTCAGCGGGCCCGGGTCGCCATGGCGCAGTGCCTGCTCTCCGGTGCATCCGTTCTCCTCCTCGACGAACCGACCAACCACCTCGACATGGCGAGCACCCAGGTGATGGAACGTGCCCTCGTGCACTTTCCCGGCGCCGTGGTGGTGGTGAGCCACGACCGGTTCTTCACCGACAAGATCGCGAACCGGCAGCTGGTGTTCGATGCCGCCGCGCCCGGGGTGATCGACGTGCGCGCGGTCTGACCTGGAGCACAAGCAGCGCGATAGCCTCTCTGCCATGGGAAAGTCGATCGTCAAAGCGTTACGGACCGCGTTGGCCGACGCGGTGCCAGTGAGCGTGCCGCGTGCACGGCTAAAGAAGAGCGAGACGATCGACGGATATGTCGTCGAAGTCGGTGAGCACTGGGTGGTCGTCGCCGCCACCTCGCACGTCGTCTACCTCGACGGCTGGGAGGTGCTGCGCATCCGTGACATCTCAGAGGTGGAGGTAGCTGGCAAGCAGGCGCGGCGGTACAGCGACCGGGCTCTCGCGTCACTGGGCACACCGCCGTCTAAGCCGACAGGGTTGAGCGTGTCGCACGGCGGCCGGAAAGAAGTTCTACGCAGCGCGCTCGAATCCGCGCCCATCGTTTCCGTGCACAGCGAGAAGAAGTACCCCGACTCGCTCTGGGTCGGTCGTGTTCTCGGCTACCGTGGCGAAAAGTTCGGCCTACAACCCATCGACTCGAACGGCGTCTGGGAAGAACACGATCGATCGTTCACGTTGGCCGAGATCTCCCGCGTCACGATCGGCGGGCGATACAACGACGCTCTGCAGAAGTTCGGCGACCCACGGCCCGAGTAGCCGCCACCGACGGCGCCATCGTCGCGATCCTGAAGGACCTCACGGTCGCGGGCAGCGGCTTGCGCGCCATCTCGGGACATGCGCTACAGCGCGCCGTGGCGCGGACGTCCCAAAATGTAGCGCAAACGAGCGCGCCCTAGCCATTCGCGCGGCATCGTGCTGAGCTAGGGGCATAACCGACGAAGGAGTCGACTTGCCGCACGCACGCATAGCCGGGGTCGGGATGGTGCCGTTCGCCACGCCGCGCACCGCGCCGCCCGTTCTCGACATGGCCGAGGGGGCGATCCGGGCGGCGCTCGCCGACTCGGGGCTCGAGTTTACGGCCGTGCAACAGGCCTATGCCGGCTACGTCTATGGCGACTCCACCTCGGGGCAGGCGGCGATCTACCGGGTCGGGGCCACCGGCATCCCCATCGTCAACGTGAATAACAACTGCTCGACGGGGTCGACGGCGTTGTGGCTCGCGCGGCAGGCGGTCGAGAGCGGCGAGGCGGACTGCGTGCTCGCGGTGGGCTTCGAGCAGATGCAGCGCGGCGCGATCCAGTCGCACTGGACCGACAGGCCGAGCCCGTTCGATATGTTTCAGGATGTCGCGGACGCCACCCAGGGCAAGAACCCGGGTGTGCCGATCGCAGCGCAGTGGTTCGGCGGCGCGGGGCAGCAGTACGCGGAGCGCTGGGGCGTGGGGCCGGAGACCTTCGCGGCCGTGTCGGTGAAGTCGCGCCTGCACGCGGTGGGCAATCCCTACGCGGTATTCCGCGAGCCGGTCACCGTGGAGCAGGTGCTCGCGTCCGACCACGTGTTCGGCCCGCTCACCCGGCTGCAGTGCTGCCCGCCGACGTGCGGTGCGGCGGCAGCGATCGTCTGCTCGGAGGAGTTCGCGCGAGCCAACGGGATCGACGCGAGCGTGCGCATCCGGGCCCAGGCGATGACCACCGACACCCCGCAGACCTTCGGTGGCGACCTGGTCGACCTCGTCGGCTACGGCATGGCGCAGTCGGCCGCGCGGCAGGTCTACGAGAAAAGCGGGGTCGACCCGCTCGACCTGAGGGTCGTCGAACTGCACGACTGCTTCACGTCGAACGAGATCCTGTCGTACGAGGCCCTCGGGCTGACCGGGCCGGGCACTGCCGCGCAGTTCGTCGCCGACGGCGACAACACCTACGGCGGCCGGGTGGTCACCAACCCCTCGGGCGGGCTGCTCTCGAAGGGCCACCCGCTCGGCGCTTCCGGACTGGCTCAGTGCGCCGAATTGGTCTGGCAGCTGCGCGGCCAGGCCGGCGCGCGCCAGGTCGACGACGTCACCGTCGCGCTGCAGCACAATATCGGCATCGGGGGAGCGGCCGTGGTCACGCTCTACGAGGCCGTCGCGTCGTAGGGAACTACTTCGACCGGCGCAGCGCCCGCCAGGCGCCCGTCGACCAGAGCGCCCACAGCACGAGCAGCGGCTGGAAGACGAGGCGCACGGCTCGCTTCGAATCCGTGTCGAGGCCGAAGGCGGGGGTGCGCGTGACCCACTGCGAGATGTTGCCGGGGAAGATGGCGATGAAGAACGCCGCCGCGACGAGCCCGACCAGCACGCGCCGCTTCGGCAGGGCAACGAGCGCGCCACCGAGGGAGATCTCGACGACGCCGGACGCCAACACCACGAAGTCTTTGTCGAGGGGCAGCCACTCGGGCACCTGCGCCTGGAAATCGCCGCGCGCGAATGTCAGGTGCGAGACTCCCGCGAGAACGAGGACGGCCCCGAGCCCGATCCTGCCGATGGTGCGGGGGACCGAGGCCGGGGCCTTCTTTTCGAGCTTGTCGAGCGTTGACGTCATTCCGTCAGGCTACGCCTCCGCGATGGAGAAGCGCACGGCGCCGCCGTCGTCGATCGTTGCGTCGAGGGTCTTGTCGGCGAGGGCCGTCGCCGCGTTCGACTCGAGGAACACGTGCGCCCCGTCGTTCTCGACGACGAGGTCGTCGGCCTGCGGGACCGGGGTCATGGTGACCTCGAAGTTGGTGGGATCGGTCTCCTGCGTCGCAATGCGCAGGCCGCCGGTCTCGGTTCCGGTGACGCGGTCGGCGAGGCCCTTGACGATCGAGGCGGCGTTGTCGGTGAGTGTAAGCATTGTGTGCTGTTCCTTCCGTTGCGTTTCGAAGACAGCTACGTTCGTCGCCACGGCCGGGCGATGCAAGCTCAGCCGTCCACTCGCAGGGACTTCCCACCTTCTCCCCGGGAAGGATTCGGGCGGTCAGGCGTTGCACTCACTATGACTATCCCGCTCTCCCTGCTCGACCTGGCTCCGATCGCTCCCGGCACCACCGCGAGGGAGAGTTTCGCCGGCAGCGTCGCGCTCGCCCAGGCCGCCGAACGCACCGGGTACACCCGCGTTTGGTACGCCGAGCACCACAACATGCCGTCGATCGCCTCCTCGGCCACGAGCGTCCTGATAGGCCACGTCGCCGGCCAGACCAGCACGATCCGCCTCGGCTCCGGCGGCATCATGCTGCCGAACCACGCACCGCTCACGATTGCCGAGCAGTTCGGCACGCTCGCCACCCTCTACCCCGACCGCATCGACCTCGGTCTCGGCCGCGCTCCCGGCAGCGACCAGAACACGATGCGCGCGCTGCGGCGCGACCCCATGTCGGCGGAGTCGTTCCCGCAGGACATCATCGAACTGCAGGGGTACCTCAGCGGCCAGTCCGTCATCCCCGACGTGCAGGCCGTTCCGGGCGCGGGTACGAACGTGCCGCTCTACATCCTCGGGTCGTCGCTGTTCGGCGCGAAGCTGGCGGCCGCCCTCGGCCTGCCGTACGCCTTCGCCTCCCACTTCGCCCCCGACGCACTGATGGACGCCGTCGCGATCTACCGGCGCGATTTCCGCCCCTCGGCGCAGCTCGACGCCCCGCACCTCATCGTCGCGGTGAACGCGATCGCCGCCGAGGATTCGGCCGACGCCGTCGAGCAGGCGACCATCGTGCGCCGTTCCCGGGTGCGCATGATGATCGCCCGCGGCCAGAACACGCCGGAATACACCGACGCGCAGATCGATGAGTTCCTGACGACCGCGCAGGGCGCCCAGCTCGCCAACATGATGAAGCACACCGCCGTCGGAACCCCCGCCGAGGTGCGCGACTACCTCACGGATTTCGCCACGGCGACCGGCGCCGACGAGCTCATCGTCGCGCACGCGTCATCCGGACTCGACGACCGCCTGCGCTCCGTCGAGCTGACGGCCGTGGCGATGGGCATCACCTCGGCCGTCGCGGCCTAGGGCTCGGCGTCGATCGCCCGGGCGACCGCGGCGACCGATGCCGCCACGTCGTCCGGTCCGGTCGACCAGTTGCTGACGGAGATGCGCAGGATGTCCCGTCCGCGCCAGCGCGACCCCGACATCCACACGGTGCCGTCGTCCATCACGCGCTGGCTCACCCGCCGGGTGCGTTCGTCCGACCCGAAGCTCAGGCACACCTGGGTGAACACGACGTCGTTGAGCACCTCGACGCCCGGCAGCCGCGCGAGGCCGTCGGCGAGGGCGCGGGCATTGGCCGCGAGTCCTTCGACGAGCGCGACGGCTCCCTCCCGGCCGAGCGAGCTGAGCGCGGCCCACACCGGGACCTCCCTGGCCCGCCGCGACATTTCGGGCACCTTCTCGAACGGGTCCGCCGGGGCGGAATCGTCGTGGATGATGTAGCTCGTGTGCAGGCTGAACACCCTGCGTAAGGCCTCGGGGTCGGCGACGACCGCGATGCCGCAGTCGTAGGGCACGTTGAGCGTCTTGTGCGCGTCGGTCGCCCACGAGTCGGCACCTTCGATGCCGCGCAACCGTTCGGAGTACAGCGGGCTCGCCGCGGCCCACAGGCCGAACGCCCCGTCGACGTGCACCCAGGCGCCCGCGGCGTGGGCGGCGGCGATGCAGTCGGCCATCGGGTCGAAGGCACCCGAATGCAGGTTGCCGGCCTGCAGGCAGACGATCGTCGGACCGTCGGCCGCTTCGAGGGCAGAGTTCAGGGCGTCGGGGCGGATGCGCCCCTGGTCGTCCGCAGCCACCGTCACCGGCGCGCCGAGACCGAGGTACCGCAGCGCGAGGTCGATCGAGCCGTGGTATTCGTCGCCGACGAGCACCGTGATGCGCGGCGACCCACTGAGGCCGAGGGCGTCGAGATCCCAGCCGACCGCGTCGAGCACGGCCTTGCGCCCGGCGGCGAGGCCCACGAAGTTCGCCATCGTGCCACCCGTCGTGAAGCCGACGCCGCTACCCTCCGGCAGTCCGAGCAGGTCGACGATCCACCGGCCGGTCACCTGCTCGATCGCGGCGGCGGCGGGTGTGGCGAAACGCATGGCGGCGTTCTGGTCCCACGCGCTGACCAACCAGTCCGCCGCGAGGGCCGCGGGCAGCGTGCCGCCCATCACCCAGCCGAAGAACCTCCCCGACGGGATGGCCATGAGTCCCGGTTCGCCCAACTCGACCAGACGGTCGACGACAGCCGTGGCATCCGCCCCCTTCTCCGGCAGCGGAGCGTCGAAATCCGCCGCCAGCTCGTCGGCCGTGCGGGCCGGTGAGACCTGCCGGGTCGGCAGCGAGTCGAGCCAGCGCAGGGCCGACTCGTGTGCGTGGTCGAGTGGACCGCGGTATCCGCCGATGATCGCCATGTGCTTCCTCGCAACTGTCGTATCCCCACGCCCATGGTGGCACTGCGCGACGGCTGCCGGTAGGGGCCTCAGGGCTGCTCGGGTGTGCCCCAGCGCTGGCCCCAGCCGACGAGCGGCTGCAGCGACTCGATCAGGTCGGTGCCGCTCGCGGTCAGCGTGTACCGCACCTGCACGGGCGTGCTCGCGATGATCTCGCGTTCGAGCAGGCCGGCCGCCTCGAGCTCTTTCAACCGTTGAGCCAGCAGCCGGTCGGATAGCCCCGGCACCGAGGCGGTTATCTCGCTGAACCGAGAAGCGCCCCTGGCGATCGCGAGCAGGACGCCCGAACTCCACCGCCTGCCCACCAGTTCGACCGAGGAGAGGAACCGGCGGCACTCGGCGTCGTCGATGTGCTGGATGGCTAATGCGTGCGTGCTCACTTACCTATGGTAAGCCGCTAACCCGAGGTTTGTCAGCGCGCGGTATCGCGCGCAGAGTTGGTGCATGCCCGATTATGGTTTGCCGCTGCACTTCGGCACGTTCATCACCCCCACCAACCGCCAGCCTGACGCGCCGGTGGCTCTCGCCAAGCTCAGCGAGCAGCTCGGCTACGACCTCGTCACGTTCCAGGACCACCCGTACCAGCCGTCGTTCCTCGACACGTGGACGCTGATGACCTGGGTCGCGGCGCAGACCTCCACGATCCGCATCGCGCCGAACGTGCTCAACGTCCCGCTGCGCCCGCCCGCCGTCACCGCGCGCGCCGCCGCGAGCCTCGACCTGCTCTCGGGCGGCCGGTTCGACCTGGGCCTCGGGGCAGGCGGCTTCTGGGACGCCGTCGACGCCATGGGAGGCGCCCACCTGTCGCCGGGGCAGGCCGTCGACGCTCTCAGCGAGGCGATCGACGTGATCCGCGGCATCTGGGCGGTGGACGACAGGACTCCGCTGCGCATCGAGGGCGAGCACTACCACCTGCGCGGTGCGAAACGCGGTCCGGCCCCCGCGCACGAGATCCCGCTGTGGATCGGGGCGTTGAAGCCTCGGATGCTGCGGCTCACCGGCCGCAAAGGTGACGGGTGGCTGCCCTCCCTCGCCTATCTCGAGCCGGGCGACTACGCGCGCGGCAACGCCACCATCGACGAGGCCGCGCTCGCCGCCGGACGGAATCCGCGCGAGATCCGGCGGCTCGCCAATGTCGGCGGACGCTTCGGAGCGTCGAACGGCGGCTTCCTCGTCGGGCCGAGCGAACAGTGGGTCGAGCAGCTGCTTCCCTATGCGATCGACGACGGGGTCTCGACGTTCATCCTCGCGGGCGACGACCCGACCGCGATGCAACGCTTCGCCGAAGAGGTGGCTCCCGCGCTGCGCGAAGCCGTTCGCCGCGAGCGCGCGTCCGCGGGCACGGTCACAGGCGTCGTGAGGCGGGCGTCGGTCATCGCCAGCCGCCGCGACGGCATCGACTACGACGGCGTCCCCGCGGGCGTCACCGCGATCGAGCCGGGCGACCTCGGTTTCGCGGGCGTGCGCTCCACCTACATGCGCGGCGGTTCGCCCGGGCTGGTGCTCAGGCCCGCCGACACGGCCCAGGTCGTCGAGGCGCTCGCGTTCGCGCGGCGCAACGACGTGCGCCTCGCGATCCGCAGCGGCGGACACGGCATCAGCGGACGCTCGACGAACGACGGCGGCATCGTCATCGACCTCGGCGCGATGAACGCGATCGAGATCCTCGACGAGGGATCCCGCCGCATCCGGGTGCAACCGGGAGCGCGGTGGGCGGATGTCGCGGCCGCCCTCGAACCGTACGGGTGGGCCCTCAGCTCGGGCGACTACGGGGGAGTGGGCGTCGGCGGCCTCGCCACCGCGGGCGGCATCGGCTGGCTCGCCCGCGAGCACGGCCTGACCATCGACCACCTGCGCGCGGTCGAGATCGTGCTCGCCGACGGCAGCGTGGTCACCGCGAACGACGACGAGAACACCGACCTGTTCTGGGCGGTGCGCGGGGCGGGAGCAAACTTCGGCATCGTCACGTCGTTCGAGTTCGAGGTCGACGAGGTGGGGCCGGTCGGCTTCGCGCAGCTCGCGTTCGACGCGACCGACACCGCCGGCTTCCTCGAGGGATGGGGCGCGGCCGTCGAGGCGGCGCCCCGCGACCTCACCAGCTTCCTGATCATGGGTCCCTCGAGCGCCGAACAGCCCGCCGTGGCGCAGCTGATGACCGTCGTCGACTCCGACGACCCCGACACGGTGCTCGACCGGCTCCAGCCGCTCGCCGACCTCGCCCCGCTGCTGCAGCAGTCGGTGCAGATCCTGCCGTACTCGGCCGTGATGGCGAACGCCAGCGACGCCCCGCACAACGGCAGGGGCGAACCGCAGGCGCGGTCGGGACTCGTCGAGCACATCACCCCCGAGTTCGCCCGCGCCGCGGCCGCGATGCTGGCGAGCGGGGACGTGCATTTCTTCCAGATCCGCTCGGTGGGAGGGGCGGTCGCCGACGTCGCTCCGGATGCCACGGCCTACGCCCACAGGTCGGCGAACTTCTCCGTGGTCGCCTTGGGTGCGAGCGCCGAAACGCTCGACCGGCGGTGGCGTGAGCTGTACGGCCACTTCACCGGGCTCTACCTGAGTTTCGACACCGACCAGCGTGCCGAGCGCCTCACCGACGCGTTCCCGGAGGCGACGCTGGACCGGCTGCGACTGCTCAAGGCGCGGCTCGACCCGGAGAACACCTTCCGCGACAACTTCAACATCGTGTGACACCGGTCGCTGAGCTCGTCGAAGCGGCCCTTCGACGAGCTCAGGGAACGAAGATCAACGGTCAGCGCGACTGGCGGCGCTTTCCCGGCTTGCGCTCGCCCTTGACGGCGGGCGCGCGCCCCTTGCCCTTGTTCGCCTTGGCCTTGCCGCCCGGCGCCGCGACGTTCGCGCGCTGCGAGGCCGCCATCGCCTTCAACTGGCGCTGCGCGTCGACGAGAAACGCCTCGCCCTCGGGGGTGAGTGTCGTGCTGGTCGCGGCCGTGTCGAAAAGCGGGTAGCCCAGTTCCTCCTCGAGCACGCGGATCGACAGCAGCAGCGACGAGCGCGGAATGTCGAGGCGCTTGGCGGCATGGGCGAAGTGCAGCTCTTCGGCGGCGGCTTCGAAGTGCCGCAGGAGAGTGGAGTCCACGGGAATGCCTTTCGTCGGTCCCGCGACGAAACGGGGGTTGGTGACAGGCTACGCGCATCCGTTCGAAAGGGATTTACAGCCTCGGGTGTCGGCTACTAGCGTCGCACTATGAGCCGAATGATGTTCGTCAACCTGCCCGTCAAGGATCTGCAGCGCTCGGTCGCCTTCTTCGGCGGCTTGGGCTTCGAGTTCAATCCCGTCTTCACCGACGAGAACGCCACGGCGATGATCGTCAACGACCAGGCCATCGTGATGCTGCTCGTCGAGGAGTATTACGCCACCTTCACGCCGAAGAGCATTGCGGATGCGACGCAGGTCTCAGAGGTCCTGGTCGGCGTCTCGGCCGACAGTCGCGAAGAAGTGGACACCCTCGTCGCGAACGCGGTAGCGGCGGGCGCCGGCGAGGTGGGCGAACCGGTCGACATGGGCGAGATGTATCAGCGGGCCTTCCACGACCTCGACGGTCACAAGTGGGAGATCATCTGGATGGACCCGGGTTTCACCGGTTGAGGCGGGCGGGAACATGACCGAGTTGCCGATGTTCCCGCTGGGTTCAGTGCTCTTCCCCCACATGCCCCTCGCGCTGCGGGTGTTCGAGGAGCGCTACATCGTGATGCTCTCGCGCATCCTCGGCGAGGAGCCCAGCGAGTTCGGAGTGGTGCTCATCGAGCGCGGCCAGGAGGTCGGCGGCGGCGAGCAGCGGTTCGGGTTCGCGACGGTGGCCGAGGTCGTGCAGCTCGAGGCGGGGGAGGGCTACATCGGACTCGTCGCCCAGGGCGGCCGGCGGGTCGAGGTGCTCGAGTGGCAGGGCGACGACCCGTACCCGCGCGCCGTGATCCGCGAGCTCGACGAACTGGAGTGGACCGACGACCTGTTGCCGTTGCTGGCGCAGGCCGAGCACGAGGTTCGCAGAACCCTCGCCCTCGCGAGCGAGTTCGCCGACCTGCCGTGGTCGGCGACGGTGGAGATCTCGGAGGACCCGGTCGAGGCGGCCTGGCAGCTCGCCGCTATCTCGCCGCTGGGGCCGCTCGACCAGGTGTCGTTGCTGCGCGCCACCTCGATGAAGCAGCTGCTGTTGCTGCTATTCAAACTCACGGTCGATGCGTCGGAGACGCTCGGCGACACGTGGCCGACCGACGATGACGATGACGATGACGACGATTCCCGGTGACACACTAGGAGCATGACCGCAACGCTCGTCGCCAAGGGCCTGGCCGGCGGGTATGCCCACCGCACCCTGTTCGAATCGCTCGACCTCACCGTCGCCCCCGGCGACGTGGTGGGCGTGGTCGGCGTGAACGGCGCCGGCAAGTCGACCCTGCTGCGCATCCTCGCCGGCGTCGTCGAACCGCAGGCGGGAACCGTCAGCCTGGCGCCCGCCGACGCCTTCGTCGGCTGGCTGCCGCAGGAGCACGAGCGTCTCGACGGCGAGACCATCGCCGCCTATGTCGGGCGGCGCACCGGCTGCACCGAGACCACCCGGGACATGGATGCCGCGGCAGCGGCGCTCGCGGAACCCCCATCGACGGGCTCGGGGACCGACCCCTCGGACACCTATTCGGCCGCCCTCGACCGCTGGCTGGCCAGCGGCGCGGCCGACCTCGACGAACGTCTGCCCGTCGTGCTCGCCGACCTCGGGCTGTCACTCGACCCCGGCGCGCTCATGACCTCGCTCTCCGGCGGGCAGGCGGCCCGCGTCGCGCTCGCCGCCCTGTTGCTCAGCCGCTTCGACATCGTGCTGCTCGACGAGCCGACCAACGACCTCGATCTCGACGGGCTCGAACGGCTCGAGAACTTCGTCACCGGACTGCGGGGCGGGGTCGTACTCGTGAGCCACGACCGCGAGTTCCTGGCCCGCTGCGTCACCCGCGTGCTCGAACTCGACCTCGCCCAGGGTGCCAACCGCGTCTTCGGCGGCGGCTACGACTCCTACCTCGAAGAACGCGAGACGGCGCGGCGCCACAAACGCGAGGAATACGACGAGTTCGCCGACAAGAAGGCAGACCTGGTGGGCCGGATGCGCGTGCAACGCGAATGGTCCAGCCAGGGAGTGCGCAACGCGATGAAGAAGGCTCCCGACAACGACAAGATCCGCCGCAAGGCGTCGATGGAGTCGAGCGAGAAGCAGGGGCAGAAGGTGCGGCAGATGGAGAGCCGCATCGCGCGGCTCGAAGAGGTCGACGAACCGCGCAAGGAATGGCAGCTCGAGTTCACCATCGGTGCGGCGCCCCGTTCGAGCACCGTCGTCTCGACGTTGAGCGACGCGGTGTTCCGGCAGGGTGACTTCACGCTCGGGCCGGTGTCGCTGCAGGTGAACGCGGGCGAGCGCATCGGCATCACCGGGCCCAACGGCGCGGGCAAGTCGACGCTCCTGCGCGCGCTGCTGGGTCGCCAGGCCGCAGACGAAGGCATCGCCAGCCTCGGAGCGAGCGTCAAGATCGGCGAGATCGACCAGGCACGCTCGCTGCTCGCGGGTGCCACGCCGCTCGCCACGGCCTTCGAGGCGCTCGTACCGGAATGGCCGGTCGCCGAGGTGCGCACGCTGCTGGCGAAATTCGGGCTCAAGGCCGACCACGTGAACCGGCCCGTCGACGAACTGTCGCCGGGCGAGCGCACGCGGGCGGGGCTCGCCCTGCTGCAGGCGCGCGGCATCAACCTGCTGGTGCTCGACGAGCCGACCAACCACCTCGACCTCGCCGCGATCGAGCAGCTCGAGCAGGCACTCGACGGCTACGAGGGCACCCTGTTGCTCGTCACCCACGACCGCCGCATGCTCGGCAACGTGCACACCGACCGCCACTGGCGCGTCGAGGCCGGGCGCGTCACCGAGCTCTAGCGAATACGCTCGCGTCGATCTCCGCGGTGCGCAGCCCGACGATGCGTCGCACCGTCTCCTCGCTCAACGGCCGCTCGGGAGCGAAGTGCACGGTGCAACCGAGCAATTCGCCCTCGGCGAGCGGGCCGGCGAGCTGGCGCGCGAGCGGCGGACTCATGAGGTGCAGGCAGCAGTCCCCGTCGGTGACAGAAAGTCCGACGAGATAGTTGCGGTGGTACTCGAACATCGGGATCTGGTAGCCGATGCGCTCCGTGGCGCCCGGAGCCGCGGCACGGATCATCCGGCGCACCGATTCGAGTGCCGTCTTCTGTTCTTCGGGAAGCGCGGCGAGATATTCGTCCACGGTTCCGGCTGGATAACCACGCTCCATTGCGTCGCTCCTTACTTCTTCAAGCAACCGTAACCCCGCGAGCCCCCGAACGGCAGACCTTTCGTCACCCGCTTGAAACACAAGCCGCGATAGGCTGGGCGCACAAACGAATATCGGGCCGCACACATCGCACTGCGGGAGAGTCCATTCGCGAACAACGCGCAGGACACCGAAGGAGCAAGCCTCCCCGCCAATCTCTCAGGTTCAGTACCGCACAGCGAAGGCCACTCTGAAAAGCGGAATGCGCAGCATTCCGGATCGAGCGAAGCGAGAATACCGCCAAGCCGACCCGGCGCGTCCCACCCACGGTGAAAACCGGCCGAGCGCCGGTGAAGCTCTCAGGTATATGACAGAGGGGGAGTTCCGCCCGCGCCGCCGAGGAGAACTCTTGACCGACCCACGCCCAGATTCAGATCGCACGTCACCGCTGCATCAGATCCACGTCGACGGTGGCGCCAGCTTCACCGACTTCGCCGGTTGGCAGATGCCCGTGAGCTACGGCTCCGACCTCGCCGAGCACCACGCCGTGCGCACGACCGCCGGCATCTTCGACATCTCGCACATGGCCGAGATCCTCGTCGACGGTCCCGACGCGGCGGCCTTCCTCGACTACGCCCTCGCCGGCAGGCTCTCCGCCATCTCGATCGCCCAGGCCAAGTACAGCCTGCTGCTGAACCCCGAGGGCGGCATCGTCGACGACCTCGTGACCTACCGCCTCACCGACGACACGTTCTTCGTCGTGGCCAACGCGGGCAACCGTTTCGCCGTCGCGACGGCGCTGCAGGAGCGTGCCGAGAACTTCGACGTGCGCGTTTCCGACCTGAGCGACTCCTACGCGCTCATCGCCGTGCAGGGGCCGAATTCGCGCGAGATCGCCAAGGCGGCGGCCGGAATCACCGAGGTGAGCGTGCCCCTCGACGAGCTCAAGTACTACTGGAGCACCGACGCACTGTTCGACGACCAGCCGCTGCTCATCGGGCGCACCGGGTACACGGGCGAAGACGGTTTCGAGTTCTACATTCAGACGGATGCCGCGGCCAGCCTCTGGGCCGCGCTCGTCGTGGCCGGCGAAGCGTACGGCCTCGTTCCGGCCGGTCTCGCGAGCCGCGACACCCTCCGGCTCGAAGCGGGCATGCCGCTGTACGGACACGAGCTCGGAATCGACAGCTTCCCGGTGCAGGCCGGACTCGGCCGCGTCGTCAACCTCAAGAAGGAGGGCGACTTCGTCGGCCGCTCCGCCGTCGAGGCCGGTCCGCCGCACGGCTCGCATGTGCTCGTCGGCCTCACCACCGAGGGCAAGCGCGCCGGACGGGCCGGTTACTCGGTGGTCACCGAAGACGGCTCGCGGGTCGGCATGGTCACCTCGGGTGCCCTGTCTCCCACCCTCGGCCATCCCGTCGCCATGGCCTACGTCGACCCCTTCGTGATCGAAAACGGCACCCCCATCTTCATCGACGTGCGCGGAAACCGCATCGCGGCATCCGTCGTCGACCTCCCCTTCTATAAGAGAGACAAATAATGACCGACCAGAACTCCCTCCAGTACACCGCCGAGCACGAGTGGATTCTCGTCGACGGTGACACCGCCACCGTGGGCATCACCGCGTACGCCGCCGACAAGCTCGGCGACGTCGTCTACGTCGAGCTGCCCAAGGCCGGCTCGGTCGTGTCCGGCGGCACCGTGGTCGGAGAGATCGAGTCGACCAAGTCGGTCGGCGAGCTGTTCGCCCCCGTCGACGGCACCATCCTCGAGGCCAACGCGGCCGTCGACGCCGACCCGAGCCTGGTCAATAGCGACCCGTTCGGCGAGGGCTGGCTCATCAAGGTGACCTACACCGCGCTCCCGACGCTGCTCAGCTTCGACGAGTACTCCGCCCTGATCGCCGAGTAGAGACGTCAGCTATGCCCTTCACCTTCGCCGAACGCCACATCGGAACCACCGCCGACGCTCAGGCGCGCATGCTCGAGACGCTGGGCTACGACTCCGTCGAGGCTCTCGTCACCGCGGCCGTGCCCGAGTCGATCCATGTGCAGCCCGTCGCGAACTCCGTGATCCCGGCCGCCGCCACCGAACGCGAGTCGCTCGCCGAGCTGCGCCTGCTCGCGAACCGCAACGTCGTGCGCCGGTCGATGATCGGTCTCGGCTACTACGACACGATCACGCCCGCCGTGATCAAGCGCAACGTGCTCGAGAACCCGAGCTGGTACACCGCCTACACGCCCTACCAGCCCGAGATCAGCCAGGGCCGCCTCGAGGCGCTCATCAACTTCCAGACGATGGTCGCCGACCTCACCGGTCTGGCCACCGCGAACGCATCGATGCTCGACGAGGGCACCGCCGTCGTCGAGGGCATGCTGCTCGCGCGCCGCGGCTCCGGCTCGACGTCGAAGGTCTTCATCGTCGACGCCGACGCCCTGCCGCAGACCAAGGCCCTCCTCGCCAACCGCGCGGAGGCCGTGGGCATCGAGCTGGTCGAGATCGACCTGGCGTCGTACAGTTCGGTCGCTGAGCCTGTCGAAGCGCTGCCCGACGCGTTCGGCGTGTTCGTGCAGTACCCGGGCGCATCCGGAAACGTCTGGAACCCGGCATCCGTCATCTCCGCGGTGAAGGCGAACGGCGGCCTCGCGGTCGTCGCCGCCGACCTGCTGGCCATGACGCTGCTGACCTCGCCCGGCGAGCTCGGCGCGGACGTCGCGGTCGGCACGAGCCAGCGCTTCGGCGTACCCATGGGCTTCGGCGGACCGCACGCCGGCTACATGGCCGTGCGCAAGGGACTCGAACGCCAGCTGCCCGGCCGTCTCGTCGGGGTGTCGAAGGACGCCGCCGACAACACCGCCTACCGGCTCACCCTGCAGACCCGCGAGCAGCACATCCGCCGCGAGAAGGCCACCTCGAACATCTGCACCGCCCAGGTGCTGCTCGCCGTGATGGCCGGCATGTACGCCGTCTATCACGGCCCCGAGGGCCTCAAGCGCATCGCCACCCGCGTCAACCAGCGGGCCGTCGAACTCGCCGCACTGCTGCGCTCCGCCGAGATCGGCGTCGCGAACGACAGCTTCTTCGACACCCTCACGGTGACCGTACCCGGCGAGGCCGCTGCCACCGTGGCCCGCGCGCGCCTGTCGAACATCAACCTGTTCCAGGCCGACGAGAACACCGTGCAGATCGCGCTCGACGAGACGACGACCGAGCAGGACATCCTCGCGCTCGCCACCGTCTTCGACGCCGTGCCGCGCAGCCTCAGCGTGTACGACGGCATCGTCGAGTCGCTGCCCGCCGAGCTGAACCGCGAGAGCGCCTACCTCACGCACTCCGTGTTCAACACGCACCGCTCGGAGACGAGCATGATGCGCTACCTCAAGTACCTCGCCGACAAGGACTACGCGCTCGACCGCGGCATGATCCCGCTCGGCTCGTGCACCATGAAGCTCAACGCCGCGAGCGAGATGGAGGCGGTGACCTGGCCCGAGTTCGCCGGCATCCACCCCTTCGCCCCCGAGGCCGACGTCGAGGGCTACCTCACGCTCATCGAACAGCTGCAGTCCTGGCTCGCCGAGGTCACCGGTTACGACTCGGTGTCGCTGCAGCCCAACGCCGGCAGCCAGGGCGAGCTCGCCGGCCTCCTCGCGATCCGGGGCTTCCACCGTGCCGCCGGGGACTTCGAGCGCACCGTCTGCCTCATCCCGTCGAGCGCGCACGGCACCAACGCCGCGAGCGCGGTCCTCGCCGGCATGAAGGTCGTCGTCGTCGCCTGCGACGAACTGGGCAACGTGGATGTCACGGACCTGCGGGCCAAGATCGCCGACCATGCGCACGAACTCGCCGCCCTGATGATCACCTACCCGTCGACCCACGGCGTCTACGAGCACGAGATCCGCGAGATCACCGACGCCGTGCACGAGGCGGGCGGGCAGGTCTACGTCGACGGCGCCAACCTCAACGCGCTGCTCGGCTACGCCCGATTCGGCGACTTCGGCGGGGACGTCTCGCACCTCAACCTGCACAAGACGTTCTGCATCCCGCACGGCGGCGGAGGCCCCGGCGTCGGTCCCGTCGCGGCCAAGGCTCACCTGGCCCCCTACCTGCCCGGCCATCCGATGGCGCAGCGCGACACCATCGCGCACCGCGACGCGGCCTCGAACGGCGACCACGCCAACATCGTGAGCGCCGCGCCCTTCGGCAGCCCGAGCATCCTGCCGATCTCGTGGGCCTACGTGCGCATGATGGGCTCGCAGGGTCTGAAGGACGCGACCGGTGCTGCCGTGCTCGCGGCCAACTACGTGGCGGCGCGCCTGCGCGACCACTTCCCGGTGCTCTACGCGGGCGACAACGGCCTCGTCGCGCACGAGTGCATCCTCGACCTGCGTCCGCTCAAGGAGGCGACCGGCGTCTCGAACGACGACGTCGCCAAGCGGCTCGTCGACTACGGGTTCCACGCTCCGACCATGTCGTTCCCGGTCGTGGGCACGCTTATGGTCGAGCCGACCGAGAGCGAAGACCTCGCCGAGATCGACCGCTTCATCGACGCGATGATCGCGATCAAGGCCGAGGCCGACGAGCTCGCCGGCGGCGCCTGGAGCGCCGACGACAACCCGCTGCACAACGCCCCGCACACCGCGGAGAGCGTGATCGTGGGCGAGTGGGAGCACCCGTACTCCCGCGAACGCGCCGTCTACCCGCTGAAGTCGCTGATCAGCGGAAAGTACTGGCCGCCGGTGCGCCGCATCGACCAGGCCTGGGGCGACCGCAACCTGTTCTGCAACTGCCCGCCGCCCGAGGCGTTCGAGGCGTGATTGCCCTCGCGCCGACCGAACCCGCCCTCGCAGGCTCGGTCGGCGCTGGGGTCGCGCAAACGCTGGCGCGTTTGCCATAGCTCCACCGCGCTCAACCAGCGTCAGTGCTTGGTCGCCTCCTCGGCGCCGTAACCGGTGAGCGACCGCACCTCCATCTCCGCGGCCACGGCGGGGTTCTCGAGCGTGCGGCTCGTGATCGTGCCGAGGAACCCGAGCAGGAACCCGAGCGGGATCGACACGATGCCGGGGTTGCTGAGCGGATAGAGCGAGAAGTCCACATCCTTGAAGATGGATGTCTCGGCGCCCGACACGACGGGCGACAGCAGGATGAGCAGCACGGCCGATCCGAGGCCGCCGTACATGCTCCACAGGGCGCCGCGGGTGTTGAACCGCTTCCAGTACAGCGAGTAGAGGATCGTCGGCAGGTTGGCGGAGGCCGCGACCGCGAAGGCGAGCGCCACGAGGAACGCCACGTTCTGCCCCTGCACTCCGATGCCGCCCACGATGGCGACGATGCCGATGACCACGACGGTGATGCGGGCCACCCGCACCTCCGTGCCCGGCTCGGCCTTGCCCTTCTTCAGCACGCTCGCGTACACGTCGTGGGCGAAGCTCGTCGCGGCGGTGATGGTGAGCCCGGCGACCACCGCGAGGATCGTCGCGAACGCGACCGCCGAGATCAGGCCGAGCAGCAACGGTCCGCCGAGCTCGAAGGCGAGCAGAGGGGCCGCCGAGTTCACTCCGCCCGGTGCGGCGAGGATCGTCTCTTTGCCGATCAGGGCTCCCGCGCCGTAGCCGAGCACGAGGGTGAAGAGGTAGAAGACGCCGATCAGCCAGATGGCCCAGACCACCGAGCGCCGCGCCTCCCGTGCGGTCGGCACCGTATAGAAGCGCATGAGCACGTGCGGAAGGCCGGCGGTTCCGAGAACGAGAGCGAGGGCGAGCGACACGAAGTCGAGCCGGCTCAGGTCGGTGAGCCCGTAGGCCAGACCGGGGCTCAACACCGCCTCGCCGCCCTTGTCGGCGGCCGCGCCGAGCAGTTCGGAGAGGTTGAAGCCGTAGATCGCGAGCACCCACACCGTCATGATGAATGCGCCGGCGATGAGCAGGGCCGCCTTGATGATCTGCACCCAGGTCGTGCCCTTCATGCCGCCGACCAGCACGTAGAGAATCATCAGCGCGCCGACGACCGCGACCACGATCGACTGTCCGACGGCCTCGTCGATGCCGAGCAGCAACGACACGAGTCCGCCGGCACCCGCCATCTGCGCGAGCAGGTAGAAGAAACACACCGCGAGGGTCGTGGTCGCCGCCGCGAGGCGCACGGGGCGCTGCTTCAGCCGGAACGACAGCACGTCGGCCATCGTGAACTTGCCGGTGTTGCGCATCAGCTCCGCGACGAAGAGCAGCGCGACGAGCCACGCCACCAGGAAGCCGATCGAGTAGAGGAAGCCGTCGTAACCGTTGACGGCGATGGCGCCGCAGATGCCGAGGAACGATGCCGCCGAAAGGTAGTCTCCCGCGATCGCCGTGCCGTTCTGCGGCCCGGTGAACGACCGGCCCGCCGCGTAGTAGTCGGCGGCGGTCTTGTTGTTGCGGCTCGCGCGCAGCACCACGACGAGGGTGATCGCCACGAACGCCGCGAAGATCCCGATGTTGAGCAGCGGTTCGCCGACGCTCGTGGTCTCGGCCACGGCCGCCGCGATCATCGTGCGCTCCTCGACGCGTGCCCGGTCGAGGCCAGATCGCTGCGGATCTCGTCGGCGAGCGGGTCGAGCCTGCGGTTGGCGAATGCGACGTACCAGGTGGTGATCGCGAACGTCGTGACGAACTGCCCGAGACCGAGCAGCAGGCCGACGTTGACGTTGCCGATCACGGGGGTCGCCATGAAGTCGTGCGCGTAGTCGGCGAGCAGCACGTAGGCGAAGTACCAGACGAGGAACGCGACGCCGAGCGGGAAGACGAAGCTGCGATGTGTTCTCTTCAGCCGCCTGAACGGTTCTGAAGCTTCTGCCTGTTCAAAATCGGTCACCCGGTCGCTCTTGGCGGCACCGGGAGCGTCGTCGCTCATGGGTTCCCCTTTTGCCTGGCGCGCATAGCGCTGCACACGTCGATGTGTGGTGAGACAACCTTGGTTCACCCTCCGGGGGGTGTCAATAGCGGGGTCGGGTTATGAACAGCCCCGCTACGACGACGGTCCGAACAGCGCCGGGAACGTTGCCGCCGCCCATGGATAACCGACGAAGACCGCCGCGTCGAGCAGGAAGTGCGCCACGACAAGCGGCAGCAGCCGGCCGTACCGGGTGTACAACCACCCGAAGGCGATGCCCATCGCGAAGTTACCGATGAACGCGCCGAACCCCTGATAGAGGTGATAGCTGCCGCGGAGAAGGGCGGTGCCGATGATGATCTTCCACCGCCCCCAGCCGAGGTCGCCGAGCCGGGCGTAGAGGTAGCCGACGACGATCACCTCCTCGGTGAGGGCGGCGCGCAACGCCGAGAGCAGCAGCACGGGCACGGTCCACCAGTACGCGTCGAGCGCGGTCGGCACGACGTCGACCGAGATGCCGAGGGCGCGCCCGCCCAGGTAGACGGCTATTCCGGGGATGCCGATCGCCGCCGCGAGGCCGAGGCCCGCGAGACCGTCGCGGCGCACGCGTGTCGAGTCGATGCCGAGCCGGCCGAGGTGCGGACGACCGGACTGCCAGAGGAGGAAGACGACGAGGGCGACCGGCACCAGGTCGAAGACCACCGCGAGCACCTGGTAGATCAGGTCGAAGGCCGGCCGTTCGCTCAGCGACGTGTTGAGCGTCGCCGTCTGGTCCGCCAGAGCCTCGGTCCGTGTCATCCGGTTCACTATCGAAACGATCGAATAGACGGCGGATGCGCCGAGAGACAGGCCGAGGACGATTGCGATCTCGAAACGGATCCGGCCGCGTGATGGGAGAAGCGACACCTCGGTGGTCACACGGCCTCGGGGCGGGGCAGGCGGCAGGCCGCGGTGCCGCCGGGGAGACGGTGACGGTTCAGAGCGACTACCCGGTAGCCGACGGCGGCCATCCACGAGTACGGGGGAGTGGCGAGCAGGTGACCGGCGAATCGGAGCAGAGCGTTGGGCTGGCTGCGCAAGAGGGCGGAGACCGCGAGGTGTCCGGCGTAGTGGCGCGACGGCGTGATGTACCACGCGTAGTCCGTGACGTCGTCGACGGTGAGCCCCAGCGAGTCGAGGTCGGCCCACTGCGACGGGATAGTGCGCGGCGGATTGGGCAGCGTGCGCTCGAGACGCCCGACCCAGGTCGAGCAGAAGGCACAATCGCCGTCGAAGACGAGCAGGTGCGGGGCGGGCATCGTCTGGTACTCGGATTCGCTCACACACCGATGCTACGCCGCCGCGAATCTATGGGGGACAAGCCCACGAAGCCGCCCTGCGCAACGACCGTGCAGAAGGCCGGATGTACACGCAGCATTCGTGTGCTGTGCGCAACAATGTGGAGAATGAGTTACCAGCGTGTAACGTTTCCACTCTCCGCTTTGCCGATGGGCAGGCGCCGATTTAGGGTACATCTAACCAACCCGGCACTTTCGCAGCAGTTTGTTGTGCCGTGTGAAATCTCGCACTGGAGGAAAATTGAAAAGATCACGTATCGGCATGGGCGCTATCGCGCTCGTGGCGGCCAGCGCTCTGGCGCTGACCGGTTGCGCCGCAGGCGACGATGAAGCTTCGTCGCCCAGCGGCGACACGTCGGCGATCGTCTCGACAAACGGTTCGGAGCCTCAGAACCCGCTGATCACCACGAACACCACCGAGACCGGCGGTGGCAAGATCGCCACCTCGCTGTTCGCCGGCCTGGTTTCGTACGACGCTGACGGCGCCATCGAGAACGAGGTCGCCGAGTCGATCGAGTCCGACGACGCCACCACCTGGAACGTCACCCTCGAAGAGGGATGGACCTTCACCAACGGCGAACCCGTCACCTCGCAGTCGTTCGTCGACGCGTGGAACTACGGCGCCAAGCTCAGCAACGCGCAGAGCGCTTCGTACTTCTTCGACAACATCGTGGGCTACAACGCCGAGGCGGACAGCGAACTGACCGGCATCACTGTCGAAGACGACACCCACTTCACCGTCGAGCTCATCGCGCCGGAGGCCGACTGGCCCCTGCGCCTCGGTTACACGGCCTACATGCCGTGGCCGACCGTCGCGCTCGAGGACATCGAAGCCTTCGGTGAGAACCCGATCGGAAACGGCCCGTACATGCTGGCCGAAGAAGAGGGCTCGTGGAACCACGAGGTCGGAATCAGCCTCGTGACGAACCCCGACTACGACGGTGTTCGCAAGCCCGTCAACGGCGGACTCGAGATCAAGTTCTACACCGACCTCGACGGCGCCTACGCCGACGTGCAGTCGGGCAACCTCGACGTCCTCGACGCCGTCCCCGACTCGGCATTCGAGACCTTCGAGTCCGACTTCCCGGACAGCGCCGTGAACCAGCCTGCCGCGATCTTCCAGGGCTTCAACATGCCGTACTACCTCGAGCACTGGAGCGGCGAGGAAGGCAAGCTGCGTCGCGCGGCTCTGTCGATGTCCATCGATCGTGAGCAGATCACCGACGTGATCTTCCAGGGCACCCGCACCCCGGCGACCGACTTCACCTCGCCGGTTCTCGACGGCTACTCCGACTCCCTCGAGGGATCCGAAGTTCTCGAGTTCAACCCCGAGGAAGCCAAGAAGCTGTGGGCAGAGGCCGACAAGATCTCGCCCTACACCGGCACGTTCGACATCGCCTACAACTCCGACGGTGGCCACCAGGCCTGGGTCGACGCCGTGATCAACAGCGTCAAGAACACCCTCGGCATCGAGGCAACCGGCAAGGCGTACCCGACCTTCGCGGCCGCTCTCGCCGACCGTGACGCCAACAAGCTCACCGGCGGAACGCGCGCCGGCTGGCAGGGCGACTACCCGTCGCTGTACAACTTCCTCGCGCCGCTCTACACCACCGGAGCCGGTTCGAACTACGAGGACTACAGCAGCGAGGAATTCGATTCCACCCTCGCCGAGGGCACCAAGGCGTCGACCGTCGAAGACGCCATCGCGAAGTACCAGGACGCACAGGAGATCCTCCTCGAGGACCTTCCGACGATCCCGCTCTGGTACTCCAACGTTGTGGGAGTTTCCGCCGACACCGTATCCAACGTGACGTTCGGCTGGGATTCCGTCCCGCTGTACTTCGCTATCACCAAGGGCTAGTAACATACCTGTTTGATCTCAGCGCGTAATGTCCGGGGCAAAACTGCCCCGGACATTACCGTGAGTGGCGTGACTCGACGATTGTGATCTCCATGTTCAATAGTTCAATGCGGGGTGCCTGATGCTTTGGTACACGGGCAAAAGAATCCTCCAGATGATCCCGGTGTTCTTCGGGGCGACTTTCCTCATCTACTTCATGGTGTTCGCCCTCCCCGGCGACCCCATCGCGGCTCTCTACGGAGACCGCCCGCCCACCGAGGCGGTGCTCGAACAGGTCCGGGCGAGGTACAACCTCGACCAGCCGTTCATTGTGCAGTACCTGCTCTACATCGGCGGGCTGTTCACGGGCGACTTCGGAACGACCTTCTCCGGCCGGCCCGTCACTGACGTGATGGCCGCCGCGTTCCCCATCACCTTCCGCCTCGCGATGCTGGCGTTGCTCTTCGAGGCCTTCTTCGGCGTCCTCGTCGGCTTCATCGCCGGTCTCCGCAAAGGCAAGCTCTTCGACGCGTCGGCCCTCGTGGTCAGCCTGCTGCTGATCTCGGTGCCGACCTTCGTCATCGGCTTCATCCTGCAGTACCTGTTCGGGGTGCAGTGGGGTCTCGTGCGGCCCACCGTGAGCGGCGAGGCGCCGTGGAGCGAGCTGGTGCTGCCCGCCGTCGTGCTCGCATCGGTCTCGTTCGCGTACATCGTGCGCCTCACCCGCGCCAGCGTCTCGGACAACCTCAGCGCCGACTTCGTGCGCACCGCGACAGCAAAGGGGCTGTCGCGACGCCGGGTCGTCACCGTGCACGTCCTCCGCAACTCCCTCGTGCCCGTCGTCGCCTTCCTCGGAGTCGACCTGGGCGCCCTCATGGTCGGTGCGATCGTGACCGAGGGCATCTTCAACATCAACGGGGTCGGTGGCACCGTCTACAAGGCCATCACCCTCGGAGAAGGTCCGACCGTCGTGTCGTTCATCGCGGTGATGGTCATCATTTTCGTGCTGGCGAACCTGCTCGTCGACCTGCTCTACGCCGCCCTCGACCCGAGGATCCGCTATGCAAAGTAATAACCGTCCCGAGCAGGCGCACTTCGTTGCCTCGCTCGAAGACACGCCCATCGTCGCCGTCGACAAGCTCGACGAATCCCAGAAGGCGCGCAGCACGTGGGCCGACGCGTGGGACTCCATGCGCCGCCGGCCGATGTTCTGGATCTCGTCGGTGCTCATCGTCTTCATCGTGATCGTCGGCCTGTTCCCTGGGCTGTTCACCCAGGTGGATCCGACCTCGTGCGACCTCTCGTCGAGCAACGGCTCGCCCGAGGCCGGGCACCCGCTCGGCTTCACCCGCCAGGGCTGCGACGTCTACTCGCGCATCGTGTTCGGCACCCAGGCCTCCCTCACCGTCGGCCTGCTGGCCACGGTGCTCGTGACGCTGTTCGGTGCGATCGTGGGAGCTCTCGCCGGCTTCTACGGCGGATTCTTCGACTCGCTGATCTCGCGCGTCGGCGACATCTTCTTCGCGATCCCCACCGTGCTCGGCGCGATTGTGCTCATGACGGTCATCCCCGACCGCACGGCACTCACCGTGGCACTCGTGCTGTCGGTGTTCGCCTGGCCGCAGGTGGCCCGCATCATGCGCGGTTCGGTGTTGTCGGCGCGCAACTCCGACTACGTGACGGCCTCGACCGCCCTAGGCGTCTCGAACTCGAAGATCCTCGTCCGTCACGTCGTGCCGAACGCCATCGCCCCGGTCATCGTGGTCGCGACCGTCTCCCTCGGCACGTTCATCGTCGCCGAGGCGACGCTGTCGTTCCTCGGAATCGGGCTCCCCTCGAACATCATGTCCTGGGGCAACGACATCGGGCAGGCCCGCACCTCGATCCGCACGAGCCCGCAGGTGCTGATCTACCCGTCGATCGCGCTGTCGATCACGGTCCTGTCCTTCCTTATGCTCGGTGACGTCGTGCGCGACGCCCTCGACCCGAAAGCGAGAGCGCGCGGATGAGTAACACACTGGCTGAACCGATTGCCACCTCACACTCCGGAGCCGAGAGGCCGCTCCTGCAGATCCGCGGGCTCGAGGTCGGGTTCCAGACCCAGCGGGGGCTCGTTCCCGCCGTCCGCGGCGTGGACCTCACGCTGTACGCCGGACAGACCCTCGCAATCGTGGGCGAATCGGGTTCCGGCAAGTCGACCACCGCGCAGTCGATCATCGACCTGCTCCCGGGCACCGGCAAGGTCACGGCCGGCGAGATCCTCTTCGAGGGGCGCGACCTGACAAAGCTGAACTCGCGGGAGATCCAAGACGTCCGCGGCCGTCTCATCGGCTACGTGCCGCAAGACCCGATGTCGAACCTCAACCCGGTCTGGAACATCGGATTCCAAGTGGAAGAGGCCATCACCGCGAACAGCTCGCTGCGCGGCAAGGCCGCTCGGGCCGAGACCATCAAGGTACTCAAGGAAGCGGGCCTCAGCGACGCCGCCGACCGGCTCAAGCAGTACCCGCACCAGTTCTCCGGCGGCATGCGCCAGCGCGTGCTCATCGGCATCGGTCTCTCGGCGAAGCCGAAACTCCTGATCGCCGACGAGCCGACCTCAGCGCTCGACGTCACCGTGCAGCGCCAGATCCTCGACCACCTCGCGACGCTCACGCGTGACTACGGCACCTCGGTGCTGTTCATCACCCACGACCTCGGCCTCGCTGCCGAGCGTGCCGAGCAGCTCGTCGTGATGTACAAGGGCAAAGTCGTCGAGTCAGGTCCCTCGACGGAAATCCTCGCCGATCCGAAGCACCCGTACACCCAGCGCCTCGTGGCCGCGGCTCCGAGCCTTGCCTCGCGTCGTATCCAGTCGGCCAAGCACACCGCCACCGACGCCGACGACGCCGAGATCTTCGCCGGCGGCTCGCTCGACGACACCCTCGTCGCGCGCGCCGTCGAGCGCGAAGCCACCGCCCCCGCCCGGGACCTCATCTCGCTCAGCAACGTCTCGAAGGTGTACCGCATCCGCACGAAGGGGTTCAAGCACAACGAGCTGCTCGCCGTGAACGACGTCTCGTTCGGCGTGAAGAAGGGCACGACCACTGCTCTGGTCGGCGAGTCCGGCTCGGGCAAGTCGACCGTCGCCAAGCTCATCCTGCAGCTCGAGGGCATCACGTCAGGCTCCATCGAGTTCGACGGCCAGGATGTCGCGGGGCTGCGCGGCGCCGACCTGCTCAAGTTCCGTCGCCGGGTCCAGCCCGTATTCCAGGATCCCTACGGTTCGCTCGACCCGCAGTACAACGTGGGCAACACGATCGCCGAACCGCTGCTGGCCCACAAGGTGGGAACGCCGAAGGAGCGCCAGGAGCGCGTGCGCGAGCTGCTCGACCAGGTGTCCCTGCCCTGGTCGACCCGGTACCGCTACCCGAGCGAACTCTCGGGCGGCCAGCGCCAGCGCATCGCGATCGCTCGCGCGCTCGCGTTGAAGCCCGACGTTCTCGTGCTCGACGAAGCGGTCTCCGCGCTCGACGTGCTGGTGCAGGGCCAAGTACTCAACCTGCTGACCGAGCTGCAGACCGAGCTCGACCTCACGTACCTCTTCATCACGCACGACCTGGCGGTCGTGCGGCTCGTCGCCGACAACGTCTGCGTGATGCGCAAGGGCGAGATCATCGAGTCCGCGACGACCGACGAGGTGTTCGAGAACCCGAAAGAGCAGTACACGCGAGACCTGTTGGCCGCCATTCCAGGCGCACACTTCGAGTTCGGGCGCTAGGCCGTGTTCGCGGCGGCGGGGGACCGGGCGACGTGCTCGCTCGGGAGCCTCCCGCTGCTGCCCGCGAATACCCGCCCCCGGCTCGTCGGCGCCTCTGCGCTTCCGCGCGACGTGATAACGCCGGCGACGTCGGCCCGTGTCCCGGCGCACTCGCGCGACGAGCGCAGGCTGGCCCGCATCGACCGCAAGGTGGCTGAGAGGGACCGCCCGGCGGTCTGAATCCGCTGTTCAGGCGGTCGACGCTGTGCCTACAGCGAACAGTGAGGGTTTAGCCGTTACACTGGTTTGTGCAGGGCACCATCGACGTGATCCTGAGATCCCCACAAACCACCTCCGCGTTTGTGCGTGGTCGTGCCCATGCCGCGAAAGCGCAACGCGCGCGCCCGTCACCGCTAAGAAGCAGTCAAGGAAAACACCTATGGCAATCGCCACCCGCACCGACCTGCGCAACGTCGCAATCGTCGCCCACGTTGACCACGGCAAGACCACGCTGGTCGACGCCATGCTCCGCCAGACGAACTCGTTCGACGCACACGCGCACCTCGAAGACCGCGCCATGGACTCCAACGAGCTCGAGCGCGAAAAGGGCATCACGATCCTCGCGAAGAACACCGCGGTGCTCTACAACGGCAAGCACGCCGAAGAGAACCACGCGGGCGGCAACATCACGATCAACGTGATCGACACCCCCGGCCACGCCGACTTCGGCGGCGAGGTCGAGCGCGGCCTGTCCATGGTCGACGGAGTCGTCCTCCTCGTCGACGCGTCCGAGGGCCCGCTCCCGCAGACCCGCTTCGTGCTGCGCAAGGCCCTCGAGGCCAAGCTCCCCGTCATCCTCCTGGTCAACAAGACCGACCGTCCCGACGCCCGCATCGACGAGGTTGTCGCCGAGAGCCAGGACCTCCTGCTCGGCCTCGCCTCGGACATGTCCGACGAGCACCCCGACCTCGACCTCGACGCTATCCTCGACGTTCCCGTCGTCTACGCGTCCGGCCGCAACGGCGCCGCGAGCTGGAACAAGCCCGAGAACGGCACGCTGCCCGACAACGAAGACCTCGAGCCGCTGTTCGACGCGATCCTCAAGCACATCCCCGCGCCGACCTACGACGACGAGCACCCCCTTCAGGCCTGGGTCACCAACCTCGACGCCAGCCCGTTCCTCGGACGCCTCGCGCTGCTGCGCGTCTTCCAGGGCAACATCAAGAAGGGCCAGACGGTCGCCTGGGTCAAGCACGACGGCTCCGTCGCCAACGTGAAGGTCACCGAGCTGCTCATCACGAAGGCGCTCGACCGTTACCCCACCGACTCCGCAGGCCCCGGCGACATCGTCGCCGTCGCCGGCTTCGACGACATCTTCATCGGTGAGACCCTCGCCGACCCCGAAGACGTCCGCCCGCTGCCGACCATCACGGTCGACGACCCGGCCATCTCGATGACCATCGGAACCAACACCTCGCCGATGATCGGCAAGGTCAAGGGCCACAAGCTCACCGCGCGCATGGTCAAGGACCGTCTCGACCGCGAGCTCGTCGGTAACGTCTCGCTCAAGCTGGTCGACGTCGGACGCCCCGACGCCTGGGAGGTCCAGGGCCGTGGAGAGCTCGCGCTCGCCATCCTCGTCGAGCAGATGCGTCGCGAGGGCTTCGAGCTCACCGTCGGCAAGCCGCAGGTAGTGACCAAGCGTGTCGACGGCAAGCTGCACGAGCCGTTCGAGCACCTCACCACCGACGCGCCCGAAGAGTACCTCGGCGCCATCACCCAGCTCCTCGCCGCCCGCAAGGGTCGCATGGAGGGCATGAGCAACCACGGCACCGGCTGGGTGCGCATGGAGTTCGTCGTGCCGTCGCGCGGCCTCATCGGATTCCGCACCGAATTCCTCACCGTCACGCGCGGTGCGGGCATCGCCAACGCCGTCTCGCACGGCTACGAGCCCTGGGCCGGAAACATCGAGACCCGCACGAACGGCTCGATCGTCGCCGACCGCGCCGGTGTCGCCACCCCGTTCGCGATGGTCGCCCTGCAGGAGCGCATGTCGTTCTTCGTCGAGCCCACGCAGGAGGTCTACGAGGGCATGGTCGTCGGCGAGAACTCGCGTGCCGACGACATGGACGTCAACATCACGAAGGAAAAGCAGCTCACCAACATGCGCCAGTCGACCTCGGACTCGTTCGAGCGCATGACGCCGTCGCGCAAGCTGACGCTGGAGGAGTGCCTCGAGTTCGCCCGCGAAGACGAGTGCGTCGAGGTGACGCCCGAGTTCGTGCGCATCCGCAAGGTCGAGCTCGACGCCAGCGCCCGCCAGCGCAGCACCGCCCGCCTGAAGAAGCAGAACGCGTAAGTCACAGCACATACACACGAGCCCCGCCCCGGATCATCCGGTGCGGGGCTCGTCTGCATTTAAACTGGACGCATGACGACTTCGCGCCTCCGGATCGCCCGCCCCCTGTCCATCGCCCTCCTGATTTTCGCCGCGCCAGCGCTGGTCGGATGCAGCGTGGCAGAGAACATGGTCGACGGGGTCGTGAGCGAGGCCCAGGACCAGGCCGGAGACGCGGTCTCCGACGCGCTGGGCGGCGCCGGTGTGAGCACCGACGGCGAGCTGCCCACCGGTTTCCCGGCCGACGCGATCCCGCTCGTCGGCGAGGTCCAGGGCGGCGGCAGCGCCCCCGGCTCGACCGGCTGGGTCGTCGTCACCACCCTCGCCGGCGACGACTTCGCCTCGGCGCAGGCCGCACTCGAGTCCGCCGGCTACGTGCCGAGCGCCGCGGACGGCGACGCCGACAGCGGCTTCGGCACCTTCACCCTCGCGCCGTACACGGTCGTGCTCACCGTCGCGACCGACGGGGCCGGCGTCTCGACCGCGACCTACGTCGTCACAACGAGCTAGCCGAACAGCCCGTCGCCGATCGAGCCGCCCGTTTTCGCGCCGGGCGGTACCGCGAAGATGCCAGAGCCCACGTGCCGCAGGTACTCGTTCATCGCGTCGTTCTTCGCGAGCCGCAGCTGGATCGGCACGAACTGCTCGCGCGGGTCGCGCTGGAAGCAGATGAAGAACAGTCCGGCGTTGAGGCGGCCGAGGTCGTCGTTGCCGTCGACGAAGTTGTAGCCGCGGCGCAGCATCTTCGCGCCGCCGTTCGTATCCGGGTGGGCCAGCCGCACGTGCGCCGCCTCGTCGATGAGCGGAGCGTCCTGCCTGCCGGTCGCGTCGAAGTCCGGGGCGGTGAACTCGGTGCCGCCGCTCAGCGGTGCGCCCTCGCCCTTCGTGCGTCCGACGACGCGCTCCTGCTCGCGCAGCGACGAGCGGTCCCACGTCTCGATCGTCATCCGGATCTTCCGTGCCACCAGGTAGCTGCCGCCGGCCATCCACCGTGCGCCGTCCGAGGCGCGGGCCCAGACGTCCGCCGCGGTGTCGGAGTCCTCCGCGCGCAAGTTGGCGGTGCCGTCCTTGAAGCCGAACAGGTTGCGCGGCGTCGCCTGCGCCCGTGTTGTCGACGAGGTTCGCCCGAAGCCCAGTTGCGACCAGCGCAGGCTGGCCCGGCCGAACGCGATGCGGGAGAGGTTGCGGATCGCGTGCACCGCCACCTGCGGGTCGTCGCTGCAGGCCTGGATGCACAGGTCGCCGCCGGTGAGTGCGGGGACCAGGGCGTCGCCGGGGAAGTGCGGCAGGTCTATGAGCGCCTCGGGGCGTCTACCGGCGAGGCCGAAGCGGTCGTCGAACAGCGTCGGACCGAATCCGAAGGTGATCGTGAGGCCCGACGGTGGGAGGTCGAGTGCCTCGCCCGTGTCATCCGGAGGCGCGTCGTACGGTCCGCTCGCCGGTCCGTACTGCCCGGCCCCGAGCCCCGTCGTCATCCGGTTCGCCGCGTAGGTCCAGTCGGACAGCAGCTCCTCGAGTTCGGCCGCCGTGATGTCGCTCACGTCGAATGCCGCGAAGTGCAGGCGGTCCTGCGCCGCGGTGATGATGCCCGACTGGTGCTCGCCGAAAAAGGGATAGGAGGCGGCGGCTCCGGATGCGGCCGAGGCCTCTGGCGTGAAAACGCGGTCGACCCCGAAGCCGAGTCCGGCGCCCACGACGCCGGCGCCGGCCAGCCCGAGGAGCCCCCGGCGGGACAGCCGCGGGCTGCCCGGTTCCTGGTCGTCAGTCATCCGTCGACTAGCCGACCAGAACCGCGGTGAGCTTGCTCAGCGGCTCGCTCAGGGCGTTCACGCCGTCGGCCAGCTCCTTCACCTGCTCGGTGGTGAGGTCGGTGTAGTACGTGAAGCCGGTCTCGAGGCTGCCGTAGCCGGCGAGGAGCGACTCGAGCGAGGCGAATTCCTCGTCGAGCTGGTCGACCAGCTCGGGATCCTTCGGCTCGACGATGTCGCGCACGCCCTCGTAGGCCACGCGGGCGCCCTCGAGGTTGGCCTGGAAGTCCCAGAGGTCGGTGTGCGACCAGATCTCTTCCTCGCCGGTGATCTTGCCGGAGGCGACCTCGTCGAGCAGGCCGATGGCGCCGTTGCTGATCGCGTCGATGGAGACCGTGTAGTCGCTCTCGTGCACGGCATCGTTCAGTGCGGCGGTGTCCTGTTCCAGCAGGTCGGCGAACCGCGCCCGCTCGTCGGCGGTCAGCGGCACGTAGGCCTCTCCGCCGTTGTTCTCGGCGGTCGGCTGCCACAGGTCCTTCTCGATGCGGTGCCAACCGGTCCACTCGGTGCCCTCTTCGACGTCCGCCTCGCGGAAGTCGATCTTCGGGTCGAGGTCGCCGAACGATTCGGCGACGGGTTCGATGCGCTCGTACGCGGCGCGTGTCGGAGCGTAGAGGGCGCGCGCGGCCTCGTCGTCGCCGGCGCGGTAGGCGTCGAGGAAGGTCGTCGTCGAGGTCACGAGTCCCTCGACCTGGTTCTTGATGTACGCCACGTAGTTCGCGGCGGCCGCCTCGACGAGCTCTTTGTCGTCGCCGTCGGCGGCGAGGTCGGCTCCCGAGTCGGTGACGGTGAAGGCCGCCTTGCCGATGCCGTCGCCCACCATGCCGGGCTTGCAGACGGTGAAGTAGTCGCCCGGCTTCGCCTGCACCACGAGGTCGCGGGTGATGCCGGGGCCGATGTTCTCGACTTCGCCGACGATGCGCAGCTCGTCGTCGGCCAGCAGGTAGAACTCGGTGACCTGGTCGCCGGTGTTCTCGATGCTGAAGCTCACGCTGCCGCTCGGAGCCTCCGTGGCCGAGAGCACGCAGTCGGTCGCGCTCGAGTCGACAGTGAGCGCCGTCGCGTCCGCGCCGCCCGTCGCGGCGGGGTTGTTGGCCACGCAGGCCGAGAGCGCGAGCAGGGCTGCAGCGCCCATGCTCGCCGCGAAGACCGCGCGGGTGCGGATCGGGGTCGCTGTCGACCGGTTCATAGGGCTCCTTCTGGGGTGATGGTGGATGACACGGGCGCGGACCTGGGCGCCGAGCCGCCCTGACGGCGTGCCGAACGCAGGAACAGGAACATGACCGGAACCACGTAGGCGACCCACGCGACGGCCTCGAGGACCGTGGTGGCGGGGGAGAAGTTGAAGACGCCCTTGAGCAGGGTGCCGTACCAGCTGTCGGGCGGTACGGCCGCCGAGACGTCGAAGGCGAGGGTGCCGAGACCCGGCAGGAATCCGGCCTCCTGCAGGTCGTGCACGCCGTAGGCGAGCACCCCGCCGGCGACGACGATGAGGAACGCCCCCGTGTAGGTGAAGAACCGCGAGAGGTTGATCGACACGACGCCGCGGTAGACCAGGTAGGCGAGGACGACCGACACGGCGATACCGAGCGCGGCGCCGAGCAGGGGGAGCGTCGTCGACCCGCTCGCCTGCACGGCCGCCCAGATGAACAGGGCCGTCTCGAGTCCTTCGCGCCCGACGGCGAGGAAGGCGACGAGGACGAGCCCCCACCCGGCACCGGAGAGGTGGTTGTCGATCTCGCCGCGCAACTCGCGCGACAGCCCACGTGCGGTACGCAGCATCCAGAAGATCATCCACGTGACGAACCCGGTGGCGACGATCGACAGCAGTCCGCCGATGAGCTCCTGCGCCTGGAACGACAGGCCGTAGGCGCCGAACGTCAGCAGGCAGCCCAGGCCGAGAGACAGGGCGACGGCGAGACCGACGCCCAGCCAGATGCGGGGAAGCACGTCGCGGCGGCCGATCTTGACCACGTAGGCGATGAGGATGCCTACCACCAGCCCGGCTTCGAGGCCCTCGCGCAGGCCGATGAGGAAGTTTGCGAGCACGGGTCTTCTCTGAAAGTGGGGGGAGGGGATTGGTAAGGCTTACCTTAGCCATTCGACTCTAATCCCTCTTGTCTAAGCTGTCCACTAATGTCTGACTTCACCGCACCCTCGGACCCGGCCGAGCGCGTTCTCTTCGTGCACGCGCATCCCGACGACGAGAGCATCACCACCGGTGGCACCATAGCCACGCTCGTGAGCGCCGGCGCAGCGGTGACCGTGCTCACCTGCACGCGCGGCGAGCTGGGCGAGGTCATCCCCGACGAGCTGCAGTACCTGCTGGACTCCGGCGACGAGCTCGCCGCTTACCGTGAGGGCGAGCTCGCCGAGGCGATGCGGGCGCTGGGTGTCACCGACCACCGCTACCTGGGCGAGGCCAACGCCCGCTGGGTCGACCTCGAACCGCGCCGGTACCTCGACTCGGGGATGCGCTGGGGCGCATCCGGAACCGCCGAAGCCCTCGACTCTAGCGACGAGCCCTCCCTCGCAGCCGCGCCGGTCAGCGCGGTCACCGCGGACATCGCGGCGGTCATCTCCGACATCGCAGCGACCGCCGTCGTGAGCTACGACGAGCGCGGCGGCTACGGACACCCCGACCACGTCCGGGCCCACGACGCGGCACGACGCGCCGCCGAGGTCATGGGCGTGCCCTACTTCGAGATTGCCACGGATGCTCGCGGCCCGGTCGTCGTGGACGTCACGCCGGTCGCGGACCGCAAACGCGCCGCGCTCGCGGCCCACCGCACGCAGCTCACCCTCGACGGCGACACTTTCGCGCTCTCGAACGGCGTCTCCCAGCCGATCGGCGTCACGGAGTCGTTCCGACGGGTCAGCACGGAGGCGGCCGACGAGAGCGTGCCCTTCCGCGAGCAGACCGTCGGCGTCAAGATCGGCGTCGCAGCACTCGTGCTGGTGCTCGGGGCGCTCATCGGCACGCTGATGACCGCCGTGCACCAGTCGAGCGGCACGGTGGGCGACCTCGCTGTGCCCTGGGGGCTGGCCCTCGCCCTCGTGGCATCCACCGGCTTCGTGGTGGGGCTGCGGGTGCTCACCGGATCGCGCATCCTGCCGATCCTTGCGACCGTCGGCATTATGGGCGTCACCGCGTATCTCGCCTCGCCGACGGTGGGCGGATCCGTGATCGTGCCGGCCAATTTCGCCGGTGTTATCTGGACTTTTGCTCCCGCGGTCGTCATTCTCGTCGCGGTCGCGTGGCCCAATCTCAGCCGCATCACGCCGGTCACCGCAGAACCCCAGCCTCACCGTGGGTAAGATTGTCTAGTTCTCGTGCCGTGAAAGGATCTCGACCTAAGTGACCTACGTCATCGCCCAACCCTGTGTCGATATCAAAGACCGCGCCTGCATCGACGAATGCCCCGTCGACTGCATCTACGAGGGTGACCGGATGCTCTACATCCACCCCGACGAGTGCGTCGACTGCGGTGCGTGCGAGCCGGTCTGCCCCGTCGAGGCCATCTACTACGAAGACGACGTGCCCGAGCAGTGGGCCGACTACTACAAGGCGAACGTCGAATTCTTCGACGAGGTGGGCTCGCCCGGCGGAGCCGCGAAGGTCGGAGTGATCCACAAGGACCACGCGCTCGTTATGGCCGAGCCATTCAACGGCCACGCCGAATAGCGTGACCCGCTCGCCGCTCAGCCTCCCCGACTTCCCGTGGGACGCGCTCGTGCCGTTCGGCGCGCGCGCACGGCTGCACCCGGGCGGCATCATCGACCTGTCGGTCGGCTCGCCCGTCGATCCGACGCCCGCGCTGATCCGTGACGCGATCACGGCCGCGACCGACGCCCACGCCTACCCGCAGGTGGCGGGAACTCCGGCGCTGCGGGAGGCGATCGTCGAGTGGTACGCGCGGCGCAGGGGAGTGCACGGGCTCGACACGGCCGACGTCCTGCCGTCGATCGGCTCGAAAGAGCTCATCGCGTGGCTGCCCCTCATGCTCGGCATCGGGGAGGGCGACGTGGTCGTACACCCGAGCGTCGCCTATCCGACCTACGCCATCGGCGCCGCCCTCGCCAAAGCGACCGCGCTCGCGAGCGACGACCCCGCCGAGTGGCCGCAGAACACCAGGCTCGTCTGGATCAACTCGCCGGGCAACCCCGACGGCCGCGTGCTCGACGTCGAGACGATGCGCGCCATGGTGGCACGCGCCCGAGAACTGGGCGCCGTGATCGCAGGCGACGAATGCTACGCCGAACTCAACTGGGCCGCGGATGAACCGACCCCCTCGGTCCTCGACCCGCGGGTCGTCGGCGGCGACCGTACCTCCGTGCTCTCGGTCTACTCGCTCAGCAAACAGTCGAACCTCGCCGGGTACCGCGCCGGGTTCGTCGCCGGAGACGGCGCGCTGATCGCCGAGCTCCTCGGCGTGCGGAAGCACGCCGGGCTCATCCCGCCGGCTCCCGTGCAGGCGGCGATGATCGTCGCGCTCGGCGACGAGACCCACGTCGATGTGCAGCGCGAGCTCTACCGTTCGCGGCGCGACCGCCTCAAGGCCGCCGTCGAGGCGGCCGGATTCACCGTCGACCACAGCGAGGCGGGGCTCTACCTCTGGGCGACCCGCGGTCAGGACGCGTGGCAGACCGTCGCCGACCTGGCCGACATCGGCCTGCTCGTCGTGCCCGGTACCTTCTACACCGACGGCGCCCCCCAACACGTGCGTATCGCCCTCACGGTGAGCGACGACGACATCGATACCGCCGTCGAGAGGCTTGCCGGGCTGGCCTGATCTTTTGGAGGGATCCTCCAATAGGCTTTGTGCACTTTTGGCGGCGATACGACTAGTCAAGCGTGGCCGAATAAGCTGGCGGTGTGAATGACATGGCGCCAGGTACAGAGAAGGCCACGCTGCATTTTCCGGGGGGAACAGCGGAGTTCCCGGTCATTCGCGGCGTTGACGGCCGCGACAGCATTGATATCTCCACTTTTATGAAGCAGACGGGGTTCACCACCCTGGATCAGGGCTTCGTGAACACCGCCTCGACGAAGAGTGCGATCACCTACATCGACGGCGACGCGGGCATCCTGCGCTACCGCGGGTATCCGATCGAGGCCGTCGCGAAGAACTCCACCTACCTCGAGGTGGCGTGGCTGCTCATCTACGGTGAGATCCCGTCGGAGTCCGAGCTCTCGGCTTTCGACGATCGCATCCGCCGGCACACGCTGCTGCACGAAGACCTCCGCCGGTTCTTCGACGCTCTTCCGCACAACGCCCACCCGATGTCGGTGCTGTCGAGCGCGGTCTCCGCGCTCTCCACCTACTACGAGGGCTCGCTCAGCGTGAAGGACCCCGAGCAGATCGAGATGTCGATCGTCCGCCTGCTCGCCAAGCTCCCGGTGATCGCGGCCTACGCGCACAAGAAGAGCCTCGGCCAGGCGTTCCTCTACCCCGACAACTCGCTGAGCTTTGTCGACAACTTCCTCAAGCTCAACTTCGGCACGATGGCCGAGCCGTACGAGGTGAACCCGGTTCTCTCCAAGGCCCTCGACCGGCTGCTCATCCTGCACGAAGACCACGAGCAGAACGCGTCGACCTCGACCGTGCGTCTCGTCGGCAGCACCGAGGCCAACATCTTCGCCTCGGTCTCGGCCGGCATCAACGCCCTCTACGGACCGCTCCACGGCGGCGCCAACGAGGCCGTGCTCAAGATGCTGCGCGAGATCAAGGAATCGGGCGACGGCGTCTCGAAGTTCGTCGACCGCGTGAAGAACAAGGAAGAGGGCGTGCGCCTGATGGGCTTCGGCCACCGGGTGTACAAGAACTTCGACCCGCGCGCGACCCTCGTCAAGGAGAGCGCCGACGAGGTGCTCGAGGCCCTCGGGGTGCAGGACGACCTGCTCGACATCGCCAAGGAACTCGAGGCCGTCGCGCTCGCCGACGACTACTTCGCCGAGCGCAAGCTTTACCCCAACGTCGACTTCTACACCGGGGTCATCTACAAGGCAATGGGCTTCCCGCCGCGTATGTTCACGCCGCTGTTCGCGATCGGACGCCTCCCCGGCTGGATCGCCCACTGGCGCGAGATGAACCTCGACCCGGCCACGAAGATCGGGCGCCCGCAGCAGCTGTACATCGGCGAGCCCGAGCGCACCTGGCCCGAGCGCTAGAGCCGGTCGAGTAGGCCGCTCGCGGCCGTGCTCGTGCCGGTCGAGTTGGCCGCCCGCGGCCGTATCGAAACCCTCGGATGCCGCGGCTCCCGTTCCCCGGAACGTGAGCCGCGGCATCCGTCGTTTCGCGGCCCGAGCCTTATACGCCTTGCGCCCTAGCCGACCGGGGTCGCCGTCAGCGTGACCCGGCGGTAGCCGATACCGAAATCGCCCGCGGCACTGGGGCTGCAGCGGATGCCGAGCGTGACCGCGGGTACGTCGTAGATAGCGCCGGCGCCGAGGCGCGTCCATTCGCCGTTGCCGGGCACCGGGAACACCGTGTCGTCGAGGTAGCCGATGCGCCCGCTCGCGTCGATGAGCCCGCACTCGAGTACGGTGTCGCGCCGGTCGGCGAAGAACTGCACCTCGGCGCCATACTCGACCCGGTAGGTGCCGTCGGCCACCGTGAGATTCGTGAGCGCGAGCTGCTGGCCCGGCTGAAAGAACCCGACACGCAGCGCGGAGTCGTCCTGCGCCCGCCCTGGCATACCCCAGACGACGCTCGCGCCGGCGACGGCGGCGGCGGCCACCCCGGCGAAAACTGCCAAATGAAGGAAAAACCGGGTGCGAGTCACAGCTTTCCGCGCCGGCGAGGGGTGCCGCGCGAAGATCTCCTTCATTTGGCAGGTCCGGCTAGGCGTGCAGCGCCGAGTTCAGCTCGATGCCGGTGCCCGAGCGGGCCAGCACCTCGACCGCGCCGGTGAGCGAATTGCGGCGGAACAGCAGCCCGGGCACGCCGCTGAGCTCGGCAGCCTTCACGGTGCGCTGCGCAGCGACGGGCTCGGCGTCCGAACCCTTGGGGGCCACGACGAGCACCTTGGTGCCGGCGGTGACGTACAGCCCAGCCTCGACCACCGAGTCGTCGCCGATCGAGATGCCGATGCCCGAGTTGGCGCCGAGCAGCGCGCGTTCGCCGATCGTGACGCGCTGCGTTCCGCCGCCCGAGAGCGTGCCCATGATCGAGGCGCCTCCGCCGATGTCGGAGCCGTCGCCGACCACGACGCCCTGCGAGATGCGTCCCTCGACCATCGAGGTGCCGAGCGTGCCGGCGTTGAAGTTCACGAAGCCCTCGTGCATCACGGTCGTGCCGGGGGCGAGGTGGGCGCCCAAGCGCACCCGCGACGCGTCGGCGATGCGCACGCGGGCGGGCACGACGTAGTCGAGCAGGCGCGGGAACTTGTCGATGCCGTGCGCCGAGATGCCGGCGCGCTGCAGCACGGGACGCAGACGGGTGAAGTCGTCGGGGTGCATCGGTCCCGCGGTGGTCCACGCCACGATGGGAAGGTACCCGAAGATGCCGTCGAGGTTGATCGTGTTGGGGGCCACGAGCAGGTGGCTGAGCAGGTGCAGGCGCAGGTAGGCGTCGGGGGTCGACGCCGGCGCGGCATCCAGATCGATCTGCACCGTCTGGAAGTCGACGTGCACGTTCCTGCGCTCGTCCGGTCCGAGCAGCGGCTCGAGCTCGGCCGGCGCGATGTACGGGTCGACGCCCGCCGGGAACTCGCCGAGAACCGGCGTCGGGAACCAGGTGTCGAGCACGGTCGAGTCGGCGGCGATCGTGGCGAGGCCGTAGCCCCAGGCGGCGCGAGAAGTCATGCCCCCAGCGTACCGACCCTAAACTTGACCCCATGCCCGTCGCCGACACCACGCTGCCCGTTCTCGACCTCAGCCAGACCTCGATCGACATCACCCGCCAGTTGTGCGACATCGAGTCGGTGTCGGGCAACGAGGGGCCGATCACCGAGGCGATCCTCGTCGCGCTGGCCGGTGCGGAGCACCTCGAGGTGCTGCGCGACGGCGACGTCGTGATCGCCCGCACCAACCTCGGCCGCGACAAGCGCGTCGTGATCGCCGGCCACACCGACACGGTCCCGCTGAACGACAACCTCCCGACCCGCTACGAGACCGAAGACGGGGTCGAGTACCTCTGGGGCCGCGGCACCGTCGACATGAAGTCGGGTGTCGCCGTGCAGCTCAAGCTCGCCGTCGAACTCACCGAGCCCGCCGTCGACATCACCTGGCTCTGGTACGACCACGAGGAGGTCTCCGCCGACCTCAACGGTCTCAAGCGCCTCGCCGACAACCGCCCCGACCTCCTGCAGGGCGACTTCGCGATCCTCGGAGAGCCGACGCGCTCGGAGATAGAGGGCGGATGCAACGGCAACGCCCGAATCGAGGTGCGCACCTTCGGCCTCCGCGCGCACTCCGCGCGGGCCTGGGTCGGTCACAATGCCATCCACGACCTGTCCCCGATTCTCGACACCCTCGCCGCCTACGTTCCCCGCGAGGTGGAGGTCGACGGGCTCGTCTACCGTGAGGGGCTGAACGCCGTCGGCATCACCGGTGGTGTCGCCGGAAACGTCATTCCCGACGCCGCGATGGTGCACATCAACTACCGGTTCGCGCCGAGCCGCTCGGGCGAGGAGGCCATCGCCCACCTGCGCGAACTCTTCGAGGGTTACGACGTGACGGTCGTCGACCTCGCCGAGGGCGCCCGTCCGGGGCTCGACGCCCCGCTCGCCCAGGACCTCCTCGCGGCCGTCGGCGGCGAGGCCAAGCCCAAGTACGGCTGGACCGACGTCGCCCGCTTCTCGGCGCTCGGTATGCCCGCCGTGAACTACGGACCCGGCGACCCGCTCAAAGCGCACGCCGACGACGAACGCGTCGCGGTCGACCAGATCACCGCGTGCGAGCAGGGGTTGCGCGCATGGCTCATGACGGGCTGAGCGAGCTGATCGGAACGGGCGGCGGTCGCGCGCCGACGAAACCCAGCCCGGCGGTCTGGCTGAAGGTCCGTTACCGGTTGACGGCATGGTGGGCACGAGTGCTCGTCGTCTTCGTCGTCTCCCGGGTCGTCACTAGCGCGATCCTGCTCTGGTTCGCGTCGCGGCAGGAGGCGAACGCCTGGACGGGGGCACACCCGGGCTACCTCGACTTCGCCAAGATGTGGGACGGCCACTGGTATTTCATCGTCGCCCTCGCCGGCTACCCGAGCGAACTGCCGATGACCGACGACGGTCACGTGGGGGAGAGCGCGTGGGCGTTTATGCCCGCCTACCCGTTCCTGGTGCGCGGGCTGATGTTCGTCTCCGGTCTCGACTTCCGCGCCGTCGCGGTGTTCGTCTCGGTGGCGTTCGCGCTCGGCACCGCCCTGATGTTCTACAAACTCATGAGGCTCGTGCTGCCGGAGGGAACGGCGCTCTTCTCGGTAGTGCTCTACTGCTTCGCCCCGCTCTCGCCGATCCTGCAGGTGGCCTACGCCGAGTCGATGCAGGCGTTCTTCCTCACCGTCGCGCTCTACCTGCTGATGAAGCGCGACTACTGGGCACTGCTGCCCGTCGTGGTCGTGATGTCGCTCACACGGCCGAGCGGCCTGGCCTTCGCCCTCGCGCTCGGCCTGCACGTGGTGTACCGGTGGGTGCGGCGTGACCGGGATCCTTTCGGGCGGCGGGAGATCGTGGCATCCGTCACCGCCGGCCTGGTCAGCGTCGCGAGCGGGTTCGCCTGGCTCTTCGTGGCGGCCGCCACTACCGGCTCCCTCACCGCGTACACCGACACCGAACTCGCCTGGCGCTCGGCCTACATCGGGTATCAGGAGCTGGTGCCGCTCACGCCGTGGTTCCTCGGTGCGAACTTCTGGGTTCCCGGCGCACTCGGCGTCGGGCTGCTGGTCGCCGCGGTGGTGGCCTTCGCCGCCTTAATGTTCACGCCGGCCGTGCGGCGGTTGGGTCCCGACATCCGGTTCTGGGTCGCCAGCTACGTGCTCTACCTGCTCGCCGTGTTCTTCCCGCAGTCGAGCACGTTCCGGCTGCTGCTCCCGGTGTTCCCGCTCTGGGGTGCTCTCGCGCAACCGCGTTCCCTGGTCTACCGTCTGGCCCTGGTCGGCCTGTGCATCGCCGGCCAGTTCGGTTGGATCCACATCGCCTGGTGGGTCGACGGGTACGACTGGACGCCGCCGTAATCAGCTAGTTAAGTTACGCTCGGTTTTTCTCATACCGATTCATAGTCAATAATGGGTAGGTACCTATGAAAGGGGACTTCAGATGGCAGCCATGAAACCGAGGACCGGCGACGGCCCAATGGAGGCTGTGAAAGAAGGTCGCCTCATCATCGTTCGTGTTCCGCTCGAGGGTGGGGGCCGGCTCGTAGTGTCGGTCAACGACGCTGAAGCAAAAGAGCTCCACGACGCTCTCGCGGGCGTCGTCGCGACCGCTTAACAGATTTCCTACGAGAAACCCGCGTGATCTCCCGATCGGGAGTCACGCGGGTTTCTGCGTTTAAGTCCGTCGTCAGTCGGCGATCTTGGTGAGCTGCAGCAGTCCGTCGCCGACGGGGGAGAGCGAGCTGATGACCGCGGATGACTCGGCGACCTCTCTCAGCAACGTGCGGAATCCCGTCACGGTGTCATCGCGCTGGGCCGGGTCGGCGACCCGCCCGCGCCACAGCGCGTGCGCCACGACGACGGTGCCGCCCGTGCGCACCATGCGCAGGCCGTGCTCGACGTACTCGATCACCGAGTACGGGTCGGCGTCGACGAGGACCAGGTCGTAGCTCGACTCGTTCATGCGCGGCAGCACGTCGAGCGCGCGGCCGGCGATGAGGCGGACCCGGTTCGCGGGGATATCGGCTGCGGTGAAGGTGACCTTGGCGAGCTGCTGGTGGTCGATCTCCGAGTCGATCGACGTGAGAACGGCATTGGGTGCGCCCGTGAGCATCCAGAGCCCGGAGACGCCGAGCCCGGTGCCGATCTCCATGATGTTGCTGGCGTTGGTCGCGGCGGCGAGCACCGCGAGCTGGGCGCCCGTCGCGGGCGACACGGGTTCGACCCCTACCTCGACGGAGTGTTGACGCGCGAGCGCAATCTCCGGTCGTTCGACGATGAATTCTTCCGCGAACTTCCAGCTCGACTCTTTACCTGCCACCAACGACTCCTTGTTCGTCCCCCACTGTAAGCCAGTCCCCGGCAAGCAGGGACTATTCTGGGCGGGTGTCCTTTGGGTTGACGTTCGAGAAGCTGGTGATCATCGGGATCATCGCCGTCTTCCTGCTCGGACCCGAACGGCTGCCCTACTACGCGTCGCAGCTCGCGCGCCTCACCAAGACCGTGCGCGGCATGGCGAACGGCGCGAAAGAGCGCATGCGGGAGGAGATGGGGCCCGACTTCGACGAGGTCGACTGGAAGAAGCTCGACCCCCGCCAGTACGATCCGCGGCGGATCATCCGCGAAGCCCTCGTCGACGACGAGCCCGTCCCCGTGATCAAGCCGCCCATCGTGTCCGCCTACGCCCAGCGGCAGGCCCTGCTGCGCGACGGCAAGCCGGCGCCGTTCGACTCCGAGGCCACCTAGCTGCTGGTCGATTAGCTCGCTCCGCGGGCGTATCGAGACCCCCGTTCAGCGGCGCCGCAGCGCCTTCAGCAGCACGAGCACGCCCACCATCAGGCCCGCGGACGCGGCGAACTCCCGTCCGCTGCGCGGCAGCGTGAACAGACCCGTGGATGCCGCGACGGTGCGCGCCTCCACGAAGCGCAGCAGCCCCTCGGGGCCGTTGCGACGCCCGAGCCCCGACTGCTTCATGCCGCCCATCGGAGCGTCGATGCTGGAGAACGTTGCGCGATAGCCCTCGTTGATGTTGACGCTGCCCGCGTCGAGGCGTTCGGCGACGCGCCTGGCGCGGGAGACGGAGCCGGCGAAGACCGACGCGTTGAGGCCGAACTCGGAGGCGTTCGCCGCCGCGACCGCTTCGTCCTCGCTCTGCACGACGTGGATGGCGACGACGGGCCCGAAGGTTTCTTCCGTCGCGCAGAGCATGTCGTCGGTGACGTCGGCGAGCACCGTCGGTTCGAAGAAGAACGGTCCGAGGTCGGGTCGGGCACGGCCCCCCGTGAGCAGCATCGCGCCCTTCGCGACCGCGTCGTCGACGTGGGCCTGCACGCGTTCGAGCTGGGCGGCGGAGGTGAGCGAGCCGACATCCGTCGAGAAGGCGAGGTCGGCGCCCTGCTTCAACTGCGCGACCCGCTCGACGAACAGCCGGGTGAAGGAGTCGGCGACGTGCCGCTGCACGTAGATGCGTTCGATCGACACGCACAGCTGCCCCATTGACGAGTAGCAGGCGTAGACGGCGTCGGCGGCGGCCTTCGCCGGGTCGACGTCGTCGAGCACGATGAGCGGGTTCTTGCCGCCGAGCTCGAGCGAGGCGCCGATGAGGCGTCCGGCCGCCCGCACGCCGACGCTCGTGCCGGTGGGCGTGCTGCCCGTGAAACAGACGTAGTCGGCGTTGTCGACCACCGCGTTGCCGATCTCGGCGCCGTCGCCGGCGACCACCGACCACAGTGCCGCGGGGACGCCGGCCTCGATGAAGGCGCGGCGGGAGGCGAGGATCGTGAGTGCGCCCTGGTTGTCGGCCTTCTGCACTACGCCGTTGCCGGCGGCCAGGGCGGGGATCACGTCCATGAGCGAGAGGCTCAGCGGGTAGTTCCAGGGCGTGATCACGCCGACCATGCCCTTCGGCCGGTAGCTCACCCGCGTGCTGACCACGAAGGGGATGCCCGAGCGGCGGCGACTCGACGCGAGCACCGAGTGGGCGGAGACGGCGTAGTAACGCGTGACGCTCGCGCCGCTGAAGACCTCCTCGAAGGCCTGTCCGCGGGTCTTGCCGGTCTCAGACTGCAGGGTGTTCATCAGCTCTTCGCTGTTGCGCAGCAGCAGGTCGTGGGCCCGAAGCAGCACGGCCCGGCGATGCGCTGGCCCCGCGGCCAGCCAGGCGTGCTGCGCGACCCGTCCGGCCGCGGCGGCGGCGGCCACGTCGTGCGCCGTGCTGATCGGGACCTCGTGCGACACCTCGCCGGTGAACGGGGCGATGACGGGGGTGCTTGTGGTTCCCGTGAAGCTGAGATCGCTGACGAGTTCGGCGACGAGTGTGCGGTTGAGGGCTGTTGCTGGCATGTCTCGATCCTAGGGAGCGCCGTCGGGGTTTTGATACGGCCGCGAATCCTCCTCCGCAGGCTCAGCCGGCTTCTCAACCAGCTGACGCCGTTTCGTGCTCGGCCTGAAAGCGGGCGGCCTCGGTGCGCAACGCCTCCACCACGAGTCGTACCGACGGCCGCTCGGCCCGGTCGGGACGCATGAGCGCCGAGATCTTGCGCACCGCGCGCACGCCGGTGAGCGGCCGGGTGACGAGGCCGTTCTCGTGATCACGGGTGGTGAACCGGGGCAGGATCGCGATGCCGTGGCCCGCCGCGACGATCGACTCGACGATGCCGTTGTCGACGAAGCGCTGCATCACCCTGGCGGGCGAACCGTTCGCGGTCTCGATCTGGCGCAGGATGCGGTCGAACGGGAAACCGGCGGGAACACCGATCCAGGTCTCGTCGATCACGTCTCTGGGCGAGAGCGACTTCTTCTCCGAGAGCGGGTGTCCCTCGGGCAGGGCCACATCGAGCGGCTCCGTCATGAGCGGCACGACTGCCAGCCCGCGCTCGCGCCACGACGGCAGGATCGCCGGCGCGTCGGCCACGACGATATCGAAGTCGGGCGTCAGGTCGGCGAAGTCGGGGAGCAGGGGATCCTGGTCGCTGCAGTCGAGTGTGAGCCCGGCGACGTCCCGGATAGCGGTGAGCAGCCCGGGCAGCAGCATCTGCCCGCCGGTCGGAAAGATCGTGAGGGTCACATCGCCGCTCGGTGCCTGCTTGAAGTCGTTCCAGAGCGCGTCGGCCCGCTCGAGCGCGACGGCGACGTCGGTCGCAGTCTGCGCGAGCATGCGTCCCGCGCCGGTCAGCACGATGCCCCGGCCGCGGCGCTCGGTGAGGGGGATGCCCGCCTCGCGTTCGAGCACCTTGAGCTGCTGGGAAACCGCAGATGACGTGCGATTTGTCGCGGCTGCCACCGCCGTGATGCTTCCGCGCTCGGCGAGTTCGCGCAGCAGTTCCAACCGTCTCACGTCCATGTAGCAACTCTACATATATGCACAAGAAGTATGCGATTGTGCTAACGCTTCGGCAGGGCTTGAATTGTTTCAGACCTAGAGAAAGAAATACCCATGATCATCGAATTCATCATCATCGGCGCCCTCGCCGTAGCCGGCATCGTCGGAGCAGTCGTCATCACGGTGCGCGACGGTTACGGCCGCATCCCGACCCGCCGCGCGTAGTCGGCGCATCGCGCCTGACGGCGCACTCAGACGGCGACCAGGTCGCGGTCCGGAAGCGCAGCAGCTCACACTGAGCCGCTGCGCTTCTGTCGTTAACGGGCGGGGTCGGTCGACACGGTCGCACCCGCTGCGCGGTGGATTTTCACCGACGCGGACGAAATTTCTGCGGCGCCAGCGGAAATACGCCGCGCAACGGTCCGGCAGCCCCAGCGGGCCGGCGGATGCCGCGGCTCACGCCCGGCGGAACAGCCCCGGGTAGTCCACCACGAAGCCGGCATCGTCGACCGTGATGTCACGGTGGAAGTCGGAGTCGCGCGACTCGAACCGGTAGCTGCGCTCGTCCAACCGGGTGTAACGCTGCGGGTCGGCGGTCACGGTCAGTCCCGGCAGCGCGATGTAGGCCGTCACGATGTCGGCGCTCTCGCCCACTCCCAGCCCCAGCCGCCAGATGGGCAGGGTGTTGGTCAGCGGGGTGGCGGTGATGTCGACGTCGATCGCTCCGGCCAGCCGGTCGAGCAGACGCCCGTCGCCCTCCGTCCAGTTGCCGTGCCCGTCGGCGAACAGCACGAGCGAGCTGGAATCGGTGGCCAGCCGCACGGTGCGGGTCGCCCAGCTCGCGTCGGTGTCGATCGCGTAGCGCACGCCGACCGCCCCCTCGACCAGGCCGTCGACGTGGCATCCGTCTGCCGACATCGTGACCTCGGTCGTCTCGGTCGTCTCCCCGCCGGTGCTGTCGGTGCCGACCCAGTGCAGTTGTGTCATGGGTCCGGTCTAGTACGCGGCCTCGGGCCGGCGCAACGCCGTTGACGGGGGCGCCGCTAGGTGACGGTGAAGCCGAGCTTGCGGCCGGCGAGCCCGCGGCCGCGCACGGCGAGCTGCCCGGCGAGGGCGCTGATGGCGCGCGCGGCGGGATCGTCGGGGTGCGAGATCACGATCGGCAGGCCGGCGTCGCCGCCCTCGCGCAGGGCGATGGAGATGGGGATGGCGGCGAGCACGGACACCGGCTCCTCCGCGGTCGACAGGCGGGACGCGGCATCCGCACCGCCCCCGCTGCCGAAGATGTCGAGAACCGAGCCGTCCGGCTGGGCCAGGCCCGCCATGTTCTCGATCACGCCGATGACCTTCTGTCCGGTCTGCCGGGCGACGAGGGCGCTGCGCTCCGCGACTTCGGCGGCGGCCGGCTGCGGGGTAGTCACGACGATGATCTCGGCCTGGGGCAGCAGCTGGCCGATCGAGATGGCGATGTCGCCGGTGCCGGGCGGGAGGTCGAGCAGCAGCACGTCGAGGTCGCCGAAATACACGTCGGTGAGGAACTGCTGGATGGTGCGGTGCAGCATGGGGCCGCGCCAGGACACGACCCTGTCTGCCGCTTGTCCCGAGCTTGTCGAAGGAACGAACATGCCGATTGAGATGACCTTCACGTCGTGCGCGAGCGGCGGCAGGATCATGTCGTTGACCTGGGTCGGCGTCGCGCCGGCGATGCCGAGGATGCCCGGAATGGAGAAGCCGAACACGTCGGCGTCGACGATGCCGACGCGCAGTCCCGTGGCGGCGAGCGCGACGCCGAGGTTGGCGGTGAGCGTCGACTTACCGACGCCGCCCTTGCCGCTCGTCACGGCGTAGATGCGCGTGAGCGAGTCGGGGCCGAACTGCACGGTCTTGGCCCGCCCGCCGCGGAGCTTGTCGGTCAGGGCGTCGCGTTCGGCGCGCGTCATGATGCTCACGTCGACGTCGACGGACGAAATGCCCGAGACGGATGCCGCGGCCTCCCGCACGTCGCGCTCGATCGTGTCGGCGGCCGGACAGCCCACGATGGTGAGCTTGAGCGCGATGCTCGCGGTCGCACCGGCGACGCTCACGCCGCTGATCATGTCGAGGTCGACGATCGGCTTGCGGATTTCGGGGTCGATGACGCGACGCAGAGCGGTCAGAACCTGCGCTTCGGTCGCTGAGCCTGTCGAAGCGCTAATCCGCGGTCTCTTTCGTGCCGTCGCGCTCGTCGAGCTCGGCCAGCAGGCTGCGCAGCTCGCTGCGGATGAAGTCCTTCGACGCCATATCCCGCATCGCGAGCCGCAGGGCCACGACCTCGCGGGCGAGGTACTCGGTGTCGTTGAGGTTGCGCTCCGAGCGCTGCCTGTCCTGCTCGATCTGCACGCGGTCGCGGTCGTCCTGCCGGTTCTGCGCCAGCAGGATGAGCGGCGCGGCGTACGAGGCCTGCAGCGACAGGATGAGCGTGAGCGCGGTGAAGCCGATCGCGGCCGAGTCGAACCGGATGCCCTCGGGCGCCACCGTGTTGTAGATCATCCAGATGACCACGAACACGCTGAGGCCGAGCAGGAACCACGGGGTGCCCATGCCGCGGGCGATCGACTCGGTGAACCGGCCGAAGCGGTCGCGGCTCTCGAAGCGGAAGGCCGTGCGCAGGCCCTTGGGGGAGTCGAGTCGTGTCTCGGCTCGGTTGATGCGGTTAGTGCGTGCCATGCGGTGTCCTCCTTCCCTTCACAGGGATGCTCGAGGTGGTTACGGGTACGGGGGCGGGTTCCGGTTTCTCTTCGTCGGAATCGGTACTTCGCCAGTCGTCGGGCAACAGATAGTCGAGGACATCGTCAATGGTCACCACCCCGACCAGTCGGTGGTTCTCGTCGACCACGGGCACCGAGACGAGGTTGTAGCTCGCCAGGATGCGGGAGACCTCGGCCGCGCTCGCCGCGGCGCGCACGGGCTCGAGGGTCTGGTCGAGCAGCGTGCCCAGCCGCTCGTTCGGCGGGTAGCGCAGCATCCGCTGGAAGTGCACCATGCCGAGGAAGCGGCCCGTGGGCGACTCATAGGGCGGCAGGGTGACGCAGATGGCGGCGCCGAGCGCGGGGGCGAGTTCGTGCCGACGGATGAGCGCGAGGCCCTCGGCCACGGTCGCGTCGGCCGAGACGATGATCGGCTCGGTGGTCATCAGACCACCGGCGGTATCCGGGGCGTACGCGAGCAGGAAGCGCACGTCTTCGGCCTCTTCGGGCTCCATCAGGTCGAGGAGTGCCTCGCCCCGCTCGTCGCTGAGGTGCGCGATGAGGTCGGCCGCGTCATCCGGCTGCATCTGGTCCAACACGTCTGCCGCGCGGTCGTCGTCCAGCTGGTTGAGGATGTCGACCTGTTCGCTCTCGGGCATCTCCTCCAGTACGTCGGCGAGACGGTCGTCGCTGAGTTCTTCGGCCACTTCGAACATGCGCTGTTCGGTGAGGTCGAGCATCGCGTTCGCGAGGTCGGCGGGCAGCAGGTCGGCGTAGCTCGCCACGAGCTGGGTGGCCGACTGGGCCTCGCCCACGGTGGTCTTCTCGCTGATCTCGCGCCAGCGCACGAAGATCGTGGCGCCCTTGCCGAACGGCGACCCTGGCGGCTTGGGGCGACGGCAGAAGAGCTGCGCGATCTCCCACTCGCCGAGGCCGGTCTCTTCGATCGCGACGTCCTCGATGGTGGCCTCGCCCGAACCGTCGGCGAGGGTGACCTTGCGGCCGAGCAGTTCGGCCATCACCCGGATCTCGCCGCCGCGCTGTTCGAACCGGCGCAGGTTGATGAGCCCGGTCGTGATGACCTGGCCCGAACCGATGCTGGTGACGCGGCCGATCGAGAGGAAGACGTGCTTCTTGCCCGGCACCTCGACGACGAAGCCGACGACCCGCGGTGCCTGCTTGTTGCGGTAGACGACGAGCACGTCGCGCACGCGGCCGACCTTGTCTCCGTTGGGGTCGAAAACGGAGCACCCGGTCAGGCGGGCAGCAAAAACTCGTGTGGCGCTCACGGTAAAACCCTACCGCCGCAATGGAAGAATGGGATTCGTGAGCAACCAGAGCGCCTTCGGACGCAGACCCCAAGCCCAGCCAAGCCTGCCGCAGGGCGACGTTCTCGGTACCTACGAGACGTACCCGGAGGCCCAGGCCGTCGTCGACCGGCTGTCGAAGGCCGAGTTCGAGGTGAAGCAGCTCGCTATCGTCGGCAACGACCTCAAGACTGTCGAGCGCGTGACCGGCAAGCTCACCTACGGCCGTGCGGCCGCGACGGGTGCGGCGAGCGGCGCCTGGTTCGGGCTCTTCTTCGGTGTGCTGCTCTTCCTGTTCTCGACGACTCCGCAGATCGGCTTCGTCGCCGCGGCCGCGCTCATCGGCGCCGGTTTCGGCATGCTGTTCGGCATCGTCAGCTACTCGATGGGCCGTCGCCGCCGCGACTTCACGTCGACCCACCAGGTGCTCGCGTCGAGCTACCAGATCATCATCGACCCGCAGTTGACGGCGAAAGCCCAGCAGCTTCTCGACCGTCCCGAGAATTCGTCGGTATAGTCGCCCCATGGTCGACGCCCGGATTCTCAACACCGCAGCGGCCCTGAAGACCGCCGTCCTCACCCTCGCCGCGGCGACGCCGATCTCGCGCATCACGGTGTCGGATGTCACGCGCGAGGCCGGCATCAACCGCGCGACCTTCTACGCGCACTACGCGTCGCCGTCGGCGCTGCTCGCCAACGCGCTGACGAGCGAACTCGACGAGGTGCGAGAAGCCGACACCCAGCTGCGTCTCGACGGCGATCTCGCGGCCGACCTCGTGACCCGCAAGGCGATCGCCGACACCGCGGCGCACATCGACCGCCACCTCGCGATCTACCGCCTGGCGCTCGGTGACGCGACCGACGGCACGATCCAGCACGTGCTGTCGAGCCACCTCACCGTCTCGAGCCGGCAGCACCTGAGCGAGTCGGTCGACCCCGGCGACATCCCTGGCGACCCCGACCTCGTCGCCGCCTTCGTGGCGAACGGCCTGGTCGGCGCGATCGCCGTCGCGGTCGTTTCCGACCACTGGGACAAGGACAGGGTCGCCGACGTGCTCATGGCGATGATGCCCGACTGGTGGGACTAGCCCTGTAGCCACGCCTCCACGTCGTCCGCCGTGCGCGGGATGCCGATCGAGAGGTTCTCCGCACCGGAATCGGTGACGAGGATGTCGTCTTCGATGCGCACGCCGATTCCGCGGTACTCCTCGGGCACCGTGAGGTCGTCGGGCTGGAAGTAGAGGCCGGGCTCGATGGTGAACACCATGCCCGCCTCGATCACCCCGTCGAGGTAGAGGTCGCGCCGCGCCTGGGCACAGTCGTGCACGTCGATGCCGAGGTGGTGGCTCGTGCCGTGCACCATGTACCGGCGGTGGTACTGGGCCTCGGGCTCGAGCGATTCCTCGGCCGTGACCGGCAGCAGGCCCCACTCGGCGGTCTTCGCAGCGATGACCTTCATGGCCTCGGCGTGGATGTCGCGGAAGCGGATGCCCGGGCGCACGATCGCGAACGCGGCGTCGGCGGCCTCACGCACGGCCTCGTAGACGCGGCGCTGCACCTCGGTGAACGTGCCGTTCACGGGCAGCGTGCGCGTGATGTCGGCGGTGTAGTAGCTCTCCAGTTCGATGCCGGCGTCGAGCAGGATCACGTCGCCCGGAACCACAGGGCCGTCGTTGCGGGTCCAGTGCAGCACGCAGGCGTGGGGGCCGGATGCCGCGATCGTGTCGTATCCCACGGTGTTGCCGTCAGCGCGGGCGCGCCGGTTGAACGTGCCCTCGACGAGGCGTTCGCCTCGCTCGTGGGCCACGATCTCGCCAAGGTCGGCGATGACGTCGTCGAAGCCCTTCTTCGTGGCGTCGACGGCGAGGCGCATCTGGCGGATCTCGTAGGCGTCCTTCACGAGGCGCAGTTCGCTCAGGTCGCGCGCCAGGTCGAGATCGGCGTCGTTCTCGACGTTCTCGCTGTCGGCTGCGAGCAGGCGGCGCCCGTCGACCTGGTCGGTGATGTCGCGGTCGGCCTCGCGCACGACGACGGTGTCGGCGTCGATGGCGTCGAGCACGGCGGCGAAGCCGTCGAGGTTGGCGGTGGCGAGTCCGAGGTCGGCGGCCACGTGTGCGAGCGAGGGGCGGGGGCCGGTCCAGAACTCGCCGATGTCGGAGTTGGCGTAGAACTCGTCGGAGTCGCGACCGGCCGCCTCGCGGAAGTAGAGCGTGGCGTCGTGGCCGTCCGCCGTCGGTTCGAGCACCAGCACGCTTCCGGACACGGCGTCGGCGCCCCAGCCGGTGAGGTGGGCGAAGGCGGAGTGGGCGCGGAACGGGTAGTCGGTGTCGTTCGAGCGAACCTTCGCGGAGCCGGCGGGCACGATCACGCGCTTGCCCGCGTAGAGGGCGGAGACGCGGGCGCGACGGGCGGCGGCGAACGGTGTCTGCTCCCTGGGTTCCGGCGTGGCATCCGGTCTTTCAGCCCATCCCGATGAAATGAAATCCTTGAACGACGTGGACACCGGGGTCGTCGAACGGTTGGAGGTGGCGCGCGGGGCGTCGGTCGTGTTGTCAGCCATCCCTCTATTGTGCCCCTCTCGCCGGTCGGCGAGGGTGGACAGGGGTCAGCGCCGCCAGGTCGAGCGGCGGGCACCGCGCACGGTGCCGTTGGCGTCCTCGGGGAGGATGGAGAGGAAGGAGTCGACGGGCCCGCCCTGCGCCACGTGGGCGGTGGCAGACACCGGCTGCCAGGCGTCGGTCGACGCCGCGGGGGCGACGGTCACGAGCGGGACGACGAGTAGTTCTGAGGCCAACACGGCCACATCCTTCCGGCCCGCCTGCTGTAGCGTGCCTACGCCGATGGTCGCATCAACTTCGGGCCGTGTCCACGACCCTTTCGGGGGTGTCGCGATGCGGAATACCGCGGATGCGCCCGAGGTCACCCCGCCGGCGCGAATTGCGCGACGAGCGGGCGGTGGTCGCTGCCCGCGCCGTCCTGGTCCTGCACGACGCGCATGCCGGAAACACGCCAGTTCTCGGTCGCCATGGCGTGGTCGATCGGCGAGCCGAGCAGCGCCGGTGCGGTCGTCGGCCACGTTCCCACGGCCGCGTTGCCGGTCGCCAGTGCCGCGTCGGCGCAGTCGCCGAGCGTCGTGGTCGCCGACGACGCGAGCCCGCTCATGTGGTCGAGGGTCGCGTTGAAGTCGCCGGCCATGATCACGTTCTCGCCGGCGCAGGTGTCGGCGAGCCAGTCGAGGTCGGCCTGCCAGTTACGGAACTCGCCGGGGATCGGCGCCACGGCGTGCACCGAGATGATCGTCGGGCCGGACCCGTCGTCGGGACGCAGCACCACCGTCGGCAGAGTCGCGGTCTGGCCGACGCTCTCGTCGACGGTGTAGGTGCCGAGGTCGGCGCTCCACAGCACCGACGTCGACCGCGACTTCGAGATCTGGTCGAACGCGGTGGTCTCGACCCACATCGGTCGCCCTGCCGCCTTCATCAACGCCGCGACCTCGAGCGAGAACGCCTTCGTGGTCTCGGGCAGGGTGAGGATATCGGCGTCGTTCTCGATGGCGAGGTCGGCCACGGTCGCGGCCCCCGGTACGTCGCCGAGGGTGTTCCAGGAGAGCACGGTGACGGTCGAGTCGCCCGCCGTCTCGAAGGCGGTGTCGCCGAAGCCGCGGGTCGAGAGCACTGCGGCGTTGACGAGCGTGAACGCGAGAAGCAGCACGGCGAGCGTCGCGAAGAACCGGCGAACCGGCCGGGCGAGCAAGGCGAGCAGCGTGAGACCGACGATGAGCGCGATCGCGATGAGTGCCGCCGCTGCTCTGAACGAGACCACGTGGGCGATGCCGAACGTCTGCTGCAGGCCGAAGAACTGGGGCCAGGCGAACACGAACAGCACCGCGGCGACGGCCACGACGACGGCGGCAGCGAGGACTCGGCGAAACATGGCCCCTCACCATACCCGTTCGCGCTGGGGCGGGCCGCGGCCGCAATAGAGTTGCAGGATGACCGGACCGATCGACCTGCACGCCCACAGCAGCGTCTCCGACGGCACGGAGACACCGAGCGAGCTCGTGGAAGCGGCGGTCGACGCGGGCCTGAGCGCGGTGGCGCTGACCGACCACGATTCGACCGCGGGCTGGGCAGAGGCGGGCGCCGCGGCATCCGGAACCGGTCTTATGGTCGTTCCCGGCATGGAGCTGAGCACCAACCACGGCCCCGCGAGCGTGCACATGCTCGCCTACCTCTTCGACCCGAGCGACGTGAACGTGCTGCGCGAGACCGCCCTGATCCGCGACGGGCGGCTGCACCGGGCCGAACGCATCGTGGAGCGCATCGCCGCCGACTACGCCATCACCTGGGACGACGTGCTCGCGCAGTCCGTCGACGGAGGAACCATCGGCCGCCCGCACATCGCCGACGCGCTCGTCGAGAAGGGATTCGTCACCGACCGCAGCGCCGCGTTCGAGAGCATCCTGCACTGGCGCAGCGGCTACTACGAGAAGTACTACGCGCCGTCACCGCTCGACGGCGTGAAGCTCATCGTCGCGGCCGGGGGAGCGCCCGTGCTCGCGCACCCCGGCACCCGCGGGCGCGACTGGGTGATCGACGAGCGCAACATGGCCAAGCTCAAGAACGCCGGACTGTTCGGGCTGGAGGTGTTCCACCGCGACAACACCGCGAGCGGCAAGGAGCGCCTGTTCGAACTCGCGGAGATGTTCGACCTCGCGGTCACCGGATCGAGCGACTACCACGGCGAGGGCAAGCCGAACCGGCTCGCCGAGAACACGACGAGTCCCGAGGTGCTGGAGAAGCTGCTCGCGACCGCGACGGGCTCTCGGCCGTTCTAGCCGGCTCGGGTCTCGCAACTCAGGCAGATTCGCGGATGCTGCGGCGCCCGCCGCCCGAACCCGCGGCGACGACTACACCCAGCCCCTTTCTGCCTGAGGTGCGCGCGGAGTGCGGTGCGATCGTTCCGGCGCGCGAAAAAGGGGCCGGGCGTGAGCCCGGCCCCTCGTTGCGCTGAGCGGTGTTACTCGGCCGCGGGCGTCGACGGGCGACGTGTGCGCGAACGGTTGCGGCTGCGCGGCGGACGGGAGGCGCCGTCGGCCGCGGGGGTCGTCGCGGGGGCGTTCGAGCCGCCCGCGGCGGAGTCGCGCGGCGGGCGTCCGCCACGGTCGCCGCCGGAACGCTGGCCGCCGTCACGACCGCCGCGACCGCCGTCGCGCGAGCCCGAGGCCGCCTGCGGTTCGCGGACGCGGGGCGGGCCCGCCGTCTTCAGGCGGCCCTTCGAGTCTGCGGGGATGTCGAGGTCAGCGTAGAGGTGGGGCGACGAGGAGTAGGTCTCCATCGGCTCGGGGATGCCCATCTCGAGCGCCTTGTTGATGAGCGACCACTTGTGCATGTCGTCCCAGTCGACGAACGTGACGGCGATGCCGGTCTTTCCCGCGCGGCCGGTGCGGCCGGCGCGGTGCAGGTACGTGTCGTGGTCGTCGGGGATGGTGTGGTTGATGACGTGGGTCACGTCATTGACGTCGATACCGCGAGCCGCGACATCCGTGGCGATCAGGATGTCTTTCTTGCCGGCCTTGAACGCGACCATCGCGCGCTCGCGCTGGTCCTGGTTGAGGTCTCCGTGCACGGCGGCCGCGTTGAATCCGCGGTCGTTGAGTTCCTCGACGAGCTTCGCCGCCGCGCGCTTGGTGCGGGTGAAGACGACGGTCTTGCCGCGGCCCTCGGCCTGCAGGATGCGGGCGATGACCTCGTCCTTGTCGAGCGAGTGCGCGCGGTAGACGACGTGCTTGATGTTCTTCTGCGTCAGGCCCTCGTTGGGGTCGGTCGCGCGGATGTGGATCGGCTTGTTCATAAAGCGACGAGCGAGCGCCACGATCGGGCCGGGCATCGTGGCCGAGAACAGCATGGTGTGACGGTTCGTCGGCGTCTGGGCGAAGAGCTTCTCGATGTCGCTGAGGAAGCCGAGGTCGAGCATCTTGTCTGCCTCGTCGAGCACCATGACCTTGATGTCCTTGAGCGACAGCATGCGCTGGCTCGCGAGGTCGAGGAGACGGCCGGGCGTGCCGACGATGACCTGTGCTCCGGCCTTGATCTGTTCGACCTGGCCCTCGTAGGCCTTGCCCCCGTAGATGGCCGCGACGGTGGTGGAGCGGTTGGATGCCGCGAGCGTGAGGTCTTCGGCAACCTGGACGCACAACTCGCGCGTCGGTACGACGACGAGCGCCTGCACCCCGGGGGCGGGGTTCAGGCCGAGTTCCTGAAGCAGGGGGAGGCCGAACCCGAGGGTCTTACCGGTACCCGTCTTGGCCTGGCCGATGATGTCCTGTCCGGCGAGACCCATGGGGATGGTCTGCTCCTGGATGGGGAAGGGCTCGACGATGCCCTTGGTTGCGAGCGCGTCGACCATGTCCTGGTCGACTTTGAGATCAGCGAATGTCAATTGAGATAGCCCTTACGGATTACGAGGTACGCCCGCTTTGTCCTAGGGCGTAGGGCCCCCGCCAGAAATGGGGGGCATTGCGGCTAGTTTAGCCGTTTGTGCTGGGAAGAGGGGTCGCCGCGCTGCCCGCGGCGGATCAGCCCCCTAAGCTGGGCACGTGGTCAATTGGTTTTCGCGCACGGGCAAGCGCGCAGAAGTTCCGCGTCTTCGTCCCCGGTCCGAGACCGAACCGGCCACCAAGGTCGACCTGGCTGAACTCACGCCCGACCTGCTCACCTTCCTCGGCAAGGCCGCGTACCTGCAGCTGACGATCTTCGAAAACCTCGGCCGAGCCATGGCCGTCGCGCCGACGACCGAGGCGAAAGAGGTGCTGAGCCGGGTTGCGGCGCTGTCGCTCGCCAAGCACCACGGCCTCACCGCCGAGATCCGCCGCCACGGCGAAGAGCCGGGCGCCGTGATGGAGCCGTTCACGCGTTCGATCGACGACTTCCAGCGCGTCACCCAGGGCGGCGACTGGTTCGAAGAACTGCTCGCCTGCCACATCACCGCGGGCTTCCTCGACGACTTCTTCGTGCACCTCGCTGCCGGGCTCCCCACCGACTACGCCGGTCGGGTCACGACGGTGCTGCGCGCTGACTCCGGTGCCGAGCTGCTCGCCGACGAGCTGCGCCGCGAGATCGAGGCCGACGACAAGCTCGACTCGCGCCTGGCCATGTGGGGCAGGCGGCTCGTGGGCGACACGATGCTGGTGGCCCGCGCGACGCTCGCGCCGAGCGCCAACAGTGTGAGCGACGAGGCGCGCATCGAGCCGGTGTTCACCGAGCTGATCGCAGCACACACCCGCCGCATGGACGGCCTCGGCCTCACGGCCTAGCGCTGTTCGCGCCGCGGTACAGACCACAACCGGCCCTGGGTGGCGTCGGTTAGGCGCGGCCGCCCGACAGCTCGGTCAGCAGTGCGCGGTCGGCGACGTGCCGACGCGCAGGGAGACGGAGCGCCACGACGAGCGCGGCGAGGATGCCGACCGCGAGGGCGATCACCCAGATCCAGCCGCCGTCGAAGGTGAAGCCGAGCCAGAGCAGGCCCACCCAGACGACGGATGACACGGCCGCCGCCACACCGGCGGGGAGTGCGACGCCGTAGGTCTCACGACCGCGCAGCAGGAACGGCAGGGCGAACCCGACGCCCGCGGCAATGAGAACGACGAACAGCAGCTCCATGGGTCAGGCGACGAAGCCGACGCGGCGGGTCGACTCGGAGCCGATCTCGATGTAGCCGATGCCCGAGACGGGAACGAGGTAGAGCTTGCCCTTGCTGTCGACGAGCTTGACGAACTTGGTGTCCGTCTCGAGGGCGGTCGCGACGATGGTCTCGACCTCCTGGGCCGTCTGCGACGACTCGAAATTGATCTCACGGGGGCTGTTGATGATTCCGATGCGAATGTCCACGAAGCAAGATTACGACACCGCGCGAGCGCGCCGCCGACACGTTCACTCCTGGCATAACCGTAGCCGGCCGTGTCGGTGCCGCCGGGTACCGTATTGAGCGTGGCCATCCGGGGATTCGAACGAGCGAGCGCTCCCGTCGCGGGCACCGCGGGTGTGGATCTCGACCCCTCGCAGCGGGTAGTCATCGACACCGCAGACGACGAATCGGCCGCGGTCATCGGCGCGCCCGGCACCGGCAAGACGGCGACGCTGATCGAGCTCGTCGCCGACCGTGTGCTGCAGCGAGGGTGGAACCCCGACGAACTCGTCGTGCTCACCCCGAACCGGGCGTCCGCCACCCGCCTGCGCGACTCCCTCGCTCTGCGCCTGGGCGTCGCGACGAACGGCCCGATCGCCCGCACCACCAACTCCGTCGCGTTCGAGCTCGTGCAGCACGCCGCCCAGATCGCCGGGGCCGACCGCCCCAAGCTGCTCACCGGCGGCGACCAAGACCAGATCGTCAAAGAGATCCTGCAGGGTCACATCGACGACGGCACCGGGCCCGCGTGGCCCGACATTCTCGCGCCCGAGGTGCGGCAGCTGGGCGGCTTCCGCACCGAGCTGCGCGAACTGATGATGCGCGCGACCGAGTTCGGCGTCTCGCCTCAGCGGTTGCGCGAGCTCGGCGCGCTGCACGACCACGCCGAGTGGGTCGCGGCGGCCGACTTCATCGACGAGTACCTCGGCATCGTAGGTTCGATGGCCGAGAACGCCCTCGACGCCGCAGAGCTCATGGCCTTCGCCACGGCCGCGCTCGAGGGCGACATCGGCGACAAGCTGGGTCGGCTCAAACTCGTGATCGTCGACGACCTTCAGGAGACCACCGAGGCCACGATCGGCCTGCTGCGCGCGTTCGTGGCGCGCGGCGTCGCGGTGGTCGCGTTCGGTGATCCGGATGTCGCGACCAACGCATTCCGCAGCGGAGAGCGCGACGCCCTCGGCACGCTGTCCACGCGGCTGGGGTTGCCGGGCCTGCGCACCTTCATCCTGAGCACCGCGCACCGGCAGGGCCCAGAACTGCGCGCACTGACCAGCGCGGTGACCGACCGCATCGGCACCGCCGCCGCCGGCAGGCAGCACGCTGCCGTCGCGGGGGGCGTGGCATCCGACCAACCCGTCGTCACGGTGAGTGCCGCGACGCCGGCCCGCGAGGTCGCGGCGATCGCGCGCCTGTTCCGCCAGCATCACCTGCTCGGCGGGGTGTCGTTCTCCCGCATGGCCGTCGTGGTGCGCACCGGCTCGCTCATCCGCCCGGTCTCGCGGGCGCTCGCGCTCGCCGAGGTGCCCACCCACACCCTCGCCGGCGCGACCGCCCTGCGCGACGACCACGCCGCGCGCGCGCTCGTCACCGTCGTCGACGTCGCGCTCGGCCGCACCGAACTCACACCGCCGGTCGCCACCGAGATCATGCTCGGCCCGTTCGGCGGATTCGACCGGCTCGCCCTGCGCCGCCTGCGGGTCGCGCTGCGGGCCGAGGAGCTCGCGGGCGGCGGCAACCGCGGCAGCGACGAACTGCTCGTCGAGGCGCTCGGTGCGCCCGGCCGGTTCGCGACGATCGACCACCGCATCGGGCGCAACGCCGACCGCATCGCCCAGACCCTCACGGCCACCCGCGAGCTCGCGCAGACCGACGGCTCGATCGAGCAGTTGCTCTGGCTGGTGTGGGAGCGCTCGGGCCTCGCCAAGGTCTGGTTCGAGCAAGCGCTCGGCACCGGACTCACCGCGGCGGACGCCAACCGCAACCTCGACGGCGTCATGGCCCTCTTTACCGCCGCGCGCCGGTTCGCCGAGCGGCGCCCCAACGACTCCGCCCGCCTGTTCATCGACGACCTGCTGGGCGCCGAGGTACCCGAAGACACCCTCGCCCCTCAGACGAGCGGCGAGTCCGTGCTCGTCACCACGCCGTCGGGAGCCGTGGGCATGGAGTTCGACGTCGTCGCTGTCGCCGGGCTGCAGGAGGGCGTGTGGCCCAACCTGCGCATCCGCGGCTCGCTGCTCTACCCGCAGGCGCTCGTCGAGGCGTCGAAGTCGACCCTAGCCGCGGCGGGCGGCGACGCGGGGGCAGACGCGGTCGACCAGCGCAAGCAGGTGCTCGGCGACGAGCTGCGCATGTTCGCGCTGGCCGTGTCGCGCGCCAGCACGCAGGTGATCCTCACCGCCGTCGCCAACGAAGACGAGGCCGCATCCGTGCTGTTCGGCCTCGTGCCGGCCGGCCTCGCCGAGGCCCTCGACCCGACCGAGTGGCACCCGCTCTCGCTGCGCGGTGTCACCGGGAGGCTGCGGCGCGAACTCGTGCGGCCCCGCCCCGACGCGTCGGCCTTGTTCGCCGCGGCAGACCGGGCGGATGCCGCGGCTTCCCTCGCCCGACTGGCACGCGAGAGCGTTCCGGGCGCGGATCCCGCCGAATGGCACGGCGTGCTGCAGCCCTCGACGACCGGCCCCCTGCACGACCTCGACGACCCCGACGTGGTCGTCGGCGTCTCGCCCTCGAAGCTGGAGGCGTTCGAGGAGAGCCCGCTCAACTGGTTCATCGACGTGATGAGCGGCACCCAGACCAGCACCGCCATGGGGCTCGGCACGATCGTGCACTGGGCGATGGAGACGGCAACCGACCCCTCGCTCGACGCGCTCTGGGAGGCCGTGCAGTCGCGCTGGAGCGAGCTGCTCTTCGAGTCGCCGTGGCTCGCCGAGAAGCAGAAGCGCGCGGCACGCGTGCTCACCGCCGGGCTCTCCGAGTACCTGCACGACTTCCACTCCGCCGGTCGGAAGCTGGTCGCGCCCGAGGCGGCGTTCAGCGTCCTCGTGGGCCGAGGCAAGCTCAACGGCAAGATCGACCGGGTCGAGCAGCACGAAGACGGTTCGATCGTGATCGTCGACCTCAAGACCGGGCGCGCCGAGACCAACCAGACGAAAATCGACACCAACGCCCAGCTCGGCGCCTACCAGCTCGCCTACGACCACGGCGTGCTCGAACAACTGCCCGACGGCCACCAGCCCGGCGGCGCGAAACTGCTCTACGTGGCATCCGGCAAAGGCGGCAAGCTGTACCGCGAGGCCGTCCAGGGTCCGCTCGTCGGTCCCGAACTCGACGAGCTGCGGGCACGCATCGAGCTCGCCGCGATCGGCATGGCGGCCGCCGAGTTCGCGGGGGTCTTGAACCTCGACAGCTACGGCTCCGGTAACGACCCTAAGTACCGCATCCATCTGGTCAAGGCGGTCAGCGCGTGATACCCATGACGACCGTCTCCACCAGAGTCAGTGCTCTCGACATCGCGGCGGCGATCAAGGGCAACCCGCCCACGCCGCAGCAACGTGCCGTGATCGAGGCCGACCTCGCCCCGGCCCTTGTCATCGCGGGCGCCGGAAGCGGCAAGACCGAGACCATGGCCAACCGCGTGCTCTACCTGCTCGCCAACGGCATGGTCAAACCGAGCGAGGTGCTGGGGCTCACCTTCACGCGCAAGGCGGCCGGCGAACTGGCCACGCGCATCCGCGAACGCATCGAACAGCTTGCGGTGGCCGGCCTCATCGGCGACGACTACGACGTCTTCGACGCTCCGACCGTCGCGACCTACAATTCTTTCGCCAACTCGATCTACCGCGACAACGCCGCGCTCATCGGACGGGAGAGCGACGCCGCGGTCTTGAGCGAGGCATCCAGTTGGCAGCTCGCCCGGTCGATCGTGGTCGCGAGCCACGACGAGCGCCTCGCCGATCTCGACAAAAGCGTCGACGTCGTGACCAAGGCCGTCATCAACCTCAATCACGAGCTGAGCGAGATCGAGCACGGCTCCGACGACGTGCGCCGCATGGTGGGCGAGCTCGGCTCGGTGCTCGAACTGCCCTACGGCGGGCGGTCGAACGCCCGCTATCCCGAGGTGCGCAAGGCGGTCGAGGCGGTGCAGGGCCTGCCGGTGCTGCTCGACCTCGCCGACGCGTTCGCCGAGGCGAAGGCCAGCAGGGGGCTCGTCGAGTACTCCGATCAGGTGTCGCTCGCTCTGACGGCGACCGAACGCGTGCCCAAGGTCGCCGAAGAACTGCGCGAGCGTTTCGCTGTCGTGCTGCTCGACGAGTACCAGGACACGTCGGTCGTGCAGACCCGCCTGTTGAAGAGACTGTTCCGTGACCACGCCGTTATGGCCGTCGGAGACCCGCACCAGTCGATTTACGGATGGCGCGGCGCCAGTGCCGCGAACCTGGGCGGTTTCCCGGCCGATTTCAGCAGCACGCCCGCCACCGTAGCGAAGTTCGACCTCTCGACAAGCTGGCGCAACGGGCACGCGATCCTCGCCGCGGCCAACGCCCTCGTCGAGAAACTGAACGTCGTGACCACGGTCGAGGTGGGCGCACTCACGGCGAGCCCGGCGGCCTCCGGCGAAGACCTCTCGGTCGTGTTCGAGGAGACCGTCAACGACGAGGCGGCGGCCACCGCGGCCTGGCTCAAGGCGCAACTGGCTGTCCCGTCGGCGAAGGGCGAGCAACGTTCCGCGGCTCTGCTCATGCGCACCCGCTCCACGATGTCGGTGTTCACCGCCGCGCTCGATGCGGCCGACGTCAAGTATCACGTGCTCGGCATCGGCGGCCTGCTGCAGGAACCCGAGATCGTCGATCTCGTGAGCGCGCTGTGGGTGGTCAACGATCCGACCGCCGGCTCGCAGCTCATCCGTCTGCTCACCGGTTCGCGCTGGCGCCTCGGCGTCCAAGACATCCACGCGCTCAGCCGCCTCGCGTCGTGGCTGCGCGACCGGGACTACGCGCAGCAGCCGCTCGACGACGACCTGAAGCAGGCCATGCGCGACTCGGTCGCCGAGAACGAGGGCGGCTCGATCGTCGAGGCCCTCGACTTCATCGCCCACTCCCGCCGCGAGCACGGTGCACTCAAGAACTTCAGCGAGGCCGGCCTCGACCGGCTGCGCGACGCCGGTGCCCTGTTCGCCCGCCTTCGGTCGCGTGCCGGGCTCGACCTCGTCGACTTCGTCACCCTCGTCGAGCAGGAGCTCATGCTCGACATCGAGGTGGCCGCGAACGACCGGGTGCCGCTCGGCAACGGCAACCTCGAGGCCTTCTTCGACGCGCTCGGTGGCTACCTGGCGAGCGACGACCGCGCCTCCCTCGGCGGTTTCCTCGGTTGGCTCGCCGTGGCCGAGTGGCGCGACAGCCTCGGCCCCCGCCCCGAAGACCCCGAGCCCGGCACCGTGCAACTGCTCACGATCCACGGCTCGAAAGGGCTCGAATGGGACATCGTCGCCGTGCCACGCCTCGTCGAGGGCGAGCTTCCCGGCGCCGCGAAAGACGGCTACAACGGCTGGCTGTCGCTCGGCGCCCTCCCCTACGAGTTCCGCGGCGACGCGAACGAATTGCCTCTGCTGCGGTGGCGCGGCATCGAGACGCAGAAGGAGTTCGACGACAACCGCAAGCGGTTCAAGCTCGACCTCGAGGCCCGGCACCGGCTCGAGGAGCGCCGTCTCGCCTACGTCGCCGTCACCCGGGCCCGGCACTCGTTGCTGCTCAGCGGGTCGTTCTGGTCGAAGCAGTCGAAGCCGCGAACGCCGAGCGAGTTCCTGCTCGACCTCGAAGAGTCGGGCGTGATCGGCGAGCTGCCGGTCGAGAGCGAGAACGAAGAGAACCCGCTCGGCAGCGAGCCGGAATACCTGCAGTGGCCCGTCGACCCGCTGGGTGTGCGGCGGCAGCGCGTGGAGCAGGGGGCGGCTGTCGTCAGGGAAGCGATCGCCGACGAGACGCTCACGTGGAACGCGCTCCATTCGCCGGGGAAGTGGAGCGACGACCTCACCCTGCTGCTGCGCGAGCGGGCCGCGCGTCTCGGTGCGAACGAGGTGGTGGCGGTTCCCACCCGCGTCTCCGCCTCTCGCTTCAAAGACTTCGTGAGCGAGCCGGCATCCGTGGCCTCGTCGCTGCGCAGGCCGATGCCGGAACGTCCGTACAAGGCGACCCAGATCGGCACGCTCTTTCACGCCTGGGTCGAGCAGCGGTACGGCATGGGTGGCACGAGCGAAGAGCTCGACACCCTCGGGTTCGAGCTTGACGAGGGCGACGCCGTCTCGAACGACGCCGAACTCGTGCGGCTGCAAGACGTCTTCGCCCGCTCGGTCTGGGCCGGCCGCCGGCCTGTCGACGTGGAGCGCGAGATCCACCTGCCGTTCGACGGGCGCATCGTGGTCTGCAAGATCGACGCCGTCTACCGCGACGGCGACCGCTATCAGGTCGTCGACTGGAAGACGGGCAAGGCGCCGAAAGACGCCGCGGACCTCGAACGCAAGCAGCTGCAACTGGCGCTCTACCGGCTCGCCTACGCGCGCTGGGCCGGCATCGACCCCGCGCTCATCGACGCGGTGTTCTATTTCGTGGCCGACGACACCGTCGTCACACCCGACCGCATCTTCGACGAGGCCGAGCTGCTGACCCTCTGGAGCGAAAGCGTGGGCTAGCACGCTCGCTGAGCGACCTCCCCGACCGGCGCGGCGGGTTAGACCGCGCGCTCGGTTCGGTCGAGCAGCGCCTCGACGTCTTCGATCGTCGAGGTCTCCATCGTCTGCGGGTTCAGCGGGTTCATCACGTCGTTGAGGGTCGAGTCGACCAGCGCGCTGAGCATCTCGACCGCGTCATCCACGATCTCGGTGCTGCGCGTGTCGGTGCCGTGCAGCAGCCACTTGGCGATCTCGAGCTCGGCGTACAGCTTCGCCCGCTGGCGCACGTGGCGGTCGCCCGAGCCGCGGACCGCGGTGTAGGCGTCGAAGGCGCTGTCGGCGACGGCTTCCGGTGCGCCGAGCAGCCAGGAGAGGTCGCGGGCGGGGTCCCCGACGCGCAGCTCCTGCCAGCCGAGCAGGCCGGTGACGACGCCGTCTGCCGACAGGAACGAGTCGGCGCTCAGCGCGTTGTTGATCGGGGTGGTCTGGAACTGCCAGAGTTTGCTGTCCTCGGTGGCGCGTTCCCAGCGTCCGAGCAGCGCGGGCGGCACGAGGCCGGTCGCGGAGGCGCGGTCCATCACGCTGACGGCGGCGCGCAGGCACTCACCGGCCGCGAGCACGGGCAGGCCGGCGTCGGCGACGAAGCTCGTGGGCAGCATGTGCACGGCGGCGACGGACGAGCCGATCGCCGCGGCGAGCCCACGCGGTCCGGCGTCGAGGCGGCCGAGGCCCACCTTGGTGCCGTAGACGAAGTCGTAGACGACCGCGCGGGTGCCCGAGACGGGAACCTGCCCGACGTAGCTGGAGACCGCGAAGGGGAGGCGGGTGCGCACGCCGGCGCTGATGGCGCGCAGAGCGACGAGGTCGGCGGACTGTTCCGCCTCCGCCCGCTCGTTGCGCGGGACCCGGATGATGAGGTGGCGACCATCACGAGCGGTGAGCAGGGCCGCGTCGAAGTCGTTGTTCTGCGCCGAGCCGAAGCTCGACGTGGCAACGAGGTCGAGGTCGTCGACGGCTGAGGTCGCGAGCGCGGCTAGAGTGAGATGGGATCTGGCCATACCCAACAGGGTAGATCGCCACACCCCCGCTTACCCCGAACGCCACGCACTTCCGATGGGCCTGATCATGCCGAATTCTTTCCTTGCTCGGCTACCTCTGTCACGTTACGAGGTCGACCGCGACTATCTGACCCGCGATGCTCCGGATGCCATCGGTGCGCTCCTACAGGATCCCGCGACGCGCATCCTCCCGCTGTTCCAGGGCAGCGCGCTGCTGGCCACCCCGACGTCTCTGGCCCTCGTGCCGGTGACCGCCGTACCGACCGCGGAGCTCTACGTCTACCTCGGCCGCTCGATCTCGACGACCAGCCCCGAGCCGGTCGGCACCCCGGTGGTGGCGGCGGTGCTCACCGACGCCGGCCACCTCGCCGAGTCCGACTGGGGCAACCTGCGGCAGATCGGCGGTCTGCTGAGCGACCGTGACGCCGGTCTCTTCACCGAGGCCCTCGGCATCGTCAACTGGCACGCCTCGCACCCGTTCTCGCCGAAGACCGGCGTCGCCACCACCCCGGGCAAGGCGGGCTGGACGCGTGTCGACCCGACAACGGGGCGCGAGATCTTCCCCCGCACCGACGCCGCGATCATCGTGGGCGTCACCGACTCGCACGACCGCCTGCTGCTCGGCTCGAACGCGCTCTGGGCGAGCAACCGGTTCTCGCTGCTCGCCGGCTTCGTCGAACCCGGCGAATCGCTCGAGGCCGCCGTCATCCGCGAGATCTTCGAGGAGTCGGGCATCAACGTCATCGACCCCGTTTACCTCGGCAGCCAGCCGTGGCCCTTCCCGGCGTCGCTCATGCTCGGCTTCACCGCCCGCGTCGACCCCGCCGTCGAGAGCCTGCTCACACCCGACGGCCACGAGATCCTCGAACTGCGCTGGTTCACCCGCGACGAACTTCGCGACTCGCTCGGCGAGATCCTGCTGCCCGGTCCCACCTCGATCGCCCGCTCGATCATCGAACGCTGGTACGGCGGCCCGCTCGACGACGGCTCGGCGTGACCACGAGCGAGCTCCGCAGCGCGGAGAGCCTCCTCGCCGGCCTCGACGACCAGCAGCGGGTCGCGGCCGAGACCCTGCTGGGCCCGGTCTGCCTGCTCGCGGGCGCCGGCACGGGCAAGACCCGCGCGATCACCCACCGCATCGCGTACGGGGTCGCGACCGGCGTGTATCCGCCCGGACGGGTGATGGCGCTGACGTTCACCAGCAGGGCCGCGGGCGAGCTGCGCAGCCGACTTCGCCACCTCGGGGCCGCGGGCGTCTCGGCGCGCACCTTCCACGCATCCGCCCTCTCGCAACTGAACTTCTTCTGGCCGCAGGTCGTCGGCGGGACCATGCCGCGGCTCATCGACAGCAAGGCGCGCCTGCTCGCCCAGGCGGCAGACACGATCCGGCTGAAGCTCGACACGGCGACGTTGCGCGACACGGCCGCCGAGATCGAGTGGCGCAAGGTCTCGCGGCTGAGCATCGAGCAGTACGGTGTGGCGGCGCAGTCGCGCACCCTGCCGCCCGCGCTCACCATCGACAAGGCCACGGCTTTGCAGCAGGCCTACGAGAACCTGAAGGACGAACGCCGCCAGCTCGACTTCGAAGACGTGCTGCTCGCCACGGCCGGCATGATCGAGACCGAGGCCCGGGTCGCCCAGCAGGTGCGCGAGCAGTACCGCTTCTTCGTGATCGACGAGTACCAGGACGTCTCGCCGCTGCAGCACGACCTCGTCAAGCTGTGGATGGGGGAGCGCAACGACCTGTGCGTCGTCGGCGACGCCAGCCAGACCATCTACTCGTTCGCGGGCGCGACACCGGAATACCTGCTGGGCTTTCAGAACGCGTACCACGACGCCACCGTCGTGCGTCTCGAGCAGAACTACCGCTCTACGCCCGGCATCATCGAGGCAGCCAACCGGCTGATGAAGGGGCGGCCCGGCGCGCTCACCCTGCACTCGCCGCCCGACGCCGAGGTTCCGCCCGGCGCGATGCGCCCGCCGCTCGTCGACGGCTTCGACAGCGACACGACCGAGGCGCGCGCCGTGGCCAAGGCCGTGGCCGACGAGATCGCCGAAGGAACCCGGCCAGAGAACATCGCCATCCTGTTCCGCATCAACGTGCAGGCCGCCGCGATCGAGGCGGCGCTCAACGCGATCGGCGTGCCCTACCTGGTGCGCGGCGCGACCCGCTTCTTCGAGCTGCGCGAGATCAAGGAGGCCCTGATGATGTTCAAGGGCGCCGCCGTCTCGATCCAGGGCGAGCCGCTGTTCAAGACCGTGAGCGACGTGCTGCGCTCCCTCGGCTGGACCCAGGAGGCGCCGGAAACCCGCGGCGCGGTCCGCGACCGCTGGGAATCGCTCAACGCCCTCATGGGCCTCGCCGAGCAGACGCCGGCCGGGACCACGCTGAAGGACTTCGTCGACGACCTCTTCGAGCGCCAGGCGGCGCAGCACGAACCGACGCTCTCGGCCGTGACCATCGCGACGCTGCACTCGGCGAAGGGACTCGAGTGGGACTCCGTGCACCTCGTCGGTCTGAGCGAGGGGCTCGTGCCCATCACCTACGCGAAGACCGAGGAGGCGATCGACGAGGAGCGCCGCCTGCTCTACGTCGGCATCACGCGGGCTCGGCGAAAGCTGAGCCTGTCGTGGGCGGCGACGGGTACGAACTCCGGCGGCTACCGCCCCGGACAGCGGCAGGCGAGCCGCTTTCTCGCCGAGCTGCAACGCTGACGCCCGTGCAGCCGCACTCGGGGTGCGGCCGCCAGGTGTGGATCGTGGTCGCCCCCGACCGCGAGTCGATCTCCGTCGACACATGAGCGGATGCCGCGTTCCCCGAGTCGAGCCTCGCGAGCGCCGCGCGGCTCGCCGCCACCGCGATCTCCCCGGCCACGAGGGCCGTCTCGATCGGCGACCGACGCCCCCACAGCTGGGCCGAGAGCGCCGGCCAGGCCGGGTCGGCGTCGGTGTGGTACCGCTGCAGGCAGTAGAGGCATGGACCGACTCCCGGCTCGATCATGGGGCCGACGCTCGAGCTCGTGTCCGACAGCACGACGGGCAGGTGCGGGATGTCGCGGCGAAGCCACAGACCGTGCAGGTCGGGCGCGAGCACGAAGTGCCCGACCGCGATCGCCAGGTCGCACTCGACGGCGGCGGCCGCCTCGACCTCGCTCGCGCGGCTCACGCGGACCCCCTCGGCGGCGAGCGTCGCGGCGATACGGTCGGCGGTCGCCCCCGACCCGACGAGGGCCACGGAGCGGGCGCGCTCGGGTGCCGGGCTTTCCAGGGCGGGAGCGACCGCCTCGAGCAGTGCGGCCGCGGCGGCCTCGTCCACCCCGCCGCCGCGCGCGATCATGTCGAGACCGGGCTTGCTGACGCCCGCGAGCAACGCCGAGAGCATCAGCTCGTCGGCCGTCGAGACCTCGTGCAGCACGACGACGGGGGAGGCGACGCCGAGCTGCAGGCTCGAGGGCGAACGCCACACGAGCGGATACCGCGGGTCGAGTTTCAGCACCATGCGGGAGAGGATGGCACGGCCGGGCTAGGGCGCGAGCGAACTATCCACAGTGGCGCCGGCGGGCGGTCAGTCTTCGCGCGGGCGTTCGCTCGAATCGTCGTTGAGCAGGTCTTCGATCGCCTGGTCGATGTCGTCCGGCGCCGGGGTACCGGCCTTGAGCCGTGCGACGAGGGCGCTGGGGTCCGTGATGTCTTCCGCCGTGGGCACGAGGTCGGGGTGCGGCCACAGGTCGTCCCTCGCTTCGGCACCGACGGCATCCGTTACCGCCTGCCACATGGCGGCCGCCTCGCGCAGGCGACGCGGTCGCAGTTCGAGGCCGACGAGGGTGGCGAACGCCGACTCGGCGGGGCCTCCCGAGGCGCGGCGACGGCGCACGGTCTCGGCGATCGCCACCGCGGAGGGCAGACGCGACGTCGCCTGGGCCGTCACCACATCGACCCAGCCCTCGATGAGGGCGAGCGTGGTCTCGAGGCGGGCGAGAGCGGCGAGCTGGTCGTCGGACTTCGGCGGGATCAGGGCGCCGCTGGTCATGGCCGCGCGCAGCTCTTCGGGGTTCGCCGGGTCGAAGTCGCTCGCCAGCTCTTCTAGCCGGGTCGTGTCGATGCGGATGCCGTGGGCGAACTCGGTGATCGACGTCATGAGCTGCAGCCGCAGCCACTTCGCGTGACGGAACAGGCGGGCGTGGGCGAGTTCGCGCACGGCCAGGTAGAGCTGCACCTGGTCGACGGGAACGTCGAGGCCCGACGCGAAGGCGGCCACGTTCTGCGGGATCATCGCGGCCTGCTGGTCGGACTCCTCGTGCTCGGAAGCGGCCAGCGAACCGAGCAGCGGAATGCCTATGTCGCCGCCGGAGACGACCTCGCTCGAGAGCTGCCCGACCACGTGGCCGAGCTGCATCGCGAACAGGGTGCCGCCCACGTTGCGCATCAGCTGGCTCGCGCCCGCGATCATGTCGGTCATCTCTTCGGGCGCCTGGTCTTTCAGCACGTCGGTGAGCGAATCGGCGATGCTCGTGGCGACCGGCTCCGCGAGCTGGATCCAGATCGGCATGGTGGCGGCGACCCACTCGCTGCGGCTCATCAACCGGGGCTCGACGGTGAGCTCGGAGATCTCCGTGGCCTCGGCGAGCCAGAGCGACGCCACGTGGAAGGCCTGCTCGAGCTGCGAACGTTCGGCCGGAAGCGACACCACGGTCGTGCGCGATGCGATGTTCTTCGCCTGTTCGAGAGCGAGACCCCAGTTGATTCCATCGCCGCTGGTCTTCAGCGCGTTCTGCAGCTGCGCGATCAGCTGGGCGACCACCTCGGGGTCGTTGGGCAGCCCGGCAGCGCTCGCCAGCTTGCTCGGGTCGAGGTCGGTGTTGCCCTCGAGAAACGCGCGCAGCATTTCACGGAACTCTTCTTCGGACGGCTCTTCCCGCGAATCTTCAGGCATGCAAACTACGCTAGCCGCTGCACGCCGGATGGGGCTGGGTTTTCGCCTAGGCTGGATCTTCTGGCTGTGCGCCCGTGGCGAACACTCTTTTTCGTCCGTCTAAACAAAAGGATTACGGTGGCGCTTTTCGCCGATTCCGACCCGGTCTCGAGGCCGCGTCGCTCACGTGGCTCGACCATCGGTTGGTCCCTCATCCTGCTCGCGATGCTCGTGACTCTCGTGGTGGCGGTCGTGCCGTCGCCGTACGTCATCGAACAGCCGGGCCCGGTCTTCAACACGCTCGGACAGGTGGAGGTAGGGGGAGAAGAGGTCCCCATGATCGAGATCGCGGATGCCACGACCTACCCCACCGGCGGATCGCTCGACATGCTCACGGTGTCGATCAACGGCAACCGGGACAACCGGCTCAACTGGTTCCAGGTCGCCTCGGCCTGGCTCGATTCGAGCAAGGCGGTCGTGCCTCTCGACAGCGTGTACCCCGAGGGCGTCACCGTCGAGCAGTCGAACGAGCAGAGCCAGACCGACATGCAGAATTCGCAGCAGGAGGCGATCGCGGCGGCGCTCACCCAGCTCGACTACGACTTCACGACGAGCCTCGAGGTCGTCGACGTCGGCGAGGGCACCCCGGCGTCCGGGCAGCTCGAGACCGGCGACATGATCGTGAGCGTGAACGGCGAGACCTTCACCGACGTCACTGGGCTGAAGGCGACGATCGCGGAGAACGGCGTCGACACCCCGGCCACCGTGGTGATCGAGCGCGACGGCGCCGAGCAGACGCTCGCGGTCACCCCGGTGATGAGCGGCGGCACCGCCTCGGCACCCATCGTGGGCATCACGGTGAAGGGCGACTTCACGTTCCCCATCGACGTCACCATCCAGCTCGAGAAGGTCGGCGGCCCGAGCGCCGGCCAGATGTTCGCCCTCGGCATCATCGACAAGCTCACCCCCGGCGAACTCAACGGCGGCAAGAACGTAGCGGGCACCGGCACCATCACCGGCGACGGCACCATCGGCCCGATCGGCGGGATCCGCCAGAAGATGTACGGCGCCGTGCGCTCGGGCGCCGACTACTTCCTCGCTCCCGTCGACAACTGCGACGAGGTCGTCGGGCACGTTCCCGACGGACTCGACGTCTTCGCGGTGACGACGCTCGACGACTCGCTCGCCGTGCTCGATGCCGTTTCGACGGGCGGTTCGACGGCCGCCCTGCCCACCTGCGAGGCGGGCTGACGACAAGGCGCAGCGGTCTCGCAGTCGGCTCCGTTAAGATGACCGAGACCGACCACTAAGGCCAGGAGCAGTCGCTTGACTTCCACAGCAAACCCACCCGTCAGCCGCACGAGGGTCACCCTCGCGATTACCGCAGCGATCCTCGCAGTGCTGGTGGTGATCTTCTTCATCGTCGCCGGGTTCTACACCGACATTCTCTGGTTCGACCAGCTCGACTTCCTCAACGTGCTCACGACGCAGTGGATCGCCACCGCCGTCATGTTCCTCGTCGGATTCCTGGCCATGGCCGTGCCCGTCTGGGTGAGCATCGAGGTCGCCTTCCGCGCCCGCCCGGTCTACGCGAAGCTCAACTCGCAGCTCGACCGCTACCAGCAGGTCATCGAGCCGCTGCGCCGCCTCGCGATGATCGGCATCCCCGCCGTCCTCGGGCTCTTCACCGGCGTCTCGGCGGCCACTCGCTGGCCCGTCGTTCTCCAGTACTTCAACCGCACCTCGTTCGGCGAGACCGACCCGCAGTTCGGGCTCGACGTCTCGTTCTATATGTTCGAACTGCCGTTCTTCCGCGGCGTCGTGGCCTACGCCTCGGCGATCGTGCTCATCGCGGGCATCGCCGCCCTCGCCACCACCTACCTCTACGGTGCGATCCGAGTGACGGGCCGCGAGGTGCGCATCTCGCGTTCCGCACGCATCCAGCTCGCCATCATGGCGGCCCTCTACGTGGCCCTCCAGGCGCTCAGCATCTGGCTCGACCAGTACACGACCCTCGCCTCGCGCGGCGCAGGCTACCTGCAGACGGGTGCCGGCTTCACCGAGGTCAACGCCACCATTCCCGGGCGCGCCATCCTCGCCATCGCGGCGGGCGTCGTCGCATTGCTCTTCATCGTCACCGCGGTCATCGGCCGCTGGCGCCTGCCCGTCATCGGCACGGCGCTCCTCCTGGTGAGCGGACTCATCCTCGGCGGCATCTACCCGTGGATCGTGCAGCGCTTCCAGGTGGAGCCGAGCGCCCGCACGCTCGAGTCCGAATACATCGATCGCAGCATCGAGGCCACGCGCACCGCCTATGGTGTCGACGGCGTGACTGAGACCCCCTACAACGCCACGACGGATGCGGAACAGGGCGCGCTGCGCTCCGACGCGGAGACCACCGCGAACATCCGCATCATCGACCCGGCTCTCGTTTCGGAGTCGTTTGCCCAGCTCGAACGATTCCGCCAGTACTACCAGTTCCCCGCCCACCTCGACGTCGACCGCTACAACATCGACGGAACTGTGCAGGACACCGTGATCGCGGTGCGCGAGCTCGACCAGGAGGGTCTCGGCGACTCGCAGACCCCGTACTCGAACGCGTTCGTCTACACCCACGGCTACGGCGTGGTCGCCGCCTACGGCAACCAGCGCACGACCGACGGCCAGCCGGTGTTCCTCGAATCGGGCATCCCCTCCACGGGCGCCCTCGACATCGAAGAGCCGCGCATCTACTTCGGCGAGGAATCGCCGGCCTACTCCGTCGTCGGAGCGCCCGAGGGCGACACACCGATCGAGCTCGACTACCCGTCGGGCGATGACGACGACGCGTCGAACATGACGACGACCTACGAGGGCGACGGCGGGCCGATGCTCGACAACCTGTTCTCGAAGCTCGCCTACGCGATCAAGTTCCAGTCCGAGCAGATCATCCTGTCCGACGCCGTCACGAGCGAGTCGCAGATCCTCTACGACCGCGACCCGATCGAGCGCGTGAAGAAGGTCGCCCCGTACCTGACCACCGACAGCGACGCCTACCCGGCGGTCGTCGACGGCAAGGTCCTCTGGATCGTCGACGCCTACACGACTAGCGCGAACTACCCGTACTCCCGCGTGGAGAAGCTCAGCGACACGATTGTCGACACGACGACACCCGCCGTGCCCTACGCGGTCGACAACGTCAACTACATCCGCAACTCGGTCAAGGCCACGGTCGACGCCTACACCGGCGAGGTCACCCTCTACGCCTGGGACACGGAAGACCCGATCCTGAAGACGTGGCAGAAGATCTTCCCCAACTCGCTGCAGTCGGCCGACGACATGAGCCCCGACCTGCTCAGCCACGTGCGCTACCCCGCCGACCTGTTCAAGGTGCAGCGCGCGATCCTCGGATCGTTCCACGTGACCGACGCGAACTCGTTCTACTCGAGCGACGACCAGTGGGTCACGCCGAACGACCCGACGTCGCCGGCCGCGGCTCCCACGTTGCAGCCGCCGTACTACCTCACGATGCAGGTGCCCGGCACCGATGCATCCGCATTCACGCTCTATTCCACCTTCATCCCGCGGGCCGCGGCCACCTCGAGCAGCAGCATCCTCACCGGCTATCTCGCGGTGAACTCGGATGCGGGCCCGGACTACGGCAAGCTCACGCTGTTGACCCTGCCTAAGCAGGACACGGTGCCGGGCCCAGGCCAGGTGCAGAACAGCTTCAACTCCGACACCGAAGTGGCCAGCCAGCTCTCGCTGCTGCAACGCGGTGACACGGAGGCGATCCAGGGCAACCTGCTCACGGTTCCCGTGGGCGGCGGACTGCTCTACGTGCAGCCCGTCTACGTGCAGGCTACCGGTGGCACCAGCTACCCGCTGCTGCGTAAGGTGCTGGTCGCGTTCGGCGACCAGATCGCCTTCGAAGACACCCTCGACGAGGCGCTCGACGCCCTGTTCGGCGGTGACTCCGGAGCCGACGCCGGCGACGGCGGCACCGTCGTGACCCCGGTGCCAGGGGAAGAGGTCGACCCGGGAACAGATCCGGAGACCCCGGTTCCCGCCCCGACCGACCCCGGAACCGACACCGGCGACGAGACCACGCTGGCCTCTGCGCTCGCCGACGCCAAGCAGGCGCTCGCCGACCGTGAAGCGGCGTACGCGGCCAACGACCTCGTGGCGGCGGCAGAAGCGGACAACCGCCTCACCGCGGCCCTGGACGCGGCCCTCGCAGCCAGCGAGTAACGATGGTCGAGCTCGGCTCCGGCGACTGGCTGGACGCAAACCGCGCGCAGTGGGACGAACGGGTCCCACTGCACGTGGCGAGCGAGTTCTACGACCAGTCGAGGCTGCGGGCCGGGCACGGCACGCTCACCCCGATCGACGAGGTCGAGCTCGCCGCGATGTTTCCCGACGGGCTGGAGGGCAAGCGGATCCTGCATCTCCAGTGCCACTTCGGTGCCGACACCCTCGCGCTCGCACAGCGCGGGGCGGAGGTCGTGGGGGTCGATTTCTCGAAGCCCGCGATCGTTCAGGCGCGGGCGCTGGCCGCCGAACTCGACCTGGCCGATCGCTCGCGCTTCGTGATCGCCAACATCTACGACCTGCGGCACACCCTGCCGCAGCCCGAGTCGTTCGACATGGTCTTCACCACGTGGGGCACTATCGGCTGGCTGCCCGACGTCGCCGAGTGGGCGCGCATCGTGGAGTGGTTCCTCAAACCAGGGGGCACGCTGTACTTCGCCGACGGGCACCCGGCGGCCTGGGTTCTCGACGGGGGAGAAGGCGAGCTGCCCACGTTGCAGTACCCCTACGACTCCGACGGCGAGCCGGATATCGGCGACGACGACCAGGACTACGCGGTAGCCGAGGCGAAGCTCACGAACACCCGCACGTACGAGTGGCCACACCCGCTGAGCGAGATCATCACCTCCCTGCTCGCCACTGGTCTCACGCTCGACTTCTTCCACGAGCACTACGAGATCCCGTGGAAAATGTTCCCCGTGCTCGAGGCCGCCGGCGACGGCCAGTTCCGCTGGCCCGACACCAAATGGCTGCCGCTCGCCATGAGCCTGGGGGCGAGCAAACCGCTCTGAGCGCGCACGGTGGAAACCGGCCCGACAAAGCCGTGCTATCGTTGATCTTGCAGCGCGGGGTGGAGCAGTTCGGTAGCTCGCTGGGCTCATAACCCAGAGGTCGCAGGTTCAAATCCTGTCCCCGCAACAGAGAAGAAGTCCCGGTCACTTGTGGCCGGGACTTCTTGCTTTAAGCGTTCAGCCTCAGCGCGCCAACCTCGGCCGCACCAACCGGTGGCTCTCGGTCACGAGGTCGACGAGCAGCTGCTCGGGCACGTCGAGCGGTACCGTCAGCCAATGCCGCTTGTTCATGTGATACCCGGGCGTGATCGTCGGGTGCTGCGCCCGCACCGCCAGGCCGTCGTCGGGCGCCGCCTTGAGGGTGACGGCGGGGGAGGGGTCTCCCGGTTCCGTCATGATCGCGAAGACCTTGCCGTTCGCGGCCTTGTAGACCGGGGTCTCCGGACCGAACGGAAAACTCTCCGTGGCCCCGGCCAGGTTCAGGCACAGCTCGCGGAAGTCCTGCTCGCGCATCTACTTGTCGATCATCCGAACGAGTTCTTCGATGAACTCGGTGAACCCGGTCGAGCGCCTGATGAGCTCGAGCACGCCGGCACGGTCGGCGAAGACCTCCACGAACTGGTCGAACGTCGACTGGAACGACGCCCGTCCGCCCGAGTTGAACGCAATGAGCGCGATCACGTTGACGCGGTTCTCGCCCCAGGGCATCGCGGTCTCGTTCACCGCGATCGCGATAGACGTGCGCGTGGCCGTCATCGCCATCGCGTGCGGCACCGCGATCGACTCGGTGAACGCAGTCGACGAGAGCAGTTCGCGCTCGATGGCGCCGTCGATGTAGCTCTCGTCGATGATGCCGCGCTCGACCATAAGACCGCCCAGCACCCGGATCATCGACGCCTCGTCCGCCGCCTGCACGTTGCGCAGGAACAGCGACTCGTCGAAATAGAGCAGCAGGTCGTCTTTGATCCGGATGCGGCGCCGGTGCCGACGCACCCGCGAGATGGCCCGTCGGATGTTCTCCACGTCGCCCTCGGTCAGGAACGGCTGGATGACCACGACGTTGTCGCCCGCACCGGGGAAGGCGATCGTGCTGAGCACGAGGTCGGTGGCGAAATCGCCGGAGTCCACGTCGGTGCGGGTCACCACGACCTCGACGGACACCTCGTCACCGAGCGCCGCCTCGATGTGACGGCGAAGGATGTCGTGCATGTCGTAGTAGCCGGGGGAGACGATCGCGACCGTGAGGCGTTCCTCGTGGCGGGACTGCCGTTCCAGGTGCGACCCGATGTGCATCGCGATGTACGAGATCTCGTCGTCGTTGATCGTGATCGACTTCTCACGCTGGATCTGGCTGGCCATAAACACGGCCACGTCGTAGATCATCGGGTACGAGGTCTTGATCGATTTCACGAGCGGGTTGCGCGAGTAGGAGTTGTCCTGCGCCCGCGCGATCAGGTTGCCCACGTGCAGGGCGAACCGCACCATAAACGTCTCGTCGTCGAGGTCGAGCAGGTATTCCTCGCCGACCTGGCCGACGACCCGCCGCACCGTCTCGAGGTGTTCGGGAACGACGTAGTTGTCGACGACCGACTGCACCGGCTCGTTCTGGCCGGGGGTGATGACCCGGGTGGTGAGCAGTTTCGCGAGGTAGTCGAGGTCGGTGCGGTCGAGCTCGACGTCGAAGTGGCTTCGCGTGAGGTCGGCGAGGGCTGCCGTGATCGGGGTGGGGTCCGCGGCATCCGCAATTTTGGGGGTCGGGCGTCGGATGACACGGTCCACGGCGATCGCGACGTGCAGCAGCACGCTGTTGACGCCGTACTCGTTGACGAAGTAGCCCTGGGCCTCGAGCATCTCGATGAGCGCGGTCTTGAACGCGCCGAGGTCCTCGGAGACGAATTCCCGCTGGACGTTCTCGAGCTCGAGGAACCCCTGCGCGCTCTCGGTGCGGAAGATCTTGCTGAGCACCCGGCGGTACTCCGCCTCGGTTCCCGTGAGCGAGACGACACTCCCGCGTCGGCTCAGGGTCAGGCCGGCCTCCTCGCCGAGCACCTTGACCTTGCGCAGGTCGCTCTCGATGGTCGACTCGCTCACGTAGAGGCTGTCGGCGAGGGTGTGCACGTCGAGACCGCCCGGCTCTTCGGTGAGCCGACGCACGAGGTGGTGCACCCGGTCGCGCGGGGTGTCGGCGTCGCGGGCGCGGCCACCGCTCGCGAAGGTGGCGTAGGCCTCGCGGTTAAGGCGGTAGCCGTTGGTCGACGACGAAATGATGCTGAGCGGGTGCGCGGCCGCCTTGGCCGCGGTGACATAGCTGCGCACACTGCGCGTCGTCACCCCGAGGTGTTCTGCCAGCTCCGCCGCGGTCACGCGGTTATCGCTCTGCGACAGGTAGTGAAGCAGGCGCTCGTACTTATCGCTCATTTACAGCAACTTAACCACGTTCACGCGGTCTACGCCTGCCCTCAGACGCTATCTTCCGCGGGGGCGGAAGGAGAACTACTGGAACGGGAACGCATTTCGATCAAAGATTGAGGTCTAAGTACGTCGATTCGCTGTTACGCAGGGAACGCAAGGAGGCGATCCATGACCACCATTCTGATTATTTGTGGTGCCGGCGCTTCGAGTACCTTCCTCGCCGGACGCATGCGCACCATCGCTGCCGCCCGTGGCGAATCCGTCACCGTGCAGGCCGCGAGCGACGACGACATCGATTCCCGCCTTCCCGCGGTCGACGTTCTGCTCGTCGGATCGCACCTCTCCTCGACCTTCGACGCCCTGCGCGACCGCGCTGCCGGCTACGGCGTACCGGCCGGACTGCTGGCGAGCACCACCTTCGGCCCCGGCGGCGCCGAGGCCGCCTACGATCTTTTCTCCTCCCTCACCACAACCCAGAAGGACACACCTCATGGCTGACCGCACTGTCACGATCGCTTCCGCCCACGGCCTGCACGCACGGCCCGCATCGCTGTTCGTGCAAGCCGTCACCGCGACGGGGCTCACGGTCGAGCTCACCAAGGGTGACAAGAAGATCAATGCCGCGAGCATCCTCGGCGTCATCTCGCTCGGCATCGAGCACGGCGACGAGGTCACCCTGCACACCGAGGGCGACAACGCCGAGGCGGCACTCGACGATCTGGCCGCCTTCCTCGGAACGGACCACGACGCATGAGTACCCTCACCGGAGTAGGAATCGGGCGCGGCCTCGCCGTCGGCCCCGTTCTGCGCATGCCCGAGCCCCTTCCCGAACCGACGGATGACGCGAGCACCGTCGGTGGCGACGCGGAGAAGGTGCGCGCCGCCGGTGCCCTCGCCGCGGCTGCCGCCGACATCCGTCTCCGCGGTGCCCGCGCCGGTGGAGCCGCCAAAGACGTGCTCGACGCGCAGGCGTTCATGGCCGAAGACCCGACGCTCAAGGACGACGTCGACGCGCGCATCGGCACCGGCAAGACCGCCGAACGCGCCGTGTTCGAGGCATTCGCCGCCTTCCGCGACCTGCTCACCAGCATGGGCGGCTACATGGGGGAGCGCGCGACCGACCTCAACGACGTCTCGCAGCGCGTCGTCGCCCACCTGCAGGGTGTCTCCGCCCCCGGTGTGCCCGATCCCGACTACCCCTTCGTCCTCGTCGCCCGCGACCTGGCCCCCGCCGACACGGCGCTCCTCGACCTCGACAAGGTGCTCGCACTCATCACCAGCGACGGCGGACCCACGTCGCACACGGCGATCCTCGCTCGCGAGAAGTCCATCGTCGCCGTCGTGGGCGCATCCGGAGCCCTCGACCTCGCCGACGACCAGGTCGTCGTCGTCGATGCGTCGACCGGAATCGTGAACGTCACCCCCAGCGAAGGCGAGCAGGCAGCAGCGTCCAGCACGATCGCCGCCCGCGCCGCAGCGGCCGACGCCCCGGTCGGTCCCGGCGCCCTCGCCGACGGCACCCCCATCCCGCTGCTCGCGAACCTCGGCTCGACCGACGGCGCCCTGCCCGCCGTGGAGAAGGGCGCTGAGGGCGTCGGCCTGTTCCGCACCGAGTTCCTCTTCCTCGACTCGGACAAGGCGCCGACCGTGGCCGAGCAGCAGGAGAAGTACACGCAGCTGCTCACCGCGTTCGCGGGCAAAAAGGTCGTCGTGCGTGCGCTCGACGCGGGCGCAGACAAGCCGCTGAGCTTCCTCAACGACGAGCCGGAAGAAAACCCGGCCCTCGGGCTGCGCGGCATCCGCGCGCTGCGTGCCAACGAGCCGATCCTGCGCGACCAGCTCACCGCGCTGGCCAACGCCGACGCGGTGACCGACGCCGACCTGTGGGTCATGGCGCCCATGGTCTCCACGGTCGAAGAGACCCGCTACTTCACCAAGCTGGCCAGGGAGCTCGGCATCAAGACCGCCGGGGTCATGATCGAGGTACCGGCCGCGGCACTGCTAGCCGACCGCATCTTGCCGGAGACCGACTTCGCCAGCATCGGCACCAACGACCTCACCCAGTACACCCTCGCCGCCGACCGACTGCTCGGCTCCGTCGCCTCGTTCCAGGACCCGTGGCACCCCGCCGTGCTGCGTCTGGTCGGCGAGGTCGGCCGCGCGGGTGTGACGGCCGGCAAACCCGTCGGCATCTGCGGCGAGGCTGCAGCCGACCCGCTGCTGGCCGTGGTGCTCGTCGGTCTCGGGGCGACCTCGCTCTCGATGTCGGCGGCGGCGCTCGCCGACGTGCGCACCGAGCTCGCGCGATACACCCTCGCGCAGACGCAAGAATTCGCCGAGATTGCCCTCTCGGCTAATAGCGCTGTGGAGGCCCGCGTCGCGGTGACCGCCGCAGCAAACTCTCTCACCACCTCAACCACACTCACAGAATCGGAGTAACACCCATGACAACGACGTCTGAAACAAAACGCGGAGGAACACGAGTAGGTGTTCAGAAGTTCGGCACGTTCATCAGCAACATGGTGCTGCCGAACATCGCGGCGTTCATCGCCTGGGGCCTCATCACTGCCCTGTTCATCGAGACCGGCTGGCTGCCGTTGCTCGGCATCGACGCCACCTGGGTGCAGCAGCTCGGTGGCTGGAGCTCCGACCCCGACGTGACCAACACCGGGCTGGTCGGCCCGATGATCACGTACCTCCTTCCCCTCCTCATCGCGAACACCGGTGGCCGCATGGTCTACGGCGTGCGCGGCGGCGTGGTCGGAACCATCGCGACCATGGGTGTCATCGTCGGAGCGGGCATTCCCATGTTCCTCGGCGCGATGATCGTCGGCCCCGGTGCCGCATGGGTTATGAAGAAGGTGGACGCCCTCTGGGCCGGAAAGATCCGCGCCGGCTTCGAGATGCTCGTCGACAACTTCTCCGGCGGCATCGTCGGAGCGGGACTCGCCGTGGTCGCATTCTTCGTCATCGCCCCCGCGGTCACCGCGATCAGCTCCTTCCTGGAGACCGTCGTCAGCTGGCTCGTCGAGACCTCGCTGCTGCCCCTCGCGAGCATCTTCGTTGAGCCCGGCAAGATCCTGTTCCTGAACAACGCGATCAACCACGGCGTGTTCACCCCGCTCGGCACCGTCGAAGCGGAGCGTAACGGCCAGTCGATCCTCTTCCTCATCGAGGCGAACCCCGGCCCCGGCCTCGGTCTGCTGCTCGCCTTCGCCGTGTTCGGTGTCGGCCTGCTGCGCGCGAGCGCTCCCGGCGCGATCCTCATCCAGTTCGTCGGTGGTATCCACGAGATCTACTTCCCCTACGTTCTGGCGAAGCCGCTGCTCGTCGTCGCCGTCATCGCCGGTGGAGCCAGCGGTGTTCTCACCAACGTGATCTTCCAGTCCGGTCTGCGCGCCCCCGCGTCGCCCGGCTCGATCATCGCGATCCTCGCGCAGACGCCTCCCGGCAGCTTCGTGGGCGTCATCCTCTCGGTGATCATCTCCGCCGCGGTCTCGTTCCTCGTGGCATCCATCATCATCCGCGCGAGCCGCAAGACCGACCTCGCGGCTGTCGCCGCGGGTGACACCGCTCTCGCCGATGCCGTCGCCAAGAACGCCGCCAACAAGGGCCGCGACAGCCAGGTCGGTTCGCTGCTGAGCACCTCGGGCGGCGACGCCGCGGCGACCTCGACCGTGGAGCCGCAGAACACCGCGGCCGTCAGCGCCCCGATCACGTCCATCGTGTTCGCGTGCGACGCCGGCATGGGCTCGAGCGCCATGGGCGCGACGGTCATGCGCAACAAGATCAAGAAGGCCGGCATCGAAGGGGTGACCGTCGTCAACCAGGCGATCGCGAACCTCGACGGCAGCGCCGACCTCGTGATCACCCAGCGCGAGCTCACCCCTCGCGCAACCGAAAAGTCGCCGAACTCGCTCCACTACTCGGTCGACAACTTCATGGGCAGCCCCAAGTACGACGAGGTCGTCGCCCTGCTCGAGTCCCAGAAGGCCTCGAAGTAACACCAGCTCCACACCTGCACCACACGAATAGCCAGGAAGAATAGAGGAAACGCATGAGCAACGTGCTTGAACTTGCACAGATCAACCTGCACGGGTCGGCGACGACACCGGCGGAAGCGATCGACGAGGTCGGACGATTGCTGGTCGCCTCGGGTGGGGTAACACCCGAGTACATCGCCTTCATGCACGAGCGTGAAGCAACGGTGTCGACCTACATGGGTAACTTCCTGGCTATTCCGCATGGCACGAACGAGGGCAAGGACACGATCCTCGCGTCCGCGCTCTCGTTCGTGCGCTACGACAACCCCATCGACTGGGACGGCAACGAGGTCCGCTTCGTCGTCGGCATCGCGGGCAAAGACGGCGGTCACATGGAGGTCCTCTCCTCGATCGCCATCGTGTTCAGCGAAGACGACGAGGTCGCCAAGCTGCTCGCCGCCCAGACCCCCGAAGAAGTCATGGAAATCCTCGGGGACGTGAACGCGTGAAGGCCGTACATTTCGGCGCCGGAAACATCGGTCGCGGCTTCGTCGGTCTCATCCTGCACAAGGCCGGCTACGAGGTCGTCTTCGCCGACGTCAACGCCGAGCTGATCGACGCACTCGCCTCGACACCGAGCTACGTCGTCACCGAGGTCGGCGACGGCGCGAGCGTCTGGACGGTCGACAACTACCGCGCGCTGAACAGCTCGACGCACGAGGCGGACGTCATCGCCGAGATCGCGTCGGCAGACATCGTGACCACCGCGGTGGGCCCGAACATCCTGCGCTTCGTCGCCCCGCTCATCGCGAAGGCCATCGCCCAGCGTTCGGCCGACCTCGAGCCGCTCGCCGTGATGGCGTGCGAGAACGCCATCAACGCCACCGACCTGCTCAAGGTCGAGGTCGTCAAGGCGCTGCCCGACGCCGCCCTCGCCGACGGCGCTATCTTCGCCAACACCGCCGTCGACCGCATCGTGCCGGGACAGGACCGCGACGCCGGTCTCAACGTGACCGTCGAGTCGTTCTTCGAGTGGGCCATCGAGTCGACGCCGTTCGGTGCTGTGACCCCCGTGATCCCCGACGCGCATTTCGTCGACGATCTCGCCCCCTACATCGAGCGCAAGCTGTTCACCGTCAACACCGGCCACGCGACCGCGGCGTACCACGGCTTCGCGGCCGGCGTCTCGTCGATGTCCGAGGCCTTCTCGACGCCCGAGATCGCAGCCGAGGTTCGCGCGGTCCTCGCCGAAACCAAGGCCCTGCTCGTCGCGAAGCACGACTTCGACCCCGAGGTCCAGCAGGCCTACATCGACAAGAACATGGTGCGCTTCGCCAACCCCGAACTGAGCGACACCGTCGACCGGGTCGGTCGCCAGCCGCTGCGCAAGCTCGGCCGCAACGAACGGTTCGTCGGCCCCGCCGCCGAACTCGCCGAACGCGGCCTCGGCAGCGACGCCCTCGTGCGGACGATGGGCATCGCCCTCGAGTTCGACGTCGCCGAGGACCCGCAGAGCGTCGAACTTCAGCAGCTGCTGTCGGATTCGACCGCCGACGAGTTCGTGACCTCGGTCACCGGCCTCGACGCGGCGCACCCGCTCTACCCCGCCGTCGTCGAGGTCGTGCGCGCACACCAGAAGTAGGCTGGCCCCATGAGTTCTCCCGAGTCCGCGATCGCCGTCGCCCAGTTCGCGCCGGTCGCGGACCCGGGGGAGAACCTCGCGACCATCCGCACGCTCACCGAGCGTGCCGTGTCGCGGGGCGCAACTCTCGTGGTCTTCCCCGAGTACTCGTCGTTCTTCGAGCCCGAGCTCGGACAGGGCTATGTGGATGCCGCCCAGCCCCTGGACGGAGACTTCGTCGCCGGGCTCGCCGCCGTCGCCTCCGAGTACCGCACGCACATCGTCGCCGGGCTCGTCGAGGCCAACGCCGACGATCCCGCCCGCTTCTCGAACACCCTCGTCGCGATCGACCCGGGCGGAGAGCTCGTCGCGAAGTACCGCAAGATGCACCTCTACGACGCCTTCGGCTCCCGCGAGTCCGACTGGGTCGTCGCCGGCGCACTCGACGCGCCGGAGACGTTCTCCTTCGGCGACTTCACCGTCGGACTGCAGACCTGCTACGACGCGCGCTTCCCCGAGGTCACCCGCCGACTCGTCGACGCCGGAGCCGACCTCGTGCTCATGCCCTCCGAGTGGGTGCGTGGGCCGCTCAAGGAGCATCACTGGCGCACTCTGCTCACGGCGCGGGCCATCGAGAACACCATCTACATCGCCGCGGCCGACCAGGCCCCGCCGACCGGTGTCGGAAACAGCATGATCCTTGACCCCATGGGAGTCGAGATCGCGACGGTCGGAGAGGCCACGGATGTCGCGGTCGCCTGGCTCTCTAAAGACCGCGTTACACATTCTCGCGAAATTAACCCCGCACTTCGCCTCAGGCGGTTCGGCGTTGCATCGATCGGCCATTCTCTCCCTTAGAGTTGACCTAGTAATTTGGGGAGGATCTGCCATGGCTGAGGCCTATCGAGTTGTAGTCGTCGAGGACGACGCCGACGTCGCTTTCTACACCAAGACGGTGTTGGAGAAGCGCGGCGGTTGTGTCGTAGAGACGGTTTCCGACCCTTCGCTGGCCCGCGCGGTCATCAGCGAGTTCCTGCCCGACGTCGTCGTCACCGACATCGAGATGCCCGGCATCAACGGTCTCGAACTCATGGAGCAGATCCGCACCGACCACCCCGGCATCCCGATCGTCGTGATGACGGCCCACATCTCGGTCGACTACGCGGTCGGCGCACTCAACGCCCAGGCCGACGAGTTCCTCATCAAGCCGATCAGCGCATCCGACCTGGTCACCGCCGTCATGCGGCTCGCGGCCGACGGCCGAGCGAACCGCTCCGACAAGAGCGAGCAGGCTCCCGAGAGCGTCCTGGCCATCGGAGCGCACCCCGACGACGTCGAGTTCGGCATCGGCGGCATCCTCGCGGCGCACCGTGCCGCGGGTGACACCGTCACGATCCTCACGCTGTCACGCGGAACCTCCTCCGGCCAGCACACGGACCTCCAGCACGAGTCGCTCGCCGCCGCCGAGATCCTCGGAGCCCGTCTCTTCCTCGAAGACCTCCCGATGAAGGCGCTCGACGCCGGCACCGCGGCCGTCGACACGATCGCCCGCGTGGTCGCCGAGGTCTCGCCCACCATCGTCTACACGCACAGCGTCAACGACGACGACGCCGACCACCGCGCGGTCCACGAGGCGGCTCTCGCCGCGACATCCGCGGTGCCGACCGTCTCCGCCTTCCAGAGCCAGTCGTCCACCGTCGACTTCCGCCCCTCGAAGTTCGTCTCGATCGACGGGTACACCGACACCAAGCTGGCCCTCGTGGAGTGCTTCCTCGGTGGAGACGGCATCCGCTCCTACCTCGACCCCGAGTTCGTCCTCGCCTCGGCCCGCTACTGGGGCCGGTTCGGCGGCGGCACGAGCGTCGAACCCCTCGAGACGATTCGCGAGGCGGCTCCCGTCGCAGGCACGGCAGTGCCGGTCGCCGCAAGCTCAATCAGCGAAGCGTGACCACGCCAGCGGTGGCAGCGGCTCCCGGACTCGACCAGCGAGTCCGGGTGCTGATCGTCGAAGACAGCGACGACCAGCGGCTTCTGCTGCGCCGCTATTTCGAGCGTGCGGGCTGCGACGTGCGCGTCGCCCCGAGCGCCGAGGAAGCCATCGCCGCCTACGGTGACGTGACGCCCGACGTCGCGGTCATCGACCTCGTCCTTCCGGGCATGGACGGCTGGGCGCTCGCGGTGCGGCTCGGCGCCGACAACCCCGAGTGCGTCATCGCCATCACGTCGGTGCTCAATACCGAGGACTACCCTCACGGCCACCCGTCGCTGCCCAAGCCCGTGACCGGAGCGAAGGTACGCCAGATGCTGAGCGACTTCGTGCCGAAGTGGACCGCCGCGTGAAGTTGTACCACTGGGTGCTCGACACCATCAGGGTAGACAAGGCCTCGACGTTCCTCAAACAGGGCCCGTTCGCGCTCGCGTTCCTCGGCGCGGTCCTCATCGTTATGGTGTCGCCGAACATCGACTTCACGGTGTGGCCGGCGGCACTCCTGGGAATGTGGGGCGTGCTCGTCGCCACCGCGCTGGCCGCGGTGATCAGCTATCAGCCGACTCTGGTCCGCCTCGCGATCCTGGTGCCGGTGCTCGACCTCGTCGCGCTCAGCGCGTTCCGGGCGGGCACGGGCGGCAACCTGTCGCCATTCAGCTCGCTCATCATCCTCCCGGTGATCTGGATCGCCGCTGAGCCGGGGCGACGCTACATCATCATCGCCGGTGTGGGCACCGCGATCGCCCTCACCGACATCCTCGGATTCAGCCCCGCCGCGACATCCGGAGACCTTCTTCGTTCCATCTTCGCGCCGATCGTCTTCGCCATCGGGGCCGCAATCGTCAACGAGGTCTCGCGACAGGGCCGGGTGCAGGTCGAGTCGGTCAGGCGGCTGGCCGAGGAACGCGAGAGCATGCTGCGCGGCGCCGAGGACTACACCAAACGCCTGCGCGAGAACGAGGCGCAGCTACGGGCGGCCGACAAACTCACCCGCAGCGTGCTCGACGCGGTGACCGAACAGTCCGTCGTCGGCACCGACGTCACCGGAAGCATCGACGTCTGGAACCCGGGCGCGGAACGCATGCTCGGGCTGACCGCGGCCGAAGCACAGCGCAAGAGGTTCATCTACGACTTCCACGTCGCCGCCGAGCTCGACGAGCGCTCGCGCGAGCTCAACTACCCGCCGGGGGAGACGGTGCTCACCCCGGGCTTCTCCGCGCTCGTGGAGTCGGCCCGGCTCGGCACACCCGAGGTTCGACAGTGGACCTACGTGCGGGCCGACGGGCTGCAGCTCGCCGTCGAGGTGGCCGTCACCCGTCGGGTCAACGACTTCGGCGAGACCGCCGGCTACCTGTTCGTCGCGACCGACGTCACCCAGGCGCTCGAGGTGTCGCGGCTCAAGGACGAGTTCGTCGGGCTCATCTCCCACGAACTCCGCACACCCCTCAGCTCGATCCTCGGGTACCTCGAACTCATGCGCGACGACGCTGACGACCCGCTCTCCGAAGAGCAGATGATGTACCTCGGCATCGCGGAGCGCAACGCGCACCGGCTGCTGCGCCTCATGGGCGACCTGCTGTTCACTGCCCAGGTGGGAGCGAACTCGTTCAACATCGAGCGCTCCGAGGTCGATGTCGCGCCCGTCGTGCTCGCTTCGATCGAGTCGGCGAACCCCGTCGCCGTCGCGCAGGGCGTCACCATCGTCGCCGAGGTCGACGACGACTTCGCCCTCGTGAGCGGCGACCCCACGCGTATCGGGCAGGCGATCGACAATCTGCTGTCCAACGCGATCAAGTTCACACCGCGGGGCGGGAACGTCACAGTCGCGGTGTCGTGCGACGGCAGCGACATCGTCGTGCGTCTCACCGACACCGGCATGGGCATTCCGGCCAACGAGCTCGACCAGCTCTTCTCGCGGTTCTTCCGCGCGTCGACGGCGACCCGCGCGGCCGTGCCCGGAGTCGGACTCGGTCTCACGATCACGAAGGCGATCATCGACGCCCACGGTGGATCCCTCGACGTGGAGAGCGAGGTCGGCGTCGGAACCACCTTCATCGTGCGTCTGCCGAAAGTGACCGCGGCGGTCGAGCCGGCCTGAGCCGGCGGTTGCGCTCGGCCTAACGGGCGAGGGCGCCCAGGCGCGCCACGGCTTCCTCGAGCACACTCTCACGCTTGCAGTAGGCGAACCGCACGAGCGAGCGATACTCGGCGCGGTTGCCCTGCCGCACGAACGCGCTGATCGGCACACCCACGACCCCGGCCAGGCCGGGCAGGGCGCGGCAGAACTCCTCCGCGTCGTCGTAACCCAGGGGCGCAGCATCCGCTACGACGAAATATCCGCCCTGCGCACGGGTCACGGCGAAACCGGCGTCGGTGAGGCCCGACGACAGGAGGTCGTGCTTGCGGCCGAGGGTCGCCGCGATGCCGGTGAAGAACGAGTCGGGCAGAGCGAGGCCCACGGCGATCGCCGGCTGGAACGGAGCGCCGTTCACGAACGTCAGGAACTGCTTCACGGCGACGATCGACGAGACGATCGCGTGGGGCGCCGTGAGCCAGCCGATCTTCCAGCCCGTGGTGTTGAAAGTTTTGCCGGCGCTGGAGATCGTGATGGTGCGCGCGCGGGCACCGGGGAGCGTGGCGACGGGAATGTGGGGCGCGTCGAACACGAGGTGCTCATACACCTCGTCGGTGACGATCAGCGCGTCGTGCTTGGTCGCCAACTCGACGATGAGCTGCAGCGTCTCGCGCGGCAGCACCGACCCGGTGGGGTTGTGCGGATTGTTGATCAGGATGAGCCGGGTGCGATCGGTGATCGCGGCCCGCAACTCGTCGGGGTCGGGCTGAAACAGGGGCGCACGCATGGGCACGGTCACGTGGGTCGCGCCGGCGAGGCCGACGATCGCACCGTAAGCGTCGTAGAACGGCTCGAGGGTGACGACCTCGTCGCCCTTCTCGGTGAGGGCGAGAATCGTGGCGGCGAGCGCTTCGGTGGCGCCCGCGGTGACGAGAACTTCGCGGTCGGGGTCGACGGTGAGACCGTAGAACCGCTGCTGGTGGGCCGAGATCGCGTTGCGCAGCACCGGCATTCCGGTGCCCGGCGGGTACTGGTTGAAGCCGTCGGTGATCGCTTGGCGCGCGGCCTCGAGCACTTCGGTCGGGCCGTCCTCGTCGGGGAACCCCTGACCCAGGTTGATGGCGCCGGAGCTCGTCGCGAGCGCGCTCATCTCGGCGAAGATCGTGGGCCGCAGCCCGCCGTCGTCACCCAGGAGCATCGCTCCTCGAGCCGCTTGCTGCCAGGAACCGGAGACTGTCATCGTCGTTTAAGCCTAGCCGCCCGGTGGCTGTGGATAATTCGCGGCCGTCGTCGGGTATTTGGCCTATCTTGTGCGGATGCGAACAACGTTTCGTTCGGCCGCCGTAGCACTCGTGCTGGTCTCCGCCCTTGCCGCGTCAGGTTGCGCGCCCGAAGGCCCGAAGGCCGACGAGAAGCCGAGCCCGACGGCCACCCCGCTCTTCGCCTCCGACGAGGAGGCTCTTGCGGCGGCGGAGGAGGCGTACGCCGCGTATGTTCAGTTGACAGACGCAATACTCGCTGCCGGCGGTTCCGGCATCGAACGGCTCGGCGAAGTTGCAGCGGGTCAACAGCTCCGGACCGATGCAGACGAAATCGGGGAGCTAGCGACTTTAGGCTATCGAACAGTGGGTCAGACGACTTTCTCCGATTTTGCGCTTCAAGGGTACGACCGCGACGGAGCTGATGGCATCGCGGTAGTAACCGCCTATGTCTGTGAGGACGTGAGTGGTGTCGACGTTCTCGATGCAAATGGCATTTCTGTGGTGGAGGTCTCGCGCCCAGATCGAGCCAAATACGAAGTGACATTCGATTCTGCGACTCCAGCCTCCTCGCAGTTGCTGGTCTCCCTTCGTCAACCGTGGGTGGAACCGGAATGCTAAGCATGCTTCCAGCAGTAGCAGCAGTGGCGATAGCCGCGTCCATGGTCGCCGGCCCGCTGCCATCGCGCGCGGGCGCGCCGGCGGCTTGTGGAACGCTGACGCAGAAAGTCGGCGGTTGTCCCGAAGTGCTAGGACGCATCGGCCACGACGATGTCAGCCTCAGTGGAGGCAGTGGAGGCAGTGGAGGCAGTGGAGGCAGTGGAGGCAGTGGAGGCAGTGGACGCAGCGGCGACAGCGGCGCCTCGGGCGACGGCGCGAGCCGTGATCGCACCGGCCCGCCTCGGCCCTTCAGCAAGAACCAGCTGAACAACGAGCAGCGCAGGGCTTACGAGGCGCAACTCGAAAACGAGGCGGCGGCCCGGGGCGACTTCTATCGGCCGGAGTTCTGGTCGACCTATACGGGAACACCGCCCACCAATGTCACCCTCGCCGACATCGCGAGCTTCCGCCCGGCGACCGGCGGAAACCACATGGAACCCAACGGCTGGATCGTGGTGGGTCTCGACACCAACTTCTATTCCGACGCCTCCACTCAAATTGTGAACGGCACACTGCTCGGGCTTCCCGCCTCGGTGCGCTTCAGCTCGCGCTCGTTCATATGGAACTACGGCGACGGGACAACCCGATCGAGCGCCACCCCCGGCGCGAGTTGGGCCGCGCTGAACCTTGCCGAGTTCTCGCCGACGCCCACTAGCCACGTCTTCGCCGAGCCCGGGACCTACGCGATAGATCTGACCGTCGAATACGCGGCGGAATACCGGTTCGGCGCGAGCGGCTGGGTGCCGATCGACGGCACCCTGCAGCTCCCGGCAAATAGGATTACGGCGACCGCGGCAGACGCTACGACAGTGCTCGTGAACCGGGATTGCCGCGACAATCCTGACGGTCCCGGTTGCTGAAATGCCGGCTCTATAAAGCCGAGGGTCGCTTCCAGCGCACGCATATAAAACGTACAGGTTAGCGCGGGATGCTTACTGCGCTGGAAGGAGCACCTGATGACCGACACCCCCGAGATTCCCGCAACACCCGTAAACTCCACGCCCCCCACACCCGTGAACCCCGCACCTCCCGCGCCCCCTGCCCCTCCGGCACCGCGCGCCCTCTCCGAGGCGCCCCACTCTTCACCCGCACCCGCACCCGCAGTCGCGCAGCCCGTGCCGCACTACGAGAGCTCGGCGACGCCGCCGACCCCTCCCACCAACTCGGCCCCCGCAAAGGACGGCTCTTCGTTCCGTCGCAACCGTCCCGTGCTGCTCGTCGCAGCTCTCGCGGTCGGCGCTCTCGTCGGCGGAGCCGCAGGCGGCGGCATCGTGCTCGCGCTCACCGACGGTAACGGCGGATCGTCGGTCGGCGCAGTCACGTCGCCCGCGAACATCACGGTCAACAACCCCGACGACGCGACCACCGTCACCGCGGTTGCCGCCACGGCTTCCCCGTCCGTCGTGACGATCTCCGCGACATCCAGCGATGCGGGCGGAACCGGCTCGGGCGTTGTCCTCAGCCCTGACGGCTACGTGCTGACCAACACCCACGTCGTCACCCTTGACGGTGCGACCGGCGATGCCGCGATCAAGGTGCAGACCAACGACGGCCGGTTGTACTCGGCCGCGATCGTGGGCACCGACCCCATCTCCGACCTCGCAGTCATCAAGATCGAAGGCGTCACCGACCTGCAGCCCGCGAAGTTCGCCGACTCGAGCAAGCTCAACGTCGGCGACACCGCCATCGCGATCGGCGCGCCCCTCGGCCTCTCCGGTACTGTCACCGACGGCATCGTCAGCGCCATCAACCGCAGCATCACGATCGCTTCGTCGGCGGCACCCACCGACCCCGAGGCGACCGCGCCCGACTCCTCGGCGCCCGATGACAACCTCTTCGAGTTCGGCTTCCCCGGACAGGAACAGGACAGCCAGGCCGCCCCGACCGCCAGCTCGTCCACCATCTCCCTCGCGGTGATCCAGACGGATGCGGCGATCAACCCCGGTAACTCCGGTGGCGCCCTGCTCAACGCCGACGGCGAGGTGATCGGCATCAACGTCGCCATCGCCAGTGCCGGCGGCACCAGTGCCGCCTCGCAGTCCGGCAGCATCGGCGTCGGCTTCGCCATTCCGGCGAACCTGGCCGAGCGCGTCGCGAAAGAGATCATCGACAACGGAGCGGCCACGCACGGCCTGCTCGGTGCCTCGATCAGCGACGTCACCGAAGACGCGGCGCAGGCCGACAGCGACACCGTCGGCGCCAGCATCCAGGAAACGACGCCGGGAGGCGCCGCTGCCGCAGCCGGTCTCGTCTCGGGTGACGTGATCACGGGCATCAACGGCATCCCCGTCACCGGGAAGACCGACCTCACCGCACAGGTCCGGGCCCTCGCTGGTGGAGCCAAAGCCACGATCACCTACGTGCGCAACGGCGAATCGTCGACCGTCGATGTGACGCTCGGCACGCTCTCCTAGAAACACCCCGGCCAGCAGGCAGAGGGGCACGCGACTCCGGTCGCGTGCCCCTCCCGCCGTTAACGGACGCCCTCGCTGCGGCTGGTAGGCTCAACCGACCCGCCCCAGCACGAGTATTGGATCACATGGCCGCCACGGCAGACGCGCTTCCCGGAGTCTCCTACGTGATGCCGGTGCTGAACGAGGCGATGTATATCGAGGTCGCCATCGCGACGGTGCTCGCCCAGGATTATGCGGGTGCGAAAGAGCTGATTCTTGCGCTCGGGCCGTCGACGGATAACACGGATGCTATCGTCGCCCGCCTCGCCGCATCCGACCCCCGCATCACCGTGGTACACAACCCCGACGTCGACATTCCCGTCGGACTCAACCGCGCCATCCGGGCCAGCAAGCACCCCATCATCGTGCGGGTCGACGCACACTCCGAACTCGAGCCGGGCTACACGAGCCGCGCCGTGGAGACGCTCGAGCGCACCAAGGCCGCCAACGTGGGCGGCATCATGCACGCCCGCGGTAAGACGCCGTTCCAGTCGGCGGCCGCCCGCGGCTACAACAGCCGGTTCGGCCTCGGCGGCGCCCGCTATCACGGCGGCGGCGACGAGGGGCCGGCTGAGTCGGCGTACCTGGGTGTCTTCCGACGCGAAGTGCTCGAAGAGGTCGACTACTTCGACGAGACGATCCGCCGCGGCGAGGACTGGGAGCTCAACCTGCGCATCCGCGCCGCCGGCCACACGGTCTGGTTCGACCCGGAACTCAAGGTCACCTACTGGCCGCGCGACAGCTGGAGCAAGCTCGCCCGCCAGTTCTGCGCCACCGGCATCTGGCGCGGCGAACTGGTGCGACGCTACCGCGGTCGCAACCCGTGGCGGTTCTTCGTGCCGCCGGTGCTCGTGCTCAACGTGCTGGCGAGCGCCATACTGCTCGTGCTGCAGGTCACCGGCGTGGTGGGCGGCTGGGGGAGTGCTCTCGCATCCGTCATCTATCTCGGACCGATCGCGTACGTGCTGCTCGTGCTGTGGCTGGCGTTCGGCGCCGACCGCTCGTCGAAACTGCTCGACCGCTGGTTCTTCGTCGTCGTCTTGCCTACCATGCACCTGAGCTGGGGCGTCGGCTTCATCCTGGGCGTAGTGCGGGGCGCGCGCGACAGCGTCGACACGTCGCGGGCAGGGATCTAGCTCAGCCGATCGCCTTGCGGGCGATGAGGCGGGCGACGATGCGCTCGGCCGAGTGCCCGTCGTCGCGCGGGTTGAACCGCTGCTGCCAGGCGCGGTACCTGTCGGCGTAGTCTGCCTTCACCCGCTCGCGGTCGAGCACCAGGTCGACCAGCTCGGCGGCGTTCTGCACGACGGGTCCGGGGGCGGCCTCGTCGAGGTCGAAGTAGAACCCGCGCAGCTGCTCACGGTAGTGGTCGAGGTCGGGCGCGAAGAAGAACATCGGCTTGCCCGTGACGCTGTAGTCGAACATGACCGAGGAGTAGTCGGTGATGAGGGCGTCGGCGACGAGGAAGAGCTCGGTGACGTCCGGGTAGCCGGTCACGTCGAGCACGTTGCTCGCGCGCACGTCGCGGCCGGGACGCAGGGTGCGTGAGTGGCCGCGGATGAGCGTGACATAGCCCGGACCGAGCGCGTCGGTGAATGCTGCGACCTCGAGGTGGTCGATGTGCTCGGGCCGGTCGTCGCGCCACGTCGGGGCGTAGAGCAGCACGGTCACGTCGTCGGCGATGCCGAGCCGCTCCCGGACGGCTGCGCCGTTGCCGCCGACGAGCGCGTCGTCGCGGGGGTAGCCCTCCTGCCAGATCGGGCCGAGGAAGGCGTAGGCCGAACGGAAGACCGCGGTCGAGTGCTGGTTCTGGGCGAGCATGATGTTCCAGCGGCTGCGCTCGCGCACCGTGGCGAGGGCGGTGCGCAACGAGACGCCGGGGCGGCCCAGGGCGATCTTCTTCAGAGGCGTCCCGTGCCACGTCTGCAGCACGGTCTGGAAGGAGCGTCGGCGGAACCGGTTGCGGAGCCAGTCGTTGACAACGAGCAGGCGAGCAGAGCCCCGGATGCGCCACCAGTCAGCACTGCCCTCGATGAGCGGGACGGAACCCTGCGGTACCTCCACCGAGGCGTCGACGACACTCCAGTAGCGGGCCACGTCGGGCCGGGTCGCGGCGAACTCGCGGTCGATGGCGAGCGGGTTGCACGTCGCGCTCTGCCCGTAGAAGCTCTCGAAGAATACTGCGTCGAGCGGCGCCTGCTTTGTGCCGCGATAGCGTGCTTCGAGCGCCGCCTGCGCGTCCGGGCCGCGCTCGGCGTCCGTGAGCGGCGGTGACACCTCGACCGTGAGGCTCGAGCCTCCCGCGACGACCTCGGCGCGCAGCAGGCGGGGGGCGAGCACGGGAGCGGGGAGCGGCGCCTCGACGTCGGCGTCGAGCGTCAGAACGTAGGAGCCGGAGGGCGCGGGCAGGAGCGGTCCGCTCCAGCGGGACGCCAGCAGCGGGAAGGCGGCGGTGAATCGCCCGTCGGCCTGGTCGATAGTGCCCGCGAGGTCTTGCCGCGGCCCGCGCAACACCGCCCCGATGGCGCGTCCCGTGCCCGACACGACGACGCGCGGGGCGGATCCCCCTTCGACGACGATCGAGTCGATCGTGGTCGCTGTCGACGGGGAGCCGAGGGGGAGACTCGCTGTCATTCGTGCTCTTTCAGCCGGGTGGTGATCTGACGGTACACTCTCGCAGTGTTTTCGCCGTCGTGAAACGCGTGGTGGCTCGCGGCGAGGGACGCCGCGTGCTCCACGAGCACCGCCCGAACCGCCTTGTCGGTGTCCGCGGCGGCGAGCACCGCCAGAAGCTCGCCCCACGTCGACTTCTGCGTTCCGCCGCTGAAGCTGTCGTAGTCGACGTACAGGCCGCGGCTGGCGGTATACGCGTCGACGTCGGGCGCGAGAAAGATGATCGGCCGGCCGAGCAGGGAGAAATCGTAGGCGATCGACGAGTAATCGGTGATGAGGGCGTCGACGGCGGGGAGCACGGGCGTGACGTCGGTGCACCGCGCCGAGTCGAGCAGTACGACGTGGTCGCTCAGCGCCAGGCCGGCCGCGTAGTCGCCCACGCCGTGCGGGTGCGGCCGCAGCACGAGCGTCGAATCGGACGCCTCGAGCAGTGCGACGATCGCCCGCCATTCGGCCGCACTCGGGATGCCGGGGTCGACCTCCCCGTCGCGCCAGGTCGGGGCGTAGAGCACCACTCGCCGGCCGGTGTCGTCGATGCCGAGCTGGGCGAAGAGCAGGGCGCGCGCGGCGACGTTGCGGTCCGTCTCGTCGCCGGCGACCAGAAGATCGTCGCGCGGGTCGCCGGTGACGACGACACGGTGGGCGGGCAGGTCGAAGGCGGTGCGCAGCCGCGCCGCAGAGACTTCGGATGCCGCGGGCATGATGTCGATCGACCGTGCGGCCGTGCGGTACATGAGCCGCAGCATCCGGCGCACCACGACGGAGCCGGGCAGCAGCCGCGTGCGCAGGGTGGCCGGGGAGTCGAGGTTGATGCGCTTGAGGGGGATGCCGTGCCACAGCTGCACCACGAAACCGCCCCGCAGCCCGTAGCGGTTGGCGTCGCCGAAGCCGTGCGTGACGACGATCACACGGGCCCGCAGGGTGGCGAACAGGCCACGCCGCGACGACTTGAGTACCGCAGGTATGCCGAGGTCGGCCGCCGCCGCGAGGTCCCGTTCGTCACGGGCCAGCCAGAGCAGAGTGAGCGCCGGATTCTCGCGCCGCACGAGGCGGTAGAGCGCGAGCGCCCCCTCGCCCACGCCGGGGCCGGAACCGAAGACCCAGAGGTCGCGACGGCGGGGCACGACAATGCTGGCGAGAGCGCCGAGACCGTAGCCCGGGAGGGCCAGCAGCTTCTTCGCATTGCCCGCGGCAAAGGTGACAGGGGCTATCTGAGGCACGCCCCAGCGTAACAGCCGGGCCGGAGCCGGGTCTCAGGTGGGTAACGGTGGCACCGTGCGGCGGGGAACGCGCAGCCGGGACTGATTTAATCGGAGGGTGCCACTCCTCAAAGACGCCCAAGCCGCCCGACGAGTGCTCCGCAACATCCTCAAGTCGCGCCGATCGCGGGCGGAACTCGCCCGCCGGTTGCCGACGCTGCAGCAACCGGCCGCCGGCTCGGTGCAGGTGGTCGTGTACTTCGCCGACACACGCGTGAACATGTACCAGATCCGCCAGTGGTACGCCCCGCTGGCCGAGCTCGCGAAGACCCGGCAGGTGACGATCATTGCCCGCTCGCCCGGGACCATGCTCACGCTGCTCGACGAATCGCCCGTGCCGGTCGTGTACCTGCGCCAGGTGGTCGACCTCGAACGGTTCATCCACTCTCAAGACATCAAGATCGTGTTCTACGTGAACCAGAACACCAAGAACTTCCAGATGTTCCGGTACGGGCGCATGTGGCACGTTTTCATCAACCACGGTGAGAGCGACAAGATGTACATGACGACGAACCAGTTCAAGGCCTACGACTACAGCTTCATCGCCGGCGATGCCGCCAGGGAGCGGCTCGCCCGCAAGCTGTGGGACTTCGACGTCGACCGCAAGGCCATCCCGATTGGACGCCCCCAGGCCGACCACTTCGCCGCGGAACTGCCGTACCCGGCCGACGACCGCACGGTCGTCCTGTACGCGCCGACCTGGGAGGGCGACCGCGCTTCGGCGGCGTACGGCTCGATCGCGACCCACGGCGTCGCGCTCGTCAACGCGCTCATCGCCACCGGCACCCACCGCGTGATCTACCGCCCGCACCCGCGAAGCGGCGTCGTCGACCCGGCCTACGGCGCGGCGAACCGCTCGATCATCGCCGCGATCCAGTCGGCCAACGCGGCCGACCCGGCCGCGCACCACATCTTCGACGACGGCAACGACCTGGGCTGGCAGCTGGCAGGGGCGGATGTCGCGATCACCGACATTTCGGCCATGGTGTACGACCGGCTCGCCACCGGCAAGCCGCTCATCGTGACCCGCCCAGTTTCGCCCCGCGCCGAGATCGACGAGACGGGCTACCTCGGCTCGAGCGAGTGGCTCACGGCAGGCGACGCGGACGGCATCGTTGCTATCGCCGACCGCGTGCTGCACAGCGAGGAGGCCCAGGAGAATCTGCACTTCTGGGTTGAGCGCCACTTCGGCGACACGACCCAGGGTGCCGCGACCGCCCGGTTCCACGCTGCGGTCGAACTCCTCGTGGCCGAGTGGGAGCGCAACGCGCTGCTGCACTCCGACGACGATCCGTCGAGCGAAGACCCCTTCGACGACGACGACGAAGACGCCATCAGCGACGACTGATCGCGTCAAAAGCTCACCCGCCAGAGGTATTCGTCTCCGTTCGGGCGGAACCAGCGCACGATCACGACTGAGTTTCGTGCCAGGTCGTGTCCGCGTACGGCGAAGCCGAGCACCGCGCCAGGAAGCAGCCTGCTCTGGCTGAGCGGTAGCAGCAGGCCCGAGCCGAGCACGGCGAGCCGCATACCGTCGAGCGTCTCGGCGCTGCGGTTGACGAGGTAGTAGCGCACCGGGGCACGCGAGCGGTCGACGATGAAGGGAACGCGGTAAGCGAGTGGTTGCATGCCGCGAAGCTAGGTTCGGCCAACGACGGTGGAGCCGTCGCTGTGCAAGCCCCAGCTCGCGATTAACCTGTGGAGGAGTGGCGGCGTAGCGTCAAAGTCATGCCCCGCCTGCGTAGAAGCAACCTCCAGACGCCCGGCCTCGGCCGGGTCCGACACGGGCGGGGGTATTCCATCCGGGACGCGCGCGGCAAGAAGGTCGACGACGAGGCCATCCGTGAGCGAGTCGACACCCTGGCGATCCCTCCCGCGTGGACGGACGTGTGGATCGCGCCCTATGCGAACAGCCACATTCAGGCGACGGGGCTCGACGAGGCCGGCCGCAGGCAGTACATCTACCACTCGTTCTGGCGCGAGAAGAAAGACCGCGCGAAGTTCGATCGTGCCCTGTTGCTCGCCGAGGCCCTGCCCAACGCGCGGCGCGCGGTGACCATCGACCTGCGTAGCGAGGGAACGACGCGTGCCCGCGTGCTCGCCGCAGCCTTCCGCATGCTCGACACCGGCGCGCTGCGTGTCGGTTCCGAGCGCTACACCGAGACGAACGGCAGCCACGGGCTGTCCACCCTGCTGTGCGCTCACGCCAAGGTGAGCGGCACGACGGTGACCCTCAAGTTCCCCGCGAAGAGCCGGCAGGAGTGGAGCTCGGAAATCACCGACGTCGACCTCGCCGAGCTGCTCGCCATCCTCAAGAAGCGTGGCCCCACCGCACGACTGCTGGCCTACGAGGTCGACGGCGAATGGCGCCCGATCACCGCGGAGGAGATCAACGAGTACGTGCGGGAGCGCACGGGCGGCGCTTTCTCGGCGAAGGACTTCCGCACGTTGCGCGGCACGGTGGCCGCCTCGGTGAGCCTCGCCAAGCGCGGTCCGGCGAAGTCGAGCACGGCGCGAAGCCGGGCGCTCGCTCAGGCGATGCGCGATGCCGCCGCCACCCTGGGCAACACCCCGTCGATCGCGAAGAAGAGCTATGTCGACCCGCGGGTCGTCGCCAAGTACCGGCACGGCCAGACGATTGACCGCACGAAGACGGCGTCGGCCGAGGCCGAGCTGCGCAAGCTGCTCGGGTAGAGCCGCCGCGTCCTACGCGGAGGGGTCGACCGGGAAGTCCCGCTGGGCCTTCTCGAGCGCACGCTGGGTGCGGGACATGCGGGGCTGCTTCTCGCCGCGCAACCGCTTGGGAAGGCGCTGCTCCTTCGCCGGCTTGGGCTGCTTCGGCGCTTTGACCCGCAGCGCGAGCACGGCCGGGAACTCCGGCGGCGCCGCACGGAAAGCCTCGCGGGCGCTGCGCACGACCTGGCGGCCGAGGAGGTTGTTGCCGGCGCCGCCGACGACGGCACCGATGCCGAACGGGATGGCGCGACCGACCACGTTCGTGCCCTGCGTCAGCGCAAACCGCTTCAGGAAGGTGCGCTTCAGCCGGTCGGCGATCTGGCCCATCGCGGCCTGCGGAAGGCTCTTGGTCACCATCTCGCCCCAGAACTTGTTGCGCACCGGACCGTTGCCGGAGGCCTGGCCCGCGAGCTGCTTGACGAGGTCGCTGCCCGCCGAGCCGAGGATGAGCGTCATTACGAGCGTGCGTGCGCGGTCGGGGTCGTCGACGGCGATACCGTGCACCTCGGTCACCGACTGGGCGAAGAGGGCGCTCGCCTCGAGGAAGCCGCCGGTCTCGACGGTGGAGAGAGCGAGGGATGCGCCGATTCCCACGGCGGGGATCACCGCGCTCGCGCCCACGAGCGCTCCGCCCGTGGTCACGGCGGTGAGGTAGCGCCGCTCGAGGATGCGGATGACCTGCTCGGGCGTCGCGTCGGGGTTGTGCGCGCGGATGCTGTGCAGGTGCGCGAGGACCGCGGGCCGCTGCACGGTGAGCAGCCGGTCGATGCCGCCCACAACGAATCGGTTGGCCTCGGGAATCTGCGGGGTGGCCGCGGGTATCACTGGCTTGATCATTTCACTCCGTAGTCGGCGTTGTACCGGTCGAGCACGTCCGCGATGGGCGCGTCGAGCACCAGCTCGCCCTTGTCGAGGTAGAGGCCGCGGCTGCAGAAGCGGCGCAGGTCTTTTTCGCTGTGCGAGACGATGAACAGCGTGCGACCGCCGGCGAGCAGCTCTTCGATGCGGTTGTAGCACTTCTCCTTGAAGGCGCGGTCGCCGACGGCGAGCACCTCGTCGACGAGGATGATCGGCTCTTCGAGCCTCGATACGACGGCGAAGGCGATGCGCACCTTCATGCCGCTCGAGAGGTGCTTGTAGGGGGTGTCGAGGAAGTCGCCGATCTCGGCGAACTCGATGATCTCGTCGAACCGGGCCTGGATCTCGGCTCGCTTCATGCCGTGGAGCCCCGCGGTGAGGTACACGTTCTCGCGCACCGAGAGGTCGTTCACAAAACCGCCGGTGATCTCGATGAGCGGTGCGACGCCGCCCCGCACTCCGACTCTGCCCTCGTCGGGAAGCACCACTTCGGCGACGAGCTTGAGCAGCGTCGACTTGCCCTGGCCGTTGCGGCCCACGACCCCAATGGCCTCGCCGGGCTGCACGTCGAAGGTGACGTGGCGAAGCGCCCAGAACTCGCCGGGGCGCGTCTTGCGCGCGCGGGCGCTGAAGAGGTCTTTGAAGTTGCGACGGGCGCGACGGTTGCGGCGGTAACGGATGCCCGCATCCGTCACAGAGATCACCGCGGTCTGCGGGGCCGTCGCTGCGCGGTCGGCGATGTCACTCTGGGTCACGGGTCAGATCTCTTTCAGCACCGAACGGATGGTGCGCTTGAACACGAGCATGCCTATACACAGGATGACGATACTCATCGCGGCTGAGACCCAGACCATAAACCAGTCGTCGGGAGAACCGAGCTGCTCGGGGAAGAACGCGCCCCGGTAGAGCGAGAAGATGCCACTGAGCGGGTTGAACGCCGCCCAGAAGTGCAGGTTCGGAGGCAGGTCGGTCACCCCGTAGATGATGGGCGACGCGTAGAAGAGAAAGCGCAGGGCGAGTTTCACGGCTCGTTCGAGGTCGCGGAAGAACACCACAAGCGGCGCGACGATGAGTCCGACCCCGACGGTGAGGATGCCCTGGATGATGATAGCGAGGGGGAAATAGAGAATGTTGGCGTTGACGGTCGCGCCGCTGATGATCACGAAGAAGGCCAGCACGGGCAGGCTGGCGATGAATTCGATGCCCTTCGACATAACGAGGCTGACGACCCAGATGGTGCGCGGGATTTTCGTCGACCGCACGAGTTTGGCCTCTTTGATGAAGGCCCTCGTGGTGTCGGAGACGGCGCCCGTGAACCACGTCCACGGCAGCAGGGCCGAGAGCAGGAAGACGATGTAGGGCTCGGCGCCGACGTCGCGGCCGAAAACCTGGGTGAAGACGAACCAGTAGATGCCCGCCATGACCAGCGGGTCGAGAATCGACCAGACGTACCCGAGAGCCGACGTGGAGTAGCGCACACGCAGATCCCGCGTCGCGAGCAGCCGCAGGGAATGCCAGTAGCGCGCTAAGGGCGTGCTGGCGGTGCGCTCGGGTGGTGCAACGGTCACGTGGATCCTTTGGGGCTAAAGGGCACCTGGGCGGCGTCCATCGACCCCTACCGCGGCCGGTTAGACGAAGAGGTTCGCCCGTTCCAGGTCTTCAGCGAAGTCGATCTCCACTGCGTAGAGGTCGGAGATGTCCACCGGTTCGATGTGCAGCTTGTCCTGCTCAATGGCCAACTCTATGCCACGTTCGAAGTAGTCCTGATCGCCGACGCGCTTGAGCTGACGCAGCAGAACGGCCTTGTCGTCGCGGGAGATGTAGTTGATGCCGACCGCTTCGCCGAGACCGTTCTTCACGGTCTTCGAGAGCTCCCTGATGTAGCCCTCCGCGTCGGTCGTGTACTTGACCTCTTCGTCGGAGACCTTCGCGGTGTTTACCGACACGAACGACTGGTCGCGGGCAACGAGCTTGGCAGCGCGCTCCAGCGCGGCCGGGTCGAACACGACGTCGCCGTTCATCCACAGCACTCCGCCCGGAGCCGAAGCCTGCAGGGCACGCATGAGGCTCTTCGAGGTGTTGGTCTGGTCGTACTGCTCGTTGTAGACGAAGGAAGCCTCGGGGAACGCCTCGATGATGTGCTCGAGCTTGTAACCGACCACCACCGTCACCTGGGCGGCCTTGCCGAAGGCCTGGTGGATGTTGTCGAACTGCTGACCCATGATGGTGCGGCCGTCGGCGAGCTCGGTGAGCGGCTTCGGCAGCGAACGGCCGAGGCGGCTGCCCATACCGGCGGCCAGAATCACAATCTGCGTGGTCACGATGAGTCTCCTTGATGTCAAGCTAGTGCTACGAGGCAACGAATGACTGTGGCAAGTTTGCCTGTTGTTTACCTGTAGGTGAATATCTGGACACGACACTGTGCTGGTATAACCTTACGGGCCACCCGCGTGCGGGGGCCAGAGCAGAGCCGCGATGTTGTCGATTCGTGATGGAACCTCTGGGAGTCGCGAGCGGTTGGTACGGTTGACCAGTGGATTCCGAACCCGACCTGCCCGAGGCCCAAACACCGCCCCCGGCACGCACTCCGGCCGCCCGCGTGACCAGTACCCCGAAGAAACAGACGGGTGCGCCGCGCAAGCCCGCCGCCCCGCGTCAGCCGCGATCGAGCACGTCGACGACGGCCGCCGCCAAGACGGGAACGGGCGCCAAGCCCGCTACGCCGGCGAAGCCCGCCGCACCGAAGACGGGTGCGGCCAAGCCCGCGACCCCGCGCACCACGACCCCGCGCGCCACCACACCCCGATCCACGACGCCCAAGGCCGCAACCGCCAAGCCGGCAGCCGCAAAGTCGGTCGCGTCGCCGAACGCCGAGAGGCCGGCCGTCAGGCGCACCCCGGCGAAGAAGACGACGACGGATGCTGCGAAGCCCGCCGTCAGCACGGAGCTCTCGGCTCCCACGCCCGGGCAATCCACGCCGGCCGACGTGTCATCCGACGTGCTCCCGGAAGCGGTGACAGCGGAAGCGCCGACAGCCGACACGTCCACAACCGAGCCTCCGGTGGCCAAAGCGCCCGCGAAGCGGCCCGTTCGACGGCCCGCCGCGAAGAAGCCGGTGGTGACCGACCCCGTCGTGGAGACCGAGCCAGAGGAACTGGCCGTCGTCGAGCCCGTCGTCGAGGTCGAGCCCGCGGTCGAGATCGAGCCTGTCGTCGAAGTCGAGAGTGTCGTCGAAGGCGAGACTGTCGCACTGCCCGCCGCCCGCGAGACCGTGTTGAAGATCTCCGGCCTCGTCAAGCGGTTCGACGACAAGACCGCTGTGGCCGGCATCGACCTCGAGATCGAGGCCGGATCGTTCTTCGGCATCGTCGGACCGAACGGCGCGGGCAAGACGACAACCCTGTCGATGGTCACCGGTCTGCTACGCCCCGACGCAGGCACCGTCGTCGTGCATGGAGCAGACGTATGGGCGAACCCGGTCGTGGCGAAGCGAACGATGGGCGTGCTGCCCGACCGCCTCAGACTCTTCGACCGGCTCACCGGCGCCCAGCTGTTGTACTACTCCGGCATCCTGCACGGGCTGGAAAAGAGTGTGGTGCGCAGCCGCAGCGCAGACCTGTCGGCCGCCTTCGGGCTCGAAGACTCGCTCGACCGCCTGGTGTCCGACTACTCGGCCGGAATGACCAAGAAGATCGCGATCGCCGCGGCAATGATCCATTCGCCCCGACTGCTCGTGCTCGATGAGCCGTTCGAGTCGGTCGACCCGGTCTCGGCGGCCAACGTGATCGAGATCCTGCAGAAGTACGTGGCCGCGGGCGGAACCGTGGTGATGTCCAGCCACACGATGAACCTGATCGAGCGCATCTGCGACTCGGTTGCGGTCGTCGTGAACGGTGCGGTCCTCGCGACGGGAACCATGGCCGAGGTGCGCGGCGACAAGTCGCTCGAAGACCGGTTCGTCGAACTGGCCGGCGGGCGCAAGGCGGCGGAGGGCATGGAGTGGTTGCACAAATTCTCCGACTGAAGCTGCGGCTTCTCGGCAACTCGTTCAGGCGCAGCCCCTGGCAGCTGCTCGGACTCGCGCTCGGCCTGCTGTACGGACTCGGCACCGCGGTGCTCGTGGTCGGCGGCCTGATCGCCCTGCGGTTCTTCGACGTCGATGTCGCGGCCAGCGCCACGATCGTGCTCGGCTCGGCGGTGCTCGTCATCTTCACGGTGTTGCCGCTGGTTCTCGGAATCGACGACACCCTCGACCCGCGCAAGTTCGCGCTGTTCGGCATCCCCAACAACAAGCTCGCCACCGCGCTGGCTGTCGCGTCCTTCGTCTCGGTGCCGACGATCGTTGTGACGATCATGGCGGTCGCCCAGATCGCCACGTGGAGCCGCGGCGCGGCCCCCGTGCTGCTCGCGATCATCGCCGCCGTGGTCATCGTGGTCACCTGCGTGCTGTCGGCTCGGATCTCGACCTCGGTGGCCGCATTCCTGCTCGCGACCCGGCGTGCGCGCGACACCACGGCGATCCTCGGACTGATCGCGCTCGTCGGCCTCTCGCCCGTCATCGTCGCGCTCGTATCGGTCCACTGGGCCCGCGAGGGACTCGACGTGCTCGAGCGCATCGCGGCGGTGCTCGGCTGGACTCCACTCGGCGCAGCGTGGGCGGCTCCCGCGGCCGCCGCGGCCGGGGATGCAGGCGGTGCAGCGCTCAAGCTGTTCATCGCGGTCGGCTGGATCGCGGTGCTCGCCCTCGTCTGGCGCGCGCTGGTGGCACGCATGCTCACCACGCCGCAGCGTCAGGCCCAGGCCAAGCGGTACTCGGGACTCGGCTGGTTCGGGGTCTTCCCCGCCACCCCCACCGGCGCGATCGCGGCCAGGAGCATCACCTACTGGCTGCGCGATTCCCGCTATGGCACGTCGCTCATCGCGATCCCGCTCATCCCGATCTTCATGGTCGTCGCGCTCGTGATCGGTGCGGGCCCGCTGCCGCTCATCGCACTGCTGCCCCTGCCGATCATGTGCCTCTTCCTGTCGTGGTCCATTCACAACGACGTCGCGTTCGACAACACGGCGGTCTGGCTCCACACCTCCGCGAGCACGCCCGGCCGCGCCGACCGCATCGGACGCCTCCTTCCCGCGCTCATCGTCGGACTCGTCGTCATCGCGGCGGGCTCGGTGATCAGCGCCCTCGTCTACGGCGACTGGTCCGTGCTGCCGAGCGTCGTCGGCGTGAGCACGGGCATCCTGTTCAGCGGCCTCGGGCTGTCGAGCGTCATGTCGGCCCGCTTCCCGTACGCGGCCGTGCGCCCCGGTGACAGCCCGTTCGCGCAGCCACAGAGCGGCAGCCCGGCGGGACTGCTGCAGGCCTTGTCGTTCGTGGCCATCCTGGGGTTCGCCGCTCCCGCCGTCGTGGCCGGCGTCATCGGATTGAACGAGGGCGGCTACTGGCCACTGGTCTCGCTCGCGGCGGGCGTCGTCGTAGGGGTTCTCGTGCTGATCGGCGGTGTCGCCTGGGGCAGCCGCAGTTTCGAGAAGCGCGGACCGGAGATCCTCGCCTTCGCGATGCGCAACTAGGCGCAGCTCGACCGAGCGGAGCGCCGGCGGCGAAAGTAGAATCGGTCTATGACTGATACCGAGCACACCGGCGGAGGCACCTCCACTCTCGATCGCGAACTCGAGGAGCTGCTCAACAGCGAGCAGGTAGAAGAGGGCGACCACGAGCGCTTCTCGCACTACGCACCGAAGAACAAGATCATGGAGTCGGCGCTCACCGGCAAGCCAGTGCGGGCGCTGTGCGGAAAGCTGTGGACACCCGGCCGCGATCCGCAGAAGTTTCCGGTCTGCCCGACCTGCAAAGAGATCTACGAAACGCTGAAGTAGCTAGCTCGTGGCGTAGACCGTCGGGATGGCGGGCTCGCCCCGTCCGAGGCGGAATGCCTGATCGGAGAGTTCGGCGATGGCGGCGGCCCGGTGCGTGCGGGCCACTCCCGTGCCATGGGCTCCGAGGTAGTCGGCAACCGGCTCACCCTGGATCATGAGGGGCACGAGAAGGCGACGCTCGGCATCCGAAGCCGGCGGCTCCTCGCCGACATAGATCGTCTCGGCGACGGCAACTCCGTTTTCGATGCTGCGCACCGGGTGCTTGCGCCCGCCGACCGTGGCTTTCGCGGCCGACTTCTTCGCCACCGAGACCCACTCGCCTGCGTCGTCGCGCCGCGCAACGAGCTTGTAGACCATCGAGGCGGCGGGATGCCCCGAACCGGTGACGACCGAGGTTCCGACCCCGTACGAGTCGACGGGGGCCGCTCGCAGGGAGGCGATCGTGTACTCGTCGAGGTCGTTCGTGACGGTGATCTTGGTGTTGACGGCGCCGAGAGAGTCGAGCTGGCGGCGCACAGCGCCGACCTGCGCGGGCAGGTCGCCCGAGTCGATGCGCACGGCGCCGAGCCCGGTTCCCGCGACCCGCACGGCTGTCTCGACGGCCTTGGGCACGTCGTAGGTGTCGACGAGCAGCGTCGTGCCCGAACCCAGCGCGGCGATCTGCGAGCGGAACGCCTCCTCTTCGCTGTCGTGCAGCAGGGTGAACGCGTGCGCTGCGGTGCCCATCGTCGGGATGCCCCACTCGCGTCCGGCCTCGAGGTTGCTGGTCGCGCCGAATCCGGCGATGAACGCCGCCCGTGCTGCGGCGACCGCGGAACGCTCGCCGGTGCGCCGGGAGCCCATCTCGGCGAGCGGACGGCCGTCGGCGGCCGAGACCATGCGCGCCGCGGCGCTCGCGATGGCGGAGTCGTAGTTGAGCACGCTGAGGGCGAGGGTCTCGAGGATGACGGCCTCGGCGAACGTGCCGTCGACCACGAGGATGGGGGAGTTGGGGAAGTAGACCTCTCCCTCCTGGTAGCCGGAGATGTCGCCGTGGAACTTATAGTCGGCGAGCCAGTCGAGCGTCTTGTCGGTGACGACACCGTGGTCGCGCAGCCAGGTCAGCTCGGCGTCGTCGAAGCGGAAGTCACGGATGAGGTCGAGCAGCCGCCCGGTACCCGCGACGATGCCGTAGCGACGCCCCTCGGGCAACCGGCGGGCGAAGACCTCGAAGACGCACTCCCTGTCGTGCAGACCGCTGCGCATGGCGGCGTCGATCATGGTCAGTTCGTAGCGGTCGGTCAGCAGCGCGCTCGTCATGTCAATGAGCCTATCGAGGTCGGCGGCGTGCTCTAGCGTGAGCGGATGACAAGCGCGCGCGCAGCCACGACCCGCTGGATCTTCGCCGGTCAGCTCGGCGACCTGTTCGACGACGGCGGGCCGATGCTGCTGATCGAGGCGAGATCGGTGTTGCGCCGGCGCCCGATCCATCGGGCGAAGGCCCACCTCATCCTCTCGGCGATCCGGCATCGGGCCGCCGAGCTCGGCGACCGAGTCGAGTTCCACCAGGTCGAGAACTATTCCGAGGTGACGCGCGGCCGCGACGACCTCGAGGTCATCGACCCGACGTCGTACGCCGCCCGGCGCACCGTGCGTCGGCTCGGCGCGCGGGTGCTGCCCAGCCGCGGGTTCGTCACCAGCGAGGAGGACTTCGCGGCATGGGCGGCGAGCCGTGGCAACGGCCGGCTGCTGTTGGAGGACTTCTACCGCGACACCCGGACGCGCACCGGGCTGCTCATGGAGGGGCAGTCGCCCGTCGGCGGGCAGTGGAACTACGACCACGACAACCGGCAGCCGCCGCCGAAGAACGCCGTGTCGCTGGGGCTCCCCGACCCCCGCTGGCCGGTCGAAGACGACATCGACGCCGGAGTGCGCGCGGACCTCGACCGCTGGCAGGCCGCGGGCGACATCCGGCTGGTCGGCGACGACGGTCCGCGACGGTTCGCCGCCACGGGGGAGGAAGCGCACGCGGCGCTCGCCGACTTCATCGAGACCCGCCTCGGCGACTTCGGCACGTTCGAAGACGCCACGCTCACGGGCGACTGGACGATGGCGCACTCGCTGCTCAGCGCGCCGATGAATCTCGGGCTGCTCGACCCGCGCCACGTCGTCGAGACCGCGGCGGCCGAGTACGCGAACGGCAACGCGCCGCTCGCGAGCGCGGAGGGCTTCGTTCGCCAGATCGCCGGCTGGCGCGACTACGTCTGGCACCTCTACTGGCATCTCGGCGAGGGCTACCGCACCGGCCACAACGCCCTGCGCGCCACCGTCGACCTACCCCGGGAGTTCGTCGAGCTCGACGCGGCGACGATCGAGGCGAACTGCCTCAAGCATTCCATCGGCGGGCTGCGCGAGCGCGGCTGGGCCCACCACATCCAGCGGCTCATGGTGATCGGCAACTGGGCGCTGCAGCGCGGCTACGACCCCGTGCAGCTCAACGACTGGTTCACCGACATGTTCGTCGACGGCACGCCCTGGGTGATGCCGGCGAACGTGATCGGCATGAGCCAGCACGCCGACGGCGGCATCGTCGCGACGAAGCCGTACGCCTCGGGCGGCGCCTACATCGACCGGATGACGGACTACTGCGGCGGCTGCCGCTTCAACCCGAAGAAGCGGCTCGGACCTGACGCCTGTCCGTACACGGCCGGCTATTGGGCGTTCCTCGACCGGGTGGAGCCCGCGTTGCGCGGCAACCACCGCATGTCGCAGCCGCTCGCGGGGCTGCGTCGGCTCGCCGACCGCGAAGACGTCGTGCAGCAGGAGAGGGAGCGTGACGGCTTCCACTAAACTGAGGCTCGTGACAGATGCGCCGATCGGAGTCTTCGACTCGGGAGTCGGCGGCCTGACCGTCGCCCGGGCCATCATCGACCAGTTGCCGCGGGAGTCGATCACCTATGTCGGCGATACCGCGCACTCGCCCTACGGGCCGAAGCCGATCGCCGACGTGCGCCGCTACGCGCTCGAGGTGATGGACGACCTCGTGGCCGAGGGCGTGAAGCTGCTCGTAATCGCCTGCAACACGGCGTCGTCAGCGATGCTGCGCGACGCCCGTGAGCGGTTCACCGGCGGCTACGGCATCCCCGTCGTCGAGGTCATCCAGCCCGCCGTGCGCGCCGCCGTGCGCCAGACGCGCAACAAACGTGTCGGGGTGATCGGCACGGTCGGTACGGTGCAGTCGCTCGCCTACGAGGACGCGTTCGCCGCGGCATCCGACCTGCACATCTTCACCGAGGCCTGCCCGCGGTTCGTCGAATTCGTCGAGGCCGGCGTCACGAGCGGCCCCGAGCTCTTCGCGGTCGCCGAGCAGTACCTCGCGCCGCTCAAGGCCGCCGACATCGACACCCTCGTGCTCGGCTGCACGCACTATCCGCTGCTCGCCGCGGCCATCCAGTACGTGATGGGCGAGGAGGTGACCCTCGTCTCCAGCGCGGAAGAGACCGCATACGACGTGTACCGGATGCTCGTAAAACACGGCCTCGAGCGCACGTCTCACGAGTCGCCGGTCTACAGGTTCGAGGCGACCGGCGGCAGCCAGCAGCAGTTCCTGCGCCTCGCCAGCAGGTTTCTCGGCCCCGAGGTCACCCGGGTCGACCTGGTCGAGACCGGCGCGATCCACCTCCCCACGATTGACCTTTCACGAGCACCTCTACCGAAAGCAGACGCCTCATGACCCGTTCCGACGGCCGCACGGCCACCGACCTCCGCCCCGTCACGATCGAACGCGGCTGGAGCGCGCAGGCCGAGGGTTCCGCCCTCATCTCGTTCGGCAACACCAAGGTGTTGTGCACCGCGTCGTTCACGAACGGCGTGCCGCGCTGGCTGAAGGGAAAGGGCACCGGCTGGGTCACCGCCGAGTACTCGATGCTTCCGCGCTCGACCAACGACCGCATGGACCGCGAGAGCGTCAAGGGCAAGATCGGCGGCCGCACGCACGAGATCTCGCGCCTCATCGGCCGCTCGCTGCGCGCCGTGGTCGACATGAAAGCGCTCGGCGAGAACACCATCGTGATCGACTGCGACGTGCTGCAGGCCGACGGTGGAACGCGCACCGCGGCGATCACCGGCGCGTACATCGCGCTCGCCGACTCGCTCGAGTGGGGCCGTGAGAAGGGATTCATCGGCAAGAACTCCAAGCCGCTCATCGACAGTGTCGCCGCGGTATCGGTCGGCATCGTGAAGGGCGAGCCGCTGCTCGACCTCGCCTACGTCGAGGACGTGAAGGCGGAGACCGACATGAACGTGGTCGTCACCGGCCGCGGTCTCTTCGTCGAGGTGCAGGGCACCGCCGAGGGCGCGCCCTTCGACCGCGACGAGCTGAATGCCCTGCTCGACCTGGCCCTCGGCGGAACGGCCGACCTCACCGCGATGCAGGTCGCGTCGCTGGCGTCATGACCGTCCGGCTGGTGCTCGCCACCCACAATGCGCACAAGGTCGAGGAGTTGCGCCGCATTCTGGGCGACAGGCTCGACGGTATCGAGCTCATCGGCTACGACGGCCCCGAGCCGGTCGAAGACGGACTGACGTTCGCCGAGAACGCGCTCATCAAGGCGCGCGCAGCCGCGAAGCACACCGGCCTCGCCGCGATCGCCGACGACTCCGGGATCTCCGTCGACTCGCTCGACGGCGCCCCCGGCATCCACTCCGCCCGCTACGCAGGCAACCGCGACGACCGCGAGAACCTCGAGCTGTTGCTCGCCAACCTCGAGGGGATCACCGACCGCGAGGCACAGTTCACCTGCGCCGCGGCCCTCGTCGACGGTGACTTCGAGCACGTCGAACTCGGTGTCTGGCCGGGCAGCGTCCTGACCGGGCCGACCGGCGTCGGCGGGTTCGGCTACGACCCGGTGTTCCAGCCGCACGGCCTCACCGTGAGCGCGGCCGAACTCACCGCCGACGAGAAGAACGCGATCAGCCACCGCGCCCTCGCGTTCGGGCAGATCATGCCGGTCGTGCGCGCTCAACTGCTGCGCTGAGGTGCGCACGGCACCCTGTCGATAACGCACATCATTCCTATCAAGCGCGCACCCCTAGCCGGGTGCGCGCGCGGCGTTTACCGTTGAGCAAGTGACACACGACAAGCACGCCGGGCATGACCACGCCGCCGGGGTGACCAACCGCACCAGGCTCGTCGTCGCCATCGCCATAGTCGCGGTGTTTCTCGTGGTCGAGGTCGTCGGCGCGGTCCTGTCCGACTCGCTGGCCCTCTTGGCCGACGCCGGCCACATGCTCTCCGACCTGTTCGGCCTCACGGTCGCCCTGGTCGCGTTGCTCATTGCCGCGCGTCCGGCAACCGATCGGCAGACCTTCGGCTACCAACGCGCCGAGGTGTTCGGCGCCCTCATCAACGGTGTGATCCTCACGGTCGTCGCGATCTTCGTCGCCGTGGAGGGCGTGGGTCGCCTGCTGCGGCCCGACGACGCCGAGGTGCTCGGTACGCCGATGCTCGTGGTCGCCGTGATCGGGTTGGGGGCGAACGTGGCGTCGATGCTCGTTCTGCGCGGCGGCAGCGACCAGTCGATCGGCATGCGCGGCGCCTACCTCGAGGTGCTCGGCGACTTCTTCGGCTCCGTCACGGCGATCGTGGCCGCGCTCGCCATCCTGCTCACCGGCTTCGTGCAGGCCGACGCGATCGCGTCGCTCGTGATCGCCGCGCTCATCGCGCCGCGGGCGTTTATGCTCCTGCGCGACGTCGTGCACGTGTTGAGCGAGTCGGTGCCGCGCAACATGGACGTCGAGACGATCCGCGAGCACATCCTGGGCACCCCGGGCGTCGTCGACGTGCACGACGTGCACGTCTGGGCCATCACCTCGGGCGCCCCCGTCTTCTCCGCCCACGTCGTGGTGACCAAGGAGCTGTTCGAGAGCGGCGGCACCGGCGCGCTGCTCGACGAACTGGGCGGCTGCCTATCGGGTCACTTCGACGTCGCGCACTCGACGTTCCAGCTCGAACCGACCGAGCACGCCGACCACGAAGAGCAGCACCACCGCTAGTTTCGGACTGCCGAAAAAGCTAGGGTTTCGGGGTGCCGAAATCGTCGATCGCCCCACCAAGCAAGGTCACCGCCCGCTCCACCCTGCTGCTGCTCGGGCCCGCCTTCGTCGCGGCCATCGCTTACGTCGACCCCGGCAACGTCGCCGCCAACCTCACCGCCGGCGCCCGCTACGGCTACCTGCTGCTCTGGGTGCTCATCCTCGCCAACCTCGTCGCCGTGATCGTGCAATACCAGTCGGCCAAGGTCGGACTCGTCACCGGCCGTAGCCTCTCCGAGCTGCTGGGCGAGCGGCTGAGAACCGGCCCGCGCCGCCTCTACTGGGGCCAGGCCGAGCTCGTCGCGGCCGCCACCGACATCGCCGAGGTGATCGGCGGCGCCATCGCCCTCAACCTGCTGTTCGGCATACCGCTGCTGCTCGGCGGCGTCATCGTCGGTGTCGCGTCGATGATCCTGCTCGCCGTGCAGTCCCGGCGAGGCCAGCGCTCGTTCGAGATCGTGATCGTGACCCTCCTCGGCGTGATCGTCGTCGGTTTCGTCTCCGGCCTGTTCGTGAGCGACCTCGACGCCGGCCAGATGCTCGCGGGGGTCGTCCCACGCTTCGAGGGCGCCGACTCCGTGCTGCTCGCGTCGAGCATGCTCGGGGCCACGGTGATGCCGCACGTCATCTACCTGCACTCGGCGCTCGCTCGCGACCGACACGGTGTGACGCGCGACGCGAGTCGCATCCGGATGCTGCTGAACGCCACCCGCTGGGACGTCGGGGCCGCCCTCGTGGTTGCCGGCGCCATCAACATCTCGATGCTGCTGCTGGCCGCGTCGAGCCTGCGCGGCGTCGAGGGTACCGACTCGATCGAGGGGGCGCACGCCGCCATCGAGGCGAACCTCGGTCCCGTCATCGGGGTCGTGTTCGCCCTCGGTCTTCTCGCGTCCGGCCTCGCCTCGACGAGTGTCGGCACGTACGCGGGCGCGTCGATCATGGGCGGGCTGCTGCGCGTGAAGATCCCGCTGTTGGCCCGTCGGCTGGTGACGCTCGTACCCGCGCTGTTCGTGCTCGCCGTCGGCTTCGACCCGACCAGGGCGCTCGTCCTCAGCCAGGTGGTGCTGAGTTTCGGCATCCCGTTCGCCCTCGTGCCGCTCGTCACGTTCGCCAGCTCGAAGACGCTGATGGGCGAGTTCGCGAACGCCGCCTGGCTGCGCTGGGTGAGCTGGGTCGCGACCGCCGCGATCATCGTCATCAACGTCGTGCTCATCGCCCTGGTGATCGGGGGCGCCTGATGCCCCAGAAGCCGCTATACGCGACGGCGGTCGAGGACTACGTGAAGGTCATCTACGCGCACACCGAGTGGCAGCCGGAGCCGATCACGACGTCGGTGCTCGCCGGACGGTTGGGGCTCGCCGCGTCGTCCGTCACCGAGATGGTGAAGAAGCTCGGGGTTCAAGGACTGGTCGACCACGTTCCCTACGGGGCCGTGATCCTGACACCGGATGGCACGGCTCTCGCCCTGCGGATGGTGCGGCGCCATCGGCTGATCGAGACCTGGCTGGCCGGGCAGTTCGGCTACGGCTGGCACGAGGTGCACGACGAGGCGGAGGTGCTCGAGCACGCCCTGAGCGACCGCCTGCTGGACAGCATCGACGAACAGCTGGGCTTTCCGACCCGAGACCCGCACGGCGACCCGATCCCGAGCCGCGACGGCCGGGTCGAGCAGCCGGCCGCCGTGCTGCTGCGCCGCATCGGCATGGGGGAGACGGTGCGGGTCGTGCGGATCAGCGATCGCGACCCCGCGCTGCTGCGCCGCCTCGAGGCCGAGTCGATCACGCTCGATCGCGAGTTCACGGTCGAGTCGGTCGAGCCCTTCGCCGTGCGGCTGCGGGACGGGCGGTCGGCGGTAGCCCTCGCGCACGACTGCCTCGACTCGGTCTGGGTGGGCCGATAGCGACGAGGCCGCGTAAAGTAGCAGCGCTATGACTACTCACACCCCGAAGAACCAGCCCAACGACGATTCCCCCGCCGAACGCATCGCGAAGGTCGTCGCCGAGCTGGGGGAGGACGACGTCATCGCGCGCGCCACGGCGCTCATCGCCGGCCTCAACGCGGGCGAAGAATTCCTGCTCGCCGTCGGAGGGCGTCACGCGCAGGGCATCCTCGACGGCGCCCCGGCGCTGTACTGGCCCGAGGTGTGGGGCGCCCGCACGTTCCTCTACGTGTGGAACGACAGCGCCATCCCCGCCGTGCTCGCCGGTCTCGGCAACCAGGCCTGGCGCGTCCGCGAGATGAGCGCGAAGGTGGTCGCGCGGCGCGAGCTGCAGTACCCCGCCGAGGTGGCCGCGCTCGCGACCGACGAGGTGGCCCGCGTGCGAGCACAAGCCGCGCGTGCGCTCGGCGAGATCGGCAGCGCCGACGAGGTCGACGTGCTGCGATCCCTGCTGAAGGACCCCGAGATCGAGGTGCGCCGCGAGGCGGGCGGGGCGCTCAAGAAGCTGCGCGCGAAACTTCCGGCGGCCGAAGCCCCCGGCGCATCCGACGGCTCCACCGCTTCCGACGGCTCCGGCGAAGCGCCGAACGAAGGCTAGTTCTTCGGGTCGTTGCTCTTGTCCTGGTCGAACAGGGCCTGGTCGAGCACGAGTTCCGAGGTGTCGGTCGCGGCGGCGGCCGCGCGGTTCTTACGCGACTTCCGCACCGACTGGATGTAGTGGTACGCCGTCGGGATGACTGAGACGGCCACCGCGCCGAGCAGGATGACGTCGATGTAGTGGGTGACGAAGTCGGCAACCGGCGGGATGTATCCCAGCAGGAAGCCGGCGAAGGTCAGGCCACCGCCCCAGATCAGCGCGCCGATGAGGTTGTAGAGCGAGTACTTCTTGTAGTTCATGTGGCCCACGCCCGCGGCGACGGGGGCGAAGGTGCGCACGATCGGCACGAAGCGGGCGACGATGACCGCGAAGCCGCCGAAGCGCTCGAAGAACGAGTTGGTGCGGCGCACGTTCTCCATCGAGAACAGGCCGGTCTCCTTGCGCTCGAAGACCTTCGGGCCGAGCTTGTGGCCGATCAGATAGCCGACCTCTCCGCCGAGGAACGCCGCGAATCCGATCGCCAGGCACACCCACCAGATGTCGATCTCGATGCCCGACCCGCCGACGGCCACGGTACCGGCGAAGGTAAGCAGGCCCGTGATCACGAGCAGGGTGTCACCGGGGAGAAGGAAACCGACGAGCAGACCCGTCTCGGCGAACACGATGAAGCACACACCGAGCAGCGCGAAGGCGCCGAATCCCTCGATCAGATTCGCTGGATCGAGGAACGGGATGAGGGCGGTTGAAAACACGGGCAAGACTCCAGTCGTCGGTTGCCGTTGAGGTCAATCGGCGGCGGCTACGGTGTGAACTCCTCACAGGGTACTCCGCGCCGCGTCACAGGATGCTGAGAAATGCGCCTATTCGCAAGAGATCATTCTGAAGGTGTACGCGACCCGTCGCACGGGGGAGCGCGGCCCGTCCTCAGGCGTCCCGATCGGCCTCTCCATCGCCCGTCATGATCGCCCGGATTCGCTTCACCGGCAGCTTCGGCGAGCGATCGGCGTTGACCACCCCGTTCGTCTCCTGGCCGGTGTCGGTCAGCTGGGTGTAGCAGTAGCCGGAGAGCACCTCGCTCGCGCGCACCGCGTCGAGCAGGGCGGCCATCCGCTTCGCGAAGTCGTCGGCCGACGAGGCCGTCGAATAGCCCCACGCGTCGTCGAACTCGCTGTCGGGCGCGAACTTCACGCCGCCGAACTCGGTGAGCATCACCGGCTGGCCGCGGTCGGGTTCGTCGCTCAGGCGCAGGCGTCGACCGGCCGGGCCGATGCCGGCGAAAAGCGCGTCGACGCTGGCCTTGTCCGCGTACCGGGCGGCGAGCACCTCGCCCGACTCCTCGTAGTCGTGGATCGACCAGATGTCGGAGTCGAGGTGCTCCCAGCCGTCGTTCGACACGACGGGCCTCGAGGGGTCGAGGCTCTTGGTGAGGTGGAAGAGGCTGCGCACGTGGTCGCGCACGGCCGCGTCCTGGGAGATGTGCTGCACGCCCCAGCTCTCGTTCAATGGCACCCAGGTGACGATGCTCGGGTGCGAGGAGTCGCGACGGATGACGTCGGACCACTCGGTCGCGACCCTGCGCGCCGCCGTGGGCGAGAACTCGTAGGCGCTGGGCATTTCCTCCCAGAGCAGCAGGCCGAGCCGGTCGGCCCAGTAGAGAAAGCGTGGGTCTTCGATCTTCTGGTGCACACGCGCCGAGTTGAAGCCGAGGTCCTTGATGAGTTGCACCTCGGCCCGAAGTGCGTCGGCCGAGGGCGCCGCGAGATGCGACTCGGGCCAGTACCCCTGGCTCAGCACCGAGCGCAGGAACACGGGGCGGTCGTTGAGAAGGAAGCGACCCCGGTCGACCGCCGCGCTGCGCAGACCGAAGTAGGAGTAGATGGTGTCGCTCGACGCGAGCCCGCTCAACGTGACCTTGACGTCGATGAGCCGCGGCGCGAGGTCGCTCCACAGCAGCTCCTCGTAGTTCTGCCCGTTGATCTGCCGGGGGACGACGACGGTGACGCTCACCCGGTGCGAGTGCACGGCGATGCCGTGGGTCGCGAGCGGCTCGCCCTCGTAGCTGAGCTCGACCTCGAGGCGGGTGTCGGCGTCGAGGCGTCGGTTGAGTTCGACGGTGACCACGACCGATCCCGTCGCCACGTCGGGGGCGAGCGCCAGGTGGTCGACGTGCAACTCGGGCACCGTCTCGAGCCAGACCGGCTGCCAGATCCCGGTGGTGCGGTGGTACCAGATGACGTGCGGGTCGAGCTCCCAGTCCTGCTTGCCGCGCGGCTGGGCGACGTCGAGCGGGTCGTCTTCGGCGCGCACCACGAGCGCGTGCGGGCCGTCGCCGGTCACGGCATCGGTGACGTCGAACGAGAACGGGGTGTGACCGCCCTCGTGGTGGCCGAGCAGCACGCCGCCCAGCCAGACGGAGCACCGGTAGTCGACCGCCCCGAAGTGCAGCAGAGTGCGGCCGCCGTCGCGCGACGGCACGATGATCGACCGGCGGTACCAGACGACCGGGTGATAGCCGGTGTCGTTGATGCCGGATGCCGGGGACTCGGGCGGGAACGGCACGGTGATCGTGCGGTCGAACGCCGTCGGGGTGGCCGGGACGAACCATCGATCGCGCAGTCCCTTATCGGCGTCGTCGAAACGCAGGTCCCACTCGCCGCTCAGATCCGTCCACGACGGGCGCACGAGCTGCGGTCGAGGGTAGCTGCCGTCTTGGCGCGAAGCGCGAATCGGGGTGGCGGTCGTAGCGAGGGCGTCGATGTCCATGGCTACAGTGTGCTGCATTTTTGCAGCGCTGTAAAACGGCAATCCGAGCCGCGCGCAATGCAGCGCGTCGCCGGTTCAGTCGCTCGGGGCGCTTTCCCGCACGACGAACGAGTAGTCGGCGATGCGATGCCGGCCGAGACCGGTGTATCCGCCGATGCGCTCCTCGAGCATGTCGAGCGCCATCGTCGCGATCTGCGTCGTGTCCGGCGCCACCGTGGTGAGCGACGGGTGTGTGAAGGCCGCCATGGAGATGTCGTCCCACCCCACGACGGCGACATCCTCGGGCACCCGCAACCCGTGCTCCTGCAGGGCGCGGAGGGCTCCGATAGCCGCGAGGTCGTCGCGGCAGACGAGCCCGTCGAAGACCCGGCCGTCCGCGAGGGCGCGACGCATCGCATCCGCGGCATCTTTCGCACTGATCGCCGCGCTCGGGACCACGAGCGACATATCGACGGTGAGTCCCGCCGCGTCGAGCGCGAGCTGGAAGCCCCTGAGGCGCTGCAGCGAGGTGACCGACTGGTCGAACTCCTCGTGGCCGACGAACCCGATGCGCGTGCGCCCCGCCGCGACGAGGTGACTGGTGGCCTGGATCGCCGCCGCCTCGTTGTCGATCATCACGTGGTCGACGCTGAGCGGAGCGGGCCCCTCGCCGAGCAAGACGAGCGGCACGTCGGCCCGGCGCTTCGAGATCTCCATCGACGGCATGCGCGACGGCTGGAAGATGACGCCGTCGACGAGTCCCGCTTCACGCGTGGAGATGATCGCCCGCTCGCTCTCGATGGTGCCGTCGGTCTGCTCGAGCAGCAGGCGGTAGCCGCGGGCGCTCGCCAGGTGGGCGATGATGCGCGCCAGCTCGGCGAAGTACGGCAGGCTCACGTCGCTGAAGGCGAGGGACAGCATTCCCGTGCGGCCCGTCGCGAGCCGGCGGGCCGACGCGTTGGGGCGGTAGCCCAGCTCGCTGATCGCCGCCTCGACGCGGGCCCGCATGCTCGGGCTCACGTGCGGGTACTGGTGCACGACGTTCGACACGGTCTTCATCGAGACACCGGCGAGCTCGGCCACGTCCTGCAGGCGCACGTTTGCCATGGTGGTCCGTTTCTTGTCCGTCGGGAGGCGTGGCGCTCGTCGCCGTCGACCCGCGCGTTCTCGCTGCTCACTGTACCGACCGATACCGCAGTGAAAGCTCGTTTTGCTTGACTCCGATATTACAGCGCTGTAAATTGGCCGGTGCAACGAGGCGAAGGTGGTCGACGTCCGACGTCACTCCCGGTGCGTCAGCACCGGCCCGCCCCAGCACAGCCCAGCACCGTCACTCAAAGGAGAGCAACACATGAAGAACCCCACACTGCGCGCAGCCGCCGCGGTTGCGATTCTCGGACTAGGGGTCTCGCTCGCAGCGTGCTCCGGGGGCAGTTCGAACAGCGCGTCAGACAGCGTTCGCGCCGAAGCCGAATACTCCGGCCCTCAGGTCGACATCACCTTCTGGAACGGCTGGACGGGCGGCGCGGCCCCCGTGCTTGTTCCCCAGCTCGTCGCCGAATTCAACGAGACCCACCCCGACATCAAGGTCAAGAGCAACGCGATGGAGTGGGCGGACATCACCCAGAAGATGCCCCTCGCGATCAAGGCCGGCAAGGGTCCGGATGTCGCGGTCGCCCACGGCGACGACGTCGCGACCTACGCCGCCCAGGGCCTGCTGCTCAAGACCGACGACGTCGTCGAGGCGCTCGGCTACGACGAGGACGACTTCCCCGAGGGCCTGATGGACGCCGGGCAGTTCGACGACAGCCAGTACGGCGTGCCGTGGAGCGTCACCCCGCTCGGCCTGTACATCAACAAGGACGTGCTGGTGAAGGCCGGACTCGATCCCGAGACCGCCCCCACCGACCAGAAGAGCTACCTCGCAGCCCTTGAGGCCCTCAAGGCCGCAGGGGTGCAGGGCGAATGGGCCGACGGGTATGTGTTCACCGGGACGTTCGAATTCGAGTCGCTGCTCTGGCAGTTCGGTGGAGAACTCTTCAATGAAGATGTCACGGAGGCCACCTTCAACTCCGAAGCCGGCGTCAAGGCGCTCACCTGGATGACCGACCTCATCGAGAAGGGCTACAGCCCGGCGAACGTCGCCCAGGACGGCAACATCAACGCCCTCATCGGCGGCGAGACGGCATTCAACTGGAACGGCGTCTGGCAGACGACGAACGAGGCCCTGCAGTCGGTCGACTGGACGGCGATCCCCGTTCCCCAGATCGGCACCGAGAAGGCCGTCTGGTCGAGCTCGACGCACTGGATGTTCCCGGCCAACAAGAACCAGGACCCCGACAAGTCGGCCGCCGCGGCGACGTTCGTCAAGTGGATGAACGACAACTCGGCCGAATGGGCGTCGACCGGCGAACTGCCCGCACAGAACACCGTGCGTGAAGACCCGGCGCTGCTGACCGACTACCCGGCTCTCGCGCCGTTCCTCGAGCAGCTCGAGTACGCACGTTACGAGACCGTCTCGCCCGGCATCACCAACGCCATGGCCGAGGTCACCACCGGCGTCAACGAGGCCATGCTCGGCAAGAAGTCGCCGAAGGAAGCGCTCGACGACGCCGCCGAGAAGGCCACGCAGCTGCTCAAGCAGAACAAGGCACAGTACGGTGGCTAATCCCAGCATCGTCCCGCCGCTCCGCGGGGGCTCCGGCCTCCGCGGGGCGGCGGCCCGCCGCAAGACCCTCACGGCCTACCTGTTCCTCGCGCCGTTCCTGGTCATCTTCGGGATCTTCGTGCTGTTCCCCGCGGTCTACGGACTGTGGATCAGCCTGCACGTGTGGAACCCGCTGCTCGACGACCACCCCTTCGTCGGCCTCCAGAACTTCTTCGACCTGTTCACCCCCGGATCGATCACCTACGGCGACTTCTGGGAGAGCATGCGCGCGACGGGCATCTTCGTCGTGGCCAGCGTCCCGTTCCTGCTCGCCGTGCCGCTGGCCATCGCGCTCCTGCTGAACCGCCGCATCAAGGGCGGCACCGTCTTCCGCGGCATCTTCTTCGCCCCGTACGTGCTCGGCGTCGCCGTCGTCAGCGTGCTCTGGCGGTACCTGCTCGACCCGCAGCTCGGTGTGGTGAACGCCGTGCTCGAGCTGCTCGGCCTGCCCTCGGACATTCCGTGGACCGTCGACGTTCCGTGGGCCTGGATCTCGCTCGTCGGCATCACGGTCTGGTGGACCCTCGGCCTCAACACCGTCATCCTGCTCGCGGGCCTCAAGGGCATCAACCCCGACCTCTACGAGGCCGCGTCGCTCGACGGCGCGGGGGCGTGGCGCAAGTTCACGAGTGTGACCCTCCCGGGGCTCCGACCGGTCATGACCTTCGTGGTCACCGTCACCCTGCTCTCCTCGGCCAACATGTTCGGCCAGTCGTTCCTCATCACGCAGGGCGGCCCGGGCACCCAGACCCGCACCGCGATCATGTACATCGCCGACCAGGGCCTGGTGCAGAACCAGATGGGTGCCGCCACCGCGATGAGCTACGTGCTGTTCGCGATTCTCGCCGTCGTCAGCGTCATCAACTTCCGCCTGCAGCGGGACAACACGAAATGAGTACCGTGACCACGACCATGCAACGCGGCACGCGGCGCAAGAACGCGCCCAACGTGCTCACCTACGTGGCTCTCTTCCTGATCTCGTTCATCATCGTCGTCCCGCTGCTGTGGATGCTGCTGACGTCGTTCAAGACCGACTTCGACGCGATCAACTCGCCGGCGTCACCGCTGCCCGACCCCTTCACCAGCGAGGCCTACGTCACGCTCGCGACCGGCAACCTGCCGATCCTGCAGTGGTTCTTGAACAGCGTCATCGCCGCCACGGCGCAGACGGTGATCATCCTGGTGACCGCGTCGGCGGCCGCGTACGCGCTCGCCCGGCTGGAGTTCCACGGCAAGAAGATCGTCTTCGGGTTGATCATCGCCACGTTGCTCGTGCCCGGCGTCATCTTCCTCATCCCGAACTACCTCATCGTCGACAGCTTCGGCTGGCTCGACACCCTCTGGGCGATCATCGTGCCCGGTTCGGCGGGCGCGTTCGGCGTCTTCTTCCTGAGGCAGTTCTTCATCGGTCTCCCCGGCGAGATCGAGGAGGCGGCCCGCGTCGACGGCGCCGGCGACTTCCGCATCTTCTGGCAGATCATCCTGCCGCTGTCCCGACCGGCGCTCGCAACGCTCGCGGTGCTCAGCTTCCTCACCAACTGGAACGACTTCATCTGGCCGATCTACGTGCTGCTCAGCCCCGAGAGTCTCACCCTCCAGCCCGGCCTGTCGGTGCTGCAGGGCACCTACTCGACGCACTTCGGCATCGTGATGGCGGGAGCGGTGATCGCCTCGGTCCCCGTTCTGATCCTGTTCACGCTCGCGCAGAAGCAGATCGTCGAGAGTGTGGCGTCGTCGGGAGTCAAGGGTTGATGCGCCGGTCGGTCGTCGCGCTGGTCGCGGTCGCCGTGGCGCTCGCGGGCTGTTCGAGCGGGGGATCGGGTGCGGATGACGCGGAGGTGCAAGTGGACACGGACGACTTCGCCATCGACCAGGATTTCCCGGACCCCGATGTACTGGCCACCGGCGACCGCTACTACGCGTTCGCGACGAACGGGGCGGGCTTCAACGTGCAGGCGGCGGTGTCGACGGATCTCGAGAGCTGGGAGACCCTGGCCGTTGACGTTCTTCCCGAGCTGCCGGACTGGGCGTCCCCGGGCAAGACCTGGGCGCCCGAGGTCACCGAGGTCGCGCCCGGCGACTTCGTGATGTACTTCACCGCGGCGAACAAGAGCCCCGCCCTCCAGTGCATCGGGGTCGCGACCGCGACGAACCCGGAAGGCCCGTTCACCCCGGTCGGCACCGGTCCGATCGTCTGCCCGCCCGACGAGGGAGGCGCGATCGATGCGGCCACCTTCGTCGACGACGACGGCACGCGCTACCTGCTCTGGAAGAACGACGGCAACTGCTGCGGCCTCGACACCTGGTTGCAGATCGCTCCGCTTTCGGCCGACGGCACGGCGATCGTGGGGGAGACGACGAAGCTGCTCATGCAGGACCAGGACTGGGAGGGCAACCTCATCGAGGCGCCCACCCTCGTCAAACGCGACGGCGTCTACACGCTGCTGTACTCCGCGAACGACTACGGCGGCGACGCGTACGCGACCGGCTACGCGACAGCGCCATCCGCCCTCGGGCCCTTCACGAAGGCCGACGGCCCGCTGCTCACGACGGAGATCAGCGCCGGGCGCTATCTCGGACCGGGCGGTCAAGACGTCGTGACGGCCCCGGATGGTACGGACGTGCTCGTATTCCCCTCGTGGGACTCGCTGTTCATCCAGCGCGGCGTGAACGTTGTTCCGCTCGAGTGGGACGAGGGGAAGCCGACGGTGGTGCTACCGTAGGTCGGCTTCCGGCCCGCTAGAGGACCGTCTCGTAGTTGTGGGTTTCGTACGGGCGGAACGGCTCTTCCAGATCGCCCGTGTCACGCTCGTCGTGCTCGACTTCTTCCGAGCGGAAGATCAGCGGGACGCCCGGCGATACCGCAACGGACACCTCGACGTTCCCGTACACGACGAAATCCACGAGGCCGCCGCCGGCACGCAGTGCAGCGACGACTTCCTCTTTCGTGTCGCGCACGTCAGTGCCTTGGGCGAGGTGGAACGTCCTCCCGGCTACTTCGACATAAGTCCTCTTCATGGTCGATCCTTCCGGGGCTCTCTTTGAGACTATGCCTCCCGCCGCAATAAGGCGAACTAATCGAGGGAGTCTCGGCAGCATAAACTGGGGTGTCTATCGTGTTCGAACCCGTGCGGGGCAGACCGAACTCTGGCGGAAGGCTCACTGTGGGAACTCTTTATTACGGCGATGCGCGCTATCCGATCCGCATCGAGGATCGGGCGCTGGCCCACCTGAAAATCGTGATTCTGACGAAATTGAGACGCAACGAGAGCTTCGCGTTGTCGTGGGAAAAAAAGCCCGCCGACGGCAGCGGTCGTGGGACGGTCTGGATACATCCGGCCCTGTCGTTTCACTTCGAGTTCTCGGGTAGCAAAGAACCCGAAATCAACATGGCGTGGCTCGAGAAAATGAGCGAATCCGCGAACCGCACCCTCGGCCTGCGCATCGATGACGAACCCCGCGAAGGCGAGGCAGACCCGGCCGCCGCGCGAGCGGGCGTTTGAGCGAATCGTCACCGGCGCTATCGACGCGTAGGTACTGTGCGGGAGAAGGGACTTGAACCCTCACGCCTTTCGGCACAGGTACCTAAAACCTGCGTGTATACCAATTTCACCACTCCCGCGAGCGCTCACAAGTGTAATCGAGAGGTCGCGGGCGCCCCGTTCACACTATTCGCGAACGACTGTCAGGATTTTCTGAAAAAATACTAGACGCCGAGCCCATCTCATGATTGTCTCAATGTGAAGAGTTTTTCTCTCATGGGGGAGGGGGTTCACAATGGACGTGTCTCGTTCGCTTCACGCAGCGCGCCTCGTCGCGCTGGCCGCCCTCGCCGCCGTCCTCTGGTTCATCCTGAGCTTCTTCTCCGAATCGCACTCGGCATCGGCAAACGCTCCGTCGCCGCTCGATCCAGTCGGGTCTCTCGTCGGTTCGGTCACCGAACCGCTCGCCCCTGTCGTCGTGCCCGTTGTCGCCGCGCCCGCTCAGGTCGTCGCCCCGGTGGTCCAAGCGGCCGCACCGGTCGCGGCCCCTGTGGTCGCCGCGGTTGTACCCACGGCGGCTCCGGTCGCAGCCGTAGCGGCCCCGGTCACGAACGTCGTGTCGACCGTGACGACGCCCGTTGCCGCGGCGGTCGCGCCCGTCGTGCAGCCCCTCGCTCCGGTGGTCTCGTCGGCCGTTGAACCGCTCGCACCGGCACTGACCGACGTCGTGACTCCGCTGGCTCCCGTGATCTCGCCAATTCTCGACCCGCTCGCTCCCGTCGTCTCGCCGGTGCTGAACCCGCTCGCGCCGGTCGTTGGTACGTTTTCGCCCGTGGTCCCGCTCGCGTCGGGGGTTCTTCCATCCCTCGACTCATTCGTCGGCTCCCTCGAGGTCGCGCCCGTGCACGACGCGGTCGACGCTGTGCTCGCAGACGTCGCGTCTGCGGTCGGACTCACCGTTTCGGCGCGCGAGTCGGATTCCGCGGCTCGCGTGACCTCGGCGGGTGTCACCCCGCAATCTTCGCTGAGCGTAAAGCTCGCGACATCCGCGCACCTCGACTCGGCACCGGGTATGCCGCGCGAGGCGCCGCTGCCCGCTGCACCGACGGCGCTTTCGGGTAGCGCTGCTTCGAGTGCAGCGGGCCCTTTCCCTGTAGGCGCCGATCTCGTGCGCGGCTTCGATCTCTCCCGGGCTACCTGGGCGGCTGTCTCGACGGCTTCCGACGACGAACTGCCGTCGTCGCCCACGTTCCCCTCTGACGAGACTCCTGACTGAGTGGGGCGTCCCTGCCATCTGACGCAGGCACGACCGCAGCTTCCGCGAGAGGAAGCATCACATCATTCAATCAACAAGGAGTAATAACCATGTCTACGTACGTTTCTCGGGGGCTCGCCCTCGTGCTATTCACCGGGGGGCTTACGCTCCTCGGGGCAGGGGTCGCCAACGCTGCCGACACCACCGGAGACGACGGGCTGCTCTCGGGCACCCAGGTCGTCGCGCCCATCGACGCTCCGATCGACGTGACCGGTAACGCGGTCAGCGTTCTCGGTGACTCGCTGTCGGGCGCTGCCGTCACGCCGTCGCCGGCCGCGATTCCGGCGGCACCTGCACCTGCACCGGCTCCGGCTCCGGCTCCGGCTACAACCTCCGGAACCGACTCCGCTCTGGGCGGCACTCAGGCCGTCGTGGAGGCCGCCGCGCCGGTGGCCGTGCAGGGCAACGCGATCAGCGTCGTCGGCGATTCGTCGGCCACTCCGGCACCGGTTGCTGCTGCTCCGGTCGCCGGACCGGCCGCGCCGGCGTCGGCTCCGACCACGTCGGGCAACGACAGCGTCGCGGGTGGTACTCAGGTGGTGCCCGACGTCGCGGTCCCGGTGACGGTCGGTGGCAACGCGATCAGCGTGCTGGGCGACGCGTCGTCGGAGAATGCTTCGGTGCCGACCGCGGCGGCGGCTCCCGCTGAAACGACCGACGGCGCCTCTACCTCGGGTAGCGACAGCGTCGCCGGAGGCACGCAGCTGGCGCCCGACCTGGTCGCTCCGGTAACGGTCGGGGGAAACGCGATCAGCGTGCTGGGCGACTCGTCGTCGGAGGGCGCTTCCGCGCCGACCGCTGCCGTTCCTAGCCGCACGACCGGCTCGACTGACGGTGCGACCACCTCGGGCAGCGACGGCATCGCCGGTGGCATGCAGGTCGCGTCGGTCGTCGAACTTCCCGTCTTCGTCGGTGGTAACGCGATCAGCATTCTGGGGGATGCTGCGTCCACCGGTTCATCCACGTCGATCCAACAAGAGGGTACGAGCGACGACGTGACGACCACGGGGGACGATGGAGTGCTGGGCGGAACGCAGATCCTTGCGTCGATCTCGCTGCCGATCACCGTCGGGGACAACGCCATCAGCGTTCTCGGTGACACCGAGACCGGCGCTGGTTCGACGACCGGCGTCGGCACCCCCGCGGTGCCGACAGTCCCGGCCGGACCGACCACGCCGACGGCACCGGTCACGAGTCCGCTGACGACCGACGCCGATACGAGCAACGGAGTGACCGGCGCGGCCACCACCGGCGTGACCCTCACAAACGGGCTGGGCACCGGGACGGGCCTCGGTTTCACCCTCGGTTCGACCGGTACTTTCGGATCGGCCGGTACCGCGACCGCGGCACTCTCGACCGTCGCTCTCGCGTCGACCGGTGTGGAGATCGCGCCGCTGCTCGGCGCGATCGGGTTCCTGTTAATCATCGGTTTCGGACTGCTGCTCGCCAACCGCCGCCGCGCATAACAGAGACGCTTGCCGGGCAGCCTCGTTCAGGGGCTGCCCGGCTTCGTCGCGCCCGCGGCATCCGGAGTAGCGTCTATGGGGTGAGGTTTCTGTGGCGGCGGCGGCGAGGCGTGGATCTCGGCACGTACACGCACCCGCCGGTGGCTCCGCTCGCGCCCATCGAACAGGTCGTCGAGGAGGGCGTGATGATCTCCGCCTCCGCCGTGCGCATGGCGCTCAAGAACCAGTTGATCGTCGCCGCCCTCCGCGAACACCACGCCTACGATCCGGAGGCGATCGCCGGTGCGGCGCGCGAACAGCTGGCGTCGGTGGCTGCCGAGAGCGCCGCCACGGCCGAACGGCTCGACGAGGTGCGGACCGAACGCGGCTACGTGCGTGCCGACGCCGGCGAGGGTGACGAGAACAGCGCACTGCGCGACGAGGAGTACCGCCGCCGCCCGACCGTGCACCGCATGCTTGCGGAGGCGCTGCTCGAGATGGCAGACGACCCTGCCGCGATCGACGAGCTGGTCGACGCCGCCCGCACCGACGCGGCGCAGGAGATCGGGCGCGAGGTAGTCGGCGGACTCCGTGCGCGCGACTTCGCCGCCGACCCCGACTACGAGGCGTCGAAGCAGCAGCGGCTGCTGGGCCTCATCAGCGTCGACCTGGCGAAGTTGGCCGTCCCGGAGCAGTAGGCCCGCTCGCCCACCCTGTGGAAAACTCCCGCGGCCAGCGTGGCATCCGAACACAATGTCTGCATGTCGCACGCCGAGTCGATCATCACCGACCAGGTGCGCGAGCGCGTGCGGCGCGACGGCGTCGACCTGCGCACCGACCGGGAGCTCGCCGGCCGCTACGTCAGCGACGCCGTACGGCGCTACAGCGAGCGGGCTCTCGGTGGGTCGGTGCCGCTGCTGGCCGACGAGGCGATCACCACGCGGCAGATCGTCGCGACCCTCACCGGCTTCGGCGCGCTGCAGCCGTTCTTCGACGACCCGGAGATCGAGGAGATCTGGATCAACGGCCCCAACCGCGTGTTCGTCGCGCGCGACGGAGTGCCCGAACTCACCACCGTCGAGCTGACCGACGGCGAGGTGCGCGACCTCGTCGAACGGATGCTGCAATCATCCGGCCGTCGCGTCGACCTGTCGTCCCCCTTCGTCGACGCCTCGCTCCCCGACGGCTCACGGCTGCACGTCGTGATTCCGGATGCTGGCACTCACGAATAATCGAAAGTCGACTATTCCCTATCTGAAGACGCTCAGCGAGCATCGTTTCGCTGGGCTGCGCCACGAGTTTGATGAGGGTATTGACAATCGTTGGATCTGACCGATCGCCCTTGAGCCCATGAGATGTGGCGAGGACCTTCGCAGAGACCCGCGTCGACTCTCTGGTCAAACCTAGCTATCGCGCATTTTGCGGCGCTATCCCACCTGGGGGATCAGCCGCCGTCAGGTGTCATTGACGTTCTGGAGCTGCGTCCACGAGGGTGTTCATCTCCGCCGCTCAGCACCGCACTTCAAGCGACTGTCGCCCGGCTTGCGGTCACGCTCGTGCAGAACCAGCTGGCCACCAGCTGCTCGAAATGTCTGGTGACGATCGGTGTTGTGTTGATTACAATAAACAGACTGATCGACCAAAAGGGAACTTATGGAGACTACTGGGCATCGCGAAGGCGACTCGCGACAACTCTCTTTCGCATTCTGGGACCGGAAGATCGGCCCGTTTCTCGATGCCGTTGGAGTGTTGAATGTCGCCGCACTGTCTGGCGAAGAGTTACGAGTCTGCGAAGAATTTGGGGACATTTTGGCGCTGCCGACTGTCGGGCATCTCGACGTCTTGTACCCAGCGTTCCAGTTTGGCGCGCGAGGCGAACTGCTGCCCGGCCTTCGCGAAGTATCGGGAGCCCTTGAATCAGGAGCTGTAGATAGTTGGGATATAGCGCTATGGCTCACAACGGTTCGCAAGAGCTACGGAGGAAAGTGCGCTGTCGATCTAATCCGGGCTGGGAGGACTGATGAAGTGGTCGCTACGGCTCTCAGAGACGGTCGGAAACCAGCCGGACCGTACGATGCGTGAATGAGAGCCACAGTGTGCACACTTTGATGGACCAGGCGAGCGGTGCCTACCTCGTCCGCACCACCGCATCCCGCTACCTGATCAGCCTCGATCTCAACATCGTCCGCCGCCACCCCGACGCCGGCCCGCCGACAGAGGTCGCCGCGCTTCGACGCGACCACGTTCAAATCGACCTCCTCGCCGTCTACGAGTGCACGGTCGGCATGGAGATGGAACTCATCGTCGACCTCCACCTCCCGAACGTCCCATTCACCCTCAGGCGGTCGATGCCTGTGGTGTCGATTGAACGGCTGTCCGACGCCGAAGAGGCGGCGCTGTTGTGAGCGCGGACCTGCCGAACCCTCTGCAGACGGATCGACGCGTCGGGCTCCTGGGCGATGTGCACGGCGATTTTTCGCACCTGATGGCCGCCGTGCATGTCTTCGCAGCAAGGAACATCAGGTGTGTGATCGTCTTGGGTGATTTCGGGTATCCGTGGCCCTTTGAGGACTGGAACCGAACTCTGAACAAACTCAGCCGGCGCCTCGCCTCACGGAACATGGACATTGTGGTGATCGATGGGAATCACGACTGGCTGCCGAAGATCAAGGAGTTCCCGGTCGGCGCAGACGGTTTGCGTCGGTTGCGCCACAACGTAATTCACGCTCCGAGGGGCTACCGCACGACGCTCCTGCCCTATAACTCGGGCTGGCCCACCAACGTCGTCCGCCCGGGCAAGGTCCTCGCCGTGCTCGGCGGCGCCAACTCCATCGATCGGCATCACCGAACCGTGAACACCGACTGGTGGCCAGACGAATCACTCACCGAAGAAGACCTCGCGGCACTCGGTACAGACCATGCCGACGTGCTCCTCGGTCATGACGCCCCGCTTGATGTCCCCGACCTCGACCGTGCGCTCGCCTCCGAGAACAGCGACTGGCCACCGGAGGCCGTTGCATACGCGGAGCAAGGTCGACGCATGTTCCACTGCGGATTTATGGCCGTGTGGCCCGAGGTCAGTGTGGGAGCGCACTACCACCGCCACGTCGACCAGGTTCTCGCCTACGAAGACGACGCGGGATCATTCCGCTGCCGCGTCGTCATCCTCGACCAGAACAGGCCCAAGACGATCAGCCTCGCGATACTCGATACGGGGACGCTACAGCTGGAGTTCTTCACCCGTGGCGACACCAAGGTTGAAAGGCTCAGGATGCGCGACCAGGGCCGATGGGTCGTACGCACCCCCGACGCGGACTTCGGCTTTGACCTCGACGCGCGCACTGTGGAGCGGCGCCCGTTGCCGGGCGCACGTCTGTCGCCGCTCCTCGACCACCCGCTCCCGTTGCTGAACATCCGCATCGTCCACGTCGGGGCCGTCGCCATCTACACGTTCGACCCTCTCGACGAGCACATTCCCTACCAAGACCAGTTCTCGTCCGGCGTTGTGCAAATGATCGAGAGGGATGACGATGCCCACCGATGACGACAAGAAGTCGGCCTGGATCCGATTCGAGGGCGAGGCAAGGCGACTGCTGATCCGTCGGCCGCGGTTTGACAGGGATGGACTGTATTTGTTCGGCCGGCGGTACGCAGCGCAGACGGTGACGCTCACGGCCGCGGAGCTGCAGGCACTGTTAAACGGCCGCGTCGTGGCAGTCGACGTTGTCGGCGAGTACCTCCTATACCTGAACGTCGAGGACGGGGCCGTCGATGCTGCGAGGTCGGCGGTCGCGGTGGAGAGGCCGCAGCTTCGCTATTCGGAGCGGGTTCGGGTGCGTGCTGCACAGGTCAGGGTAAATGCAGGCCGTCGAGCTCACATCCCGACTCCAGAATGGATTATCGAGCTGGCGAAGAAGAGCTCGGATGAAACGCGCGAACAGTAAGTGGAGATTTCGTGCGGTCAAGCGTTTGGTCAACGCTGCAAAGACGTCGAGCGCGAAGGCCATGAACGCAGGGCGTGTCAGACTTCGGTTAAGCACTCGGCCCGACACACAGACCGGTGACATGCAATCAGAGTTATCGACTGGCAGCACACTCACCAGCTCGAATTATTAGGGGCGCAACATGACCTTCTTACTGATCGGATCCGAGGATGGCGGCGACGCGGACTCGCCCGTGCACGCCCATGTCGTTATCGATGAGCGACACGGTCGGGCTGGTCATTTCCAAGAGCGCTTTTGGAAGTCGGAACGTCGAGGGGCGATGATCTTTGTTGCTAGCGCGGTCGCCTTGGGCGCCGGCTCCCTGGAAATAGCCACGATCAGCTACGTGAGATCACCCGGGATCGTCCCTTACACGCCGTCGGCACCGGCTGGGTTCGATGCGGGCACGACATCCGCGGCCATCAGCGCCGTGCAGCCTCTTGACGACCTCAACTTCTGGGCGGGGCTCGGTCCCGAGCTCCTGACCGCTGACCCAGCGTGGCCCGTGATCACCCGACTGTACGTCGACACTGCGACCATGGGACGGATGGATATTGACGTTGTAGACAATACGCCGCGAGTCCGCGAAGATCGCGGGTAGTTCCCCGGCCGGCAGGCCGCCCACGAATGGCCACAAATTCACCTGGCCAGAGGTTAGGCAGCGATGTGCGCGCGTACTTGGCGACAACAACTGGCAGCTGACGGCTACCTCGTCCAATTTCATGGTGGGTAAACGTCCCGTCATATCTAGCCCGCTTGTCGCGGGATTGGAACATGACCCCCGATGGGGGGCGTAGGCTGAAACAGTTCCGTAGCCCAGACCCCGCCGCGAGTGCACACCGAACTCCGGCGGAAGGCACACGATGGGCACGTTCTACTACGGCGACGCGCGTTATCCGATCAAGCTCGAAGACCGGACACTCGCACATCTGAAGATCGTCATCCTTACCAAGCTCAGACGAAACGAGTGCTTCGCATTCTCGTGGGCGAAGAAATCCAACGACGGCAGCGGGCACGGGACCGTCTGGATACATCCAGCTCTCGCATTCCACTTCGAATTCCTTGGAAGCAAAGAGGTCCCGATCAACCTGGCCTGGCTCGAATCCATGAGCGAATGCGCCAACCGCGCCCTGGGCCTCACGATCGGGGACGAACCGCGGTCGCCGGCAGCGGGGGATGGCGTGGACGCGGTTCCCCGGAAGTCCGACCCGGTTTCATATCCCGAGCCCGTCCCGGTGCTCGTGCTCGCGGATGCGCTGACCTAACTGCGATGGTCGACCTCGACCTGAGAGGCGGGGAATTCGAGATGCGTCAGATCTGACATGAAGCCGCCCCGCGATGAAGGTCGCTGCGCCGTGCGACGCGAGGACGCGATCCTCGCCTTCGATCTTGACGCTCGGACAGTGGAGCGGCGGCCGGTGGCTCGGGCGCGGAAGTCTCTAAGCAATCGGCCTGGATCCGATTCGAAGGCGAGGCGAAGAGGCTACTGATTCGGCGGCCTCGGTTCGATAGGGACGGGCTGTATTTGTTCGGGCGCCGGTATGCGGAGCAAAAATTGACGCTGACGGCCGCGGAACTCGCTGCGCTGTTCGAGGGTCGGACGCTTGCGGTGGATGTGAACAGTGAGTACATCCTCTATGTGAGCGCCGACGTCCGCGCACTCGACTCCGTTGTAGTGCTCGGTGCGATGACCGGATCGAACGCGGGGCGACCGCCCAGCGCCCAGGCCGGGTCGGCGTCAATTCCACTACGGGAAGAACCAAGGGCGCAGGCCACGTATGAGCAGCAGGTGCTCGCGGCGCGCATCAGGGTGAAGATTGACAAGCAACGGCGCCGGCCCCGGGTGATGACGCCGGAGTGGATCGTGCAATTGTCGAAGAGCGACATCGGGCGCTGAATCCGGTGAACACACGAATGTGGACGATGCCGCGCATAAGGGAACTTCGGACTGTCTCGGGACGGCTGGTCTTCGGCGAGCGAACGACGGGATAGCCGAGTCCGATCTATACGCCATCATCGACACGTAGCTAAATTCGGTACACCTCGGCGAAAGAACTGACAATGGCAGTGCAAGTCATCGTGATCAACGGCGGGTCCAGTTCCGGAAAATCGGGAATCGTGCGCTGTCTAAAGTCGATTCTGCCGCAACCTTGGCTGAGCTTCGGGGTCGATACGCTCGTCGAAGCTTTGCCTCCCACGCTCTCTGACGCCGAAAGCGGAGTAGCTTACGGAGCAGCAGGCGAGGTTCTCCTCGGGGGACAATTCCTAGAGATAGAACGAGCGTGGACAGCGGGCTTGGCCACGATGGCCCGGAATGGCGCGCGAATCATTATCGACGACGTGTTTCTCAGCGGCTCCGCCTCCCAGGACAGGACCCGACGATTGCTGGACGGACTTGATGTTCTCTGGGTAGGCGTCCACTGCGACGCGCGGATCGCTGCCGGCCGGGAGCTGGCAAGAGGCGACCGTATTGCCGGCATGGCGGCGCTGCAGGCTGAAATCGTCCACCGCGGCGTCGAATACGACATCGAAGTCGATACCGGACGCACGGAGTCCATTGACTGTGCGGAGGCTATCGCCGCAGCGGTGGCTTTGAGGGACACCGCTGTCGCAACCGTGCGTCGAGATCCGGTCGCCCCGCCGTACTGAGCGCGCCACCATTGATTCGTGACAACGCCGCCACGCTTTCCACTGAGGGAAGAACGTCGGCAATCTGCAGCCCTTGAAGTTCTTCGCAGAGGCTAACCCCGTCCACGCCATGGTCTGGACGTGCCGGAACAGCATGGTTGCGCATCCCGAGTCAGACCTTCGGCTGCCAACCAACCCTGCGCTGTTCGGCGAGTCGATCAACACCTGCGCAATTTTCTCCTCCGATCCCGCTCGCCACCCGGCTAGTCACACGGGAAAATTCACGTACGACGCGCTGGATCCCGGAAGCCCGCAGATCATCGAAATCGCTGGAGAAGTCACATCAGCCATCCCGACGGCAGCCGGAATCGAGGGCGCGGAGCCCGACTTTGTTATCTACGGAGACCCGGCGGCCGTCCAGTTTAGTAACAAAAATTTGTGGGGCACGAAGAGCACGAGGGCGATAAACGGGTTCGTTATTCCGGTAACGCCGGGCGACGACCCGATCGTCAAACTGTTGGGACCAGGTGTGGGAATCATCTCCGCACAAAGTGTTCACCCGAATAAGATCGGGACAAGTGCGTATGCGGCCACGATGGAATTCGCCCTGGGCTGGTTTTAGCGGCCCGCTTGACGCATTGGAAAGCGAGTCCGGTTGAGTAAGAAGCTCTGGTCCAGCGGACGCATCGCTGTTTTGACGGTCGCGGCGTTGGTCGCGCTGACCGGATGCGTCGACGACCGTCCGACCGTCGGCCCCGAGTCGGCGGCGGACGTGCGGCCAGCGGCTCGTGCGAGCGTCGTCGGAGCCACGACACTGCCGACGACTGCTGGGCTTTCTCGGGTGAAGTCTCGCGTTCACGATGCTTGTGGAATTGGCGGGGTGGGTTTTCAGCCTGCGGACGTCCCGCGCAATTATCGCTGCGGAGTCGGCTCGGTCGCCCTGTATTCGATTGAAGGCGCAACAGCGGTAGAGGCGGCGACTTTACTAGACGCCGCACTGACTTCGAACGAGTGCACGTCCGCGGAGCAAATCTCGTCGAATCCAGCGCTTTTCAATGCCGGAAACGGCGCCACTTCCGCGGAGCAGGTAATTGAATCGTTCTACGAATGCACACCTGGTGGAGTAATCGTCCATTTCGGCGTAGCCGATGATCCCGGTATCGAGGCGATGCTCCCATATTTTCCCTATGTTCCCTCTGGCACCGATGTCGAGATGGAGCCAGCAATATCCGTTGAACTATTGAGAGCGGCGATGGTAAGCGGCAACAGATTCGTGGCAGTGCTCGAAGTGAGCGAAGACTATTTCGAAACGGACGTATGCGACGGGGTCCATGTGTGTCAGTGACCGGATGGCGCCCGAATCCCGCCCATTCGGTCTGGCGGCAGGATCGTCTCAGCTCGGCACCACCGGACGCCGTAACGGCGGCGTGCTTGCCTCGAATGCGGTAATTGGATTGTTGCCGTTGCCGTTGCCGTTGCCGGCCCAGACCTGACGCCCAATCGGTCGATCTCCTACCGTTCTAGCATGAACGGCGAACCCGAAGCCGCACTCCCGAACTGTTCCCAATGTCTGACGCCGCTGTGACCAGCCGGCTCCGATGAGCGGTCGTATTTCTGGTGTCCAAAGACCAAAGCGTCCAAATTGGTATGAGCTGAAAGTTTCGGGTGATCGGTCGGACCGGCGATCTCGAAGTGCCCGTCCAGCTCCGTCTCCGAGCTCGTCCCCTAATCTTGCGACCTGACCTAAGTCAGCGGTAAAACGACCGCGTTGAGGCCTTCTTCGTGGAACCGCCCAAGCCATCCCAGCGGAGAGTCAGACTGCCAATTTCGCGTGCTGTTGTCGATCGTAGAATTCCGCCAGTCGTCGGCGCGGTGTAACAGCGGGACTGCGGCGTCGGTGAGATCCATGCCCGTCGGGGACAGACCTGAGGCTCGCGGCGCTGCGGATACATTGGCCGTGGACGCGGCCCCGTTTGGCCGGCCTGAACTTGTCTTGCAGCCGGGCGCCCGCAGGTCGCAAGCAAGCAGCGCGCATCGCCGACCACTGAAGCGCGAAGTACACGACGCCGGCGATGCGGCCGCCTAGTACCTCTCGGCCGCAATCACTGCAACGCCCGAACTCGTCTGAAATTTCTCCATGCCGATCACAGCTGCGGCGGAAGTGCACCTATCCAGGAGCCGCGAGAAAAGCCGCCGCACGGAGTCGGCGACGGGTCAGGCTCGTCGGCGTCGCCGCGACCGCTTGGCCGGCAACGCCGAGCTGACGATCAGCAACGCGCCGACGCCGATGTACGGCCATGGGTTATGCCCGAAGGCCGTTCCGAAGCTGGTCGCCAGGAGCGTGAGAACTTGAAAGAAGCCGTCGATGAAAAGTGTCGGGTAGTCGATGTCCATGCCCGGATGCTAGGGCAAGGGTCCGACATCTGGCTCCTCGGCAGCGGCAGCGGCAGCCAGCCCTGCTGTCCGAGCCTGTTCTTCGTCGCGCTCGATAGCGAGACCGTAGCGGGACGAGTGCCGCGGCTAAGCAAGTTATCCACAGGGTAATTCACAGGCGCGCGACCCGGCAATTCGGACACCACCAGTATGGGTGCTTCTCAGTCCCAGCGACAAGCAAGGACGTAAGGCATTCGGAACAGTTCGGGCTGTCGACTTCGACCATCGCGGCAGACTACGCCCGTGTGGGTGGCGGGCGATAGACCCCGATTTTCAGGAAGGAGGTCCGAGGGCATCGTGCTGGCGGGTGGCTGCGGCCGGGTCGCCCCGGCAACGATGTCGCTGTCGAAGGTGCAGACCTCAATCGAGACGGGTTCGATTCGGGCGGCGCAGGTAATGCGGTCGCGCAGCACGCTGAGCCCGGATCGGAATGCTGTGCGATTCGCGCACGCCTAGCTTGACGACGACCTGGTTGGAGCGTCACGGGGGCTGTGATAACTCACGGCCATCGCGTCGAGTAGTCAGCTGGTGCGTCTTCGTCGCCCCGTCCTCAAACGAGCCGCAGACGCGGCTGGTGCGGGTTGCCTTAGGGAAGGCAGTAGATCGGTTCCGCGCCGGATGAGGGGATTGCCCCCGTCGCGGAAGCAGCGTTTGCGCCTGAAGCGCCCATGTTCTTGCGGCGTTCTGCTGACCCTTACGCCCCTATAACGGCCGACTGCGTTGGATGATCCTGTCAGCCCGTCCGGGTCGGCCCCGCCAGGGCGATGGAACGCTAGAAGGAGAACTGTCATGCATCGAATCAATTGGGCTGCCGCGGGTACCGCGGCTGTTGTCGCCGTGGTGGTCGGCATTGGGGGAGTGGCGGTCGCAGCATCGGCGAACGCCGCGACCGAGCCGCCGCAGACCTCGCAGGAGCCGCCCACCGTGGTGACCCCGGCCGGGCCTGCCCCGCTCGACCTGTCCACGATCGTCCCCAGCGTGCCGGTCGAGATCGGGCCGGTTCCCGGGGGCGTCGTCATCGAAGGGCCTGGCGCCACTACCACGGCTTCGGGACAGTAGCGGTCAGGCGTCGCCCGGCCGAAGCGGCCGGGCGACGCTCTAGCGGGTCGGCCCCGGCATGGTCATGTCTACGACGAGGCCGCCGCGGGTTCGAGGTCGGATTTCGAACCGACCCCCGTGCGCGTCGACGATGCGGCTGACCAGGGCAAGGCCGAGGCCATGGGAGTCGGGGACCCCGGCTCCGCCGGTCGCGATACGTCCGGCCACGCGGTAGAAAGGTTCCGCCAGGGACGACGCGGTTGCGGCGTCGACCACGGCTCCCGTGTTCTCGATACGGATGCGCACCGTCCCCTGCTCGTCCGCGACCGTGATCCACACCGTCCCGCCCGTTTCGTTGTGCTGGACCCCGTTTCGGACCAAGTTCGCCACGGCTCGTTCGAGAAGCACTACGTCGGCCCACACGGCCACCGTCGGTACATCGGCGATGATATTTACCTCGCGTGCTACGGCTATGGGTGAGACCTCCGCCACGGCTCGGGCTACGAGCGATCTCACGTCGTGAGGCGAACGTGTTAGAGGTGCAGCTGTGACATCAGAGAGGTCGAGAAGTGCGTCGACGATGCCTACCGTGCGGTCGTTCGCCGAGGCGAGTTTCGTCAGCAGTGCCGTTGTCGCCGTCGACTGGGGGCGGGCGAGTGCTCCGTCTATGAGTACTTTGACCGTTGTCAGGGGAGTCCGCAGCTCGTGGGATGCGTTGGCGGCGAACCGCTCGTTGGCGTCGAAAGACCGCTCCAGGCTGTCGAGCATGAAGTCGAAGGTGTCGCCGAGTTCGCGGAATTCGTCGTCGGCTGCGTCGAGAGCCACCCGCTGATCGAACTTGCCTTCCGCGGCACCCCGGGCGGCCTCGTTGAGGGTCGAAAGCGGACGCAGCACGCGGCCGGCGACGATCCAGCTGGCGAGGACTCCCAGTGCACCGATCACCAGGAGCACTACGACACCGAAGACGAGTAAGAGGCGGACGACGTCTGTCGTGTCGGCGACGACCACTCCGTCGACGGGGACCTGTGTAGCGGCTGTGCCGGTGGCGAGGCTGTCGACTAAGCCGTTGGAAGGAGCTGCGGTGACGGTTGTGAATTGATATTGAGGGATCAGGCTCATCGCGAGGACTATGGCGGTGACGGTCGTCGCCGCGACGGCTACGACTACTGCGGATGTCGCGAGTGTGATCCGTGTGCGGGCGGCCAGCCGGCGCCGCGGACGACTATGTTTCATCGTCGACGACCGTGTACCCCACGCCGGCAAAAGTGTTTATGTAGGGCGGCCCGAGCTTCTTGCGCAAGGACGAGACCGTGACGCGGATCGAGTTGGTGAACGGGTTGGCGTTCTCGTCCCAGGCTTTCTCCAGCAGCTGTTCGGCGCTAACCGGTGTACCTGCTCGGGACATCAGTATGTGAAGGACGGCGAACTCTTTGCGGCTGAGCGTCAGGGGGGCGCCGAAGCGGTGGGCTGTGTGACGGAATGGATCGAGGGTCACCGATCCGACCTGCAGGGCAGGGGGAGTGCTTTCGGCCGGGCGGCGGCCGAGCGCCCACAGGCGCGCTTCCAGTTCGGCGAGGTCGAACGGCTTGGAGAGATAGTCGTCGGCACCCAGCTGGAACCCCGCGATCTTGTCTTTCGAAAGCCGTGCCGCGGTGAGCATGAGGATGCGTGGACCTCGGCCTCGCCCGGAGACACGACGCGCGACCTCGTCACCGTGTACGAGGGGAATGTCCCGGTCGAGCACCACGACGTCGTAGTCGTTCACGTCGATAGCCATCAGGGCTGACGAACCGTCGTGTGCGACGTCCACCGCCATCGTCTTCGACACCAGTGCATCCCTGATCGCCTCAGCGAGATCGATGTCATCTTCGACCAGCAATACCCGCATGTCCTTCTCCGCTCTTTCCCGTGTCGATCAAACACGTTCAGGCATAAAGAAAACGTCAGGCCGATCCTCCCGCCGTCAGCGCGAGGCGGCAGTGCCCTGGCCGCCGACGACGGCAAGGCGCATCGCCGGCGGCTTAGGCGCCGGGTTGCAGCGCCGTGACCTTAAGCAGTACAGCGATGGAGGAGGTGCAGCCTTGTATGTCGGGATCGGCGATGAAGATGGAAGCTTTGCTACCCGGCGGGTAGACACGCAGCCCGTCGGCTTGTGCGGCGCCGCATTTGTCGGCGGGGAAATTCGCTGCGTCTCTGATAGTCAGCTGCGCGCTGGCGCTGCCGCCGGGCGAAAGATGCACGGTGGGGTGGGCTGCCGGGTCTGAGCGGTCGAAGTCCGCGGCTGCTCCGAGTTGCGTGCCGTTTCCGCCGCCCACCAGGGATACGCCGGGCCAGCCCTGCAGATCGCAGGCCGTTGCTCCGGTGTTGGTCAACACGATCGAGGCGGTGAAACTTCCTGCGGCTCCGCCGGCTCCTGCGGCGATCGACCCGGCAATGTTCGAGGTGGCGCACCTGGCGGCGGCGGCTGCGGACCCCGACGGTGGGTCGTCGGTCGGCGCCGCCGTCGGGGGCGCGGCCGGGGGTGGAGGCGGGGTGGCAGTGGAGCTGGCTGTCGGTCTCGGTGTAGCTGTGGGCCCGCCCGGCTCCGCACCCTGCGCGCTGCAGCCCGCGAGAAGCAGGATTCCCAGCACCACGATCGATGCGGAACGAATTGTCGAACGGGTCATGATTCCTCCTGTTTGTCGCGCGCTATAACCACGTGTGGACGCGGCCCCCGCGCCCCGGGCGGTAAGCCGGAGACCGGCCAATCCTGCCCGCGGGGCGGCGCCCGCGTCGGAAACTCTTTAGAGGGTGAGTGCTCCGCCGTCTACGGGCAGCACGATGCCGTGGATGTATTCGGAATCGTCGCCGACGAGGAACGCTACTGCGGCAGCGATTTCGCGCGGCTGTCCGAGACGGTCGGCCGGGGTTCCCGCGTGGTACTGGGCGAACGCGTCGCCGAACACCTCGGTTCCTTCGGTGGCCGTCGGTCCGGGGCTCACGGAGTTGACTCGCACGCCCTGAGGTCCGAACTCGGCGGACCAGACTTTGGTCAGAGTCTCTACGGCAGCCTTGCTGGATGCGTAGAGAGATGCCCCGGCGATGCCCTTGGTGGCGATGGAGCTGGACAGGTTCACAACAGCTCCGCCGCCGTTTTCGATCATCGCGGGAACGAGGGCGTTGGTGAGGAAGAAGACGGCCTTGACGTTGGCGTCGTAGATGGAGTCGAAGTCGGCGGGGGTGAAGTCGACGCTGGGTCCGAACGGGTAGATGCCGGCGTTGTTGACCAGGATGTCGACATGGCCGCCGGCGACTTTCTCGACCTCGGCGGCGAACTCCGTCAGGCCGCTGATGTCCGACAGGTCGACAGCTACGAAGTCGGCTTTTCCGCCGGCTTCGACGATGCTCTGCACTGCGGCCGCGCCGCGGTCGGCGTTCCGGCCCGAGAGGATGACGTGGGCGCCGCGCTCGGCGAGGAGCTCGGCGGTAGTGCGGCCGATGCCGCTGGTGGAGCCGGTGACGAGGGCGGTCTTGCCGGTGAGATCGGACATAGTACTTCTTTCCAGTAAGGGGACGGGGAGGGCTCTTGAACGAACAACAGGCACGCGGGGATGCTGTCTTGCAATTCACACGCGGGGATGCTGTCTTGCAATTCAATAGTCAGACAGTAACACTTGGGAGCAACTTCCTCTCACCCATCACACGGAGCGCGTCTTCCCCCATGTCAGAACCTTCAGGCGCACTGCGCCCATCGCCGTCACGGATGGCGCTTCCTGTCATTCTCCTGACCGTATTCATCATCCCGACCGGCATCGCCGGTATCGCTAACGCGTTGCCGGACATCGCCGGCGATCTCGGCTCGAATCCGACAGCTCTCCAGTGGGTGGTCAACGGCTTCAACGGATCGTTCGCCGTCTTCACCCTGGTGTGGGGAGTGCTGTCCGATCGCGTCGGCTACAAGACGACGTTCGTCATCGGGGCAGCACTGATGGTCGCGGCATCTGTTGTCAGTGCCGTCGCTCCCAACCTCGTGGTCCTCGACGCCGCGAGAATACTCGCCGGGGCGGCGGGAGCGGCCATATTCACCGCGGCGGCATCGATCATCGCCAACGCGTACGAGCCGATCCCCCGCGGTCGGAACTTCGCCCTCCTCGGCACAGTCCTCGGGCTAGGCCTCGCGGTCGGGCCTACGCTGGCGGGCGGCCTCGTCGCGGCGTTCGGATGGCGCGGAGTCTTCGCCGTGTTCGCGGTCATCGTGGCACTGGCATTGTCCCTGAGCGGCTACGTGCCCAACATCAAGCACGAGCGTGTGGCCGGCACGAAACTCATCGACTTCTCGCTGCTGCGCAATCCGCATTTCCTGGCCATCTGCCTCGTCCCCGTCACCCATGCCTTCGGATACGTGGCGTTGCTCACCTACCTTCCGATCGCGCTCAGCGCAGTGCACGGCATCGACGCGGGGACGGCGGGCCTGCTGATGCTTCCCATGACCCTTCCGGTCCTGTTCGGGCCGATCCTCGGTGCGAGGCTCGTGGCGAGGTTCGCAGGGATCACGATCATGACGATCATCTACGGCTCACTCGTGCTCATGCTTCTCGGCAACGTCGGATTCCTTCTCCTGGCCGGAACCGCACCGGTCGCCGCGCTGTTGATCCCGATGCTGCTGCTCGGCTTCGGCTTCGGACTTCCGCTCGGCCTCCTCGACGGGGCGGCTCAGGCGGCGGTTCCGGCACGGAGCAGCGGAACGGCGGCAGGCGTCATGAACTTCCTCCGTCTCGGAGGCGAAGCGGTGGTCGTCGGAACCTACGCCGCGATCGTGGCATGGATCATCTCGCTTCACATCGCTGACGGGACGACCGCGCAGGACGTCGCAGCCGGCCAAGCCGGTCATGCGCGCGAGTACAGCCAGGCTTTCGCCTGGGCCGAGTGGGGGATCATCGCGTTTATCGTCATCGGCGGGCTCGCGATCGTCTTGTTGCACCTGACGACAATCCGCGACGGCAAGGCGGCGGCGGTCCTCGACGGCGAGGACGACATCCCCGTGGAGCGGCCGGCCATCGCCTGACACGTCCGACCCAGGCGTCTCGCCGCGGACGCAAAACAGCCACGGTCCGGAGGTTTGAGCCCCCGAAGGCCGTGGCTGAATTGGTGTTCCGGAATTGCTACTTGACCGAGTCAGCAGCTCGCTCGATGAGACGGGCTACATCCTTCGGCTTCTCAAGCATCGAAAGGTGACCGGCGGCTACCTTGACGGAAACGCCGCCAGCGCGAGCCGCCATCGCTTCCTGCTCGGCGACGGGGATGACCTTGTCCTTGGTGCCGATGAGGAAGAAGCTCGGGATCGACTTCCAGGCGGGTGCGGCGGACGGCTCCTGCAGAGCGCCACCGGCGACCGGTCGCTGGGACGCTGCCAGGACGGCGGCCTCGCTCTTGTTCAGGTCCGCGGTGAAGCCGGCGGCGAAGACGGCCTTCTGTACGTACAGGTCGGGGTCACCCGTCGGCATGTTGGGGTCTTGGACCACGTTGAACACCGATTCCGGTGCTGCGGCGAGGACGGAGCCCGGCTTGGCGCCGGCCAGGTCGACGACGGATTCGCCGAGGTCAGGAGCGAACGCGTCGATGTAGGCGAGCGCCTTCACGGTCGGGGCCTGAAGCGCGGCGTTGGTGATGACCGATCCGCCGTAGGAGTGGCCGACGAGCACGACGGGTCCGGTGGTTGCCTGGTTGACGAAGGCTGCGACGGAGGCCGCATCGGATGCCAGTCCGCGCAGCGGCTGCGGAGCGCTGACGACGGTGTAGTCGTCCTTCTGGAGACGTTCCGTCACCGTGGCGAAGCTGGACGCGTCCGCCCAGGCGCCATGCACCAGGACGATGGTGGGCTTCGCGGGGTGGGAGGCGGACTCGGCGGACGAGTCCTGGGTCCCGGCCGCCGCAGCTGCCGGACCTGCGATCGCTACGACGGCGGCTGCCGCTGTGAGGAGAGTGAGGGCTGTGCGTCCTCGGGTTGAAAGAGACATTGTCGATTCCTTTGGTTGTAGAACGAACGGTCGTTCCACTGAATGAAAGCACTGGACGCCTGACTTGTCAATTGCAAGCTAGATAAGATTCCTGTGTAATCTGTCTCAATGTCAACGATCGACCAGGCCCGCATGTCCGCGCGACAAAGGATTCTGGTGGTGGCAAGCGATCTGTTCTACCGCGAAGGCATCAATTCCGTGGGCGTGGACCAGATCGTGCGTGCAGCCCACGCCACGCGAGCAACGTTGTACCGGCATTTCCAGGGCAAGGAAGCTCTGGTGGTCGCGTACTTGGAGCGGGAAGACGACGGTTTCCGCGCCCTGGTCGAGTCGGGCTCTCAAGTCGCGGAAACGCCGCGGGCAGCGTTGGAGCTCGCCTTGGAGGGCATCGCGGACGACGCGCGTAGGCATCACACCCGCGGTTGCCCGTTCATCAACGCGACCGCCGAGTTCCCGGATCCGGACAGTGCCGTGAGGCTCGTGGTGACCGCCCACCGTGCCTGGTTTCGGTCGCAATTAGAGATGCTGCTGGCTGCCGCCGGCGTGGCGGACCCGGTGGAAGTGGGAGAAGGGCTGGTCATGCTCCGCGACGCGGTGCTGATCGGAAGCTACCTCGACGATCCCGATCGGGCGCGTCAAGCGTTTCTGCGCAATGCTCGGAGGCTCGTCGGTACCGCCTGACCGCTTCTGCCCGCACCCCGCTGGCAACTGCGTCTGTTCGCCCGTCGGTGCGGCTCTGCCGACGCCTGGCGATACGGCCGCTGACGACATCGCCAACACGGTGCGGGCCGCTGTCTCTCAAGGACTCCCGGCGCTGGGGCCCGACGTCGCAGCGCGCGTCGACTGCATGCCGCCGGGCGGTTCACCGTCAAGGGCTCGATCGCGATCTGGCTACGACCCGGGGGTGCCCCGGCCTGCGACTATGGGTTGAGCTTCGATCGCCAATCGCTGGGCACGCGGCCTTCAGGGCCCGGCACGGCCTGCGAGGCAGGACGGGAGGTGGGCTCCGCCAGCCTTGGGCCGTTCAGCATCTGCTCGGTCTCATAGTTCCAGAACCAGTTCTCGCCAGGCTCGAAGCTCTGCATGATCGCGTGGCCGGTCTCCGTGAAGTGGGCGGTGCCGTGCTGGGACGGGGAGTTGTCACAACACCCGACATGGCCGCACTCTGCGCATCGGCGGAGGTGCAGCCACCAGCCATCCGTCTGCTCGCACTCCAGGCAGCCTTCTCCTGAAGGGGCTGCTGCCGTGTTGATTGCCGGGTTGCTCATTGGATCTCCCTTGTTGGCTGATGCATTGAAACGCCGTCCGCTATGCACGCAGTTCGGTGTACAGCTCTTCTATCGGTCCCGACAACGCTTTCTTGAGAACGCGGGCCCTGAGGTCGGCGAGGACCTCGTATTCCCCGGACTCCACTGCGTCGTAGGCAGCGGAGACGATGCTTCTGGGGCTCGACTTGTCGGCCCGGATGTCGGCCACCATAGGGGTATCGACGTAGCCCATGTGGAGTCCGACGACGTGAGTTCCTTGGGGTGCGAGTTCGAGACGCAGCGAATTCGTCGCCGACCACAGCGCCGCTTTGCTGGCGCTGTATGCGCCTGCGAAGCCGGCCCAGCTCAGGGCGGAATGCACGTCCAGGATCGCGCCTCCGCCGTTGGCGCCGACAACGGGCGCGAATGCTCGCGCGACCGCTACTGCGCCGAAGAAGTTGGTTTCGAAGACTGCGCGGATGTCATCGAGGGACCCCGCGGTGATGCGGTCACCGTGGGTGTACACGCCGGCGTTGTTGACGAGCACTGTCGTATCGGCGGCAGACGCGGCCGCAGCGTCTACGGACGCTTGGTCTGTGACGTCGAGCGTTATGCCCACGATCCGCTCGTCATCCCAGTCGCGGACCGTCCGAGCCGACGCGTAGACCTTGCGGGCGCCGCGCGCGAGCGCCTGTCGGACGAATTCGGTGCCGAGACCGCCGTTCGCCCCTGTCACGAATACGACGGAATCGAGTATTTGCGCGCTCATGGGTGTCCTTGCGTCGGAGCTGACTAGTGAGATAAAAGTTAGCACCTCGGGGCAGCAGATGGGTGGACCCCGCAGCCAGCGGTGCGGCGCCGATCGCCGGGCGGCTCGCGAGGCGAAAGCGCCCGCGGGTAGCTGACTTGTGTTTTGCAATACAGGGGTGTTGAATGCCGACATGACTCAGTTGACTGTGACCAAGACGACCCCGGCTCTCTGGAGAGTGGCGTTCGATAACCCTCCGATCAACCTGATCGGACCAGACATGCTCGTGGAGCTCCGCGCGTTGCTGGACGACGCTGAGACGGACCCCCTGGTGGCTGTGATCGTTTTCGAGAGCGCGGATGAGGAGTTCTTCCTCGCCCATTGGGACATCGCTTCGGATCCGGAGCTGACAAACGCGCTGCCGGCCGGACCGACCGGTTTCCACCCGTGGCTCGACATCCTGATCCGGTTGAGCAAGCTTCCCGCAGTGACCATCAGCGCGATCCGCGGGCGTGCCCGCGGGGCAGGCAGCGAGTTCGCTCTCGCCACCGACATCCGTTTCGCCAGCCGTGAGAAGGCCGTTCTCGGCCAGTTCGAACTGGGAACCGGCGCCGTGCCCGGCGGCGGGCCCTCAAGCAGGCTCCCGCGCCTGGTCGGCCGTGGGCGCGCCTTGGAGATCCTCCTCAGCGCCGGCGACTACGACGGCGACATGGCCGAGCGTTACGGCTACGTGAACCGTTCCATCCCGGACCACGATTTCGAGCAGTTCGTCTCCGCCTTCGCCGAACGTGTCTCCGCGTTCGATGTCCGGGCGATCCAGGAAGTGAAAGCCTTCGTGAACGCCGTCTCGCTGCCTGACGACGCCGAGTTCCCCGCTCAGATGGATGCGTTCTGGAACTCCGTCAGCCGACCGGAGACGCAGGACCGCGCCGGCCAGATGTTCCAGCTCGGGCTGCAGCAGCGAGGGGAGACGGAACTCGAACTCGGCGAGCAGCTGGAGAAAATCGTTGTTCCGCCAGCAGTAGGACGCGAGCGAAGCTGAGCTGTGCCCGGCTGGCCTAGGCGCAAGCTCCCTGCAATACCTAGCTGCAACTATGCAAGCGCGGTAGAATCGGGTAATGAGTCAAGGTAAGTCGGGCAAAAGCCTGGAGGACATGTTCTGCTCGATAGAACGAACGTTGAGCGTCGTGGGAGAACGTTGGACCCTCCTAATTCTCCGCGAATCCCTGTTGAGCGAGACTGTCAAGTTCGCTGACTTCGAGAAGCTGTTGGGAATCGCCCCGAACATCTTGGGGGACCGGCTGAACACGCTCGTCGCCGCCGGGCTAATGGAGAAGCGCGAGTACAGGGAAGACGGGTTGCGGGCGAGGTTCAGCTATCACCCGACACCCAAAGGCGAGCAGTTGAAGCTTGTCCTCGCGGCCTTGCAGCAATGGGGCGACGACAACATGCCGCCGGCGCGCGGCGTGACCATGGCACGTGAGACGGCCGATGGACAGAGCCCGGTACGCGTGCAATTCGTAACCGAAGAGGGCGTCGTCCAGGATCCTGAGTCTGTCCGGATCATTCCGACCGACGCATACCCGTTCGACCTCCGGGCAAAACGCCTGGTCGACGCAGCCAGCTAGAAACGCGGTTTCATCGCCGCGAATGCGCTGCGACCACCGCGGTGCCGGCGCGCAGCAATGATGCTGCGACGACGTCGGGGTCGCCCAGGTAGCCGCTGATCATCGCGCCGTCCCTGAGCATGACCAGGTCGGTAGCGGCCTCAGAGACGTCGACGATGCCGGTGCTCTGGAGCAGGTCCTCGACCACGGTCTTGAACCAGGCGCGGTGGGCATCGACGTACTGTCGGATCTCGCTCTCCGGGTCACCGAACTCGGCGGCGGCGTTGATGAACGGGCAGCCGCGGAATCCCGGCGAGCAGCTTTCGACGCCGATAGTCGAGGCGATCGCCTCGGATGCAGACGCGGGGTCTGCCTTCGCGATTCGCATCGCCTCGTCCATGTATTCGTGTTCGAACGCGGAGCGACGCGCCAGGTATGCGAGGACGAGCGCGTCCTTCGACGCGAAGTGCCGGTACAGAGTCACCTTCGTCACTTCGGCCAGATGCACGACTTCAGCGATGCCTGTGGCACGAATGCCGTTCGCGTAGAACAGCCGCGAGGCGGCATTCAGTATCCGGTCACGCACGACCGACGTATCCGGGTCCGGAGAGGTCCACAGCGAGACGATGTCTGCCCGTGCCGCAGGGTTTCCGTCCGTATTCAAGACCATGAGTTTGCTCCTTATATTTATTTACGGTCCCTAACTTGTGTTTAACAAGCCAGTGGTGCAAAGTAGATCCGCCGGTAGAGTTACCGGTCATTCTACATCGAAAACTTGGAGCATCTAATGACAGAACAGACGCCAGTCGTCTTCATCCACGGCCTGTGGATTCATTCGAAGGCTTGGCAGAACTGGGTCACCCTGTACGAGAAGTCGGGTTACGCGGCCACGGCGCCGGGCTGGCCGGGCGACGGCGCGAGCGTCCCGTCGACCAGGTCCAACCCGACCGCAGTCGCGGACAAGGGAATCAACGACATCTACGACACCTACGCCGCCTACATCCGCACGCTTCCGCAGAAGCCCATCGTGGTCGGACACTCCTTCGGCGGACTGGTCGCTCAGAAGCTCCTCGCGGACGGGCTCGCAGTAGCCGCAGTGGCCATCGACCCGGCCCCGATCAAAGGCGTGAAGAAGGTGCCGCTGTCCCAGATCCGGACCGCCATCCCGGTCGTGAGCAAGAAGGCCAACAAGACACGTTCCGTCTCACTGACCGAACGGCAGTTCCGGTACGGTTTCGGCAATGCGCTGTCCAAGCAGGAATCCCGCGACCTCTTCCAGCAGTTCGCTATCCCCGGCCCCGGCAAGCCGCTGTTCGAGGTAACGTCTGCAGCGAAAGACCCGAAGTCCCCGGCTGCGGTGAACACGGCGAAGGCCGACCGTGGCCCGCTGCTGATCATCGGTGGAGGCAAGGACCACACGGTGCCCCAGATCGTCGCCGAGCAGGCTTTCGGCCTCTATGCGTCCTCCGCGGCGATCACCGACCTTGAGGTGTTCCCCGATCGTGGCCACTCTCTGGTATTCGACAGCCGTTGGGCAGAAGTAGCCCAGACCACCCTTCGCTGGCTGAAGCGCCAGGGGCTCTAGGCCCCAGCGCCCGTCCTGTCGACAGGACCAGAGGCTGGATTGCCCGCGACGTAACGTCGCGGCAACCCAGCCTCTTCGCATCCGCCCCACGCCTGCCGGCGGACGATGCTTCGGGCTAGAGTGCGAGCTGCTCGGAAGGTGACGTCGTCGGGACCTGGCGTCGCCTCCACAGCCGCTCATCGACGGTCACGACCGCGATGAGGATTCCCGTGGCTACCCACGACAACGCGAGCGCGGTCAGGTGGAGCGCGCCGGCGGCGACCAGCACGTAGAGGACCAGGTAGGCGAACGTTCCCGCGATGTGGCCGGGCAGAAGCCGCGGGCGGATGCCGACCGACGCTTTGAAGGCGATATTGCCGACGAGATAGATGGCTGGGCCCACCGCTGCGAAGGCGAGTGTCGACAGGGATGCTTCTTCGAGCGGGTGGTGGGAGGTCACCTCATGGCCGTGCGTGGTGATGACGATGCCTATGACGAGCACGACGTGCAGGTAGGTGTAGGAGACGCGCGCGACCGGTCCCGTGCTCTCCTTGGCCTTTATGAAGCTCGTCCCTCCTCGCTCGCCGTGGGCGAAGTACAGCAGCCAGAGCGCAACCGAGCTGGCGAATGCCGAGGTGAAGGCCAGTGCCGATTCGGGAGTCAGTTCGTCCCCGGTCAGCGACCTGCCGGTGACGAGGATCGATTCGCCGAGGACGATGATGATGAAAAGCGCGGCCCGCTCAGCGAAGTGGGCTCCGCGGATCTGCCACGCCTCCCACGACGAACGTCCCCGCTTCGGCAGCCAGAACAGTGTCGCCGGACCCAGATAGTCGATCGCGAGAGCGATCGCCCAGAGCAGGAGCCGCAGGCGCTCTTCCTGCAGGGCGCCTACGAGCCAGAACGGCGCTGACACTGCGAGCCAGATGAGGATGCGCTTCTGCCCATCGGCGACTACAGCCCGGTGTCTTGCGCTTGCGACGATCACGAACACGGTGCGTATGAGCTGATACAGCACGTATGCACCGGCGAATATCAGGCCTTTCGAACCGAACGCGCCGGGGATCGACGAGCTCAGCACCAACGCTACGGCCATGAGAAGGAGCAGCAGCCAGAGCACGGGCCTGGTGTCCGGGTCGAGCCAGTTCGTCGCCCAACTCGTATAGACCCACAACCACCACACCGCTAGACAGATGAGTACCGTCTGCGCGAAGCCCCAGCCGTTCGGTTCGTTCGACAAGAGGGCCGAAAGCTGTGTGATCGCCAAGACGAACACCAGGTCGAAGAACAGCTCGACGAAGGTGACGCGGTCGGAGTTCCCCGCCCGCTTCTCGCGCAGGATATTTCGGCTCATCCCGAACTTGCTCGTGACCACGATTACGTCCTTCCGTCCCGCCCGCCGGTGCGACCAACTCTGACTATTCCACTGCAAGTTAGCACGGGTGTGGCTGGCTGCGACTACCCGTCCTCGCGCGCGCGCCGCAGTTGTGCGGCGAGGCCGACGAGGGACGACACGGCGGCGAGGGCGGCATATCCGATCACGACCGGCAGCAAGGTGAAGACCCCGACGAGCCAGCCTGCGACGATGGCGGGGACGCCGAACGTGAGATAGCAGACGACGTAGACGGCGGAGAAGAGCTGGCCGCGTTCATGCACCTTGGCCAGCGGGCTGACAAGCCGGATAGGTCCTGCAAACCCGAGGCCGAAGCCGATTCCCGCCACCAACGATGCGATGATCAAAAGCGGTAGAGAGTGTGCCGCTATCGCTATCCCGGTGAAGCTGACGCCGACAGCCAACGATATGGCTCCGGAGATCGCGACGACGCGCGGTCGGACGTTCGTTGTGGCGAACACGCTCAGCGCGCCCGCCCCGGACAGGATGGTGATCAGGATTCCGTTGATGGACCCGGTGCCGAGGCGGAGGATGTCGCGGTCGACCTGGGCGATAAGGCCGAGATAGATTCCCGCGGTCAGCCATACGCCGATCAGGAGGAAGGCGCCGGCGACGAACTCCCGGCGAGCCAACTCCGGTACCGACACCCGCGGTATCAGCGTTCGGAGCGCACCTGCTTTGCGCGACACTGACTCCGGCGAGGCGAATACGACGACAAGGCCCAGGGCGAACACCACATCCAGGGTGACGAACACCACCGTGATCGGCTCAGACGACAGCTGCACGACTACACCGGTGAGCGCTGCGCCGAGCGCGAGCCCAACAAGCGGGGCGAGGCTGGCGATTACAGCGCCCAGCGCCGGCTTCTTTGCGGGCGCCAAATCGCTCAAGGCGGCCGAGAGTGCTCCCGTCGCAGCGCCGGTTGCGAGGCCTTGGATGATCCGCGCCACGATGACGAGTTCGATGCTCCCTGCGGTGAACAGCAAGGTCATCGCGACGATCTGAGCGACGAGGGCGGCGATGAGTACGGGCCTGCGGCCGATGTAGTCGGAAAGCTTGCCGACGACGAGCAGGGTCAGGAGCAACCCGAAGGCATAGACGGCGAAGGCGACGCTCAGCAGGGATGCGGGGAAATGCCATTCGTCTTGATAGAGCACGTAGAGCGGCGAGGGTGCCGCGGCCGCGGCGAGAAAGGCGACGAATATCAGGCCCATCCCGGCGAACGCGAGACCGCGCGGCAACGCCGGCCGACCGGTGGACGGCCGCGTTCGCGCCCTAAGCGGTGCGTCCTGCTGAAGTGATGACACGAGGGCCTCCGAGACGTTGATAGACCGGACGCTGGCCCGACCACGGATTCTAACTTGCTTATCAATAGTCAGCGTATCAGCGATGACGGCTGCGAGCGCAGGGCTATTGCTGACTTGAGAAACAGTAGTTAGAGTGACGGGTACGCGGCGGTCCCGCCGGCATCGTCACGATCAACGCGGAGTCGCGCGTCGATCTGCCCAGAGACGAAGAGCGAGGACCCAATGACCATTCCGATCGATGCGCAAGCGCAACCTGCGGCCGGCCTCACCGAAGTGCTCCAGGAACGGCTGCGGAGCTACGGTACGCCGCATGCAACGGTGGCCGGCGAAGTCCTCTACAAAGTGGGCGACCCGGGCTACGACCTCATACTCATCGAAGAGGGCACGGCAGTAGTGGTCCGTGAGGCGACACCCGGCTCTCCCGAAGAGGTCGTGTCGCGGCAGAACGCCGGCGGCATCCTCGGTGAGATGAGCCTGCTGAGCAGGCAGACCGTCTACCTGACGGCACGGATGGAAGAGGGCGGCGTTATCCACCGGATTTCGCCCGACAACCTCCGGCGGCTGATGTCGACGGACGCCGAACTGTCGGACATGCTGTTGACGATATTCATGGCCCGTCGACAGCAGTTGCAGACTTCTGCCGCAGGCTCGGTGGAGATCGTTGGCCACAGCCGCTCGGCAGAATCGCTCGCACTGCGCACCTACGTTGCCAGGCTCCAACTCCCCAGCCGGTGGTTCGAAGCAGATTCACCTGAAGGAGCCGCGCTCATGCGGGTCGCCGAAGTGGACGCTACGCAGCTGCCCGCCATCATCGTGCCCGAAGGCGTCATCAAGAATGCGACTCCGGGCCTCCTCGCGCAGCGTTCCGGATTGACCTATCGGGCTGACAGCCCGAGCGAGATCGATCTGGTCGTGGTCGGCGCCGGCCCGGCAGGGCTCGCGGCGACGGTTTACGGTGCGTCCGAGGGACTGAACACGATGCTGCTCGATGCGGTCGGGCCCGGCGGGCAGGCGGCAGCGAGCTCGCGGATCGAGAACTACCTGGGTTTCCCCAACGGCCTCAGCGGCGAAGACCTCATCGCGCGTGCCAATACGCAGGCTCTGAAATTTGGCGCCCACGTGTACAGCCCATGCAAGGTCGTCGGCCTCGAATCGGTCAGCGACGGCCTCAAAATCCTCTTGGAAGACGGCGGAGCGATCGCGACGAAGGCGGTCATCATCGCAACCGGCGCCCGGTACAAAGTCCTCGACCTCGACCGCTGGAGCGATTTCGAAGGCGCGGGCATCTACTTCGCGGCGACCGAGCTGGAGGTGCGTCCCCTTGCAGGCAAGCCGGTCACCGTCGTCGGCGGGGCCAACTCCGCGGGTCAAGCCGCGATCTTCCTCGCATCAAAGGGCTGCGCCGTGAACATCGTCATCAGGGGCTCCGACATCTCTGCAGGCATGTCGAGCTACCTCGTGGACCGCATTGAGGCCGATCCGCTCATCGAGGTGCGATCGTCCACCGAGGTCTCGGAGCTACGCGGAGATGCATTCCTCAGTGCGATCACCCTGACGGACAGGGCCGGAGGCGGTGCCGAAGTCGTACCCTGCGACGGTCTCTTCTGCTTCATCGGGGCGACCCCGGCCACGGGCTGGCTCCAAGACGTCGCGCTGGACGACCACGGCTTCGTGCTCACCGACAGCCGTATCGGTGACGACCGGCTCGACGAGCGATGGGCGACACTCGACCGTCGCCCGCTCGCTTTCGAGACGAGCGTCCCCCGGGTCTTCGCCGTCGGCGACGTCCGTCAAGGCTCGATGAAGAGAGTGGCGGCTGCAGTAGGCGAAGGGGCCAGCGCCGTCGCATCCACTCATGCGGCCATCCGAGTTATGGCCTAGGTCGGTCACATCTCGTCTAGGACGAAGACCGGCACGCAACGAGGGCCGCGCCCCTGCCGTTGTCGGCGGAGCACGGCCCTCGGTTCTCGGTCGGTGTTGCTAACCGATGGATTTCACCGCGGCGATGATGACGTTCGCGACCTCTTCCGACCGTGAGACCGCGATCGAGTGGGATCCGCCCGCCAACACCGTGACCTCGGCGCCGATCTTGTTGGCGGTCGTTGCCTGGTAGTCGGGGCTGATGGTGTTGTCCGCGTCGCCGTACACCCAAGACGTAGGCACTGACTTCCAAGCGGGTTCGACGGAGAGCGGCTCGCCAAACCCGAGCGCTGCGGCCGGACGTTGGCTGGCCGCACCCGCTGCTGCCTCCTCAGCAGTGACATCCGCCGCGAACACGGATCGGTACATCTCTTCGGCGAGGGTGAACTCGGGGAGGTCGCTTCCGGGGTACGTCCAGGGACGCAGGGCCGATACAAGTTCAGTCTCTGGGAAGCCCTGGCCTGCATCCTGGGCGTTCTCACCCTTGTCCAAGCCGAACGCCGAGACGAAAACTAGGCGCTTCACGTTCGAGGCTTTGCTGGCCGCGTAGGTTATAACCGGTCCGCCATAGCTGTGGCCGACCAGCACCACATCGCCTTCGGTCTGGTTCACCACGCTGGCCACGTACTCGCCGTCGGATGAGAGGCCCCGCAGTGGGTTCGCGAGGGCTTTCGCGTGGATCCCCGCGGCTGTCAGGTGCGCAATGACCTTCGACCAGCTGGAACCGTCAGCGAATGCACCATGCACGAGCAGGACAGTTGTCGTCATCTGTATTTCCCTTCAGTGAACGCAGGCGAGTTCCTGCGAAATCATGGATCGACGTGAACCGGAAGACGCCGATGGTCAGGGCGCGACTGCGATGACGACCTTGCCGCTGGTACGCCTTCCGAGCAGATCGGCGTGCGCGACACCGGCATCCTCAAGCGCGTAGGGCGCCGAGTCGAGGTGACGAAGCGTGCCTGAAAGGGTCTGCTCGAACATCGTGGCGAGGGGCGAGCGGAAGCCGCCCGGCAGCTCGAAGGCGTCCCGGTTATAGAAGCCCATCACGCCTCTGCTGCCCACGGTGAGCGACCAGGGGTCGACCAGCGGAGCCATCTGACCCCCGGAGACGCCGAAATGTACAAGGCGGCCGAAGGGCGCGAGCGATTCGAGGCTCGCCGAGAACGCGTCGCCGCCCGTCCCGTCCAACACCACATCGACAGGGCGTCCGTTGTTCGCGGCGAGGATGGCGGCCGCGAGTTCGTCTTTCGGCAGAGCGGAGTCGATCGTGGCATCGGCGCCGAGGTCCTTGGCTGCGACAGCCTTCTCGTCGCTGCTTACCGACGCGATGACGAACGCACCCGCAATGTGGGCCAGTTGCACGGCGATGCTGCCCACGCCACCGGCAGCGGCATGGACCAGTACAGATTCACCCGTCAGCACACGGGCGCTGGTGTGCACCAGATGCCACGCCGTCAGCCCCTGATTGACGAGCGCGAGCGCCTGGGCATCGGTCACACCGTCTGGGACCGCGGCGCTTCGGGACGCGTCGACGAGCGCGAACTCCGCATATCCGCCGGTTGTCGTCAAGCCGACCATCCGCCTGCCGGTGGAGTCAGTCCCGACCACCTCGGTTCCGGGGACGTAGGGCAGTTCGGTAGGGCGCACATACTGGTCACGACTGATCATGGTGTCGGCGAAATTAACGCCGGCACTCGTGACGGCGAGGCGTATTGAGCCGGGGGTCTCGATCGGTTCCTCAACAGTGGCGATCCGGAGCACTTCCGGGCCTCCGTGCTCTGTGACCTGAATTGCGCGCATCTCGCTTGTCCATTCGGCTGGGTCCAGTAGATGGTCTGCCCGAAAGCTGACCCTTCTGGCTACTGTTTTGATAGTTAGACTGTGAATGTACACCCGCGCGGCCGCGCGGCGTAGCAGCCCGGTCGCTCAAACAGATTCAGGAGCCGAAATGCCTACACGTTCAGCACGCACCATCTGGAAAGGTGCCCTGCAGACAGGGACCGGTCAGGTGGAGTTGACCAGTTCCCAGCTAGGCACGTTCGACGTGTCTTTCCCGAAGCGCATTTCCGAAACCGCGGGCGGGTCGACCAGCCCGGAAGAACTCATCGCAGCCGCGCACTCCGCGTGTTATTCGATGGCGCTCTCCGGAGCGCTAGCGTCGAGCGGTGCAGTCATCAACGAACTCGACATCAGCGCGGACGTCACGCTCGGGCCGGACCCGTCCGACGGGCAGTTCAAACTGACAGGTATCGTCCTGAAGGTCCGCGCGGACGTCTCCGGCGTCGACGCCGACGAGTTCGCGGAAATCGCTCTGCAGGCTAAGAGCAACTGTCCGGTGAGCAAAGCCCTCGCCGGTGTCGACATCCACCTCGAAGCGACGCTAGTCGACGCATAGTCCGACCGGGTACCGAAGCGGCGAGGCGAATCTGTGGGAGTTTTCGTTTCGCCGTTCCGGTACCGGCACGCTGCTCCGCCGACAGCGAACGGGGGCATAAACGCGTGTTCGTAGGCGCTCAATAGATCCATGGACAATGAAGACAAGGCGGTTCTGGACGCCTATTCAAATGCGGTCATAGGTGTGGCCGACCGTGTAATCGAAAGCGTCGCCAGCGTCATCGTCTCCGGAAGCAAAGGACACGGCGCAGGCAGTGCGAGTGTGATCACCCAGACCGGCTACCTGCTCACCAGCGCCCACGTCGTCGACGGCGCACGCGCGATCGAGACACGCTTCGCCGACGGAAGATCCGCCGAAGCGGAGGTAGTCGGGCGCGACACTCTGTCGGACCTCGCGATACTTAAGGCGCGCGGCCCCGTTCCCCGTCCGATCGCGTTCGGCGACGCAGCAGGCCTCCGTGTGGGTCAGTTCGTCATCGCAGTCGGCAACCCGCACGGATTGGCGGGAAGTGTGACTGCGGGCATCGTCTCCGCCCTCGGTCGGTCTCTTCCGACACACTCCGGACGGGTCGTCGACGAGGTGATCCAGACTGACGCGGCATTGAATCCGGGCAACAGCGGTGGGGCACTGGCCGACAGCAGCGGGCGCCTGGTCGGTGTGAACACTGCCGTGGCGGGCATCGGCCTCGGCCTCGCGGTGCCGATCAACTCGACAACCCGGCAGATCATCGATGCGCTGATGGCGCATGGCCGCGTGCGGCGGGCGTGGTTGGGAATTGCCGGCGTTCAGGTGAACGTGCCGGCGGAACTCGCGGAGAAGATCGGTGCCACTACCGGCATGCAGGTCGCCGGCGTGTCCGCGGGCAGCCCAGCAGATCTAGCCGGCATCAAGCGCGGCGACATTCTCCTGCGGCTGGGAGGCAGGCGTGTGGACAACACGACAGCTGTACAGTCTGCGATGGTCGGGGATGCCGTAGACAAGCCGATAGAGATCACGGTCTGGAGAAATGGCGCGCTCGTCGATGCAGTGACCGTCCCGACAGAACTTCACGACGTCAGCGGACGCTGACGAGAAGGCGGGCGCTTTTGTGGGCGCTTTCGCGGCCCCCGTCTTACGTCGGCATGCTTCTACGGGCTTAGAGGAAATCCATGACCTCGGCCGCACCTTGCTGAAAATGCGGCGACGGGAAGGTGACAAAAATGTTTGTCGGCCGGAGGGAGCCGGTAGGCGGCTGGCAGTCCAGTGGGTGACTTCCGGTCGGTAGTCAGAATCGAGAGCCGAGGGATATTTCGACGTTAGCTTGCGGGAGTCGAGCTGGGTGAGCGGTGCTGATCTTTTGACAAAGCCCTGCGGAACACCCCGACCCACACCACCAGAGAAACAGCCACGAACACGGAGCACTGCACCGCGACCTGGGTGAGACCGCCATGTGCGTATCCCCATGGTCCGATGAAGGCACCGAAGGCGCCGCCTACGAACATGGAGAACATGAAGACGGTGTTCGCTTGGCCCGGAGCGGTCGGGTTCGAGATGAGAAGACGGCTTTGGATCGCAGACTGTGTCGCCTGCTGGCTCAGTGCGATCAGGAACATGGATACGCCGTACAGGACGAGCATCCGATGGTCGAAAATCAGGCTCACCGAGGCGAGCAGCGCGACACCGAGTCCCGCGCCGGCAACGCGTAGCTGGCCGAAACGGTCGACGAGTCGGCCGACGACCGGCACGCACAGGACGACGGCGAGGCCCACGAATCCGAAGAGGCCGGCGGCGGTGGCGGTCCAACCGACGGCATCGCCGGTCAGGTAAAGCACGACGACGGTCCACAGTGAGTTGAAGGTAGCGAATATGAGGAACTGCATGGCTATCGATTCGCCGACAGTGGGGCTGCGTCGGATAAGCGAGATGGTCGAGACCAGTAGCTTCCCGTAGCCGGTGTGGGCGGTCCGGTCCCGCGGGTCCGGACCGAGCGCCGCCCGCGCGAAGGGGAGGAGGGCCAGAAGCGCGAGGGCGAAGACGACGACCACCCACTGCCATCCGATGACCTGGACCAGCAGCCCAGCGACGATTCGCCCGCCGAAAATGCCCGCAAGCCACGAGCCGATGAGGGTGGCGGTGGTGGAGCCGGCGCGGCCAGGCGGCGCCAGGCGATTTGCGGCGGGAAGGATGACCTGCGCCACATTGGCTACGAGGCCGACGACGACCAGCCCGAGCGCTACGGCGCCGACGGAGGGCAGGAACACTGTGGCTGCGAGGGCGGCGACGAGCAGCAACGACTGGATGGTGACTTGGAGTCTGGGGTCCACCCGGTCGGCCAGGGGGACCAGGAAGAAAATACCGAGGGCGTAACCGATCTGGATGGTCGTCGCGGTTATACCCGCGACTGCCGCGGTTGTCTGGAAGTGTGCCGCAATATCTGTCAGCAGGGTCTGAGGGAGATACACGACCGATACGGCGGCGCCCGACATGATCGCCAAGACGATCACGGTCCTCGTCCACCGGCGTTCTTCTACAGTTGCCGCCATCGATCTCCGCCTATCCACGGGGGTCGGGTCCGATCCCCTCCGCCATAAGCCTAACTTGCAAAACACTATGCAGCATGGCCGACGGTGTGCTGATCGCCCGTCTAGTCTTTCGCGGCGCCCTTCGGTAACACCGTCCGGACGACGAAGGCGATCGCATCCTGTGCGAACCCGAGCCATGTGTCGACGGCGGTGTCCGGGATCTGCACCCAGCCCCGGAAGGCATGACCCCGGCGAGAGGGGTCGAACAATCCCGAGCCCGGGATGTTCAAGGCCATGACCTCCTCCTCCGTCCCGCGACCGAGGCGGAACGCAACGCCGTCGTCGAGGCGGACGGCGACGATCTTCCCCTGGACGGTTAGCGCCTGGTCGCCGAACACGGTCGCCATTTCGACCCCGCTTCCAGCCAGCTGTTCTTGCAGCCTGAGAAAAGACGCTTCATTCGACATGTCGACCATCTAAGTTGCAAAACCATAGTCAGGTCAATATCTTTAGAGAAACTACGCAGTGCCGGAGGCGCCACGATGACCGACGAACAGCCCACACCCGCCGCGGCAGAAGACCGGGCTGCGTTGCTCAGCGCGTTGGTCACCGAACATTTCGTCCTCCAGTCGGCGGCGAGCTCCACAATCGGGGAGAGCGGGAGCCGCGCTTCCATTTACCTCGCCACGTTGTCCAGCGGTCTGGTCGCCATCGGATTCTCCAGCAGCAATCCCGACATCCTCGCCGGCCTCGCCTTCACGATCTTCCCCACGGTGTTCATTCTCGGGTGCTTCACGGTGGTCCGCCTGATCGACACCAGTATCGCCAACGTCGTGGCCCTGAACCGCATCGAACTGATCCGCCGGTACTACTCCCACCTGCACCCGCTCGCGAAACAGTACTTCGCCCCGGACGACAGCACCGAGGCGGGGACGCTGGGCGTGCGCTACCGGGCGCGATCCGTACTGTTCACGGCCGCGAGCATGGTGGCCGTCGTGAATGCCGTCGTCGGCGGCGCCGGACTCACCGTCATTCTTTCGATAGGCACCACGTTCCCCGCCGGAGTCGGCGTCGCCCTCGGCGTCGTTGCCGGAGTGGTCGTCCTCGGCCTCGGGTTGGCCTACCAGGTCCGTAGGTTTGCGCCGCTCCTCAGTGCCTCCCGCAGCACCCCTGCCGATGGATGACGACGGCGGTCTGCGGGGTGTGATCGAGTCTGCGAGCCGGCTGTTCCGGGCCCAGGGCTTCGAGCCGGTACCGATGCATGCTGTTCGTGACGAATCGGGTATATCCCTGCGTCGTCTCTACCAGCTGGTGGGCTCCAAAGACGCCCTCATCGTTGCGGTGCTTCAGAGGTGGATCGACGAATGGGCGCGCGAGGTTGCACTGCGCTCAAACGGCACAGGGCCCGGCGGCCGAATCCTCGCCATGTTCGAAGCCGTCGGACCGCCAGCCGAGGGGCGTAGCAGCCTCGATTTCGTGTTCGCCGACACTTCGGCGATGAGCGATCGGGTGGCGGCGGCCGTGGACGCGCATCGAGCGTGGGTGCTCGATCAGGTCCGTGAGCAGGTTAAAGCGCTCACGGGAACACCGGGCCTGGTATCTCGGCTGTGGGTGCTTCTGGCTGGCGCGACCGCATTGTCCGCGACACCCGGAGGACCCGAGGCGTCCGCGGCCGCGCGATTGCTAGCAGCGGAACTCCTGCAGAAACCCTGATGCGCGGCGACCGCTGCGCTGCTCAGGCGGCCTTGGGGAAAAGGTCTTTCACGGTGGAGAGTTCGAATACGAGTGTTCCGTCCGCGGCATAGGGGAGGGCGGCGATTATCTCGTCCGCCGCAGCGAGGGATTCGGCTTCCATGACCAGGAAGACGCCTGACAGGTCCGTCTTAATGAAGGCGTGGACGAGGGACCCGTCGGCGAGAAGGGCTTGGGCGGCCTGCGACTCTTCGGCCCCGTCGGGACGGTCTTGGGGGCGTGCCGTGAATTGTCCTTCTGCGTAGATGAGCATGTGGTCTTCTTCCGTGTCGAGGTGCTGATGGTCGCGCTGGGGTGTGTCCGGGACCGGCGAGCTTCCGCGGGCTGGTTACGAGTCGGAACCGACGGCGGGTTCGCCGACGAACTGGTGAGCTTCTGAAGCCAATTCGGCCCAGGTCGACGCGTCAGAGACGCGAACCCATGTGCCGGCCCCCGGTCCCGCATTCTCGGACACTCCGGCGACGCCTCTGGAGACGAGTTCGTGGGCGCGGCCGGCAGGGAGCTGAACCGCGAGCAGCGAACCATCGAGGCGCGCGAAGAGCTTGCCCTTTGCGAACAACTTGCCACCCTTCGAAGTCACATCGTCATCGGGATCGCTTACGAGTGTGAAGGTGATCTCGTCGAATTCGTCTGCGGGGGATCTGCTCATTGTCGCTCCTGCTCGTCGGTCCGGCTCTGCGGCCTGCGAAAGACAGGTGCGATACCGAGTCTGGCTATAGTAACTATAGCCAGCCTAAGCGGGCTTCTCCAGCGTTCCGCGACATTCGATGATGAGGTAGATATGACGAACGACGAAAAATCTCACAGAGCCTCCAGGCCGCTGCCTCTCGAAGGCAGAACGATCGTGGTGCTGGGAGGCAGTTCCGGGATCGGGTTCGCCGTCGCCGAGCTCGCGCGAGACGAAGGTGCGAACGTCGTTCTCACCGCCCGCGACCCCGGGCGGCTGCGTGCGGCAGCGGAGCGCATCGGCGCCGTTGGCAGCGCCGCTTTCGACGTCTCAGCCCACGGCGAGCTGGTGGCCTTCTTCGACCAGATAGGCGCCGTCGACCACGTCTTCGTGGCCGCGGGCGGTCCGTACTATGCGCCGCTCGCCGACATCGACCTGGATGCCGCCACGCAATCGGTCGCGGGCGCGGTCGGGACGATGCTGGACCTGGCGAGGATCGTGCCGCCGAAGCTGGGACGAGGTGGATCTCTGACGTTCATGAGCGGCACCGGCCCGCGGCGCCCTGCGCCCGGCGCGAGCGTCATAGCCGCTATGGCCGCCGCAACCACCGCAGCTGCTGCGAACTTGGCCCTGGAGATCGCGCCCGCCCGCATCAATCTGATCGCCGCGGGATTCGTAGACACCGAGCTCTCGGCCCGTCTGCTCGGAGACGCTCTGCAGGACCGGCGACAGGAGCTCAGGTCGACGCTGCCGATCGGGCGTGTTGTCGAGCCCGGCGACGTCGCTGCGCTTGCGGTTCATCTCATGGTCAACACGGCTATCACCGGAGCCGTGTTCGACATCGACGGCGGGCAGAAACTGCTGCCGTGAGGGTGAGGGCGGGCCGGGCGCCGTGGAGGAGCGGCGTCCGGCCCGGGTCTGGCTACTTGAGGGTTGCGACGGCGGCGACCGAGATGGCGCTGATGTCGTCGCCGAGGTTGAGCTCGACGTCGGAGGCCTCCTGGAGGCCTCGCTCGACGAGCGCCTTCGTGATGGCGGGGAACTCCGGACGAGCGACAGCTGCCCAGAAGGCGTCGGACTGCGGGGGGAAGAGCGCGTCGGCCGGGAGCGTATCGCGGTTCACCGCAGCCTTGATCTCGCGGATGACACGCGGGTCCCACTTCGAGACACGGGTGGCCCAGGCGTCCACGAACTCGACGAAGTCGGCGTCGGCGATGGAACGGTTGACGTAGCCGTAACGCTCCGCGAGGTCACCGTCGAAGTCGGAACCGCTGAGCATGATCTCGAAGCTACGTGCGCGGCCGACGAGGGGGCTGAGGCGTGCCTGAGCTCCACCACCGGCGAGGGCGGTGAAACCGACCTCCATCTGTCCGAGGATCGCCTTCTCGCGGCTGGCGAAACGGATGTCCGTTGCCAGAACGAATTCGCTGCCGGCTCCGCGGGCGCGGCCGCGGATTGCGCTGACGGTCACGGCGGGAAGCTTGCTGAGGCGGACGAGGACGTCGGGCCATGCGGCGAAACCGGTCGGGCTCGGCAGGGACTCGGCCTCTTCGGGGTTGGCCAGCAGGTCGTAGTGAGCGAGGAAGTACTCGGGGTTCTCGCTGTCGAACACGACGACGTTGACGCCGGGGTCGGTCTCCAGGTGGGTCAGGAGCTCCTTGAGCTCACGGATCATAGGCGGGCCGATCACGTTGACGGGCGGGTTGGTGAACGTCACGCGCCAAAGGGTTTCGGACTCGGCGGTCAGTTTGAACTGGGCGGGTTTGAAATCATCGAGGAATGTCATGGCCTCACCGTAGACAAGCTGACTACCAAAGCACAAGTCAGCCGAGGTGAACTTTTCCCGGCGTGGCGGAGAACTTTCGATCTGCAAGTCAGGCGTAGCGTCGGGCTATGTCCATGAATATTGCTCCCGACCTGGATCCAATGGGGGAGTGGCGCTTCGAAGCGTGCCCGGTTTCCTCTGCGTCATCCGTGGTGGCTTCGCGAGGATCGCTGTTGATCATGCGCGAGTGTTTCTACGGCACCTCACGCTTCTCCGACTTCGCGGCCAGGACCGGGCTGTCGGATGCCGTCGTCGCTACCCGGCTCAAGCACCTGTCAGGGATGGGTGTTCTGGAACGTCGCCCTTATGTCGAGCCCGGGCAGCGCGGTCGCTTCGAATACCACCTGACAGAACGCGGACGCGGCTTTTTCCCCGTCCTCGTGGCGCTGATCCAGTGGGGCGGCGCCTACGTGCAGGAAGGCGACGGCGTCGTTCAGCTGACGGAAATCCGCACCGGCCAACGGGTCCGAATCACCGCCTCGGGCGCCGACGGCAGGGCGCTGGCCCCCGAGGACATTGCTGTCCAGCCCCGGCGCCGACCTGACGGCAGCGCTCAGCGCCCGTAAGGTCGCGGATGCACCTCGGACGTTCTGGCTTTCATCTCGCAAGTTAGGGGCGTACCTTGTCACCTGCGGTCTCCTGTCCGGGGTCCGCCAACGACAAAAGGGGAGCACAAATGAAGGCAATCGGAAAGTCGTCCTGGCAGGGATCGTGGAAGACCGGAAACGGCACGATCTCGACCGACACCCCTGCGGTGCAAGGACTCGCCTACAGCTACGAGACACGTTTCGTCGAGGAAAGCGGCGCCAGCCCCGAGGAGCTGCTGGCGGCAGCCCATGCTTCGTGCTTCAACCAGGCCCTCGCCAACAACTTCGACATGGTCGGATTGCAGGCCGAGGACATATCCACTTCGGTAGCGGTCGATTTCGGAATCAGCGATGCCGGATTGCCCACTATCTACGGTTCGCACATCACGGTGGAGGCGCGGGTGCCGGGAATCGACGCAGCAACCTTCGCCGACCGCGCCCAGCGCGCAGCCGACGGTTGCACGATCTCGCGGATCATGAACTGCGAGATCACTCTGGAGGCGAAGTTGCTGGGACCGGCGGACGGTGCTGATGCCGAAACGGTCTCCGCATGATGCCCGCTCCTCAGCGGGACCTGTTTTACTCGGTGCGGGTCGCGGGGAGAATGTCGTGACCGGCCGGACGAAACGACAAGATAACGGCGCCCTCGCGCTGCTGGCATTCGCCCAGCTGGTAATCGGGCTGGATTTCGGGATCGTGTTCACCGCACTCCCGAGCATCGGCGCAGCGTTGTCGTTCAGCCCGGAAAACCTGCAGTGGGTGGTGTCCGCCTACACGCTCACCATCGGCGGGTTCATCCTGCTCGGAAGCAGGGCCTCCGACCTGCTCGGACGCCGCCGGATGTTCATCCTCGGCCTGATCCTCTACGCAGTAGCCAGCCTCATCGGCGGGCTGGCTCCGACCGGCGGCGTACTCGTCGCTGCCCGGGCGATCCAGGGCCTCGGCGGTGCTTTGCTGTTCCCCGCGACCCTGTCGCTGGTGAACACGACATTTGCCGAGGGCGCGGCGCGAAACAGGGCCATCGGAGTCTGGAGCAGTGCTGGCGCGGCAGGAGGCGCTGTCGGCGTGGTTGCCGGTGGACTCGTGACGTCGCTGCTCGGCTGGGAATGGGTGTTCTTCATCAACGTGCCGTTGGCGGCGGGCGCCGCGGTACTCGCGCCCGTGCTGCTCAACCGCGACGCCCCTGTCGTGTCCACCGCGGCCGACCTGTGGAAACGGTTCGATGTCGGCGGGGCGTTGGCGGCGACCGTCACCGCGCTCCTGCTCGTATTCGGACTGATCCGCGCACTGGACGGCGACTGGGGTTCGCTGGCCAACGTCGTCACCTTCGCCGGATCGGCGCTAGCGGCTCTGATATTCATCGCAGTCGAAAAGCGCGTCGCGAACCCGATGCTGCCGTTCGCCCTCTTCCGCCAACGGGGACTGATCACCGGGGTCGTCGTCGCATTCGCGTTCATGGCCATGTTCGGGGCGCAGTTCTATCTACTGAACATCTGGATGCAGCAGGTTCGCCACTTCGACCCCGCGCAGGCCGGCCTCGGTACCCTCCCGCTGTCACTGTGCATCGTCGTCGGTGCGCAGGTGGGCGGCCGGCTCGTTACCCGGGTCGGAGCGCGCACGACACTGCTCATCGGAATCGCCACAGGTCTCGTCGGTCTGGTGTACCTGTCCCTGTCCCTGTCCACCGGCGGCAACTATTTCGCCGAGCTGCTCCCCGGCGTGATCGTCACCGGGATCGGCCAGGGAATGACATTCACTGGCCTCTGGATAACGGCGTCGACCGGAGCGTCGAAAGAGAACGCCGGCATTGTCTCCGGCATCGCCTCGACGGCGCAGCAGATAGGCGCCCCGGTCGGGCTCGCGGCGCTGGTGGGAATCGCCCATCTCGGGCAGCCTGCCAACGCTTCGGAAGTGATCGTCGGGCGGCTGAACGAGGGCGTATCGCACGGCTTGATGTTCTCGGCCGTTCTCAGCCTGCTCATCGGGATCGTGGTTTTGTTAGTGGCACCGCGTCGGAGCCGCCCTGCGGTCGGCACAACGCCTGTAGCAATGGCCGTAGCCCACGACGGAGACGGTCCAGTACCGGTATGACCGGCGTGAGGTTGGCTGGCTTACAAAACGCAAGTCAGTCTGGTACCGTTTCCCCATGGCAGCCAACCTCGCACCGACCGTCCTTCTCAACACCGGCTTCTCCATGCCCCGGACCGGCTTCGGGACGTGGCCGCTTCGCGGCGACGACTGTGCTTCGGCAGTCGTTTCGGCAATAGACGCCGGCTATCGCTCGATCGACACTGCAGCCGCGTACCACAACGAAGACGGGGTGGGCCTCGGGCTCAAGAACAGCGGATTGGCGCGTGAAGAGCTGTTCGTCACGACCAAACTGCGAGGGCAGAGCCAAGGCGGTGGACGGGCGCGCGAGGCGCTCCTGACTTCTCTCGACAAGCTCGGCCTCGACTACGTCGACCTGTATCTCATCCACTGGCCGAACCCGTCAGTCGACCTCTACGTCGAGGCGTACGCCGAACTGCTGGAACTTGCGGACGAAGGACTGATCCGATCCGTCGGAGTGTCGAACTTCAAACAGGAACATCTGAAGAAGATCGTCGACGCGACCGGAATCGAACCGGCGGTTGACCAGATCCAGGTATCGCCCACCATCGGACGCAAAGCGCTGGTCGCCGACATTCAGCGCAGTTCGACTGTCGTCGTCGCGTGGAGCCCCTTGGAGCGCAACTCGGGCGTCTTGCAGTCCCCGACGCTGACCACGATCGCCGATCGGCTGAAGGTCAGCACGGGCCAGGTTGCTCTGCGCTGGTTGGTCGAGCGAGACATCGTCCCGATCCCGCACTCCGGGAACCCGGAGCGGCAGAAGCAAAACGCGGACATCTTCGACTTCGAGCTCTCCAAATCCGACATGACGGCGATCGACGCGCTGGACTCGGACGCCGAGGGCGAGCTGGACTCCGCAACGCACATCGAGATGTAAGCGAACAGGTTGCCCGTGCTGTCCGGAGCTCCCGAACCGGCGCTCGCAACCGCCCGAGATGAGAAGGACATGACATGCCACTGGTTCGGATCGACTTACCAGCAGGAACCCCGGCCGGCTACAAGGATTCGGTGGTCGAGGTCGTCTACCGCGCTCTCGTCGACGTCGCCCACGCCCCGGAGAACGACAAATTCTTCGTTGTGACCGAACACGGCGCCGCCGGCCTCGTCATGGACCCGCACTACTTCGTAGACCGGTCGGGCGCCGCGTTGATCATTCAGATCGTCTTCAACGCCGGACGGACGGTCGAAGTGAAAAAAGCCCTGTACCGTGCGATCGCCGTGGGGCTCAGTGAGAAAGTCGGCCTCCGCACCGAGGACGTGTTCATAAATCTCGTCGAGGTGCCGAAAGAGAACTGGTCGTTCGGGCTTGGCGAGGCGCAGTACGCGGAGTAGCGCCGTCGTCGAGACGGGGGCCCTGCCTGCTGCGGGCGGCCGTCGAAGGATCGGGAACGCGACCGGGGGCCTTCGGGCGCCGGCGCCCAACGCGAGCGGGGCTGTGGACAACTTTCGCGGCTGCGTATCAGTTCTGCCATTGTTCGGAGAATGGAAGACGCGCTTTCGGCCAGCACCCCCAACTGCCCCGTGTGTTTGACGCCCTTATGGCCTGCAGGGTCAGACGAGCGTCCCTACTGGTACTGCCCCGACTGCAAGGTCCGACGCATAGTCTGATGGCCGCACCCGAGATCGATTCCACCTCCTCTGGCCTACGTCGTCCGTTCGTCCTACAGTGTTCCTATTCGCAGTGGCCGGCTGCTCGCCTTGTGAGGAGCAACCTTGGAAATCGTTCGTTGGAATCCGCCTTGGCCGCTGGTGGCCATCTCTGACTGTGAGTGGATCGTCGTCCGCGACGACCCGCGACGACCGGCCGCAGTCGTACGGTTCCTTCCGGCCGCCCCGAGCGGCACCCGTTACCGCATCGTCCGCTGGGCACCACGGTCTGAAGACCGCCGCCTGTTCGAATACGTCGCGACCCTGGAGCAGGCCGACATGGCCGTGACCTTCGTCGAACGGGAGCCCCGAGGGCGGACGGCGCCGTTGACATCCGATCGACCTGGAGAATGGCAGAGGTTTGAGGCTTGGTTCTGGGGGCGAGCCCCGGATCGTCTCGTTCGCGACTGCGGCCCTGCGTGGGTGATTCGCGAGCGCCTCGTCCGCTGACCGAACCCGCTAGGTGCCGACGGTGTCACGTCAGGAGCGTCTCGCCAGAAGTCGAAATGTCAGGTATCGGACACACCCCGAGCGCGGACTCGAAACCGATCGCGGGCAGCCGACCCAAGAGTTTCGACTTGATCAACAACGGAAGACCTCGTGCTCATCGCCGTCCTCCCACACGTGCGATTGACCGTCGGCGAACATCACCGTTACCGACGTGCCGCTTCCGTGCAGCGTGGTCTCCACGACTCCAGATTCGTACTCGTCGGACCAGTCGCCGACTTCGACGTCGAGGGCCCTGCGGATAACAATGCGGCAGCCTCCAGGTCCGTCGGAGGCGAGGCTGTTCAAGAGTGTCATGCCCCCATAGTGGCGGATGCGAACACCACGCTGCGCATGCGAGGCTCAGACTATGAGGCACCCGCATGCCTATACGCCGTGCACGAATCCGGAAGAGTTGGGGAATGGGCGAGACAATCACCGCAATCGTGGGGCTCACTGGGGTCGCAGTGGCCGTCCTGATCTTCTGGAGAGATTTCGCCGACCTGCGGTCTCGCAGATATAACGAGCGGTTCAAGAACTTGTTGGAAATGAAAGATGTGCTCGCTGCCAGAGGCCCCTATGTCGGAACGTCCGCGCGAGAATCCGCGACGGCGGCGCACGAAGCGATGTTGGCGGACCTCGACGCTGAAGCGCGTGCGAATGCCGTCATGTATATGAAATCAGCCGCGCGATTGAAGCGACCCGGATCGATGAGCGTCGCGATCGGAATCGGTGGCTACGGTATCGCAATCATGTGGCTCGTACTCTCTGGGGTGCTGCCGGCAATAGAGCCCGACAGTGAACATAGTGCGGTTTCGCTTTTCGTCGCCCAGCTCGTTCTGCTCGGCATCGGGCTGGGCGCATTCGTCGGAGGCGTCTTCGAGGGGGTTCGACGTTGGCTGTCGCGCGGTATACGGCTTGCGGTCGGCCACGAGGACGAACTCACCGTTGACTGGTGGCGGCAAATCGCGAAGGGGGTGCGAGAGAAGAGGGCTGCGCGTACCGCCGAAGCAGGAGCTTCGGCGGCCGAGTGAGCGTTCAAGGCCAACCACGTGCAGACCCGCACATGGTTGGTCGCGAAAAGTGTGCAAGTCTGCTCGCACGCGGGCGGGGCCACCTCGGATACCCTTCGACCATGCGTGACATCGTCGACATCACACCGCCGAGCCCCATGCCCTCATCGACGATCTGAAGGTAGAGCTGTCGTCAACCGGGTCTGCGTCTGCCTTTATCGATGACCTGACGGTACCCACCGATGCTTGGCGCAAAGCCGCGCGGGCGGCCGGCCGTTCGCTCCGCAGACCAGTAGAAACCGTGGCCGCTGACGGTTCCGTCCACGCGGCTCTCCGCGACTGGCCGGCGACCGACGAGGAGACGGCGAAAAACCGCGATGCGATGCGTGCCGCTGTCGACAAGTCATGCGGGTGACGATTTAGGTGTCTGGGTGTCGACGTCGACGCCGAGTGTCGCTAGCGAGGGCGACGACGGAGAGCTTCGACAATAAGTTCACGGTTATTCCTCATCATTGTCGATTTTATCGATAAGGTCGCCCTATGAGCGACCCAATCAACATAGAAAAAGTCATGTCGCGAATCCGTTCTGGAGAGATGCGAATTCCGGGCTTCCAAAGAAAGTTCGTTTGGCAACCGCAACAAGCAGCCCTCCTTATGGACAGCATCTACAAGGGCTATCCATTCGGTTCAATATTGCTGTGGCGCACGGGAAACATGCTCAAGACTGAGAAGAACTTGGGTGGGTTCGGCCTTCCGGCGCCTGAAAAGGACTACCCAATTGACTACGTTCTAGATGGACAGCAGCGCATAACGTCTCTCTTCGCGACATTCCAGAATGGAATCGCAGGGGACGGCGAAGACCCTGAGGTATGGCTTCCGATCTACTACGACTTCGACGCCACTGACGACGTTCAAGACCCTCGATTCGTGGCCCTCGCCTCTGATGCGGTCGACTCAGATCGTCACTTTCCGCTGAAGACATTCTTCCATCCGGTGAATTTTTCTCGGGCCGCGCAACAACTCCCAGAAGCTCGCTTTGAGCAGATCGTCACAGTGCAGCAGCGTTTCGTAGCGGCGGCGATTCCGGTTCAGACATTTGAGAGCGAGGATCGCACGAGCGTGGCAATTGTTTTCGAACGGGTCAACAGGCTTGGCGTCGAACTCGACATGTTCCAACTCCTGACGGCGTGGACATGGAGCGACGACTTCGATTTACAAGAGCAGTTCGAAGCTCTCGCAGACGAGTTCAGCGACTTCGGGTTTGAAGATGTCGGAGCGGACAACGACTTGATGCTTCGTTGCGCAGCTGCTGTCTTAGTCGGCGACCCGGCACCATCCGCGCTTATCGACGTGAATGGAGCCGAAGTCCGCGCCAGATTCGAAGAGGTTGTGAAAGCGCTCCGGCTCGCAATCGACTTTGTACGGAACCAACTCCACATACGCCACCTGAAGTTCCTTCCCTATTCGGCCCTCCTCGTCCCACTGACCGCCTACTTCTCAACACGACAGAATCAGACCACCCCTGACTCCGATCGCCGGGTTCTATTGCGATGGATTTGGCGGACGTCATTCTCGCATCGATACAGCGGGAATCCACTTCGGAATGTGCGTAGCGACGTCGAGGAAGCGATCAAACTCCGGAAGGGCGACGCGAACTCCCTCGACGCGATAAGAGTTGACGTTCCCCCAGCATTCTTCCTCGATCATGCGTTCCGTCAATCGAACGTCGCATCGAAGTGCCTCATACTGATGCTCGCGGGGCGTAAGCCGCGGACGTTCCTGAGTGGCACCTTTGTTGACTTGGGCAAGGTTCTGAGCGAACCGAATCGCCGCGAGTACCATCACTGCTTTCCTCAGAAGTATCTAATCAACTCTGGAACTGACTCCGACACAAAACGCATTAGTGCCCTGGCGAACATCGCCTTCATAAGCAGGGTCGACAACCGCACGATTCTGGCGAAGGCCCCTAGCGACTATCGATCGTTGATGCCCACCGACATTGGGGCGATTTCAGAAGCAGCGCTGTTGCCAGATTCGCTTTTTACAGACAATTGGGACCTGTTCTTAGTCGAGCGCGCTGATCTTCTAGCGTCGGAAGCTCAGAAACTTATTGCCTAGGGGTAGGTCGGGGTGCTGCGCAAACCATCTGTAGACATACAGAAGGTATTTAGTGTCGATCCGTAGGCGCGGACTCGGTAACGCCGATCGCCACGGCATCCTGACCTGGGCCTGCGGCGGGAGGCTCGGCACTGCGGGATGATGAAGCGGCGGGCGGACATTCGGGTCCCCCTCCCGGTCTGAGCCGAAATATCCCATTATCGATCCCGCTGAGCCGGAACTCTCACGGCGGATTGTCTGGGCGACATATCTTCAACAAGATCGCGAACGAGACCCTGCGGCACTAGCGCGCGCGCGCGGCGACCGCAATTCACGGCTTAATGCCGCACCGAACCGCCGCTCATCCGTGCGGAGGCTGCGTAAGGCAAATGGAGTGTACGAACTTTTTTAACTCTCGATGACATGGCCGTACCTGTCGACCGGGGCTCCCTCCGCCTTCCCCTCGGGAAGGTGGATGAGGGCTACGCAGATGGATACGGCACGTTCTTCGTTTTTGTACTTCAGTATTGGCCACCCTTCGACGGCCCCTTCCACTTCGCCCGAATATCCCTCCACTTCGCGCAGTCTTTCAAGTTGCGTGTGGACTGATGCGACCTTGTCGCTCTGAGGCAACAAGAGCATTAGAACAGCCGCGGTGTCATGGGTATTCATGTAGCCGAACAGCTGCGGGTTGAGAGCTTCTTGCACAAGCTTTTTGGAACGAGCCCACTTCGACTCGCAGATAAATACGGTGGCGGGCCCCGATCCGGAAGAGAGAACGTCCGCCTTGATGAAGATGTCGGACTTCCCCTTTCGTGTGAACACCTCGCGCTGCGCGTCCGGGAGGGTCGCGTTGAGAGTGGCCGCGAGCAGATCACTGAGGCGATCCTCGTTCAACCCGGCGAACGTCCTCGGGTAACGCTCCACGGAATCCGCCCACACTCGGATTGTGCGTTGAACGTCGTTGAAGGAGGCTGGATCCAATTTAACCCGTGACGGGAGCGTGACCGTAGGGCTTGCTGCAGCCTTAGCGGGTTTAGGTGCGGAGTCCGCGCTGGCGGAAGACTCTAGACGTAAGGAATCGATCTTCCATCCTCCAGGGAAGCTCAACTGCCTAGTCACTGCTGCTCGCGCCGCCAATCTCGCGCGCCGCCGCCCGACGGCATCGGCGATGCTTTCCGGGAGCTGCTTCTCGTAAAAAGCTACGGTCTGCTCCGCTATGGCGGCGACGAACGGTTCGAGCGCCCGCTGCTTGTTTAGGAACACTCCTTGGATGTCGAGTTTGCCGAATAGGGCTTCCTTTTCGTCCTCTTCGGACAGGAAGACATGCGTGTAGAGGTGCTTTTCGCTTCCGTCGGCACCGAAGCCGGGTCCCGGATTCCCGACAACCCATTCGGGCCATCCACCGTCCGCCGCGTCATTGAAGTCAGAACCCCAAGTGCTCGAAGCATCCATAATCGTGCCGTCAGATTTAACATCCAGAGGAGTGAGGTGCTGGGCTCTGTCGGGCCAAAAATCGAGAAGCCGCTCGTCTCCGAACACCTCCAACGCCACCCATTGCTTCAACGTGGGGACTCGAACACCGGGTTCGTCCGTCCGTCTGTAGCCGTCGAGCCGGCTGTCGGCCCGCCGCAACTGTCCGATCGACGGCTCCGGGCGGCGATACGCAGAGATGGTCGCCTCAAGGTGAGGATTTTCGAATGCGGCAAGGTCGTCCGGAGTTTCGGCCGTATCGATGTCCCTAAATATCTGAGACACGCTCTGCGCTAATTCTGTGGACAGTGGCCGGTATCGGCGCTTGAAATCCGTGAACAATGCATCGCCGACCATGTCATCAGCCTATTGCGAGGGCACTCCACTCGAAGCCCGCGCTGCACCGTGACGACTGAGAAGTCAGTTGCACGATGGAGGCCTTCTAGTCGCCCGTGACCTAAACGGCTACAACACGGACGATCGCTCTTGCGACAGCCGTGAGGCCGGTAGTCCCGACTGTCCCGCGTGCCCGAACGCCGCGATTCATTGGATGCAGATTTGCCTCAACCAGCGGTAAGCCCACCACTGCGACCGGCGGATGCACGAGATGATCTTGAACCTCTCATGGCAGATGGGCCCACGCCTAACCCGTTCAAGAGGAGTAGCTCGAACTCGACTTCGAACGATGACCGGGGGTGCCGCGGGCGATCCCGTTGCCGCACGAGTCCGCTACCGCCGCGGTGAGGCCGCGGTGCGCGTGAATGGCCTGACGGTGGCGTGGACGGCTCCGGATGGGCCGGTGTAGTGCAAGGCGGCGGACGCGAAGGAACGCCAGTCAAGGTGCGCGGGGCGGCTGTTAGCGGACGCTGGATGGCGGTGATGTGGATACGCGTTAGGTCCGGGACGCTCCACGGTTGACGCTCTGCGGTTCCCAGTCTTCGCCTTCCCAGACGGCTAGCGCATTCTCAATTTTCTGCATCGTGACATGCGCCCCTACAAGGAATTCGCTGCGCGATGCAGCCGTAAGGAAACTATTCGCGTCGTTCGCGAAGCCATACGCGGCTGGCAGCATGCCGCGTCGTACGGACCTTATTCCCGACGCCAAAAGGCTGAGATGCCCCATCACGCTTGTTGTCCCGCCCTTCCACCCTGGTACCTGACGAAATATCGAACCCCCGCGCCCGATATGTCGGGTGTTCGCCTTTATCAGGTCGAAAGCGTGGTCCACCCTCGTTTGGAGGTGTTCGACCTCAACCGTGAAAATCTCGTCCGGCGAGGCTGCTCTGAGCTCGGCGAGAGACGTGACGGTGACGTTGGCGAACTCGGAGGCGTTATACGCTCCGGACTGGAATCCGTTCTCAGCAAGGAATATGCCGCGGTCAGCGCCGACGTCTTGAACTATCGAACGGAAAGCCAACACGTCGGTCATTTCCACGCGTCGCCCCCGCTTCTTACACTCCACCAACCAAGTGTGGCCCATGCCAGCTCGGTCGAATTGAACGACTACGTCAATGTCGTGTTTTGCTCGCACACCCTGAACCGAAACATCTGTTCCGGCGTCTAGCCCGACGGAACGGAAATAGGCGGCCGCTTCCTCCTGGTACTCGCGCCACGGCTCCATACGACAATTATCTCCGAACCCGGGACCTGATTCCGTATAGGTGGGCTTCGACGCCTCAAATGCGAGCTCGACCGAGCTTGCGATTCGCAAACGGACGCGTTCCATAGAAAGAAACGAACTCATCGATAAGAGCGGTTTCGGCGTCCTCAGGATCGTCGTCCGGTGTCTCCTGCCACGCGACGAGCGTCTCGGCCTGGTCTGCGAGCTGCCAGATGTACCGGCCGCCCCAATGCCCGACCTTTTCCCCGGCACCGTGCCGGTGATACTCCGTGAGCCTCTTGCGAAGTCCCCGGTTGCCGCGAACGCCCGCGCCAGCCTTCCCGATGTATACGACCTGGGCGCCCTCGACCCATGCGGAGTCGAGGTCCGCGATGGACATAGAAGGGTCTTTGTCCTTGAACCAGCCGGCGCCGCTGACGGCCAGAAACTCGGGGGCGCTGCCGACGGCACGGAGAACGACGTAGACACCGGGACCAGTCGGGACATCGGCCATGGGAAGGCTGGAGAAGGGCACGAAGCCTGCGAAACCGGCGGCGGTGAGTCCGGAACGGGTGAAATCCATGCGCTGAGTCTTGCTGAAACTCGCCCGCGCGACTACCACGGCGGTCGGGGCCGCGTTCGAAAGAGATCAATCGTTCGTCCGAGCAGCCATATCGCGGGCCCCACGTGGCATTCGACAATGCCAACGACTTATGGTGCTCTGGGAAACCCAGTTCCGGAAGGTCTCTGTCGATGTGTATAACTGACCGCGACCGGCGGCTCCACTGGGCCCGCCCTCACAACCGATGCGCAATCTTCCAGAAACTGCTGACGCGCGACAATTCGACGGCCGGCGGTAACGTCGTCGTGGCCGACGAAGCAAATATCGTCGCTCGGGCAGAGCAGGGCCCGGTCGGAAGTGACGGCGGTCGCAAGTTGCTCGACAGCTGGCTGACAGGACGCCGGGCCTACCTGCGGCCGGTCGTCTCCGCTTCGGCAGCCACATCGGCTTCTCTGGCTCGAACGATTGTGTCGAGGATGTTGTCGAGCTCTTCGAAATCTTCGGCTCCATAGACACCAAGGTCGCTGACGTTTCGCTCGCATTCCATCGACTCAACGTAGCGGCGCCGACGACGTCCCGCGAGGAATACTTTTAGACGTCCGGTGCATCCGAGCGTGTAACGCCGCTGACAGGAACGCGCCAGGACAGTGGAGCGCCTCGGCCCCGGCCGGGCGGTCTTCACCTCGGGTGGCGCTTCAGGATCTCCGGGAAGGTCAAGATCCTGAGCAGATTCAGCCAGGCCAAGTCCGGAAGTCGGCCCGGAATGTGGCCCGTGTGCGCGGCTAGCAGTGCGCGGTCGTGCGAGGTAGGAGTCTTGTCGTAACCATGCTGGCTGTTTCGAATCACGCGCAGCCATTCACTCGCAGCTGTGGCTATTGGAACCTCGGTTTCTACGTTGTGCTTGTCTGGTCGAATGAAGCCGGTGGCGGTTCGTCGTGATGGCAAGAAAAAGCCGTCCTGCACTTGCTCAAGCGCCTCCACTGCCGCTTCAGCGCGCGGCATGAGCACCAGCTGAACACTGTGTGGCATCTGAGAGCGTAGGTCGTCGACGAGTTTGCGGTTCTCATGCAAGCTGGTGAGCTTTGACCAATCAAGGCTCCGCTGAAGTCCGCCCAACGAGTCGAGGACATGAAACAGCGCAAGTCGGCGCGAATGTTCGTCGTCGGTTGTGGCGATGACTTGGCAACTACGACAGATTTGTTCGAAGTTGAGCGAGCGTTCCAACGCGGATGGCGCGTTGTAGAGCCCTTCGACTTCGTAGTTCGACGGCTCCGTGATTTGGGAGAAAACTAAATCCAGCCGGCTAGTCCACCATGCGATCGCATCACGAAATGCCTGTGGCGGGATTGGCGCTTCTTGGCCTATGTCATCGAGCCGGACTCGGCGCCCTGACATAGAGAGGATGTCGACTACTAAGGGCCCTCGACTGTTTACGGGAGCACCGAATGCAAGCAAGACCACTCCGCCGGCCCGTACTGCTAGTGACCCCCAGGTGCTCGGGGAGAGGCTGGTAACTAAAGGCTCAAGATATGCGCTGAGGCCCATAACAATGTCTTCGATAAGTTCCAGCGAGGACGCAAATGCCGTTCCCATCACCGTCGGACTTGGTTTCGTGTGATGTAGCAGCGCGCGAGGCATTCCATAGCGGTTCCCCAGCTGGTCGCTTATCTCAACCAGATGCATGGAGGCGTTCGGGATCCCGCCGCCGGCGAGCCACTCGCCCATTATTGTGGCTGCGAGGTCCGGCAGATCCGATGCATGTGGAGCCGCAGCTATCAGAGTGCGGTAGCTAGTGAGCAGGGCCGCGAGGTTGTCCGGATACTGATTTGCCAACTGCTCGTGTTGCGCTACAGCTACCTGCCAGAAATTCTTATCGTCAAAGAGATGATCGAACCGCTCAAGTTTCAGAAGTCTTAGATACGCAGCCCTATTCGATGGGTCGAGAGCCGTTCCGAGTCGACTGACCTTGACAAGGTGTGGTCTATCCCCGCGGACACTCTCAACGTTACGGACCCTCCACGGCTTCGTTTCGTCATGTAGGTCCCAACCAGCGAAGTGACGGGCTCGGTCGGGGCGATCTCCAAACATCCAGTCCGCTATCTCGATGCCCACACCGGTCCGCCTTAGGTTCTCCAGATCGGCTGTCGAGTAGTGTTCCATCGCTATTGTGCTCCATTCGATTCGGACAGAGATCTCTTCAACGCCGCCCGATGCGGGGGAGGACTACCAACTCACCGAACGGCGGTGGAGTTGATCGCGCAGGCCAGAGACCCACCTGCGATTACTAGCGAGCCGGTGGACACCCATCACGCGGAGCGCTGTGAGCGTCTGGCGGCTTCCGTTTGATACTTGAGCAGTCCGAGCATATCGACCAAGGTTTCATTTTGATCTGCCGCATGCCGCTGCATCTTCACCTGGTGCACGATGTCGTACGGAGTCGTCATGCAATGACGATAGGCGTCCTGGCGTTTATAGCCATGCTGACGTGGCCTTGGGATGCGGTCACAGTTAATGACCCAGGCCGCCTAATGGTTCACGATGTCGCGGATACGTTGGAGTTCTACATCAACTCCGAAGAGCGCGCACGGTCGGATCGGATACAGATTGCAAACAGCTATATAGATCTACCCGGCCATAAATCGCAGTCCAAGCCCCGCTCCAGTTTCGCAAGGGTGGAGATGTCGGGCCAGCTATTGCCCTGCAGGATCGCGTAAATGGTCGAGTGGTCGATTCCCGTCAGATTGGCGGCATCCCGCAGGGGCATCTCGCCGATGGCCGCCCGCAGATTAATAGCGAGCTGCCTAGCGACTTCGCCTACTGGATCCTCTGATTTCACGTCCGGCCATCCTGGTGCGAGCTCTTTTGGTAGGGAACGAAATGGCCTAGACATACGACGAGAGTAGATGAGTGCAGGCGCGACACAGGTAGGCCTTTCCGCTCAGAAGGAATCCGTAGTCCGTGTTTATAGTAATACACAAAAGTCTGGCGAGGGAAGTTCGAATCCGTCGTCGGAGCCTGTAGACGCGACTCCCGTCAGCTGTGTGATGAGTGAAGCCGTAGCAGCCGTTATTCGCTAGATTCGAGGGATGATCAGTCTCCGTCGTACGCAGCACCCCGTTGGGCAGGGCTTCTTTCACACAGCGGAACTCGGGTTGCACGGTGGCTCTTCACCCTGGTTCCGCTGGCTCTACGACTGCGGAGAGTACAGAAGTCACCACGATGCCCGGGACCGCGAAATAGGCAGCGTCATCAGAGACTGGGGCGTTGGAGGCGCGGTTGATGTTGCCTTTATATCGCACGCGGATTCCGACCATATAAACGGCTTTGAAGGGCTCTTTCTATCAGGAAAGGGCCTCAAGCCGCGCGCAATTATGATGCCCCAAATTACAGCGATAGAGCGACTCGTTTCCTGGTGCGCCGCGGTAGAGGAAGGCGGCGTCACAAGTGCCTTCTACGACGCCTTCATCGCGAATCCGCGACGGGCAATTGCGTCCGCCTTCGGCGATGTTCAGGTTATCGAAGTGGTGCCGCGAGGCGATGAGAACTTCAGCAACTTCGACGATGCTCCGATTGATGTGGCCAGCGACGGACTCCCTGCCTGGCGCGTAGTCGGGCCTGCTGGCGATGACCAGAGTGGGCGCCCAGTGATCCAGTCCGGATCGCAGATCCGCGTACAAGCGGCGTGGACATCCGGGTACCCTTGGGTCCTCGTGCCTCACGTCGCCGCTGAGATAACAGGACTACGAAAGGACTTCATAAAAGCCCTAGCCGCAGGAATGAAGATTTCAGAAAGGCGACTAGAGGAACGAATTCACGATCCGCTATACGTAGCATCGCTGCTCAAGACACAAGGGACGAAGTTGCGAGCCGCATACCGGGATGCGTCACCTAGCGTGAATGCCACGACACTGTCGCTATACGCGGGGCCAGTGGAGGAAATGAATGGCAGGCACCAGATTCACTATGGTGGTCGGCGAATACGACCGACCGAGAGATCAGGCCGAATCGGTTGGCTTGGCACGGGAGATGCTGAGTTGACGGGAGATCGTTTACAAGATTTCCTCGATGTGTTCGACCAATACTTCCTGTATGTCAAGACGGTAACCACGCCGCACCACGGGTCGGCACGGAATCGGGTCCCAGCGCTCTGGGAGGCACTTGGGCCGGACGTAACAGCGATTTCAGCTGCCGATCCGCCGAAGAAGTGGAATCACCCGTCCACAGTCGTTCTCCACGACTTAGCTCGTCACGGAATTATGCATCTCATAGTTTCGTCGGCTCCACGCAGCCGTGTCGATGAATTTGTCCACTACAACTAGCCGTGGGCGAGGCGGTGCTGACTTCCGCGGGTTACCGCGCTAAGCATGGAACCGCTACTGAACTAGCGCTACATCAGTAATCGACCGATCGCGGTGAATCTGCGGCAGGATCGCCCGTAAATCTCTGCGCACGCTGAGGAATGGGGTGATTGCTCTATTCTCGGAATCCAATCATTGCAACGTGATCGACATCCGCAGTGGCGGTAGATCTCGACAGGAACCGCGCAGGCCGATGTCAACAAACAACGCTTATGTCGGCGGAAAAGGTCATCATGGCGTACGAGTTCGAACCTTCACATCCGGCGCTGGTGACGGCATTGCTCGACAGGCTTGCCGCATCCGAAGAAGATTTGGTGAAGGTATGGCAGCGTCTGTGGCTCGACCCTGGTTACCAAACTCTCGATGACGCTCTACGAGCCGAAGTGGATTTCCTCTTTGCATACGAGCTCCAAGAAGAGTACGGCAGCGCAGGCGTGGTGACCCTCGAAGAGTCTCAACATTTATTAACGGCCACGCGCCCAATGTCTGAAACGCCGCCGGCCGCATGGGCGTTGTGGATCGAGGTGAACGGAAGCCTCCAGAATCCGATTGTCGCAGCCCATCTGGCCGACGTGTTGCTGACCTCGCGAACGGACTCGTCACCCGATCATGCTGTGGCCACGGTCAATTCCTACCTTTCGGTTGCTGCTGACGGGCACGTCTCTTCTGAACATGTCGCGTTGTCACTAGGACGCGCGAACAGTATCGCGCGCTCGCGAGCGATGGCTGAGGAGCTTGCGGTGAGAGACACCATGATTCGACTCAGCGGGACATTTGCCGTCGATCCAGACAAGGTGGGCCCTGCCTTGACTCTCCTTGCCGCGCTTTCCGTACCTCCGCGTGGCGGAGCGTTCTCTGAAGGCGAGCGCGGCGATCTGGAGCGCCGCCTATTCGCTCTCGGAAACTCGTATTTCACGCTCGTCGATGAGGTTTTTGACACTCTGGCACGACTAGCGGTCGACGCTTCCGCCCTTGAAATTGCACAACGTTGGCAGGTGAACCAATACCTAGGATTGGCCGAAGCAGAAGACAACGGGATGCGAAAAATGCATCACGCTCAATCGGCAGCAGACCTCGCTGGGTCCTACGGTCTACGCGACCTCAAAGGAACTGCGATCGTGATGATGCAGTCCATCGACCACGACTCCATGGGCTGGCAGTCCGCCGTTATAGACGCTCCGTTATCCAAAAATGCTTTTAGGGCGCACCTCCGGAGATACCGCCGCGCACGCAACTGGGAATATGCGCTGATGGTATTTCTCGCAAGCGGCTCCCCATCCGGAGATCATGAGGCGAACGTGAGGTCGGCGGAGCGCGCCGCCGTCGGGTCGATACGAGCGCTCGTCTCGCGGACCACCTACGGTACACATGGTCTTCCGGAGCGATCCGACGGCAACTTCCTAGACGAGGAGGTCGTGCGAAACGAGTCGTTCAGATTGAACTTCTCTGGCATTCTTCTCGCCCATGAACTTGAGTACGTGCGCGACCGCTTCGAGCCGCCGTCGACGCGGCACGTCGCTGACTGGATGGCGGCCAGCTTTTCGTCCGACCCGACCCTTGCCGAGCACTTCGCCGAGTCGCTAGCTCTTCATTGGGCTGGCAAGTTTTCCGATTCTGCGCGACTTGCGATCCCACTGATCGAAGCTGGCGCGCGAGGCTTGCTTCTACGCTTGGATGAACCCCTCTATCGGACCCAGCGGGGGAATTCGCCGGGGAAGTTTCCCACGATGGATTTCTATCTCGAAGCTCTGTCAAACCGGGGCTTGGACCCGGATTGGGGTAGGGCACTGCGGTTGGCGCTCCTCTCCCCGGGAATGAATCTACGGAACCGTTTCGCGCATGGTTTTGATCTAAGTTTCACCGAGGCTCAATCGGCCCTCCTACTTCGGCTAGCGGGACTTTTCTGTTCCATGCCCGTGGGTATGGACGAATCCGATCTCCCCGCGCCTACTAAGAGTGCGCGCGGACAATTGCGGCGCCGCCCCGCCTGGGCGTGGTTGTGAGCGCGCTCGTCGCGCGGGGTTGCGTGCGGGGAGTAACGAACCGAAAACGACGCGTGGGTATCGTCGCGCGAGTCCTTTGCTGCTGACACCAATGCCGAAGACGATGACGCGTTCATCTTCTCCCGCATAATCAGCGCAGTTACTGACACGATGGCTGAGTGACCATCGAAATCGATACTTCGCGTGCGCTGCGAACTCAGGATCAACTCGAAACGCTGATACGGGCCGTCGAACGGGCGGCACCTGAGGACGAGAATCGAGCTCTTGAGTGGAAGTCGGGGTACCCCGACTTGACTACGGCGCATGCCTCCTTCGCCATAGCACGTGCCATCCTCGGCCTCGCCAATCGCCCGGTGGACGTCGCGGGAGCGACGTTTGAGGGGGTCGGCTACGTCCTAGTTGGGGTCGAACCGGGACGTCTTCGAGAACAGCTGGTCCCCGATAGCGCGGAACTGCTGAACGCTTTGCGGCGTTTTACGGGTCACGGCTTCCCGCTCTGGGATGCTCGAAGCGTGGCTGTGGAAGACTCGAATATTCTGGTCATCACAGTTGAACCTCCTCGCCCCGGCGACCGCATTGCACTTCTCCATAGGAGCTACCAGTCCCCGAGAGGTCAGCAAACGGACGAAGGAACAGTTTTTGTTCGTCAGCCCGGCGCGACGGAGCGCGCATCTCGCGCTGACCTCGACATGCTGCAGGATCGACTATTGAGCGGAACGGAAGCCGACGCGCAAGCTGCACGCGAGGCGGAAAGGTATCAAGAGATCCGTACTTTGATTGCGGACCTGGTTCACTCCGCCAATCAGTGGGCGAGCTTGATGCAAATCATGGTCATCATGTCCGCCGGCGAAGGGTGGTCCCGGGACAGTCTCGCCGAGTGGGCGAACTCGGACTCCGGGCGTGAAACGGGAGTCCATGCCCAGCTCATATCGCAGAACGCGAGAAAAGTGCGCCTGCTCACCAGCGACGAGCAGCTGGTTAGCCCGGTACGGATAGCTGCAGAAAAGCTAGCAAACGGTGCGGGCGCCTTCCGCGGAATCCACGGTCCCGGGCCAAGCCGCGACGAGCAGCGAAAAACCGCATACGCGCACATCAACGGAGTCGTGCGTGCCTTCGCATTAGTCGAAGAAATAGCCGTAGATCGCTTAAGCCAGTCCTTAAGTGAGCGAGTCGGACGAACGCAGTCTGCTGCGCAGCGGCGATGACGTTGTGACGTTGGCCCCGCAACCCGTCAGCAACGGGACGAGTCTTTATCCCAAGTTGCGGCGGAAGGGTGGCGATTGACGCGTTCGTCGAAGCGTTCAGGATGCGTCAATGCTTGGCAAGTATTAACCACGACGGAGCCTTTGGACACTATCGCCACGGGTATGCATCCAAGCTCAACGCGCCCGGAGGTGATTAACGTTGCTCGCGCAGGGGGGGATATGCCGCCCAGTCGCCGCCTGCGAGGCGCCACCATGCGCTCGCGGTGGCGATCGAAACGCCAAGGAGGTCCGAAAGGACCCTCGGATGCATTTGTTGAGCGAGCTCCATCAGAGCTGTCGCTCGCGCGCTCCCGGTGCTCATCCCGTAGGTGGCGAGCCGTCTGGAAAGTGCGCGCGCCGTTAGATGCTCGCCTGGATGCCTGCCGACGAAGAGCCAGCGGGGAGATCGCAAATGGCTTAGTTTCAGCAATGATTGAACTGCTTCGTCCAGAGGTGCGGGCAATTCGATTGGCTCACTTCCGATAGTTAGCATTGTCTTGCCATTTCGCTCGGATACTTGCGAACGTTCGATAGCGACGACCCGGGTGGCTTGCATCCCGTATAGGAGGATGAGGAGAGCCCCAACCCGGTCCATGATCGGAATTTCGGCGCGCTCGATGAACAGTCGCGCCATTTTCCAACGATGGTCGGTTGAAAAGCCGTACCCTTCTAGTTCGTTCCGGCGGTACGCCACTACTAGACGGCTCAAGCGCGTCGTGCGTAGCCATTGAGTGAAATGGGCGAGCGCGTCCTGCTGGGCCGGCGACCCATTCAGGAACTGGTCCAATTCCCTCTGGGGGAGCGTAGCCACCGTGTGGTCTATGTCCCGCGCTGCATTCAGGAGCGCTGCCACCTGTCTGAGCGCACCGCGGTGCCGACGATATTTCGCCTTAGGGTTGCTCGGAACCGACTGGTGCGATTGGGATTTCAGGCCCCACCTGCTGTAGCGGCGCAATAACGTGCGGTCCTCCGGGTGTTCGATCGTGGTGAGCCAAATTTGCTTCCAATATTCGAACCGCGCTTCTTCCGCATTGAGTTCTGGGATTGTGCCGGACGCGACGAGCAATGCGAGGAGGAATGAAACGGTTCGCGGGTCGCCGGCGTGCTCGATTATTGCTGCCGGATCTAGGGGCAGGGTGCCGTTTGCAAGGCCTTTCAGCGTCTCAGCTCCTCGGCTCTTTATTACCCACCTCGTGAGTGATTCAGGCTCGGGATGATGCGAAAGTAGGTATTCAGCGAGTGACTGCAATTCGGGTCGAATGTCGCCGGTGTCGTCCGAAAGAAGCTGCTGAATAACTATGGGTCGGCGACATCTCGCGCAAAGACGATGCTTTCGCGACTCAGTGATGGAGCCGCATTCGGGGCACGCCATCGTGACTGGAGCGCCTGCGCAATCCGCGCACACAAGATGGTTGTCCCAGAGATTGGTCAGTAGCTTCTTCTGGAGGCATTGAGGGCACACCCGAGGGCGCCGCATCGCGTAGTAACAGCGAGCACACATGATGCCACCATCAAGATGTGTTGCGACGCGACCTGGCTCATCGCAGATCGAGCAAAGCTTTATTGGGGCGGTGTAGCACCTCAGGCAGACGGGCTCTCCTCTGCGCACGACAAGCGTCGCCATTTCGCCGCACCGATGGCAAGTGTCGAATGAGCGCGGATCGACCCTCCAGCAGCGCCGGCATAGGGGCTTTCCGTCGATGCGCCGTTGGATAGGTTGCACTTGACCGCATTTTGCGCATGGCGTCGCGCGGTGATTGCGTTCGCAACGAGAACAATGGCGTCCTCCGCCTGGTGCTTTGTGGGGCAGCGATACCGATCTGCCGCATGTCTCGCACCTAGGGAGAGAGATATTCTCGGCGCCTGCTTCCACTAGGGCGTGACAGAGCGCCTGAACTGTCCTCGGGACGTTCGAAATCTCGCCTTGCAGAATGCCCGGACTTTGAATTAGCGATAGCTGCAGAAGTCGCACCGTCTTTGCGTCCGGCGCTACCTTCGATATGACGTCGCGAACAGTGGCGTGCGCTAGCTCCGGCGTAGCCGCCTGAACGAACTGGACCGTCTCGCTAAATAGGCGGGCGGAGGCAGAGATCATCGCTCAATGCTTGGCCGTCGGATGCTGGCTCTAATCGGGCGCAGGTCGCCTATTGGGCCCTGGGCCGTCTCGCCGACTGCTTCGCGAACGGGAGCGGCGTCGCGCCGTTTCACCGTGATCAACTCGTCCAGCGAGCACTCTAGCGCGTCGCAGAGCGCCGTGAGCACATCTATTCGCACACGCTGTGGTGCGTTCGTCACGAGCCGATAGACCTGCTCCCGCGAGAGCTGCACGCCTCGTTCCGAAAGGAGGGGCCCGATCTTCGACGTCTGGAATATGCCGCGGGAGGCCATTATCGATCGCAAGTGCCAAGATGTCTCTAGCTCAATCGCCACTAGATTCTCCTTCAACGATTCTCTTCAGTGCGTTCGCGAGTACTCGATTTTTAAAGTCAGAACTTACAGAAGCGTAGATGGATGTTGTCGACGCGTGCATGTGGCCGGCCTGTTCCTGTACGAATCGCTCTGCGTATCCGAATTCAAGCAGATGCGTCACAAAGGAGTGCCTAAGACTGTGAAGAGTGAGGGCTTTGGGCAGTCCGGCCTCGTCTCGCAATTCGGCGAAAGTCTTGTCTAAATATCCACCTGTGACCCTGGTTCTTCGCTCCGTGACCCAAATCGCTTCTGGATCTCCGTTCGAGAACTTCGGACGCCCTTCGCCGATCCATTGCTTCATGCCGTCTATCCACCAGTCAAACTCCGGAACAAGGAGAACTGTTCGCCGTCGTGGGGAACCTCCGCCTGCAGCTTTGCCCCATCGAACATGTATTGCGCCGTATTGGCCCCATTCGGGCATTTGAGAACTGTGGTGTAAGTCGGCAAGATCCAGCATCACCAACTCGGTGCGTCGGAGCCCAAAAGCGTACGCGGTCTTCAGCATTTGAGCGTTTCGCAGTGCCGCCAGACCACCCTTCTTGCCTGCTGAGACCAACGTTTCGACTCTGGCATCGGCCGTGTCGAAGAGTTGTTGCAGCTCGTCGTACGTAAACGGCCGGCGCGCAGCCCGACCCTCGAAATCAAATCTGTGGGCCACCGTATTCCACGGCAGGCAGACCTGCGAGGGGATTTGTCCAAACTGCGCTTCACAGATCTCCATCCAGTCGTAGTGGCGGCTCGTTATGTAGTCACAGAACACGCGAATCGCACCGTGATAATGCCGAAGAGTCGACAACGCCAGACCACGGTCCACTACGTCGGAGGTGAATTCGTCGACGTCACCTGCATTCCATTCCCAAGGCAGCTTGTCAACAAACTCTCGAAAATGCCGTACGACGGCCACATTCCCGCGCACGCTCTGAGGTTTCATGCCGCGGCTTATCTGTTGCTGCTTCCAGCTGAGAAGCATCGCGTCGAAAACCATCGATTCCGGATTTGCCAGAACAACGTTCGCTGACGACGACAAGAGCCGCAGGGCCCGCTCCGGAGATTCTTCATGTTGCATTAGACACAACAACGTACGGCCAGTTGCATCATCGCGTCAAGTTCGAGCTGAATTCGTGGCAAGTTGCCCTGCTAAAGTCTCCTTTTACAAAACCCTTAGGACGCAAGTAGCGCGGTATTGCGAAGCTCGACAGTTGCATTGGATGCAACTGTCGATGGTTCGTGACGCAGAGGCACTGGGCCGTCAACATCCGCAAGTTCACGCAGCGCATCCGCGATCTGCAGCGACTCGTCGCGCTCGGCTCGCTCACGCACCAGGCGGCCGAGTTCCTGCGCATGTGCGTGCTCTCGGGGCAGAACATCCTCGTGTCCGGGGCGACGCAGAGCGGCAAGACGACTCTGCTGAATGCCCTGCTGTCGAGCGCGCGGCCGACCGAACGCATCGTCACCGTCGAGGAGACGTTCGAACTCGACCTCTCCGCGCGCGACCGCGTGGCCATGCAGTGCCGGCAGCCCAGCCTCGAGGGCGCCGGCGAGATCACGCTCCGCCGGCTAATCAAAGAGTCGTTGCGGATGCGCCCCGACCGCCTCGTGGTCGGCGAGGTACGCGAGGCCGAGTCGCTCGACCTGCTCATCGCGCTCAACAGCGGGCTACCGGGCATGTCGAGCATCCACGCCAACAGCGCCCGCGACGCCCTCTCCAAGCTGTGCACCCTGCCGCTCCTGGCCGGGCGCAACATCGACTCCGCCTTCGTGGTGCCGACGGTCGCGGGTTGCATCGACCTCGTTGTGCACTGCGAGATCGCGCGCGGTGGACGGCGGCGCATCGTTGAGATCGTCGCACCCAGCGGTCAGGTGAGCGGGTCTCTCATCGAGGCCGGAACGATCTTCGCGATGGAGTCCGGGACCCTCACGGCGACCGGCAGCCACCCGACCAAGACCACGAAATTCCGGGCCGCCGGGTTCGACCCGGCCGCCGTTCTGGCCGGACCGCGCTCATGAACGGCCGGCGCTCGTGACCGCGGTCTGGGGTCTCGTTATGGGCGTCGGCGTGCTGCTCATCGCCTCGCCGGTGCTCTGGCCGGCGTCCGAGAGGCCGGCCGCATCCCGTTCGCTCGCCCCGGTGCGAGCGCGACTGCGGCAGGCCGGGCTCGGCCGCGTGACGCCGCTCACCTTCTTCGTGGTGTCGGTCGTGCTCGGGGTGGTCGGCGGGGCGGTCGTGTTCGCGCTCGTGCCGGTGACGTCGCTCGCCGTCGCGGCCGCGGTGGTCGCGTTCGTCGTGCCCTCGGCGCTCGTGACCGTGCGTGCACGGGGCAGGCGCCGGGCGACCCGGGTGGTCTGGCCCGACGTCGTCGATCACCTCGTCTCGGCGGTGCGCTCGGGGCTCGCACTGCCCGACAGCGTCGTCACTCTCGCCCGCGCCGGTCCGGCGGTGACCCGAGCGGCCTTTGCCGAGTTCGAGGCGGAGTACCGCGCGACCGGCAACTTCGGGCTGTGCATCGGGCAGTTGAAAGACCGCCTCGCCGACCCCGTCGCCGACCGCATCCTCGAGACGCTGCGCATGTCGCGCGAGGTGGGAGGCAGCGAGCTCACCACGGTGTTGCGCAACCTCGCCGCCTACCTGCGCCAGGAGGCCGCCATCCGCTCGGAGGTGGAGGCGCGGCAGTCCTGGGTGATGAACGCCGCGCGGCTCGGGGTTGCCGCGCCGTGGATCGTGCTGCTTTTGCTGGCCAGCAGACCCGAGGCGGCAGCCGCTTACAACACGGCCGCCGGTGCCGCGCTCGTCGTCATCGGCCTGCTGGTGTCGGTCGTCGCCTATCGCATCATGGTCGCGGTCGGACGCATCCCCGACGAACGGCGGTGGTTCCGGTGACGCCCGCAATCGCGTGGGCGGTGGTGTGCGGCGCGGCCCTCGGCCTCGGGCTGTGGGCGATCGTCAGTGTCACGCCGAGGCTCAGCCGGCCGCGCCTCACCGACCGCGTGGCACCCTACGTGCTCGATGTCTCACCCGGGGCCCGTGAGCTGCTCGCCCGGCGCCCGGCCGATCCGCTGCCGGTGCTCGGATTCGTGTTCGCCCCGATGGTCGAGGGCCTCCGTCGCGGCCTCGGCGTGCTGCTCGGTGGGCCGGATGCCACGGCCCACCGCCTGCGGCAGGCGGGTTCGACGCTCACGGTCGAGCGGTTCCGCGGTCGGCAGCTGCTCTGGGGCACGGTGGGTGCCGGCGTCGGGGTGCTCGCTTCGATCGTGGCGGCGCGGGCGACCGCGCTACCGCTCGTCGCCCAGCTCGGTATCGTCGCGATCTTCGCCGCCGGCGGCGTTGCCCTCCGTGACTACGCGCTGCAGCGCGCCGCCCGCGCGCGGCTGGCCCGCATGGCGAGCGAGCTGCCCACCGTGCTCGAATTCCTCACCCTCAGCCTCTCGGCGGGGGAGGGGATCCTCGACGCGACCCGTCGCATCTCCCGCATCAGCCAGGGCGAACTGGCGGCGGAGCTCGGGCGCGCGATCGCCGACGTGAACACGGGCCTACCCTTCGCCGAGTCGCTCGCTCGGGTAGGGCGCGAACTCGACCTGCCGCCCTTCACGCGCTTCGTCGAGCAGGTGGTGGGCGCTCTCGACCGCGGTACGCCGATCGTCGAGGTGCTGCGCGCCCAAGCTCAAGACTCCCGCGACGACGCCAAACGCCAGCTGCTCGAACTGGCGGGCAAGAAGGAGGTCGCGATGCTCGTTCCGCTCGTGTTCCTCATCCTGCCGATCACCGTGGCGTTCGCGATCTTCCCCGGCATCCTCGTGTTGCAGACGGGGCTGTGACGCACCTCGAGAGAAAAGAGAAGGCAATGACGCGACTGAAACTTCTAGCGACCGACGAACGTGGCGACGTTCCGGGCTGGGTGCTGATCACACTGATGACCGCGGGCCTCGTGATCATCATCTGGGGTCTCGCCGGCCCGGCGCTCAGCCAGGTCTTCGAGCAGGCCATCGAACGCGTCACCAGCTTCTAGCGATGCGCGTGCGGGTGTGGCCGACCAGGCTCGGCGACGACCGCGGATCGGCGCCGGCCGAGTTCGTGATGGTCTCGGCGCTGCTCACCGTTCTCACCCTCTCGGTGCTGCAACTCGGATTCGCCCTGCACGTGCGCAACACGGTTCTGGATGCCGCCGCCGAGGGAGCGCGCTACGGGGCGCTCGCCGACAACACCCTCGCCGACGGAGCCGCCCGCACCCGCGACCTCATCACCACGGCGATCGGGGCCGGGTACGCGAACGACGTGACGGCCACTGCGGGCAGCTACCTCGAGCATCCGGCCGTCGCGGTCACCGTGCGCACGCCGCTGCCGCTCATCGGCCTTGTCGGACTCGACGGCGGGTTGGAGGTGACCGGGCATGCCGCGAAGGAGACTCTCGACTAGCGAGATGCGAACCGACGAGACGGGCACGGCCTCGCTCGAGTTCATCACCGCGGGGCTCGTGCTGCTGGTTCCGCTCGTGTACCTGGTGCTGACCGTCGCGGCGCTGCAGGGCGCGTCGTTCGCCGTCGAGGGCGCGTCGCGGCAGGCGGCGCGGGTGTTCGTCGAGTCGTCGTCGGTGGCCGAGGCCCAGCGCAGCGCCCGGGTCGCCGTGGAGTTCGCGCTCGCCGACTACGACCTCGACGCCGACGACGTGCGGATGACCGTGACGTGCACGCCGAACCCCGGCGCCTGCCTCACGCGTCGCGGCTTCGTGACGGTCGAAGTGACGACGGCGGTGGCCCTGCCGCTCGTTCCTCCCGTGCTCGATCTCGACGTGCCGCTCAGCGTGCCGATCGCGTCGAGCACCACGCAACAGGTGTCGCGATTCGGGGGAGTGGCGCCGTGAGCCGTCGTTCAGCCAACCTGCGACGCGACGAGAGCGGGTCGATTTTGCCGCTCACCGTCTTCTACGGATTCCTCGCCCTGGTCCTCGTGCTTCTCGTCGTCGCGGCGACATCTCTCTACCTCGAGCGCAAGCGCCTGTTCGCCCTCGCCGACGGAGCCGCCCTCGTCGGCGCGGAGTCGTTCGAACTGAGCTCGGTGGAGTCGACCGCCTCCGGTACGCGTCCACGGTTGCGGTCGCCGGATGTCGCGGCTGCCGTCACCGGCTACGTGTCGGGCCCGGCCGGCGCTCGCTTCGAGTCCCTGCAGGTGCTGCGCGCCGAGACCGTCGATGGCCGCAGCGCGACGGTGCAACTCGCGGCCTACTGGAGGCCGCCGGTCGTGTCGCTGCTCGTGCCCGAGGGCTTCCGCATCGAGGTGACGGCGGTCGCCCGGTCGGTGTTCGGCTAGCTTGCTAGTAGCCGATCGCCGGCGCGCAGACGGGGGAGTCAGTGAGAAAGCAGCTCGACGTCACCCTCACTATCCTGCTGTCGGTGGTTCTGCTGCGCTTGCTCTGCGTGGCGGTCGCGTTTGTGTTCTTGAACTCGATGGACGTGTCGTGCCTCGAGAATTGCGACTACGGCCTAACGGTATTCGTCGTCTGGGGAATGTTCTGGTCGGCGGTCGTGATCGTCGTCGCGGTCATCCTCGGCATCGGAACCTGTCGCGTCTACCGCCGTAAGTCTGCGTGGGTTCCCGCGGCGGCCATCGTACTGACGATCGCCCTGTTCTTCTCGGCTATCGCGCTCCAGACCGTAGGAGCCTGAAACGTGCGCACGCCCGACAGGAACGCCCTACCCGCTACCGGGCAGTTCGTCCTGTCGGGCGTGCGCGAGGCCGCATCCGTCCTGTCGACCGGCGTGAGCCAGAAAAGTTACGCGGCGGTGAAGCCGCCGTCGACGGCGAACTCGGCGCCGGTGATGAAGCTGGCCTCGTCGCTCAGCAGGTAGGTGATCATCGAGGCGATCTCCTCGGGCTGGCCGAGGCGCTTCATCGGCACGGTCGCGGCGAGGACCTCGCGCGGCGCACCCTCGAGGATCGGGGTGTCGATGAAGCCGGGGTGCACCGAGTTGACGCGCACGCCCTGTTCGACCCACCAGAGCGCGGCGTTCTTGGTGAGCAGTCGCACCGCGCCCTTGGCAGCCTGGTAAGCCGGACCGGCGGCCGAACCGCCGACGAGGCCGTAGATCGACGAGACGTTGACGACGGAGCCCGCGGTCGACGCCTTGAGCGCTGCGCTCGCCGCCTTGAGGCCGAGGAACACGCTGGTCTGGGTGACGGCGATGGTCTTGTCCCACACCTCGATCGTGGTGTCTTCGATCGAGCGGGCGTCACCGATGCCGGCGTTGTTCACCAGCAGGTCGAGGCCGCCGAAGGTGTCGACGGTGCCGGCGACGGCGGCGTTCCACTCGTCTTCGCTCGTGACGTTGAGTGAGACGAAGAGCGCCTTGCCCCCGGCGGCGGTGATCTCGTCGACGACGGTCTGGCCGGCTGCGGCGTTGATGTCGGCGATGACGACGGACGCGCCCTCACGCGCGAGACGCAGCGACGTGGACTTGCCGATGCCGCTCGCCCCGCCGGTGACGAGTGCGACTTTGCCCTGGAAACGGGTCATGGTGTGTGCTCCTTGGTCGAGTGTTCGAATGGGCTCCGCAGAATCGGATACACATGGGACAAACGGGTCGGATGCACGTCTCGATCGAAACCGGAACCGTGACTAACTTACACCTGTTGTTTAGTTGGCGGGAGGGGTGGCAGGTGTCGCGGAAGCGGGCGCCGTGCGGCCGATCTTCTTCGAGAGGCGGTGGCTCGGAACATCCACGAACCGGGTGAAGAGTTCGGCGACACCGAACGAGATGCCCACGCCGATGAGCGTCTGCACCGGCCACGGCAGCTCGTGCGCCACGTTGGCGGTCGCGATGAGAATCGGCGCGTGCACGAGGTAAAGGCTGAACGAGATGCGTCCGAGCCAGTGGATCGGCGGCAGTGACAACACGCGCACGGCCGGTGTCCAGCGTGCTGCCACGGTGACGATGCCCGCGGCCCCGATGACGATGAGGGCGGATGACGCGAACGCGACATGTGTGTTCTGCCCGATGCCCGGCTGCAGCAACCAGTGCAGGATGAGCAGGAACAGCGAGGCGACGGCCACCACAAGCCACACGATGTGCCCCCACCACGGCGCGGAACGCTGGGCGAGCTCGGCGGCGTCGGCACTGTCGTCGCGGAGGCTGAACAGCTTGGCGAGCGCTATACCCACGATGAACGCGGGCAGGTAGACCAGCGGCAGTACGGTGTACTCGTAGCCCAGCAGCACGAGGAGAGGGGCGAGGGCGATCGCCGCCCACGCGAGCTTGCGACCGCGCGACGCGATGAGCACGAATACGGGCAACAGCAGCGAGAACAGCACCTCCCAGCGAAGCGACCAGAGCGGGCTGTTGAAGTCGGGGGTGCCGTTGAAGACGTCGGCGGCCTGGATGGCGAACTTCCAGTCGAAGTCCGGATACGTGTAGAACTGCACCCACGCGCTGTCGCTCGCCTCGCGGTCGCGGTGCAGTAACAGCGTCACGATCACGGCGAACACGATCGACGCGAACATCGGCAGATAAAGCCGCACGAGCCGGCGCGGAAAATAGTTTCCCCAGTTGAAGTCGCGCTCGCGCCTCACCTGCAGGGTGAGCACGAGTCCGCTGAGCACGAAGAAGACGATCACGGCCTCGTTGCCGGCGATGAAGATGCGCAGGGGGGAGTGCAGCAGCAGGTCCCAGAACGAACCCGGCTCGGCCGCCTTGTTGTTCACCACTATCTCCGACAGGGTCGGGCTGATCAGCAACGAGTGGTAGGCGACGACCACGATTGCGGCGACGCCGCGGAGGCCGTCGAGCGAGCGAAGACGCTGCAACGGCTGGGTGCGCGGGGGAGAAGGCTGTTGTGACAAGCTTCGAGTGTATCCATTCGTGCGCTGTCTAGGCTGAGGCGATGACCGATCTTTCCGACAAGAACATTCTCGTCATCGGGGCGACCGGGGCCCTCGGCTCGCGCCTCGCTGCCCGTCTGGCTGACCATGGGGCGAACGTCGTGCTCACCGGATCCGACCGAGCCCGCCTCGCCGCGCTCCCTGTGCCCGGCCGCAGGTTCGTCGTTGATCTCGCCACGCAGGCCGACACCGCGGTCGGGTTGGCGGCTGACGCTACGGGCGGGCTGGACGGGGTGGTCGTCGCGGCCGGGGTGGTGGCCTTCGGACCCGCCGCCGACCTCGACGCCGCAACCCTCGCCACGCTGTTCGCCGTGAATGCGACCGGACCGATCGCGCTGATCTCCTCCGCGCTCCCGCTACTCGCCGACTCGGCCGCGGAGGGCCGCGAGCCCTTCGTGCTCACCATCAGCGGGGTCGTCGCGGAATCCCCGACGGCCGGGTTGGCGGCCTACTCCGCGTCGAAGTCTGCGCTCGCGGCCTTCATGGCCGCCACATCGCGAGAGGCCCGTCGCAGCGGCGTCCGACTCATCGATGCCCGACCGGGCCACACCGAGACCGGGCTGGTCACGCGCGCGATCGCCGGGTCGGCGCCGGCCTTTCCCGCGGGGTTCGACCCCGACGTGGTGGTCGACCGGATGATCGCGGCCATCGTCGGCGACGAGAAGGATCTGCCGAGCACCGCCTTCTGACCCGCCGCGGACCTCGAGGCCGGCGTCCGATCGCGACGGCCCGCCGCTAACGCAGTGTGCGCGGCACGTGCGGGGCGTACCGCGGCACGTAGCGCAGCAGAATTCCGGCGCCGACGAGCCCGAGCACGCCCACGGTGCCCGCGGCGACCGCGATCGACGCCACACCGGTGATGAACGCCACGAGCAGCGGGCCACCCGCGTTGCCGAGGTCGCCCGTGAACCGCCACGCGCCGAGGAACGGCGCCGGGTTGCTCTTGTCGGCGAGGTCGGCGCCGAGCGTCATCAGGATGCCGCTGCCCACCCCGTTCGCGAGCGACATGAACATCGCCGCCGAAATGAACCACACCACCGAGTCGGGAAGGTCGTGGGTGAACGCGAGCGCCAGGTGCCCCAGTCCGAGCCCGACCATCGAAGGGACGGCGCTCCACAGCCGCCCGAAGCGGTCCATGATCTGGCCGCTCGCGTAGAACAGGGCGAAGTCGATTCCCGACGCGATGCCGATGATGAGAGCGGTATTGGTCTCGGTGATGCCGATGCTCACCGCCCACAGCGGCAGGATGATGGCCCGGCTCGCTCGCAACGCCCCGATCAGCGCGGCACCGGTACCGAGTTTGGCGAGCACGCCGCGGTTCTCGTAGATGGTGCGGAAGAGCCCGTGCGCCTCCTGCTCGACGAGCGCCTCGCCCTCGTGCAGGGCGGCGCCGGTGCTGCCGCGCACCGTCTTCGCGGCGCCGAACGACGCGCCGGGATCGCGCAGCAGGATGAGCGTGAGCGCCGCCGCGAGGCAGGCGATGATGTGGATCCAGAACGCGGATGCCGCGGTGCCGGTGAGGTGGATGACCGCCGCCGTGATGAACGGTCCGATGAATGCGCCGGCGCGGAAGGTGCCGCCGAGGGTGGACAGGGCCCGTGCCCGGTAGGCGATCGGCACGAAACTGGTCATAAAGGCGTGCCGCGCGAGCGAGAAGACCGCCGTCGCCAGACCGACGAGGAAGATTCCGAATCCGAGCGCGACCGGGTTGGGGGCGAGCACGCAGATGACGAGGCCGATGATCGACAGCAGGGAGGCACCGATCATGGCCGGGCGTTCCCCTACCCGGGCCACGAGCCATCCGCTCGGAATGTCGCCCACGAGCTCGCCGAGCATCAACAAAGCGGCCACGAGACCGGCGATGGCGAGGGTGGCGCCGAGGTTGCCGGCGACGACCGGGATCATCGGGATGATCGCGCCCTCGCCGATGGAGAAGAGCAGCGTCGGCAGCAGGGCCGGGAGTGCGATGGAGCGCCAGCGGAACGGTTGCTCGGCGGTGCTCATTCCTTTCACCCTACGCCTGTCCGGTCGCGGAGCCTGTCGAAGAGCGCTTCGACAGGCTCAGCGACCGATAGGCAGGCGGGTAGACTCGCACCGACATGGACGACCTTGATTTTTCTGTAGAGATTGCTGCCCTTCGATCGACCTTCGACGACATCCGCTCGGTGGTTGGCGTCGACCGGCTCGAGGCCGAGATCGCGGATCTGAGCGAGCAGGCGGGCGTTCCCGACCTCTGGGACGACACCGACAAGGCGCAGAAAGTCACCAGCGACCTCAGCCACCGTCAGGCCGAGCTCGCCAAGATCGTGAGCATCGCCTCGCGCCTGGACGACCTGGAGATTATGGTCGAGTTGGCGAACGACGAATCGGATGTCGCCGCAGCCGACGAGGCGAAGGCCGAACTCAAGGCGATCGAGAAGGTGCTCGGCGACCTCGAAGTGCAGACGCTGCTCGATGGTGAATACGACGCGCGCCCCGCCGTCATCACCATCCGCGCCGGCGCCGGGGGAGTAGACGCGGCCGACTTCGCCGACATGCTCTTCCGGATGTACCTGCGCTGGGCCGAGAAACACGGCTACTCGGCGACCGTCATGGACACGAGCTACGCCGAAGAGGCCGGCATCAAGTCGGCGACCTTCGAGATCGACGCCCCCTACGCTTTCGGAACGCTCGGCGTCGAGGCCGGAACGCACCGCCTCGTGCGCATGTCGCCGTTCGGTGCGGCGGGCAAGCGCCAGACCAGTTTCGCCGCCGTCGAGGTCATCCCGCTGCTCGAAGAGGCCGCGGTCATCGACATCCCCGAGGGTGATATCCGCGTCGACGTCTTCCGCTCCTCCGGCCCCGGCGGCCAGTCGGTCAACACCACCGACTCCGCGGTGCGCCTCACCCACATCCCCACCGGCACCGTCGTGTCGATGCAGAACGAGAAGAGCCAGATCCAGAACCGCGCGGCCGCCATGCGCGTGCTGCAGTCGCGCCTGCTCATCATCCAGAAGGAGCAGGAGGCGGCCACCAAGAAGGAGTTCGCCGGGGTCATCACCGCGAGCTGGGGCGACCAGATGCGCAGCTACGTGCTCGCGCCCTACCAGATGGTGAAAGACCTGCGCACCGAGTACGAAGAGGGCAACCCCTCCAAGGTGTTCGACGGCGACCTCGACGGTTTCATCAACGCCGGCATCAAGTGGCGTAAGCGCGACAAGGACTGAACTGATGCTGGGAACGTGACGTCCGTGGGGTGTCGCGAGAGGCATCCGTCTCTCTCGTGCCTAGGCTCGTCACGAAATGATTCGCTTTGATTCGGTATCCAAGTTGTATTCCGGGAACACCCGGCCGGCCCTTAACAATGTCAGCCTGGAGATTCTCAAGGGGGAATTCGTCTTTCTCGTCGGCGCTTCCGGCTCCGGTAAGTCGAGCTTCCTGCGCCTCGTGCTGAAAGAGGAGAAGCCCTCGCAGGGGCAGATCCACGTGCTCGGGCAACAGCTCGGCACGCTGTCGAGCCGCAAAGTCCCCTACTTCCGCCGCAATCTCGGCGTGGTGTTCCAAGACTTCCGCCTGTTGCCCCAGAAGACCGTGTTCGACAACGTCGCGTTCTCGCTGCAGGTGATCGGCAAGAGCCGCGGCTTCATCCAGGAGGCCGTCCCCGACGTGCTCAAGATGGTGGGCCTGGCCGGCAAGACCAGCCGCTTCCCCCACGAACTCTCGGGCGGTGAGCAGCAGCGCGTCGCCATCGCTCGCGCCATCGTCAACAAGCCGGCGATCCTGCTGGCCGACGAGCCGACCGGAAACCTCGACCCCGTGACGAGCGCCGGCATCATGAACCTGCTGCAGCGCATCAACGTGGGCGGCACCACCGTGATCATGGCGACCCATGACGCCGGCATCGTCGACCAGATGAAGCGCCGCGTCATCGAACTCACCAGCGGTCAGATCGTGCGCGACGAACGTGAGGGCGGGTACCAGACCCAGGCCATCCCGATCCAGGGGTTCGGCCTTTCGAACGGAGCGATCCAGTGAGGCTCGGACTCGTTCTGGGCGAGGCCGCCACCGGTCTCCGCCGCAACGTCTCGATGGTCATCTCCGTCGTTCTCGTGACATTCATCTCGCTCACCTTCGTGGGCGCGGCCATCCTGCTCCAGATGCAGATCGGCGAGATGAAGGGCTACTGGTACGACCGCGCGCAGGTCGCCGTCTACATGTGCACGGCCACCGACTCCACCGGCAACTGTGCGCAACAGGAAGCCACGCAAGACCAGAAGGACCTCGTCGAGGCCCAGCTCGAGTCGACGACCCTCGCCCCGTTCATCAAGAAGTTCGAGTTCGAAACCCACGACCAGGCCCTGGCCAACTTCAAGGACCAGTTCGCCGACAGCCAGCTCACCGCTTTCGTCACAAAAGACATGCTGAACGAGAGCTTCCGGGTGAACCTCAACGACCCGACGCAGGCCGACATCCTCATCGAGAGCCTGTCGTCGAGCGCCGGGGTGCAGGCCGTCGAAGACCAGCGGAGCTACCTCGACCAGATCTTCGCCGTTCTGAACGCCGCCAGTTTCACCGCCATCGGTCTCGCGACACTCATGCTGATCGCGGCCGTGCTGCTGATCGCCACCACGATCAGGCTCAGCGCCTTCTCGAGGAGGCGGGAGCTGGGCATCATGCGCCTCGTCGGAGCGTCCAACCGGTTCATCCAAACCCCCTTCATCCTCGAGGGTGTCTTCGCCGCTCTTATCGGCTCGCTGCTCGCCGGCGGTGCCGTGATAGCGATCGTGCAGTTCTTCGTGAAGGGCTATCTAGCCGAGACGCTCGCGACCACCACGACACTGGTCGGGCTCGACGAGGCGATCATCGTCGTGCCGATCCTCATCGTGGTCGGCGGTATTCTCGCGGCCGGGTCGGCCGGGTTTGCGATCAGTCGCTACCTGAAGGTCTAGCGGCGGGTAAGCTGAAAGGCTGCTTTCATGAGAGAGCCGGCTTACACAGAGAGAACTGACGGATGCCACGCGAAAAGGGCCAGAAGGTCGTTGCCAGTAACAAAAAGGCGCGCCACGACTACCTGATCGAAACCACCTACGAGGCCGGGCTGGTTTTGACCGGTACCGAGGTGAAGTCGCTGCGCGCCGGTCGCGCGACCCTCGTCGACGGCTATGGCTTCATCGAGGGCGGCGAGGCGTGGCTCGACGCCGTGCACATCCCCGAGTTCAACCACGGCTCGTGGAACAACCACCCCGTGCGGCGCAAGCGCAAGATGCTGCTGCACAAGGAGCAGATCCTCAAGATCCACAACAAGATCAAAGACGGCGGCTACACGCTCATCCCGCTGTCGATCTACTTCAGCAACGGAAACGCCAAGGTCGAGATCGCGATCGCCAAGGGTAAAAAAGAGTACGACAAGCGGCAGACCCTGCGCGAGCGCCAGGACAAGCGCGAGTCGGACCGTGCCATGTCGGCACGCCGCAACCTGGGCGACTAGCGCCCCGCTGGCCGAGTAGGCCGCCCGCCCTCCTGCCGGTTAGGTAACCCGCACGCGCTCTTGCCGGTTGAGTAGGCCGCCCGCGGCCGTATCGAAACCCCCGCCGGGATTTCGATACGCGCCGCGAACGGCCCTACCCGACCGACAACGTCACTCGAGCAGCTTGCCCGCCACCGACACCTCGTCGCGCATCAGGTCGCTGATCTCCTGCGGCACCGGCGGGATGCTCTCGCGGGTGACCGTCGCCTGACCCGTCGCCCGGTCGAGCGACCAGACCAGGTTCACCTGCAGCGCCGGATCGATCTCGGGGTAGTCGCTGCGGTTGTGCGCCCCACGGGTCTCGCGTCGCTCGAGGGCCGCCTGCAGTGTCGCCCGGGCGGCGAGCGCGGCGGACTTGAGGTCGAACGCGTGCGCGAGGTCCTGGAAACCGGCGACATCGGGGTGGATGCCCAGCCCATCGAAGCGTGCTTCGATCGCGTCGAGTTCGGCGAGCCCGGCCTTGAGCCCCGCCTCGTCGCGTACCACTCCGACGTGCTCCGTCATGGTGTTGCGGATGGCCCGCTGCAGCGCGCGCACGTTCTCTTCACCGTCGGCCGCGAGCAGCGCTGAGATCTCGGCCCGCGCCTCGTCTACCGCCTCGGCCGAGCGTTCGTGCGAGAGCAGCCCGGCGCTGTATTCGGCCGCGGCCTCGCCCACGATGCGGCCGAACACGAGCAGCTCGATGAGCGAGTTGCCGCCGAGCCGGTTGGCGCCGTGCAGTCCGCTCGAGGCCTCGCCGATCGCGTACAACCCGTTCACATCGGTCGAGTGGTCGTCGGGACGAACCCAGACACCGCCCATCGAGTAGTGCGCGGTCGGCGCGATCTCCATGGGGGTGGTGGTCACGTCGAGCATCTGCAGCTCGAGCATCGTCTGGTAGACGCGGGGGAGCTTCGTCATGATCGTCTCGCGCGGGAGGTGCGACACGTCGAGCAGCACGGCGCCCTTCTCGGTGCCGCGGCCCTCCTTGATCTCGGTATAGGCGGCGAGGGCGACGCGGTCGCGCGTGGACAGCTCCATGCGCTCGGGGTCGTACTTCTCCATGAACCGTTCGCCGAGCGCGTTGTAGAGGTGACCGCCCTCGCCGCGGGCCGCCTCGCTGATCAGGGTGCCGGCCGCGTTCTCCGGCTCGATGATGCCGCTCGGGTGGAACTGGACGAGATCGGGGTCGCGGATGCGGCCTCCCGCGAGCACGGCGAGGCGGAACGAGTCGCCCGTGTTCTCGTCGCGACGGCTGGACGTGCGGCGCCAGATGCGGTTGTGGCCGCCCGCCGCGAGAATCACCGCGTCGGCGTGGATGAGCACGCGGGATCCGTCGTTCAGATCGAATCCGTAGGCCCCGAACACGACGTTGTCTTTCACCAGGATGCGGGTGATGTAGACGGAGTCGAGGATAGGGATCTCGAGCTGCGCGGCCCGATTGACGAGGGTGCGCTGGATTTCGAGGCCGGTGTAGTCGCCGGCGAACGCGGTGCGGCGGTACTTGTGCGCGCCGAAAAAGCGCATGCTGATGCGCCCGTCGTCTTCGCGGGCGAACGGCATGCCGTAGCGCTCGAGGTCTTCGATGCCGCGGCGCGCGCCCTTGGTGACGATCTCGACCGTGTGCGGGTTGGCGAGCAGATAGCTCTCTTTGATGGTGTCGGCGGCGTGCTGCTGCCAGGAGTCTTCTTCGTCCATGGTGCCGAGCGCCGCGTTGATGCCGCCCGCGGCGAGCGACGTGTGAGCGTCGTTCTTCGGACGTTTGCCCACCGCGAGCACGTCGACGCCGCGTTCGGCGAGTTCGATCGATGCCCGGAGGCCGGAGCCGCCAGTTCCGATCACGAGCACCGAGGTGGAGATGCGGCGCTCGGGGATTGTCTGGTTGCTGGATGTCTGCGCTGACACGGCGATTCTCTTCTTTCGGCTGAGGGCGAGGCCCGCGTGGGGTTGAGGCCCGAGGGGGAAGGTCTGGGTGGCCTAAATCCCGACGCTACGCTCGCCTCGCTTCGCCGAGAAGGGACTTAAGTCCCGGGTGGCTGGCAGTTGCCCGTGTGCTGTCGGCGCCGACCTAGGTCAGCCGCCGCCCCAGCGCGAGATTGACCCCGATTCGCGACCGGCCGAGCAGGATGGGAGTTCTGTCGGCGTCGATGAACACCGGCGGGATCAGGTAGGGGCGCCCGCCGACCATCTTCATCTCGTAGTCGGAGTGGTGCAGCATGCGATGGTGGTGCGGACACAGCAGCACCCCGTTGTCGATGTTGGTCGGGCCGTGGTCGCGTTCGTACTCGCGCACGTGGTGACCGTCGGCCCAGGCGGAGGGGGAGTGGCAGCCCGGCCAGACGCACCCTCCGTCGCGCACCGCGAGCGCTTGCATCTGTTGCTCGGTGAAGTAGCGCCGGCCGCGGTAGAGGTAGAGTGGCTCGCCCTTCTCGCCCATGACCACGAGGGACTTGCCGTTGGAGCACACGAGCTGCTCGATGGTCTGGACCGACACCGGCTCGTCGACGCCGTCGAACCAACCCACGCCTGTGCCACGCTCGAGATCGTCGAGCCCGACGACCGCGGTGACCTGGGCGGTCGACCGCACTTCGACCTTGGCGTTGCCGGAGGCCCGGATGCCTACGTTGAGCAATCCGGCGAACACGTCGTACCGGCGCTGATCGCGTGTGCGGTCGTCGACGATCTCGGTCTTCTCTTCGCCGTCGTCGATGATCGTGCGCACGCCGCGTGCCTCGTCGTCTTCGGCCAAGAAGCGCGGCGTATTGCCCGGCTTCTCGGCCTCGTCGATGGCGGATTGCAGTAACGCCGCGTCGACCGGCAGCAGCGTGCCGCGGATGGTGCGCACCCCGTTGCTCTCACGGCCGAACACGAGCGACCGCCTGCGATAGATCTCTTCGTCGCGCGGTTCGGCACCGTCGGGGTCGAGCGCCTCGCGCCACGCCCTCGCCTGCACGGCCACCTCGTCGGCGGTGGCGCTCTCGGCCATCTCGACGAGCGCCTGCTCGGCCACGGCCCGGTTCTCCTCGGCCTCGAGCGACATGCCCGCGTGCTGGGCCGCCTGATCGAGGCAGCGCACGATGATCTCGGCAGCGTCGACGCCGATCGCGCCCGACGACACAGCGGCTGCTACCGCGGCATGGTCCGCGGGAAAAAGAGTGCCGTCGAGCGCCCGCGCCGAACGGATGGACGAACCGAGTCGGATGCGGCGGCCCGCCTCGCGCGGAGACACCCGCGTGAGGGCTTCGACGAGCAGCGCGGCCTTGCCCTGCCCGAGCCGGAAGGCCAGTGAATCGTTGCCCAGCCCGTAGCGCGACCGGTCGGCGAGCTCGGCGGCCGCGCTGACCCGGGCGGCATCGAGCAGGCGGCCGAGACGCTCGACCTCTATCGTCTGCGCGCACAGTTGCTCGTCGGTCAGCCCGTCGAGGGGCGTGCCGGCCAGCAGGGCGAGGAACTCGCCCACGGCCGTCGAAGTCGCCGTCGTTTCATCCATGGCGACATGGTCACCCTAGCCACCGACATTCGCTTTAGACCTGATCAGGAGGCTTATTTGCTGTGGATAAGGTTGGGTTGCAACGCCCTGTGGAGGACAGGACGCGCCGGCTACCGAGCGACGAACCGCGCATCGACGACCGCAGACACCTCGATGTCCTCGGGCTTGAGCGACAGGCTGGGCTCGCTGCCGTCCGCGCCGCCGACTCCGCCCAGCGACTTCGCGCGCATAAACGCGGCCTCGGGGGTCCCGCCGCCGTGCACCTGGTCGCCGAGCATTCCGGGATCGGCGATCGCGACGGCGGTGACGGTGCCGAGCCCGATGCTCTGGGCGTAGACGCTCGCCTTCGACACCGCGTCCTTCACCGCGCGCGACCGCACCTCGGCCGTGACCGCGGTGGTGCGCGCCTCGGTGAGTGCCCAGTCGATCGAGCCGACGCTGACGCTGTCGACGGATGACACGGACTCGATCCACCGCGCGAGTGCGGTGAAATCGCTGAACTTGGCCGTGAAGCCGACGCGCGCGTGGAAGACGGGCGGCAGCTGCTTGCCCTCGTTGTTCCAGGGCTTCTCGTTCCACACCTGCACGTTCTCGCTCGACCACCACGTGATCGGTCCGGCCGTCGAGTCGTGCAGGGCCACGATGTTGTCGCGCACGACGTCGGCCGCCGCGACCGTGGCGTCGAATGCCGGCTGCCGCTTGGAGGCTTCGTGGTGTACCGATACCTCGACCGTCGCGCGTTCCGCGGGATAGAAGGCGGAGAACCTGCCCTGCACGGTGATGGTGGTGTCGGTCATTTTTCCTCCGGCCTGCGCGAACCCCCGCGTTCGTTCTACAATAGAGGGCTGCATCCGATGGATGTGGTGTGATAATTCAACAGCGTGCGATAGTGCCACTCTTCTTCGCAGAAGTGACCATGGGGATGATCGGTTTCGACATTGCCTGCAAAACTGTGAGAAGCGGGTCGAGGATGCAGGCTTATCTCGTAAACGATGTCTGCAAACTATAAGTGCCGATTCCAAGCGCACTGACTTCGCCCTCGCTGCCTAAGCGAGCGCACTAAAGAAGTCCGTCAGTCCGAGGATGCTCTCTACTCGGGTCCTGGCGTAATTTAGAGAGATTGCTGCGTGGTTACGCCTTAGGGCTACGCGGGACTTGAACTATGGCTGGGCTCGTTGACCTAGATGCTCGCAGCAAAGGTCAGAGCCAAGTAGAACGTCTTTGCGAGCTACACCCGTAGAAGGCACAGAATTACAGCAGTGGACCGGGGTTCAATTCCCCGCATCTCCACCATGGGCACTGTCGCGCGCTGTCGAACCGAGGGCCATCCTGATTACAGGGTGGCCCTCGGTGCTTTCGTGCGGTCACTGCCGAAGAGGCTGAGGATCTCAGCGGGCGCGCCGTCGGACGAGCCGAACCAGTGATGCTGGCGGGTATCGAACTCCGCGACCTCGCCCGCGCCCAGCGTCAGGTCGTGGTGGCCGAGAATGAGCCGCAGCCTTCCGGAGAGTACGTACAACCACTCATAGCCCTCGTGCGAGCGGGGTCGGGGAGTCGTTTCGACGGCCGAGATGACGATCTTCCACGCGCGCACACCGCCGGGGTGCGGTGTCAACGGGATGACCGTACGGCCGTTCACCCGCCGCGGCTTGAGCCGCGCTCGGAGATCGCCCACTTCCGGGGCCCCGACGAGGTCGTCGAGCGGCACGCGGTAGGCGAGGGCCAAAGGGAGTAACAGGTCGAGACTCGCCTTACGCTGCCCGGTTTCCAATCTCGAGAGTGTGCTCTTCGAGATGCCGGTCATGGCGGACAACTCGGTCAACGTGACGCCGCGCCGCGAGCGAAGACGGCGCAGACGGGCGCTGACGCCCTCGAGTGCGGCCGCGATGGCCGAAGAATCGTTCATGCTGCCCATTCGACCTCCCCGCTCCCGAATACGGCAACAAAAATTGCTCTCTCGGCAACAGCGCGGGAGCGTGGGTGAACCGCCCCGATCGACGGGCGCCTATTCGACGAGGAGCACCACGCAATGACCATTCAGCCCACGAACCAGACCGCCCCTCCGAGCAAGCACGAGCTTGCCCTCATGATCTGGATCGCGGTGTTTCCGACGCTCACCGTTCTGAACCTCCTGTTGGGCGGTCTGTTGGAAAACCTGCCCATGGTGCTGCGAACGCTCGTCCTCGCGACCATCGCGGTGCCGATCGTCATCTACGGGATAATGCCCCACCTGCACCGCGCGCGGCGCGCGATACTCGCCCGCCGGTGAGATGATCAACACCTGTCTGACCGGGGAATTCTTCGTCCAATGGGTGACACGGTGGCCCTGACATCCGCTGTCACCCGGAGTACCGAAAAAAATGTACCCCCTAATCGGGGTACAACGCGGGTTATGCTTTCAGCCACTCCTCCTCTCTGCAGAGTCTCTCTTCAGGGCGGTGGTTCCCGCATCGACGCGGCCCTCTTCATTTGCCCCTCGATTGCAAAGGAACCGCCATGACCGACGTCATCAGCTCCTCCGCGCCCCGTGCCCACGCGCTCACCAAAGACGAGAACGGCCTGCCCGTATTCGTCAAGCCGGAGAAGACGGCCCGCGCCGCCTCCACCCTGCGCCCCGAGATCCAGGCGTTGCGCGCCGTCGCCGTTCTCGTCGTCGTGGTCTACCACCTGTGGCCGAAGACGCTCACCGGCGGGTTCGTCGGAGTCGACGTGTTCTTCGTCATCTCGGGGTTCCTCATCACGGCGCACCTCATGCGCGAGGCCGACCGCACCGGCCGCATCTCGCTGCCGAAGTTCTGGGCCAAGCGCATCAGGCGCCTGCTGCCGGCGTCGCTCACCGTGCTCGTCGCCTCGGCGATCGGGGTGTACCTGCTCGTGCCGCAGATGTACTGGATGCAGTTCTTCAAGGAGATCGCCGCGAGCGCGCTCTACGTGCAGAACTGGGCGCTCGCATCGAGCAGCATCGACTACCTCGCGGCCGAGAACGTGGCGTCGCCCGTGCAGCACTTCTGGTCGCTCTCGGTGGAAGAGCAGTTCTACCTCGTCTGGCCGATCCTGATCGGACTCGTCGTGCTGTTCGCGCAGCGGCTGAGCGTGGGCGCCCGTAGGTCGCTCGTGTTCGTCGCGCTGGGACTCGTCGCGGCGGCCTCGTTCTACTTCTCGGTGACCTACACGGCGACCAACCCCGGCGAGGCCTACTTCGCGACGACCACGCGGGCGTGGGAGTTCGCGGCCGGTGGCCTGCTCGCCGTGGTCGGCACGGCCGTCAAGGCCTCGCACGGGGTGCGCACCCTCGTCGCCTACGCGGGCTGGGCCGGTATCGCCTACGCGGTGGTCACCTATTCCGGGCAGACCGCCTTCCCCGGTTCGGCCGCCCTGCTGCCCGTTCTCGCGACCGTGGCCGTGATCTGGGCCGGTGACCCCGACTCGGCGGTCTCGCCGAACAAGCTCATGGGCACGCGTCCGGTGCAGTTCATCGGCGGCATCTCGTACTCCGTCTACCTGTGGCACTGGCCGCTCATCGTCTTCGCGACCATCGTCTTCACCGACGTGCAGATCGCCACCAAGATCGCCATCATCATCGCGTCGATCGGGTTGGCGTGGCTGACCACCGTGCTGATCGAGAACCCCGCGCGCGACTGGAAGACACTCGTGCGCCGCCGCCCGCGCTGGACGTTGCTCGCCATGCTCGTGGCCGTCGTGCTGGTCGCCGTGCCGACCGGCGCCGCGTCATGGGCGATGACGCAGCAGGCCACGGCCGAAACCGCCCGCGCCGCCACCGCTGTCGCCTCCGCCGAGGAGTGCTTCGGCGCCTCCGAATTCGCCGTGCCCGAGGGCGCGTGCGACGCGGTCGAGCACGAGACGCTCACCCCGCAGCCGTCCTTCGCGCTGGAAGACGAGGCCGAGGTGTACGACAACGGCTGCTATGCCGACCTCGTCACGCCCGACCTCAACACGTGTATCGTCGGCGATACCGCGTCCGACGTCAACGTCGCCCTCATCGGCGACTCGCACGCGGCCTCCTGGTACCCGGCCATGAAGGCCATCGCCGAGGACAACGGCTGGGCTCTCTCGCCCTACATGAAGTCGTCGTGCCCGATGTCGGCCGCGACCAAGCAGGACGACGAGGCAGACATCGAACGGTCCTGCGCCGCCTGGAACGACACCCTGTCGGAGACGCTGTCGAACCGGCAGCAGCCGCTCGACCTAGTCGTGCTCGCGCACAGCGCCGCCGGCGACAAGTACGGCTCCGACCGCGAGACGGTCGACGGGTTCCGGGAGGCGTGGGCCCCGCTGGTCGAGCAGGGCACGCAGGTCGTCGTCATCCGTGACATCCCGCAGATGACGGCCGGAACCAATCTCTGCATCGCCGAGACCTCGGGCGAAGACCAGGCCTGCGACCGGCCCGAGAACGAGGCGCTCGTCGACGACCTGATGGTCGAGGCCGCGAAGGACCAGCCGGGCGTCACCGTGATCGACATGAACGACTTCTTCTGCCGCGACGGTTCGTGCAGCCCCGTGATCGGCGGCGTAGTCGGCTACCGCGACAGCCACCACATCACGGCGACCTACTCGGCGACCCTCGCGCCCTACCTCGACGAGCGCATCGAGGCGGCCGTTCCCGCCGTGGCCGACGCGGCCTCGACGAAGTAGCGGTCAGCCGACGAGACCCTCTTCGCGTGCGAGGATCGCGGCCTGAAGACGCGAGTCGCAGCCGAGTTTGCCGAGCATGCGCGACACGTGGGTCTTGGCCGTCGCCACCGAGATGGTGAGCCGGTCTGCGATCTGGCGGTTCGAGAGTCCCTCGGCGACCAGAGTCAGGATGTCACGCTCACGCGCCGTCAATACCGCGAGGCGCGCACTCGCCGTCGACGGCTGCGCCCGGTCGCGGTCGAGCAGCACGTACTGGTCGAGGATCCGCCGCGTGACCTCCGGTGCGAGAACGGACTCGCCCGCGGCTAGCCGCCGGACCGCGTCGACGAGCGCCGCGGGCTCGACGGTCTTGAGCAGGAAGCCGCCCGCGCCCGCCCGCAAGGCGCCGAACAGGTAGTCGTCGATGTCAAACGTGGTGAGCACGAGCACCGCGCCGTGGCCCGCCGCCACGATCTGCCGCGTCGCCGCGATTCCGTCGACCCCGGGCATCCGAATGTCCATCAGGACCACGTCGGGTGCGAGCGCCGCGGCCTGCCGCACCGCCGTCGCGCCGTCGCCCGCCTCGCCGACGACCTCGATGCCGCCCGCCGCCTCGAGAATGAGCCGCAGCCCCACCCGGATCGCTCCGTGATCGTCGGCGATGAGCACGCGGACCGCGGTCACGACGCCACCGCCGGCAGCCGCGCCTCGACGACCCATTCGTTGTCGGTCGACTCGACCGTCAGCTCGCCGCCGACGGCCCGCGCGCGTTCCGCCATGGTCAGCAGGCCGACGCCACCGGATGACACGGGCTCCGTCGCGCGTCGCGTGCGTGTCGACCGCACGCGCAGGTGAAGCCCGCCGTCGTCACCCGCGGCCAGGCGAACCTCCACCTCGCCGCCCGGCGCGTGCTGCACGGCGTTCATCACCGCCTCCTGGGCGATGCGGAACGCGGCGTGTTCGATGGCGGGTGGCACCGCTGTCCCGGTGGCGCGATCGTCGCGGAGCCGCACCGCGACCCCCATGGCGTCCGCGCGACGCAGCAGTGCGGGCAGGTCGGCGAGGGTCGCGGAGCCGGGCGCCGGGTCGGGCACCGGCGACCCCGGGGGCGACGACGGCGCCGAGTCGCGCAGCAGGGTGATCATCGACCGCATGTCGGCGTGGGCGGCGAGGGCCGATTCGCGGATCGCCTCGAGCGCGGCCCTGTCGCGCGCGGAGTCGGGCGGGGTGGCGAGTGCGGCGCCCGAGCGGAGGGCGATCGCCGACATGTGCGACGCGACGACGTCGTGCAGGTCGCGCGCCATGGCGGTGCGTTCCTCACCGACGGCCCGCTCGCGGGAGAGGTCGTGGATGCGTCCGAGGTCGGCGGTGCGCTGCGCCGCGAGGTCGAGCAGCTCGTCGCGCCTGCGCACGTCGGACGCCCACCAGAGCGGCGTGGCGAGCAGGGCGAACAGCTGCACCCCGACGAACAGGGCGATGCGCAGGTCGGCCCCGGCCGCCAGCACGGCGACCGCGGGACCTCCGACGGCGACTGCCGCGGCGAGAACGAGAACGCGGCGCAGGCGGGGCGAGGCCGTCAGGGCCACCGCGTACAGCACGTCGTAGAACGCGAGGAGCGTACCCAGGCTGCTGCCGAGGTAGAGATCGGCGAGCAGGGCCGCCGTGGCGATGCCGAGCGCCAGGCGCGGGGTGCGGCGCTTGATGAGCATGGCGACGCAGGCGACGGCGAGCGGCAGCAGGAACCACCAGTCGGAATCGGGCGATCCCGCTCCCACGAAGCCGCCGCTCCACAGGCGGGTGAAGCCGATCGCGACGAGGGCGATGCCGACCGCGAAGGTGACCGCGGCGACCGCGGGGGCCGGCCAACGGACGGTGGAGCGTCCGGCGGGCGTGCCGGAGGGCGGGGCGGCGGCGGGCGTGGAGGTCACGCCCCTATCCCAGCACAGTCGCCGCGCGGCCGGCGTACGCCGAAGGGTGTACGTGGCGGCACCGGTTAGCCCGGGTGGCCGATGGGCCGCGCGGCCGGCTGTTCCTACCGTTGGTGGTATGACCCTCGCACTGGCCGGCATCCTCGTCGTTCTCGCCCTGATCGACTCCACGAGTTTCGGCACCCTCGTTATACCCCTCTGGCTGTTGGCAACGCCGGGACGGCTGCGGGCCGACCGGGTGCTGCTCTTCCTCGCGACGGTCGTGGCGTTCTACTTCGCCGTCGGGGTGGCGATCCTGTGGGGCGCCGGCTGGGCGTTCGAGTCGATCATCGCGGCAGCCGAGTCGCCGCTCGGTTCGGTCGTCGCGCTCGCGGCCGGCGCCGCGCTCATCGTCTGGAGCTTGGCGCTCGAGCGGCAGGCGAAAAAGCAGAAGGCCGAGGGCGTCGTCGTCTCCGGCCGGGTGCGGCGCTGGCGGGAGCGCGCGGTCGGCGGCCGCGGGGGAGCGGGCGCGCTGTTCGCCCTCGCCCTCACCGCGACCACGCTCGAGCTGGGCAGCATGCTGCCCTACCTGGGTGCCATCGGGTCGATCACCGCGAGCGGCATCGACTGGCCGCTGTCGGCCGCCGTGCTCGCCGGCTACTGCGTCGTGATGGTGCTGCCCGCGCTCGTCCTGCTCGTCGCCCGCGTCGCGGCGGCCGGCCGCATCGAACCGGTGCTCGCGCGACTCGAGTCGTGGCTCACCCGCAACGCGAGCGCGACGCTGTCGTGGGTGGTCGGCATCCTGGGTGTGCTGCTCGCGCTGCGGGCCTTCGACGGCGGGGCGGCCGGTCTGCTTTCCTGACGCGCGACGTCGGCCGCGGCATCCGTTCTGCCCCGCTGGTCAGAAAAAGGTTTGACTATCTGCGTTTCGTTGGTATTCTTTTTGTGTTGTAGTGAATTACCACATAAACACAGACAACCCCAACCATCAGCGGAGATGACATGTACGCAACGGAGCGCCAGGAGAGCATCGCCCTCGCCCTCGAGGCCGCCGGCCGGGTGTCGGTCTCCCAACTCGCCGCCGACCTCGACGTCACCGCCGAGACCGTGCGCCGCGACCTCGACGCCCTCGAATACGCCGGACTCCTGCGCCGCGTGCACGGCGGTGCGGTCTCCGCCTCGCGCGGCAGTGTGACCGAGGTGGCCATCGGTGAGCGTCGGTCGGAGAGGCACGCGGCGAAGAGCGCGATCGTCGATGCGGCGATGCGGATGCTGCCGCCGACGTTCCGCGGATCGATACTGCTCGACGCCGGAACCACCACCGCGCTGCTCGCCGAGCGCATCGCCGCGTGGTCGCCGTCGAACGGCCAGCAGCTCACCGTGATCACGAACTCGATGCAGAACCTCGTCGCCCTCGACAAGAACCCGCACCTCGACCTGCACCTGGTCGGCGGCCGGTTGCGCGGGCTCACCGGCGCGCTGGTCGGCACGTCGACGGTCGCGCAGCTGGAGGCGCTGCGTCCCGACATCGCGTTCCTCGGCACGAACGGCATCAGCGCCGGCTTCGGCCTCAGCACCCCCGACGAGCTCGAGGGCGCGGTGAAGGGCGCGATGGTCAAGAGCGCACGCCGCGCGGTGGTGCTCGCGGACGCCGCCAAGCTCGATCAGGAGGCGTTGGTGCGCTTCGCTGCCCTCGACGAGATCGACACCCTCGTCACCGACGAGGTACCCGGACCCGAACTGCTCGAGGCGCTCACGCTCGCCGATGTGGAGGTGCTCTACGCATGATCGTCACTCTCACCGTCAATCCGTCGCTCGACCGCACCGTCGAACTGGCCTCGGCGCTCGAACGCGGCGAGGTGCAGCGCGCCGCGGCCGCGCACCAGGAGCCGGGCGGCAAGGGGATCAACGTGACCCGCGCGCTCGTGGCGTCGGGTCTCGCCACGGTCGCGGTGTTCCCCGGTGCCGAGACCGACCCCATGGTCACGGCGATGCGCGAGTCCCGGCTGCCGTTCGTGAACGTGCCGATCGGGGGCGCCGTGCGCTCGAACGTGACGCTCACTGAGCCCGACGGCACCACGACCAAGGTCAACGAGCCCGGGCCGGCGCTGACCGAGCGGGAACTCGCCGAGCTCACCGAGCGCGTGGTGCTGGCCGCGGAGGGAGCCGCCTGGCTCGTCATCTCCGGGTCGCTGCCGCCGAGCATCGACCAGGGCTACTACGTGCGCCTCGTCGACCACGTGGCCCAGCGCCTCGGCGAGGCGGCGCCGCTGATCGCGGTCGACGGTTCCGGCGAACCGTTGCGCCTGCTGCTCGAGAGCGGCCTGCGCGTCGACCTGATCAAACCCAACGCCGAGGAGCTCGCCGAGCTCACCGGCACCGGAAGCGGGGACCTTTTCGAGGCGCAGCCCGAGCGGGCGGCCGCCGCGGCCGAGCTTTTGCTCGACCGCGGAGTCGGCGCCGCCCTCGTGACCCTGGGCAGTCGCGGCGCCGCGCTCGTCACGCGCGACGCCACCTGGTTTGCCGACGCCCCCGCGATCGAGGCGCGCAGCACCGTCGGCGCGGGCGACTCGTCGCTGGCCGGCTACCTGCTCGCCGACGCCGCGGGCCGCGAACCACACGACTGTCTGGCGCAGGCCGTCGCACACGGCGCCGCCGCGGCATCCCTCCCCGGATCCACCGTCCCCACCCGCCGACAGGCGGACCAGTTCAGCATCACCGTCACGCGAGACGCGAGCAGAGACGCCCGTCACGCACTTTCGAAGGAGAAATAGCATGGCCGACATCATCACGCGGGCGCTCGTCTCGCTCGACACCCCCATCGGAGCCTCCAAAGAAGAGGTCATCCGCTCGCTCGCCGAACGCGTCGTCGCGCAGGGCAGAGCGACGGATGCCACGGACCTGGCGAGGAACGCGCTCGAGCGCGAGGCACAGGCGGCCACGGGAATGCCGGGCGGCATCGCCATCCCGCATTGCCGCTCGAAGGCGGTGACCGAGGCGACCCTCGCGATGGCGCGCCTCAAGCCGACGGTCGACTTCGGCGCGACCGACGGCGGGGCGGACCTGGTCTTCTTCATCGCGGTTCCGGATGGCGCGGACCAGGCGCACCTCGTATTGCTGGCGAAACTCGCCCGCTCCCTGATCAAAGACGAGTTCGTGGCGGCCCTGCGCGCCGCGGAGACGCCCGACGACATCGTGCGTCTCGTCGACGAGGCCGTCGCCGACGAGCCCGCCGCGGCACCGGCGGCGCCCGCGGCTCCCGCGGGCAAGCCCTCGATCGTCGCCGTGACCGCGTGCCCCACCGGCATCGCGCACACCTACATGGCAGCCGACGCCCTCGTGGCGGCGGGCAAGCGCGCCGGGGTCGACGTGCACGTCGAGACCCAGGGGTCGTCGAGCGTCACCCCGCTCGACCCCGCGCTCATCGCCTCGGCCGGTGCCGTGATCTTCGCCGTCGACGTCGACGTGCGCGACAAGGGGCGCTTCGGCGGAAAGCCGCTCGTGCAGGGTCCCGTGAAGCGCGGAGTCGACGAACCCGATGCGATGATCGCCGATGCGATCGCGGCGTCGACCGACCCGAATCCGCGCCGGGTGCCCACCGGCGGGGAGACGGGAGCCGAATCATCCGGAATCGGGGAGAGCATGGGCGCGAAGGTCAAGCGCGTGCTGCTGACCGGCGTCAGTTACATGATCCCGTTCGTCGCGGGCGGAGGGCTGCTGATCGCGCTCGGCTTCCTGTTCGGCGGCTACCGCATCACCGACGACGCGGCGACGATCATCGTGGAGAACAACTTCGGCAACCTGCCGGAGGGCGGCCTGCTCGCCTACCTCGGCGCCGTGTTCTTTATGATCGGGTCCACGTCGATGGGCTTCCTGGTTCCCGCGCTCGCCGGGTACATCGCCTACGCGATCGCCGACCGCCCGGGCATCGCCCCCGGCTTCGTCGCCGGTGCGGTCGCCGGACTGATGGGCGCCGGGTTCATCGGCGGCCTCGTCGGCGGTGTGCTGGCCGGTCTCGCCGCCTACTGGCTCGGTACCCTGAGCGTGCCACGGTGGCTGCGCGGGCTGATGCCGGTCGTGATCATCCCGTTGCTCGGCTCCATCTTCGCGTCGGGACTGCTCATCATGGTGCTCGGCGGACCGATCGCCGCGCTCTCCACCGGTCTGAACGACTGGCTGAACAGCCTTACCGGCGCCTCGGCGATCCTGCTCGGGGTGATCCTCGGCGCGATGATGTCGTTCGACCTCGGCGGCCCGGTGAACAAGGTGGCCTACTCCTTCGCCGTGGCCGGCCTGGGTGCCGGTTCGCTCGAGAACCAGACGCCGTGGATGATCATGGGCGCCGTGATGGCGGCGGGAATGGTGGCCCCGCTGGGCCTCGCGCTCGCTTCCACGGTTCTCGCCCGCGGGCTGTTCACCCCGGTCGAGCGTGAGAACGGCAAGGCCGCGTGGCTGCTCGGCGCCTCGTTCATCAGCGAGGGTGCCATCCCGTTCGCCGCGGTCGACCCGCTGCGGGTCATCCCCTCGGCCATCGTCGGCGGATCGGTGACCGGCGCGCTCTGCATGGCGTTCGGCGTCTACTCGCAGGCGCCCCACGGTGGCGTGTTCGTGTTCTTCGCCATCGGCAACTTCCCCCTGTTCGTACTGTCGATCGTGATCGGTGCCGTCGTGATGGCGCTCACGGTCATCGCGCTCAAGCGCTGGGTGCGCAAGGCGCCGGCGACCGCCGAGACGCCCGAGTCGGCCAAGGTGGCCGTCGCGGTCTAGGTCGCAACGAGAGAGCGCGACGCCGATGGGCGTCGCGCTCTTCCGCGTTTCTACTGCCTGAGCTTTGCCAGCACCGTGTCGTGCAGAACGCCGTTCGTGGCCAGAGCGCTGCCGTGCCACGGTCCCGGTTCGCCGTCCACCGAGGTGAACACGCCGCCGGCCTCCTGCACGATCGGGATGAGGGCGGCCATGTCATACGGCTTGAGGTCGAATTCGCCGACGATGTCGATCGCTCCCTCGGCGAGCAGCATGTACGGCCACATGTCGCCGATGGCACGGGCGCGCCAGACGCTGCGCGAGAGGGCGAGCACCGAGTCGAGCCGGCCGGCGTCGTCCCAGCCGGTGATCGAGTTGTAGCTGAGGGCGGCGTGGTCGAGGGTGTCGATGCCGCTCACCCTGATCTGTGCGGCGTCTTCGCCGTGCGCCTGCGCCCAGGCACCGTGGCCGGTGGCCGCCCACCAGCGCTTGCCGAGCGCGGGGGAGCTGACGACGCCCACGACGGGGACGCCGTCGATGGCGAGAGCGATGAGCGTGCCCCAGATGGGAACGCCGCGCATGAAGTTGGTGGTGCCGTCGATCGGGTCGATGATCCACTGGCGCGAGCCGCTGCCCTCGGTGCCGAATTCTTCGCCGAGGATCGAGTCGTCCGGGCGCGCGGCCAGGATGCCGTTGCGGATGACCCGCTCGACGGCCTGGTCGGCGTCGGTCACCGGCGTGCGGTCGGGCTTCGTCGTGACGACCAGGTCGAGCGCCCTGAAGCGGTCGAGCGAGACGAGATCGGCTTCGCCGGCGAGGGCGAGAGCGAGATTGAGGTCGTCGCTGGGCGTGTAGGTCGTCATGCAGTGCCTCCTAGGCGGCGAGGGTGGTGAGCAGTCGTTGCAGGCTGTCGAGCCGGAGCTTGCCGATCTCGCCGAGCTCGCCGGATTCCGCCCGCTCGACGATGGCGCAGTCGGGCGAGTCGGTGAGGTGGGTGCAGCCCCGAGGGCACTGCAGCGAGATCTCGGCGAGGTCCGTGAACGATTTGAGGATGTTGGCGGGGTCGACGTGACCCAGGCCGAACGACCTGACACCGGGGGTGTCGACGATCCAGCCGCTGCCGATGCGCAGGGAGACGGTGGAGGAGGAGGTGTGCCGTCCGCGACCGGTGACGTCGTTGACGCGGCCGATCGCCCGGTTCGCGTCGGGGACGAGCGCGTTGACGAGCGTCGACTTGCCGACCCCCGAGTGGCCGACGGCGACGGTGGTGTGTCCCTGCAGCGCCTCGGTGATCTCCTCGATGGGGAAGGCGTCGTCGCGGCTCTCGAAGACGCGGAACTCGAGGCCGGCGAAGTTCGCGAGGAAGTCTGCCGGGTCGGCGAGGTCGGTCTTGGTGATGCAGAGGATGGGGGTGATGCCGGCGTCGAACGCGGCCACGAGATACCTGTCCACGAGACGGGTGCGCGGTTCGGGATTGGCCGCGGCCACGACGATGAGCATCTGGTCGGCGTTCGCCACGATGATGCGCTCGACTGCGTCCGTGTCATCCGCGCTTCTGCGCAGCAGGGTCGAGCGTTCCTGGATCCGCACGATGCGCGAGAGGCTGCCCTCGTCGCCCGTCGTGTCTCCGACGAGGTCGACCCAGTCGCCTGTGACGACCGACTTCTTGCCGAGTTCGCGGGCGCGGGTGGCGACCAGCTGGCGTTCCTCCGGCGTGTTCTCGGCGACCCAGACGCCGTAGCGTCCGCGGTCGACGCTGAACACCCGCCCGCTCACCGCGTTCTTGTGCTCGGGGCGGATCTTGCTGCGCGGCTTGTTCGCCTTCGGGTTCGGGCGCACGCGGATCGACGACTCGTCGTATTCCGCGTAGTCGCCGTCGTCTTCGTCGGGGTCGGACATCCAGCTCATGCGGTCACAGCACGATGGTGTCGGTGGTGATGGTCATGATGACCTCGTCGGGATCGCGCACGAGGTCGGCCCAGAGCTGCGGGAACTGGGGGAGGGTCTTCGCGGTCGTCGCGATGTCGTCGACGACGACGCCCTCGACGGCGAGGCCCACGATCGCGCCGGCGGTCGCCATCCGGTGGTCCTCGTAGGCCTTCCACTCTCCGCCGTGCAGGGGGCGCGGGGTGATCGCGAGGCCGTCGTCCAGCTCGGTCACGTCGCCGCCCAGCCCGTTGATCTCGGCAGCGAGGGCCGCGAGGCGGTCGGTCTCGTGGCCACGCAGATGGCCGATGCCGGTGATGCGGCTGGGCCCCGACGCGAGGGCCGCGAGCGCGACGATCGCGGGGGCGAGTTCGCCGCCGATCGAGAGGTCGATGTCGGCGCCCGGCAGTTGGGCGCCGCCGCGGATGCCCTCCCCGCCGTCGACCACGAGGGTGTCGCCGTGCCGGGAGGTGGTCGCGCCGAACAACGGCAGCAGGGTCTCCAGGTGCGCGCCGACCTGCGTCGTCGACCACGGCCAGCCGCCGATCGACACGGTACCGCCGGCGACGAGGGCCGCGACGAGGAAGGGTGCGGCGTTGGAGAGGTCGGGCTCGATGTCGACCTCGATGCCGCGGATCTCGGCGGGCGGAACCACCCAGACGCCCGGCTCGGGGCTCTCGACGACGACGCCGCGGGCGGCGAGCGTGGCGATGGTCATCTCGATGTGCGGCATGCTCGGCAGCGTGTCGCCGGTGTGGCGCAGGGTGAGGCCGCGGGTGAAGCGCGGGGCCGCGAGCAGCAGTCCCGAGACGAACTGGCTCGAGGCAGAGGCGTCGATCGAGAGGTCTCCGCCCTCGACGGTTCCTGTGCCGTACAGGCTGAACGGCAGCACCCCGCGACCGTCGTCGTTCACGTCGACGCCGAGGTCACGCAGTGCCTCGATGGTCGTGCGCATGGGGCGGCGGCGGGCGCTCTCGTCGCCGTCGAACGCGACGGGACCGAGGGCGAGGGCGGCGAGCGGCGGCAGGAAGCGCATGACGGTGCCGGCGAGGCCGCACTCGATCGACGTGCCGCCCAGCAGTTCCTCGGCCGGGGTGATGCGCAGGTCGGAACCGTAGCCGCCCTCGCCCGGCACGTCCTCGATCTCGGTGCCGAGCGAGCGCAGCGCCTCGATCATCAGAGCGGTGTCGCGCGAGTGCAGGGGTGCGCGCAGCAGCGACGGGCCCGTGGCGAGGGCCGAGAGCACGAGCTCACGGTTGGTCAGGCTCTTCGATCCGGGCAGGCGAACGGATGCCGCGAGCTCACGCTCAGCGACGGGGGCCGGCCACGGGCCCGGGTCGCCGCCCGTGACGAGGGTCCCGTCGTCGTAGGGGCTGAACTCTGGCTCGGAATACTTGGATACCAACATCGGTTACCACAGTATCGGCTGTTGAGGCCGAGCGATTGGAGTCACTGGTATGACAGTGCTGTTGGAGAACCCGGAGGCAACGGCCATCGGCGATCTAGAATTGTCCCTGATGACTATCGAGACCCCCGAAGAGCCGACCCCCGTCGAGCCCGCGGCAACCGCGAAGCCGGCTCAGACCGACGACGTGCGCGCCCTGTTCGAAGAGCAGGCGCTGCAGTACATGGACCAGCTCTACGCCGCCGCCATGCGCATGACCAAGAACCCTTCTGACGCGGCCGACCTGGTGCAGGAGACCTTCGTCAAGGCCTACACCGCGTTCGGGCAGTTCCAGCAGGGCACGAACCTGAAGGCCTGGCTGTACCGCATCCAGACCAACACGTTCATCAACAACTACCGCAAGAATCAACGCAACCCGTACCAGGGAACGATCGACGACCTCGAAGACTGGCAGCTCGGCGGCGCCGAGTCGGTCACGCAGCACTCGACGACCCGTTCGGCCGAGGCCGAGGCCATCGACCACCTCCCCGACAGTGCCGTCAAGGACGCGCTCCAGTCGATCCCCGAAGACTTCCGCCTCGCGGTGTACTTCGCAGACGTCGAAGGCTTCTCCTACCAGGAGATCGCCGACATTATGAAAACCCCCGTCGGAACCGTCATGAGCCGCCTCCACCGCGGCCGACGCCTTCTGCGGGGCCTACTTGCTGAATACGCGAGCGACCGAGGAATTGCCGCCGCGCCTGCCACTGGGAGTAAGAAATGACCGATTGCGGTTGCGATAAAGCCAAAGCCGAGCTCGAGGAGTACATCCACAACGAGCTCACCCGCGGCGAGGCCGAAGACATCGCCGAGCACATGGCGAACTGCGAGTCCTGCACGGGCGAACACCTCGTGGGCCTCACCCTCACGAACAAGGTGAAGAGCGCCTGCAACGAGAAGGCGCCGGTCGACCTGCGGGCCGAGGTGCTGGCGAAACTGCGCGAGATCCAGCCGACGGCTTAGCCGTCCACGCGGATCGAGCCTGTCGAAGTCCCTTCCACGTGTCGCACGCGGGGGATGTCGACAGGCTCGATCGGCGAGTCGTTACAGCGTCAGCGCCTTGGCGATCAGCTCGACCTGTTCGCGGCCGGAACGCTTGTTCGACCCCGTCGCCGGCGACGCGGATGCCGGACGCGACGAGACCCGGATGGTGCGCCCCTCGAGGTGCTTCGCCAGTTCGAGCGAGATGAACGGCCACGCGCCCTGATTCTCGGGCTCGTCCTGCGTCCAGACCAGGTCGGCGTTCGGGTACTGGGCGAGGATGCCGTTGATCTCGGAGATCGGCAGCGGGTAGAACTGCTCCATGCGCACGACCGCGATCGACTTCTCTTCGCGCTTGTCGAGCTCGGCGATGATGTCGTAGTAGATCTTGCCCGAAGTCAGCACGACGCGCTTGACGCTCGCCTTGTCGGCCACCCGCGCGTCGTCGATCACCGGCAGGAACTTGCCGCTCGTGAAGTCGGCGATCTCGCTGGTCGCGCCGCGCAGTCGCAGCATGGCCTTCGGCGTGAAGACGATGAGCGGGCGGCGTGGTCGGGCGTAGGCCTGGCGGCGCAGGAGGTGGAAGTACGACGCCGGCGTCGACGGGCGCGCGATCGTCATGTTGTTCTCGGCGCACATCTGCAGGAAGCGCTCCATGCGCGCGGAGGAGTGGTCGGGACCCTGTCCCTCGTAGCCGTGGGGGAGCAGCATTACGACGCTCGAGCGCTGTCCCCACTTCTGCTCGGCCGAGGAGACGAACTCGTCGATGACCGTCTGGGCGCCGTTGGCGAAGTCGCCGAACTGGGCCTCCCAGAGAACGAGGGCGTCGGCGCGTTCGACCGAGTAGCCGTACTCGAAACCGAGTGCGGCGTACTCGCTGAGCAGGGAGTCGTAGATCCAGAAGCGGCCCTGGCCGTCCTTGAGGTTGCCGAGGGGCAGCCACTCCTGGCCGTTCAACCGGTCGTGCAGGATGGCGTGCCGCTGAACGAAGGTTCCGCGGCGCGTGTCCTGGCCGGCCATACGGACCGGGGTTCCCTCGACGAGCAGGGACCCGAGGGCGAGCAGTTCGCCGAAGCCCCAGTCGACCGAGCCGGAGCGACTCATGTCGACGCGCTTCTTGAGCATCGCCTGCAGCTTGGGGTGCACGCTGAACCCGGCGGGCGGGTTGTTGTGGGCGTCACCGATCAGCTGGATGACTTCTTCGCGCACACCGGTGGTCTCCGGCTCGCCCACGAGGTCGTCCTGCTGCGACTCGGGGCGTTCCAGGTCTGCGACGGCGTTGGAATCGCCCGTGACGACCGGAATCGAGCCGGTCTGCGCCGCATGCGTCTCGGCGAACGCCCGCTCGAGGCGGTCCTGGAAGTCCTGGTGGCTCGCCTCGTACTCTTCGGTCGTGATGTCGCCGCGACCGACGAGTCCCTCGACGTAGAGGGTGCGCACACTGCGCTTTGCCTCGATCAGGTTGTACATCAGCGGCTGGGTCATCGAGGGGTCGTCGCCCTCGTTGTGACCCCGTCGCCGGTAGGAGACGAGGTCGATCACTACGTCGCGGTGGAACCGCTGGCGGTACGCGAGCGCGAGCTGGGCCATGCGCACGACGGCCTCGGGGTCGTCGCCGTTCACGTGGAAGATCGGCGCCTGGATGGTCTTGGCGACATCGGTCGAGTAGATCGACGTGCGGCCCTCGCCGGGAGGGGTGGTGAAGCCGACCTGGTTGTTGACCACGATGTGGATGGTGCCACCCGTGCGGTACCCGCGGAGCTGCGACATCTGCAGGATCTCGACCACGATGCCCTGGCCGGCCATCGCGGCGTCCCCGTGCACCATGACCGGGAGCACCGAGTACGAGCCGATCGGGCGGCGGTCCTGCTTGGCGCGCACGATGCCCTCGAGTACTCCGTCGACGGCCTCGAGGTGCGAGGGGTTGGCGGCGAGGTAGACGGGGATGGTGGTGCCGTCGGCCGCGGTGAAGGTTCCCTCGGTGCCGAGGTGGTACTTCACGTCTCCCGAGCCCTGCACGGTGCGCGGGTCTTGTGTGCCCTCGAACTCGCGGAAGATCTGGCCGTAGGTCTTACCCGCGATGTTGGTGAGCACATTGAGGCGGCCGCGGTGGGCCATGCCGATCGCGACCTCTTCGAGACCGTCTTCGGCGGAGCCCTGGAGGATCGCGTCGAGCACGGCGATCGTGGACTCGCTCCCCTCGAGGCTGAAGCGCTTCTGGCCCACGTACTTCGTCTGCAGGAAGGTTTCGAAGGCCTCGGCCTCGTTGAGCTTGCCGAGGATGCGCATCTGCTCGTCGTGACCCGGCTTGGTGTACGGGGTCTCGACGTGGTCCTGCATCCACTTGCGCTGTGCCGGATCCTGGATGTGCATGTACTCGATGCCGACGGTGCGGCAGTAGGAGTCGCGTAGCAGTCCGAGGATGTCGCGCAGCAGGGCCGAACGCTTTCCGCCGAAGCCGCCGGTGACGAACTCGCGGTCGAGGTCCCAGAAGGTGAGGCCGTGGCTCTCGATCTCGAGGTCGGGGTGCGAGCGCTGCACGTACTCGAGCGGGTCGACGTCGGCCATCAGGTGGCCACGCACGCGGTACGAGTTGATCAGCTCCTGCACCCGGGCGGTCTTGTCGACCATCGACGCGAGGTCGACGCTGATGTCGGTGGCCCAGTGGATGGGCGAGTAGGGGATGCGTAGCGCGGCGAAGATCTTCTCGTAGAAGTCGTGTTCGCCGATGAGGCGCTCGTGAATCTTCTTGAGGAACTCGCCCGAGCCGGCGCCCTGGATGACGCGGTGGTCGTAGGTGCTCGTGAGGGTGATCGTCTTGCCGATACCCAGGTTCGAGAGCACCTGTGTCGAAGAGCCCTGGAACTGCGCGGGGTACTCGAGAGCGCCCGCACCGACGATGGTGCCCGCGCCGCGCATGAGGCGGGGAACCGAGTGCTCGGTGCCGATGCCGCCGGGGTTGGTGAGCGAGATGGTGTTGCCCGCGTAGTCGGCCGCGGTGAGCTTGTTGTTGCGTCCGCGGAAGACGACGTCTTCGTAGGCGGCCAGGAACTCGCCGAATTCCATGGTGTCGGCCCGCTTGATGCCGGGGACCACGAGGGAACGCGTGCCGTCGGGCTTCGGGATGTCGATCGCGATGCCGAGGTTGATGTGGGCGGGGGTGACCACGGCCGGCTTGCCGTCGACCTCGTCGTAGAAGACGTTCTGGCTCGGGAATTCTTTCAGGGTCTCGACGATCGCCCATGCGATGAGGTGGGTGAACGACACCTTGCCGCCGCGCGCACGCTTCAGGTGGTTGTTGATCACAATGCGGTTGTCGATCATGAGCTTCGCGGGGATCGTGCGCACGCTCGTGGCCGTGGGAACCGTGAGGCTCGCGTCCATGTTGGAGGCGAGGGCCTTGGATGCGCCCTTGAGGACCGCGGTGACGTTCGCGTCGGCGTCCGCGGCGGTCGCGACCGGGTTGGCTCCCGTGGCGGGAGCCTGGGCGGGGATCGGTTGCGGCTTGGCCTCGATCGACGTGGTGCGGGCGACGGGCTGGTTCGAAGTCGGGGCCGCGGCGGGGGCCGGGGCCGGGGCCGCGTCGGAGATCTCGTCGGGAATCTGCGCCTCGCCTCCGGTCTGCGACTCGGCCGCGGGTGCCGCCGGAGCCTCCGCCGGGGCGCTCGGCGCTTCGGCGGTCGGCGCCTGATCGGCGATCACGGGGATCGTGGTCGTCGGTGTCGGGTCGGTGGGAGCGGAATCGCTGTGCGTTTCGGTGGGCCGGTAGCTTTCCAAGATCGGCCACCACGACTGATCGACCGAATTGCGGTCAACCAGATACCGTTCGTACATTTCGTCTACGAGCCATTCGTTGGCCCCGAACTCGCCAGAAGATCCGTCTTCTGCTGCAAGTCCGGTCACTTGGCTTGACACAGCCGACCGCCCACTCTCAGTTCACTCAGGTTTCGATTCACGGTACGGGCCCAGTAACTGGCGACCAGCACTGCCCGCATTAGTTCTAAGGGTAATCACATTCTTAACCGCGTGCGGGCACACTCGAGGGTCTAACGTGAAATTTATGGAGTTCTACGAGACTGCGCCGAAGCACGACCTCACGTATTCCGACGTTTTCCTGATTCCGAGCGGATCGAACGTCACCAGCAGGCTTGACGTGTCGCTCGCGCCAGGGGACGGCACGGCCGCAACGATCCCGATCGTCTCCGCGAACATGAACTCGGTCACGGGGCCTCGGCTCGCGGCGAGCCTCGCCAGACGCGGCGGCATCGGCATCCTGCCGCAGGACATGCACCTGCAAGACCTGGACGCGGCGATCCGCTGGGTGAAGTCGCAGCCCGTGCGCTGGGACACCCCGCTCGAACTCGCCCCCGACGCCACGGCCGCCACCGCGCTGACCCTCCTGCCGCCCGTCGCGGGACACGGCATCGTCGTGCGCGATGGCGCGGGCCACGACAACGCAGGGGCCGTGCTCGGCGTCATCCCCGCGCTGCGCCTCGCGACGGCGCTGCCCGACGCCCGCCTCGGCGACCTGCTGCACGGCAACCTCGCCTCGCTCGACGCCGACGATCTCGACAGCCCGCGCGCGGCCTTCGACGTCATGGTGGCCGCCGAGCTCGACTTCGCCCCTGTGCTGCACCACGGCAACCTCGTGGGGACACTGAGCCGCACGAGCGCCCTGCGCTCCACCATCTACGACGCCGCGGTCGACGCGAGCGGGCGGCTCCTCGTCGGCGCGGCCATCGGCATCAACGGCGACGTCGCCGCGAAGGCCAAGGCGCTCGTCTCGGCCGGCGTCGACGTGCTCGTCATCGATACCGCGCACGGCCACCAGCGCGGAATGGTCGCGGCGCTCGCCGCGGTGTCGGCGCTGCAGCTCGGCGTGCCGATCGTCGCGGGCAACGTCGTGACGCGCGAGGGGGTGCGCGACCTGGTCAAGGCCGGCGCCGACATCGTCAAGGTGGGTGTCGGTCCCGGCGCGATGTGCACGACGCGGATGATGACCGCGGTCGGCCGCCCGCAGTTCTCCGCGGTGCTCGAGACGGCGCAGGCCGCACGCGAGTTGGGCGCGCACGTGTGGGCGGACGGCGGCGTGCGGTACCCGAGAGACGTCGCCCTCGCCCTGGCCGCTGGCGCAGCATCCGTCATGATCGGTTCCTGGTTCGCCGGCACGATCGAGGCACCCGGATCGCTGGCGACGGATGAAACGGGGCGGCTGTACAAGGAGAGCTGGGGCATGGCCTCGACCAAGGCCGTGCAGCAGAGGTTCGACCGGCTCGACGCCTACGAGCTCGCCCGCAAGACCCTCTTCGCGGAGGGCATCTCGAGCTCGCGCATCTACCTCGACCCGCTTCGCCCCTCGGTCGAGGACCTGCTCGACATGATCACGTCGGGGGTGCGCAGCTCGATGACCTACGCCGGCGCGACCTCGCCGGCCGAGTTCCACCGTCGCGCACTCGTCGGCATCCAATCTGCCGCCGGCTATGAAGAGGGCAAGGCCCTGCCTGTCAGCTGGTAACGCCTATACTCGATGAGATAATGGACGACCCCCCTTCACACTTGCCCGAACCCACCGTGATCATCTCCACCGGCGTGAGCGTCCATGTCTGAGTGGGTGCTCCTCGGCATCGGACTCCTGCTCACCGTGGGAACCGGCCTCTTCGTCGCATCCGAATTCTCCCTCGTCAACCTCGACCGCTCCGACCTCGAAGTCCGGCAGTCGAAGGGTGAAAAGGGACTCGGCATGTCGATCAGCGCGCTCAAGCGCACCTCGACTCATCTCTCCAGCGCCCAGCTGGGCATCACGCTCACGACGCTGCTCACCGGGTACACGATGGAGCCGGCGTTCAGCGTGTTCCTGACCCCGCTGTTCGAGGCCATCGGGCTGCCCGAGGTCGCCATCCCGACCGCGGCCACGATCGTCGCCGTGTTCATCGCCACGCTGCTGTCGATGATCATCGGCGAACTGGTACCGAAGAACTTCGCGCTCGCCCTGCCCCTGCAGACGGCCAAACTCGTCATCCCCTTCCAGATCGGGTTCACCGCGGTGTTCCGTCCGGCGGTCGCCCTGCTGAACAACACGGCGAACGCGATCATCCGTTCGTTCGGCATCGAGCCGAAGGAGGAGCTCTCGGGTGCCCGCACCGCCGAGGAGCTCTCGTCGCTCGTGCGTCGCTCCGCCCGCGAGGGCAGCCTCGAGAACGACACGGCGACGCTGCTCGCCCGCACGCTCGCCTTCTCCGACCTCATCGCCCAGGACGTGATGACCCCGCGCCCGCGCCTGAAGAGCGTCGACCGCACCGATACCGCGTTCGACGTGATCGAGCTGGCGCGCACGACCGGGCTCTCCCGTTTCCCCGTGATCGACGACAGCGTCGACGACGTGGTCGGCATCGTGCACGTCAAGCAGGCGGTCGCGGTTCCGCGCTCCAAGCGAACGGATGTACCGGTGTCTGCCCTGCAGTCGGATGCGTTGCGCGTTCCGGAGACGATGAAGCTGGATTCGCTGCTCGCCGAGCTGCGCGGCCGCGGTTACCAGATGGCCGTCGTCCTCGACGAGTACGGCGGAACCGCCGGTGTCGCGACGCTCGAGGACCTCGTGGAGGAGCTCGTCGGCGAGGTGTCGGACGAGCACGACCGTTCGAAGCCCGACGTCGTGCGCTCGCGCGACTGGTTCACCTTCCCCGGCATCCTGCGGCCCGACGAACTGCTCGAGCGCACCGGAGTCTCGGTGCCCGAGGAGGGCCCGTTCGAGACCGTCGCCGGCTGGCTGATGAGCGAACTCGGCCGGCTTCCCGCCGTGGGCGACGTCGTCGAGGCGGTGGGCGGAACCTTCCGCATCGAACGGCTCGACGGCCGCCGCATCGACCGGGTGCGCTATACGCCGACGGCCCCCGCGACCACCGATCCGGCGAACGACGAGAGCGAGGTGAGTGACCGATGAGCGAGTCGATTCCCGGCATCCTCTGGTTGGTAGTGCTGCTGCTCGTCAACGCCTTCTTCGTCGGAGCCGAGTTCGCCGTGATCTCGGCACGTCGGTCGCAGATCGAACCCAAGGCCGAGGGCGGATCCCGGGCGGCGAAAACGACGCTCTGGGCGATGGAGCACGCGACGCTGATGCTGGCCACGAGCCAGCTCGGCATCACGATCTGCTCGCTCCTGATCCTCAACGTGTCCGAACCCGCCATCCACCACCTGCTCGAGGTGCCGCTGCACTGGACCGGCCTGCCGGAGGAGCTCAGCGGCGTGATCGCGTTCGTGCTCACCCTGCTGTTCGTCTCGTTCCTGCACGTCGTCATCGGCGAGATGGTTCCGAAGAACCTGGCGTTCTCGATGCCCGACCAGGCCGCGCTGCTGCTCGCTCCGCCGCTCGTCTTCGTCGGAAACGTGTTCAAGCCGGTGATCGTAGCCCTCAACGCGACCGCCAACGGCGTCGTGCGGCTGTTCGGTGTCACGCCGAAGTCGGAGGCGACGAGTGTCTTCACTCTCGGCGAGGTCGCGAACATCGTGGCGCAGTCGACGAAGGAGGGTGTGCTCACCGACGCGACGGGTGCGCTCACCGCGGCGTTCGAATTCACCGAGAAGAAGGTGCAGGACATCGCGATCGGCATCGACGACCTCGTCACCCTTCCCGAGGACGCGTCGCCCGCCGACGTGGAGCGCGCGGTCGCCCAGCGCGGCTTCTCGCGGTACATCCTGATCAACGACGAGGGCGAACCGACCGGGTACCTGCACCTGAAGGACGTCATCGACCTCGACGGTGACGAGTTCACCGAGCCGGTGCCGCCGAAGCGCATCCGCCAGCTGATCTCGATCTTCCGCAGCACCGACCTGGAAGACGCCCTCGCGACCATGCGCCGCTCGGGAGTGCACGTGGCGCGTGCGTTCGACGAGAACGGCGCGACCCGCGGTGTGCTCTTCCTCGAGGACATCATCGAGGAGCTCGTCGGCGAAGTGCAGGACGCGACGCGGCGCAACTAATCGACGGTCCCTGAGCCTGTCGAAGGGCCTCCTCGCAGAGGCGCTTCGACAGGCTCAGCGACCGTAACTCCCTAGCGCCAGCGCGCCCTGACATAGGCCTCGGGCCAGTAGTCGACCTCGACGCCCAGCTCGTGGGCCGCGCGCAGCGGGAAGTGCGGGTCGCGCATCATCTCGCGTCCGAGCATGACGGCGTCGGCCTGCCCGGTCGCGACAATCTCTTCGGCCTGCGCGGCGGTGGTGATGAGTCCGACCGCGTTGACGGGCACGCCGGCGGTGGTTCCCACGAAGTCGGCGAAGGGCACCTGGTAGCCGGGGCGCAGCGGGATGGTCACACCCGAGACATTGCCGCCCGTCGAGATGTCGAAGAAGTCGGCGCCTGCCTCCCGCGCCCAGCCGGAGACCGTGGCGGTGTCCTCCTGGTTCCAGCCGCCCTCCGCGTAGTCGGTGGCCGAGAAGCGCACGAACACGGGCATCGCGTCGCCGACGGCCTCGCGCACGGCGCGCACGATCTCGAGCACAAGACGGGCGCGGTTCTCGAGGCTTCCGCCGTACTCGTCGGTGCGCAGGTTCGACAGCGGCGACAGGAACTGGTGGATCAGGTAGCCGTGTGCGGCGTGCACCTCGACGAGGTCGAAGCCGGCGGTGATGGCACGCTTCGCCGCGGCGGCGAACTCGGCGACCACCGCATGGATCTCCTCCACGCTCAGCGTGCGCGGTTCGGCGTAGGCGCCGAACGCGACCGCGGAGGGGCCGACGGTCTGCCAGCCGCCGTCCTCCGCCGAGACGGTGCCGGTCTTCTCGGGCGCCCAGCCGCGGTGGGTCGACGCCTTGCGGCCGGCGTGCGCGAGCTGGATCCCGGCGACGGCGCCGCGCTCGTGCAGGAAGGCGGTGATGCGCGACCAGGCCTCGACCTGGGTCTCGCTCCAGATGCCGGTGTCGTGGGGCGAGATGCGTCCGATCGGCGCGACGGCGGTCGCCTCGCTCATGATGAGCCCGGCGCCGCCCATGGCGAATGCGCCGAGGTGCACGAGGTGCCAGTCAGTGGGGACGCCGTCGCGCTTCTCGACCGAGTACTGGCAGAGTGCCGGCACCCAGAGACGGTTGCGGAAGGTGGTGGAGCGGATGCTGAGCGGGGTGAAGATGCTCGGCGTGGTGGTCGTGGTCACGGATCTCCCGGTGAGGTCGCCGCGCTCAGTTCGCGAGCGCGGTGAGGAACTGGCGAAGACCGGCGACGTGCACGTAGTGGTGCACCGTCGCACCGAGTTCGGCCGCGGCATCCGTATTGATCTTCTTGTTGTCGATAAAGACCATCTGCGCGGGCGTTATTCCCAGCCCGTCGGCAACCTCCAGGTAGATCGCGGGGTCGGGCTTGATGTTGTCCATCTCGGCGCTCACGAACATGCGCTCGAAGAACTCGGCCATGGGGGAGAAGCGGAACGGCCCGGCGAAGTCGAAACCGGCGTTGGAGAGCAGGGCCACGCGGGTGCCTCCGGCGTGCAGTTCGGCGATGAGGTCGATCGTGCCCGGCTCCACGCTGATCCAGCTGGTGAAGTCGCGGGCCCAGAGCCGTTGCACGGTCGAGGCCGACCATTCGGCGCCGACGTCGGCGGCGATCAGCCGCCAGTACTGGGGGACGCTGACGGTCCCGCGGTCGAGTCCGTCGCGGTGACGCCAGTAGCTCGGCCAGAACGCCGCGCCGTCGACCCCGGCGATCGCGACAAGCGCGTCGCGGTCGGCCGCACTCGGTTCGAGCGATATCACCTCGCCGTAGTCGAAGACAACAACCCGGTCGGCGATACGCAGCGTCATGGTTCCAAACTAGCCTGAGCAGCATGGGCGACTTCACAACCTGGAAACCGGATGACGCGGCTCGACTGATCGCGGTGCCGGGCGAGCGCGACGACAAGTACTCCCGCGGTGTGCTCGGCGTGATCACGGGAAGCGACAGGTACCCGGGCGCGGCCGTGCTCGGTGTCGAGGCCGCGCTGCGCACCGGGGTCGGCATGGTGCGCTACCTCGGCGGGGAACGCGTGTCGACGCTGGTGCTGCAGCGCCGCCCCGAGGCGGTGACGGCGGAGGGTCGCGTGCAGGCGTGGCTCGTCGGTTCCGGCATGGATCACGACGGCCGCGACGACCAGACGGTCGCGCTCAGCACCGCGGCGATGACGCAGGCGCTGCCGACCGTGCTCGACGGGGGAGCGCTCGACCTGCACGAGGGTGCGACCGGCCCCGTCGTGATCACACCGCACTACGGCGAGCTCGCGCGGGTGCTCGACGTGGCGAAAGAGCGCATCGTGGCCGATCCGGCCACGTGGGCGCGCACCGCCGCCGACGAGCTCGGCGTCACCGTGCTGCTCAAAGGCCACGCCACCTACGTCGTGGGCGGCGGCCTGGCGCTCGTCGCCTCGAGCGCGCCGACCTGGCTCGCCACGGCGGGGGCGGGCGACGCGCTCGCGGGAATCCTCGGCGCGCTCGTCGCGACGCACACCGACGAGATCGCGGCCGACCCGGCCGTGCTCGCGAAGCTGGCCGCTACCGCGTCGGTCGTGCACGGTCTCGCGGCGATGCGGGCGAGCCGCGGCGGGCCGCTCACGGTGCTCGACCTCGCCCACGAGGTGTCGGGCACGATCGCCGGGCTGCTCGCCTCGTCGTAGTCGCCCGGTACTGTTGGTGGCATGACGGACGCCGCTGATTCGCCGCGGCGCATCACGTCGCCGCTGCGCTCGTTCGCGACGAGCAGGGCCGCCCTGTGGGCCGGGTTCGTGCTGGCGCATTTCTGGCTCGGCCTGCTCAACCTCTACGGACCGGGTTTCCCGCTGGGCGACGTCACGATCACCTACAGGCTGTGGACCGACCAGATCGTCACGGGCGATTACTGGATGGGCATCGACAGCGTGTGGGTGTATCCGATCCTGGCCATCGTGCCGATGCTCGCCGCGTTCGCCCTCGGTCCCGCGCTCTACGCCAGCACCTGGCTCAGCCTGGTCATGCTGCTGAACGCTGTCGCGTTCGCCGCGATCACCGGCTGGGCGCGGTCGCGCGACCGGGCGGCCGTCGGCTGGTGGTGGATCGGCTTCCTGGTGCTGCTCGGCCCGATCGCGGTCGCGCGCATCGACTCGGTCTCGGTGCCGCTCGCCATGGTCGGGGTGCTGCTGCTCGCCACCCGGCCGACCGCCGCCGTCATCGTGCTCACGGTGGCCACCTGGACCAAGGTGTGGCCCGCCGCACTGCTCGCGGCGATCCTGATCGCGTGCCGGGGCCGCGTCCGGCTCGTGGTGACCGCGGTCTCCGTGAGCGCGGCGATCGTCGTCGTCGCCCTGCTCCTCGGCAGCGGCGGCAACGTGTTCAGCTTCATCACGCAGCAGACCGGCCGGGGCATGCAGGCCGAGGCGCCCGTGAGCACCGTGTGGGCCTGGCAGGCCTTCGCCGGTGTGCCGGACACCTACATCTACTACGACCAGGACATCCTGAGTTTCCAGATCGTCGGCCAGGGCGTTGCCACGGCCGCAGCCGTGATGACGCCGATCCTCGCCCTGGTGGCGCTCGCGGTCGCGGCCACCGGCGTGTGGGCGGCGCACCGGGGTGCCGAGCCGACCCGGCTGCTCGCCCCGCTCGCCCTCGCGCTCGTCACGACCCTCATCGTGGTCAACAAGGTGGGCTCGCCCCAGTTCATCTCCTGGCTCGCGGTCCCGCTGGTGCTCGGCCTCGCGGCCAACGCCGCGGGGCACGGACCGTCGTTCCGATTCCCCTCGGTGCTCGCGCTCGTGGTCGCGGTCATGACGCAGGCGCTTTATCCTTATTTCTACGACGAACTGATCTCGCTCAACCCGATCATGCTCACCGTCCTCACCGCGCGGAACGTGCTGCTGTGCGTGTTGTTGGTCTGGGCGGTTCGCGCCGTAGTGCTCGTCGGCCGGCACGCGAAGGCCCCACCGCGCGGCCCCCACCTACCCTAAGGAACTCACATGCTCGTGGCATTCTCCGTCTCGCCGGTCGGAAGCGGTGGCGACGACGGTTCCGTGCACGAGGCGGTCGCGGCCGCCGTGCGCGTCGTGCGCGCTTCCGGTCTCCCCAATCAGACCGACGCCATGTTCACCACGATCGAGGGTGACTGGGACGAGGTCTTCGCCGTCGTCAAGGCCGCGACCGAGGCCGTCGCCGCGTTCGGCCCGCGCGTCTCCCTCGTGCTCAAAGCGGACATCCGCCCCGGCCACACCGGCGAGCTGACCGGCAAGGTCGAGCGCGTCGAGCGCGCCCTCGCCGCCGGTGCCCCCGCCACCGCGTCTGACTCCGAGTGAGCGGCCTCTCGCCCGCACGCGTCCGCCTGGCACTGCTCGCCCTGGCCCTCGGCGGCTTCGGAATCGGCACGACCGAGTTCGTGGTCATGGGGTTGCTCGACAACGTCGCACGCGACCTGCTTCCCGCTCTCTACGCCTCGAGCCACGAGGACGCCGTCGCGCAGACCGGCTGGCTGATCACCGCCTACGCGCTGGGCGTCGTCGTCGGTGCCCCCACCATCGCCGCGCTGTCGGCCCGCTTCCCGCGCAAGCAGCTGCTGTTGTGGCTTCTCGTCGCGTTCACGCTGGCGACCGTGCTCTCTGCGGTGCTGCCCACGTTCGAACTGGTCCTCGTCGCGCGATTCGTCGCCGGGCTGCCGCACGGCGCCTACTTCGGCATCGCCACCCTGGTCGCCGCCTCGCTCATGGGCGAGGGCAAGCGCGGCCGCGGTGTCGCGATCGTGTTGTCGGGCCTCACCATCGCCAACGTCGTCGGCGTGCCGATCATCACCCTCCTCGGCCAGCAGGCCGGATGGCGCGTCGCCTACCTCGCGGTCGCGTCGATCTTCGCGCTCACCTTCGTCGCGGTCGCGCTGGCGGTGCCGCTGCAGCCCGGCGACCCGAAAGCCACGCTCAAGCGCGAGCTGCGCGCGTTCGGCCGCTCGCAGGTGTGGCTGGCGCTGCTCACGGGCGCCATCGGCTTCGGCGGCTTCTTCGCCGTCTACAGCTACGTCAGCCCCGTCGTGACCCAGGTCACCGGGCAGAGCGAGTCGTTCGTGCCGATCGCGCTCGTGGTCATCGGCCTCGGCATGACACTGGGCAACCTCGTCGGTGGCCGCGCCGCCGACCACAACGTGATGGGCACCATCTTCGTCTGCTTCGGACTCTTCGTCGTCGCGCTCGCCTCGTTCGCGCTCACCGCGCACACGACCGCCGGCCTGCTGATCTCGCTGTTCGTCGTCGGCGGCGCAGCATCCGCACTGTCGCCCGCGGTGCAGTCGAGGCTTATGGATGTCGCGGGGGACAGTCAGACCCTCGCGGCGGCCGCGAACCACGCCGCGCTGAACCTCGGCAACAGCCTCGGCGCGTACCTGGGCGGGGTGACGATCGCCGCGGGTCTCGGCTACCTGTCGCCCGCGATCGTGGGACTGCTGCTGTGCGTTCCGGGCATCGGGCTCGCGCTGTTCAGCGTGGTGCTGCAGCGCAGGCGCCCGATTCGCCTCTAGCCGGGGTGAGCCTGTGCGAGTGGTTAGAGCGCTCGCGGCTGGTCGGCCTCGATGAGGATGCCGTCTTCGATGGCGCGCTTGCGCAGGGCGACCTTGGTGCCCACGTCGAAGCCGGCGACGCGGTACTTCTCACGGATGCGCTTGAGGTACGACTTGGCCGTCTCCTCGCTGATGCTGAGCTGGAAGGCCACGGCCTTGACGGGCTCGCCTCCGCCGTAGAGGGCCATCACGCGGCGCTCCTGGGCGCTGAGCTTGGGTGAGCCGCCGACCTCGCCAGCGTTGAGGGCGAGGTCGAGTTCGGCCGAGACGAAGGACTCGCCGATGGCGGCCGCACGGAGCGCCTCGATGATCATGCTGGCGTCCTCGCTCTTGACGAGGTAGCCGAGGGCCCCGGCGGCGAGGGCCTCGCGCACGACGTTCGGCTCGGAGTAGGTGCTCATCAGCACGACCTTGACGGCCATGGTCTTGAGCGTCGAGATCTTCAGCGAGATCGGGATGTTGTCTTTGAGGTCGAGGTCGAGCAACACGACGTCGACCGGGAACGCCGGGTTGGTGAGCAACTCGGGCCAGCTCGCCACGGCGGCGACCATGTCGATGTCCTGAGCGCTGCGGATCCACTCGGTGAGTGCCCCAAGGAGCATCCGGTGATCGTCAACGATGGCGACGCGGATGCGCTTGTCTGGGTCAGTCACGGTAAGTCCCTATCTGTAAAGCGGTTCATGAGCGGCAACGCGCTCGATTCACAAGTCGGCCGGGTTGTCGACGAAACACTCGATTTCCACCCGGAGACTCGCGTTCTGACTTGAGTCACTGTAGCGTCCCACCCGCCGGATGGCGTCCCATGTCGACGGGTCGACACGATTTCGCTGCACGCCCGTCGTGGTGATCACCACGGGCACCTTCAGTTTATGACTCGGCGCCACGGGCGACGTGGCGACGATCGGGCCGATGCTCACCTGCACGGTCCGCACCGCGGTCTTCTTGGCGTGGTCGTTGACCAACAGCCAGACCGCGGCGAGAAGGCCGTCCCGCTGGTTGGCGTCGAGCAGGCCGGCGAGGCTGCCCTTGTCGGTGAGCGTGACCGAGCGGCCGAGCAGCTCGGACTCGGTGATCGCGTGGTAGAGCCACGTCTCGCGGCGGCCCTCGATGAGGTGGAGGCGCAGCTCGGTCGCGAGCGAGGCGGCGACCGACGCGGTCTTCGGGCGGAGGGGGAGGGCGATGCGCCCGGTGGCGACGGAGTCGAGCAGCTCCTCGGCCGCGAGGTCGAGCCGTGCGAGCTCTTCGGACGCGAGCATGCCGACCGCGAACCGCGGCGCCGACACGGTGCTCTGCACGAGCACCCGGTCGAGTTCGACCTGCACCATGCTGCGGAAGCCGCGCACGATCATCACGCCGATCACGACGGGCAGCACCGCGAACGCCAGCGAGGTGAGCTGGGCTGCCGCGTTGTCGGGGGAGAGCTCGGTGTTCACGATCATCACCACGAGCAGCGAGGCACCGATCACGCCGGTCGCGATGAAGATGTCCGAGGGCCGCCGCAGCGTGATCACGAGCAGGAGGGCCGTCGCCGCCGTGAGCGAGGCCGTCGCGTACCGCCCCACGTCGTGCAGGTCCCAGATCGCGAGGATGTCGAGCACGATGACCACGCCGAGCAGCGCGAGGAAGACCGCGAACATCCAGTCGGGCAGTCGGTCGCCGACGACGCTCGCGGTGATGAACGCCAGCACGAGCACCACGACGAGCAGCACCCACGCGCCGATGGCCGCCACCGGGTTCGGGTAGTCAGGCCAGTACGCGACGAACCAACTGAACCCGTAGATCGCGCTGATGGCGCAGACCAGCGCCGCACCGATGCCGATGAAGGCGGTGCCCAGGCTCGCCCGGTGCGGGTTGTCCGGCCGCACGAGACGCCGCGCGCCGCCGACGATGCTGCGGCTGGCCCGCACCTCGGCGAGCAGTCCGAGCGTGTTCTCGCTCGCGGGGGGATAGCTCACCGGGGGACCTCCAGAACTACCGTGGTACCCGATCCGGGCTCCGAGAACAGCCGGGCGTGTCCGCCGACTTCCTTCAGTCGCGCGACGACCGATTCTTTGAAGCCGAGTCGCGCCGAGTCGACGTCGTCGAGGATGAACCCGACCCCGGCATCCGTGATCATGGCGCGCACCGTGGTGGCGTCGTCGACGATGGTGACGTGCGCCTCGCGCACACCCGAGTGCCTGCGCACATTCTCGAGGCACTCTGCGAGGGCGAGCAGGAAGGCGTCGAGCACGTCGCTCGGCAGGAGCACCTGCCCCGTGCCGTGCCAGCTGACCTCGAGGCCCATGCGGCCGAAGCGCTGTTTCACCGACTCCAGGGTGGTACCCAGAACCGTCTCTTCGACCGGCTCGAGGTTGTAGCCGCCCGAGGAGAGCGGGGCGGGGGTGGCGCCGAGCCGCAGTTGGCGCAGCAGCTTGGCGTCGTCGGCGGACTGCTGCTGCAGCGCCGCCGGTGCCACGCCGACGCCGGAGTGGGCGAGCAGGGTGAGCGTCGCCAGCACGGTGTCGTGCAGCAGGCGGGCCGACTGGCGGCGCTGCGCCTCGATCTCGCTGGCCTGGCGCTCGGCACGGTGTGCGCGCCCGATGCTCGCGATGCGCCTCGCCGCCTGGGGCACGCCGGCGCTGATCCAGATTCCGGCGACGGCTGCGATGGCCCAGCCGAGCGTGAGGGTGCCGACGGACTCGAGGGGGGACCGGGAGCCGGCGGTGAGCCACGTGGTCACGACGGTGACCACGACGAAGACGACCGCGAGCACGGCCAGACGCAGCCGGTCGCTGGCGAGCACGAGGGCGACGGACGGGAGGGACGCCGCGGCGAACTGGGACACCGACGACATGGCGGCCGGAGTGAGGCCGTCGGGGTTGAGCGCCGTGATGCTGGCGACGATGCCGAGCACGGCGACCACCTGCGCGAGCACCCACAGGTAGGAGCGGCTGAATCCGATGACGTACTGGGCCGCGGCGAGAAGGAGCACGAGCGGCACGATGGGCAGGTAGGTGGCGGGAACGACGGCGCCGGGAACGACGAGACACAGCGACGCGACGACCGTGAAGCTGAGGCCGTAGATGCGCGCGGTGCGCTGCAAGAGGCGGTCGCGTTCCTTCAGAATCGGATCCACCGAGCTCCCGTCCCCCGCCTTGCGCTGTCCATCGGATTGCTAGTCACCGCACCGCTCCTTCCCGAGCGGATGTGGTATCCACACAGTCTGCCACCACTACTGGGGGTGCAGCGTCTCTCGGCGCTGCGCGGGGCCCGGGGTAACCTCTGACGTAGAGGGACAACAACGGGGGAAGCCGGGGCCGCAGGGAAACCTGCGGCCCCTGCGCGTTAAGGCTCGGCGCGGGAAACCGACCACCGCGCGTGCCCCGTCACGCGGCGAGGAGCCGTGCGAGGTGCGCGCCGACGGCCGCGTCTTCGATGAGGAAGCCGTCGTGGCCGAAGTCGGAGCTGATGACGGTGGCCCGGGTGCCGTCGATGTTTCCCGGCACGTGCTTCGCGATGAGCAACTGTCCGTCGACGGGGAACAGCCGGTCGCTGTCGATGCCGAGCACGAGCGTCTTCGCGGTGATGCGCTGCAGTGCGGCCGTGATTCCGCCGCGGTCGCGGCCGATGTCGTGCGAATTCATGGCCTCGACGAGGGTGATATAGCTGTTCGCGTCGAAGCGGCGCGAGAACTTGTTGCCGTGGAAGTCGAGGTAGCTCTCCACCGCGTACCGGCCGCCGCCGCCGAGCGGACTGAGGCCACTCTGCCAGCTGCGTTCGAAGCGGTCGTTGAGCTCGTGGGGGGAGCGGTAGTTGAGCAGCGCCATACGTCGGGCGAGCGCGAGGCCGCGGTGCGGGCCCTCGCCGTCGGCGGCGTCGTAGTAGTCGCCGTCGGCGAACGTCGGGTCCATACGCACGGCCTCGATCTGCACGAAATTCAGTGCGATCTGGTCGGCCTGGCTCGTCGGCGGTGCGGCGAGGACCGCGACCCGGTCGAGCAGCTCGGGATAGCCGACCGCCCACTCGAGGGCCTGCATTCCCCCCATCGACCCGCCGATCACGACCGCCCAGCGTTCGACGCCGATTGCGGCCGAGAACGCGACCTGCGCCGCCACCTGGTCTCGGATCGTGATGAACGGGAAGTCGGCCGCCCACTCGCGTCCCAGAAGGGAATGCGATGCCGGACCGGTGGAACCCTGACATCCCCCGAGCATGTTCGGCGCGACCACGAACCACTCGTCGGTGTCGATCGCTTTTCCCGGACCGATGTTTCCCGACCACCAGCCGGCGGTGGGGTGCCCGGGGCCGGGGAGCCCGACGACGTGGCTGTCGCCCGTGAGGGCGTGCAGCACGAGCACCGCGTTCGAGCGGTCGGCGTTCAGCGTGCCCCACGATTCGTAGGCGATGCGCACGGAGGGGAGCTGGCCGCCGCGCTCGAGCTGCAGCGCGCCCACGTTCACGAATCGGCGGTCGCCCACCGGGTCGCCCTCCCGCCAGGCACCCGTCGCCGAGGGCTTGCCGATCATAAAACGCCGGTCGGCTTCGGTGATGATCGTCGAGGGCACTGTGTCTTCGGGTGTCTGCCAGTCCATGTTCTAGCCAGTATCGCCAAGATCGGCGACCGCGGACGCTTTGTTACGCGAGGGCGTTCGACGCGGCCGCGGCGGCACGCGCCGCGTCGAAGCCGGCCTGCAGGTCGGCGAGGATGTCGTCGATGTTCTCGATGCCCACCGAGAGCCGAACGAGGCCCGGCGTCACGCCGGCCGTGAGCTGCTGCTCGGGTGTGAGCTGCGAGTGGGTCGTCGAGGCGGGGTGGATGATGAGGCTGCGCACGTCGCCGATGTTCGCGACGTGGCTGAACAAGGTGACGCTGTCCACGAGGGTCCGGCCCGCGTCGACACCGCCCTTGAGTTCGAAGGAGAGCACGCCGCCCACGCCCTTGGGGGCGTACTTGCCGGCGGCTTCGAACCACGGGCTGGTCGGGAGACCCGAGTAGTTCACCGAGGCGACGTCGTCGTGGCGGTCGAGCCACTCCGCGACCGCCTGGGCATTGGCGACGTGACGCTCGACGCGCAGGCTCAGCGTCTCGATGCCCTGGATGAGGCTGAAGGCGCTGTCGGGCGAGATCGAGGAGCCGAAGTCGCGCAGCAGCTGCACCCGCGCCTTGATGATGTATGCGAGCGGGTCGCCGACCGCCGCGGTGAAGCTGGCGCCGTGGTAGCTCGGGTCGGGCTCGGTGAGGCCCGGGAACTTCTCGACGTTCTTGCTCCACTCGAAGGTGCCGCCGTCGACGATGACGCCGCCGATCACCGTGCCGTGGCCGCCGAGGTACTTGGTCGCGGAGTGCACCACGATGTCGGCACCGAACTCGAACGGGCGGATGAGGTACGGCGTGGCGATCGTGTTGTCCACGATGAGCGGCACGCCGTGCTCGTGGGCGACGCTCGCTACGAGGGAGATGTCGAGGATGTTGATCTTCGGGTTGCCGACCGTCTCGGCGTAGAAGAGCTTGGTGTTGGGGCGGACGGCGTCGGCCCACGCCTGCGCGTCGTCCTGGTCCTCGACGAAGGTGGTCTCGATGCCCAGCTTCGCGAGCGTGTACTTGAACAGGTTGTAGGTACCGCCGTAGATCGACGACGACGAGACGATGTGGTCGCCCGCCTGCGCGATGTTCAGCACCGCGAAGGCCTCGGCGGCCTGGCCCGAGGCGACGAGCAGCGCGGCCGTGCCGCCTTCGAGGGCGGCGATGCGCTCTTCGACCACGGCCTGCGTGGGGTTCTGGATGCGCGTGTAGATGTTTCCGAATTCGGCGAGCGCGAAGAGGTTCTTCGCGTGCTCGGAATTGTTGAAGACGTAGGACGTGGTCTTGTAGATCGGTGTCGCGCGGGCGTTGGTGACGGGGTCGGGGGCCGCGCCCGAGTGGATCTGCTTGGTTTCGAACTTCCAGTCGCTCATGGCAGAGAGCCTATGAACGTGCCCGCGGCCGGGCAACGGTGCGAGACACACGGCGTAACCGAAGGGCGATGCCTGAGCCTGTCGAAGGCTTGCAACACGCGACTACTCATGCGAGAGTAGTGCCATGTCCTCCGTGCGCCTCTACATCCTCGGTGCGCTCGCGGTGGAGGGACCCATGCACGGCCACCAGTTGCGTCTCCTGGCCGAGAAGGAGCACGTGCACTACTGGACCGACATCTCCGTCGGCTCCCTGTACGGCGTGATCAAACGGCTCGCCGCCGAGGGTCTCATCACCGAACTGAGGGTCGAGCGCGAGGGCAACTACCCCGAGCGCCAGGTCTACGAGATCTCGGCCGCCGGCCGGGAGGCGCTCGCCGTGCTGCGTCTCGACGGCCTGAGCACGGTCGTGTTCCGGCCCGACCCCTTCGACCTGGCGATGTCCCGCCTCGACCCGGAGAGCATCGACACCGTGGAAGCGACCCTGCGCGGCCGGGTGGAGACACTCGGGGCCATGCTCGCCGAGAGCGAGGCCCAGCGCGCCAGGGCCGACCAGTACCTCACAGCCAACGAGCGCTTCGTGCTGTCCCACAAGTCGGTCAGGCTCCGCGCCGAAATCGACTGGCACAACGCGCTCATCTCCGAACTTCCCCGAATCATCGCCGACGAATCGGCTCGAACGAAAGCCTCCTCATGACCACACTTCCCGCCCAGGCAACGGCCCCGACCATTCCCAAGCGCGCCTGGCAGGCACTCATCGTGCTGCTCGCCGGCATGTTCATCGCGCTGCTCGACACCACCATCGTGAACGTCGCACTCCCGAGCATCCGCACCTCTCTCGACGCTTCCGAGGCGACGCTGTCCTGGATCATCTCCGGCTACGCGCTCTCGTTCGGCCTCGTCCTCATCCCCGCCGGCCGCCTCGGCGACCGCATCGGCCACAAGTGGGTGTTCTTCACCGGCCTCGCCCTCTTCACCGCGGCCAGCGTCGCCTGCGGCCTGGCCCAGAACGACGTGCAGCTCATCGTCGCGCGCGTCGTGCAGGGCTTCGCCGGCGGCATCTTCCTGCCGGCCGTGACCGCGTTCATCCAGCTGCTCTTCCCCGCCCAGTCCCGCGGCAAGGCCTTCGCGATCATGGGCGCCGTCATCGGTGTCTCGACCGCCCTCGGCCCGATCATCGGCGGCCTCATCATCGAGGCGTTCGGCGAGGAGAACGGCTGGCGCCTCGTCTTCGGCGTCAACCTGCCGATCGGCATCGTCGCCCTCATCGCCGCCGCGATCCTGCTTCCGAACGGGGCCGACCTCAAGGCGGCCAAGGGGGCCAAGTCGGGCATCGACGTCATCGGGCTCGTGCTGCTGTCGGCGGCGCTGATCGCGCTGCTCGTGCCGCTGATCGAGGGCGAAGACCAGGGCTGGCCGCTCTGGACGTACCTCACGCTCGTCGCCGGTGTACTGCTCGTCGTCGCCTTCGCCTTCTGGGAGATCTCGTACACGAAGCGCGGCCTCAGCCCGCTCGTGCCGCCGCGGCTGTTCAGCCACCCGGCGTTCACCGGGGGCACGATTCTCGCCCTCGTCTACTTCGCAGCCTTCACCAGCATCTTCTTCGTGATCTCGCTGCTCTGGCAGTCGGGTCTCGGCCACACCGCGCTGGAGTCGGGACTCGTCTCGATCCCGTTCGCGATCGGCTCGATCATCGGGTCGTCGCAGAGCAACCGGCTCACCGCGCGACTCGGTCGCACCGTGCTCGTCATCGGTGTGACGCTCCTCTCCGTCGGACTCATCACGGTCTTCGTGCTCTTGCTCACCGTGCCTGGCGTCGACCTGACCAACTGGATGCTGCTGCTTCCCCTCCTCGTCGCGGGCCTCGGAAACGGGCTGTTCATCGCCCCGAACGCGCAGTTCATCGTGGCCACCGTCGACCGCTCCGAGGCGGGAGGCGCGAGCGGCGTCATCGGCGTGATGCAGCGCATCGGTAGCGCCGTGGGCATCGCGGTGGTCGGCAGCGTGCTGTTCGCCGGTATCGCGAACGCCAACATCACGGGACCCGACGACGTCGCGCAGGCGTTCACCGACGCCGCGGCCTGGGCGATCGGACTGAGCGCCGCCCTCAGTGTCGTGGCGCTCGTACTGGTCTTCGCGCTGCCGAAGTCCGTGTCATCCGGCCACGGCCCGGCGGCGCCACCCGCCGACTAGGGCTCTCGACGAGCGGTGGGGCCGGTGCGCGTCTCGCGCGGCGGCCCCTCGGGCGGTGTGCGGAACGCCGTCTGGTCGGCGAACAACCAGCGCGGCTTCGGCTCGATGATCGGGCGGAAGACCCGCCGCACGATCGGCGCCGACAGCGCGATCGAGATCGCCACGCAGGCGAAGACCACGCTGAGCAGCCAGACCGCCGAGGTGTGCTCGTCCTTGAGGATCCCGGTCTCCCGAAGCGGGTAGAGGATGAAGCTGTGCAGCAGGTAGACGTACATCGTCGAGGTGCCGAAGGCGGTGATCCAGGTCTCGCGCCGCGGGATCAGCGCGAAGACCGCCCCCGTGAGCAGGACCGCCAGCGCGATCAGCGCCAGCCGCACGGCACCGGCCCACCACTCGCCCTCGCCGAGTCCGCTGTACGAGTCGTCGTAGAAGAACCAGAAGCGCAGGTCGATAGCGCGCCACAGGTTGATGTTGCCGCCGACGACAGCGAGCCACGCGCCGAGTACGGCGACGGCGAGCACGCGCATCCACCAGCCGTTCGCTACGCGGCGCCAGCGGTCGACGACGCCCCACTCGTTGAGCTTCCAGCCGAGCACGAAGAAGGGCAGGATGCCGATGGCGCGCGACAGCGAGAAGGTGCTGTCGACGTTGCCGAGGTAGCCGACGCCGACCGACAGGATCACGGCGATGAGCAGCGGGTATTTCAGCAGCGCGAGGTAGGGCAGCACGAGCCGGAAGATGCCGAGCGCGAGCAGAAACCACAGCGTCCAGCTCGGCTGTGTGGGGTTGAACTCGCGCTTGCCCTCGACGAGAAACTGCACGAGGGTCCAGATCGACTCCATGATCACGTAGGGGACGATGATGTCGGTGATGACCCTCGTCATTTGGCGGGCGTTCGGCGAACCGGGACGCGAGAAGTAGCCGCTGATGATAGCGAACGCGGGCATGTGGAACGCGTAGATGAACAGGTAGACGATCAGCGCGTTGTCCGAGTCGGCGGTGAGCCGCTGGATACCGTGACCGACCACCACGAGGGTGACGCAGAGAAAGCGGGCGTTGTCCCAGAACGGCACCCGCTCTTTCGCTGCGCCCGATCGGCCGACGGCGGGCGTGGCAGTCGGCGGCATCGTGGCTGTCATTCGTGCCAGTGTAGCGACGGTACTTTTGGATCATGAATCCTCGACGCGTTGTAGTGACCGGTGCCAGCTCGGGAATCGGAGCCGCCACCGTGCGCCTCTTCCGCGAACACGGTTGGGAGGTCGTGGGGGTCGCCCGTCGTGCCGACCGGCTCGAGGCGCTCGCCGCCGAGACCGGCGCGCGGGTGTTCGTCGCCGACCTCACCGTGCAGGCGGAGGTCGACGCGCTGCGTGACTTCGTCGCCGGCCTCGGGCCGGTGCACGCCCTCGTCAACAACGCCGGCGGCGCCTTCGGCCTGGCCTCGGTCGAGGAGGGCAGCGCTGAGGACTGGATCCGCATGTTCGACGTCAACGTCGTCGCGGTCAAGCGCGTCACGTCGGCCTTCCTGCCGCTGTTGCGCCTTGCGGCCGCGGATGTCGACGGTGTCGACATCGTCACCGTCACGTCGATTGCCGGCCACGTCGCCTACGAGGGCGGAGGCGGGTACAACGCGGCGAAATTCGCCGCCCACGCACTGATGGCGGTGCTGCGCCTCGAGCTCGCGGGCGAGCCGATCCGCGTGATCGAGGTGGCGCCCGGCATGGTGAAGACCGAGGAGTTCTCTCTCGTGCGCTTCGGCGGCGACCAGGCGAAAGCCGACGCGGTCTACGACAACGTGGCCGACCCGCTCGTCGCGGAAGACATCGCCGAGTCGATCGTGCACGCCGTCGAGCTGCCGTCCCACGTGAACCTCGACCTCGTCACGGTCAAACCCGTCGCCCAGGCCGCGCCGCACAAGGTGATCCGGGGCGGGTTGAAGCCGCGGGCCTAGCCGCCGATCGGAGTCACGGGCAGCGCTTCTTCCGCCTCGACGTCGTCGTCGCCGAACGCGAACCTCGGCACGAGGAACAGCAGCACTGCGGCGAGCAGCGCGCCCGCGCCGCAGACGGCGAACACGGTGAGGTAGCCGGCCAGGCTCGAGGCGCTGCTGCCGACCGCCTGCACGGCGCCCGCGGCGAGCAGCACGGCGAAGACGGATGACGCGAAGGAGCCGCCGATCGTCTTGGTGGTGTTGGTGAGCGCGGTCGCGATGCCGGTCTGCCCGCGCGGCGCCGCGGCCGCCGCGGCGGAGGGTAGCGCCGCGACGAGAGCACCCGACCCGATACCCGCGACGACCATGTTCGTGAACACCTGCGCCGCCGTGTCGTGGAACGGCAGGAAGAGGAAATACCCCGCCGCGACCAGGAACGCCGCGACGATGAGCGTGATGCGCGGCGTCGACAGCCGGGCGCCGACCGGAAAGAGCACGGCACCCACGATGAGCGACACGAGGTAGGCGCCGATCAGGTACGAGATGTTCGACGCGTCGAGCGAGAGGCCGAAACCGTTCTCGGCGCGGTCGGTGCCGGCGAAGGTGGAGAGCGGCGCCTGCGCGCCGAGCAGGCTGATGCCGATGAGGCCGGCGGTGAGCTGCACGGGCCACATGCGCGGCTGCGCCATCACCCGCAGGTCGATCGCGGGGTCGCTCTGCCGCAGTTCGAACCGCCCCCACGGCACGAACACGGCGACGCCGGCGACCATCAGCGCGTAGACCCACCACGTCCCGGGCCCGTTGATGCGCAGGAAGGTGAGCCCGGAGGTGATGAGCAGCAGGCCGATGCTGAGCACGCTGAACCCCACCACGTCGAGGGTGCGGCCGGGGAGCGGCTCCGACTCGGGCACGCCGAACAGGATGGCGAAGAACACCAGGGTCACCGCGACCGCCGGGATGATCAACGTCAGCGTCACGTTGCCGCCGAGCGCGGTGAATACCCGGCCACCCGCCAGAGCGCCGACGATCGCGCCGGCCTGCAGGGCCACGACGAGGAATCCGGCGGCCCTGCGCGTGGCCGATGCCGCCGTCGCGGTGCGGCGCCCCCTGTCGAAGATCAACGCGATCTCGAGCGGCAGCCACACCGTGTAGAAGGCCTGCAGCGACCAGGCCACGAGGAAGCTGGTGAAGTCGCCCGTGAACGCGAGCCACCAGGTCGCCCCGGCGGTGAGCACCGTGGAGACCAGCAGGATGCGCTTGTGCCCGAACATGTCGCCGAGCTTCGCGAGAACCGGCACCGACAGGGCCGCCACGAGCAGTTGTGCGGCCTCGAACCAGTTGAAGTCGGCGTCGCGGATGCCGAGGTGTTCGACGAGGTCGGGGATCAGCGGCACGTAGAACCCCTGGAGGATGCCGCTGACCAGTTCGACGAAGAACAGGTAGCCGATGAGACCGAACGTGACCGCACCCGCTCTGCCGCTGAGGATCGTCATGAACGGATGCTAGTGGGTGCGGGGCGGTGCACACCGACCGGGCGGGATAACGTGTTCTCTATGACTTCCCTCGCCTCCGATGTGCCGCCAGCCGCCGAACTCACGCCCGACCGGGAGGTACTCACCTGGGACCAGTTCGGTGTCGCCTCACGCGAGCTGGCGCGCGAGGTTCTGAAGAGCGGATTTGTGCCGGATGTCGTGGTCGCGATCGCCCGCGGAGGCCTGCTTCTCGCCGGGTCGATCGCCTACGCGCTCGGGGCGAAGAGCTGCGGGGCCATGAACATCGAGTTCTACACCGGAGTGGGCGAGCGGCTGCCCGAACCGATCATGCTGCCGCCCATGTTCGACGACTCGACGCTGGACGGGAAGAACGTGTTGCTCGTCGACGACGTCTCCGACTCGGGCCGCACGCTCGCGATGGTCGACCAGCTGCTCAAGGCCAGCGGCGCCACGGTGCGCACCGTCGTGCTGTACACGAAGCCGGGCACGGTACACGTGCCGCACTACACGTGGAAGAACACCGACCGCTGGATCAACTTCCCCTGGTCGGTTCTCCCGGTCGTCGAGGTCGAGGGCCACGTACACACCAGGGGAGCCGACGCGTGAGCATCCATCTGGTGGGCGGGGGCTGGGCCGACGACTACGACGGCGAGGTCTACCGCGAGTTCCTGCTCGAAGCGTCGCAGCGTGCCATCGCGAGCGGCCGCGACGTCGCCCGCATCGGCGTGCTGCTCGTCTGCGAAGACGCCGGAACGGCGGACAAACGCACTGCGCAGTACCGCGAGCAGCTGTTGCGGGTCGCGCTCTGCGAACCGTTCGTCACCGCGATCGTCGAGGGCGAGCTCTTCACCTCGAGCGTGCTCTCGGGCATCGACGCGCTGCTGATCGGCGGGGGACTGCCCCCCGCCTACCTCGACGCGGTGGCGCCGATCGTCGAAGAGATCCGGATGCTCGTCGGTGACTCGCTCCCGTACCTGGGCTATTCGGCGGGCGCCGCCATCGCGGCCGACACCGCCCTCGTCGGCGGCTGGAAGATCGGCGACGTGCAGGTGTGCGCCGAGAGTGCCGGCGAAAACCTCGAAGACGTCACCGTCGCCGAGGGACTCGGCCTCGTCGACCTCGCGATCGAGGTGCACGCCGTCCAGTGGGGCACACTCTCCCGGCTCGTGGCAGCGACCGAGGCGGGTCTCGTCGACGGCGGCATCGCGATCGACGAATTCACCGCGCTGATCGTGGGCGACGACCTGTTGCGGGTGGTCGGCAGCGGGAGCATCTGGCAGGTCGACCGCGGCGACGACGGCGTACTTGTGAGTACCTTGGGGGCATGAGCCGGCACAGCATCGGCGAACTGCTCGACCCCGGCTGGGCCGAGGCGCTCGCCCCCGTCGCGCCAGACATCGCGGCCCTCGGCGACTTCCTGCGCGCCGAGGTGGCCGAGGGCCGCGGCTACCTGCCGGCGGGCCGCGACGTGCTGCGCGCCTTCACGCGCCCGCTCGCCGACGTGCGCGTGCTGATCGTCGGCCAGGACCCGTATCCGACGCCCGGGCACCCCATCGGACTGTCGTTCGCCGTCGACGGCCATGTGCGTCCGCTGCCCCGCAGCCTGAACAACATCTACCGCGAGCTCCGCGACGACCTCGGCGTCGAGCCGCCCGAGCACGGCGACCTGAGCGCGTGGGCCGACCACGGGGTGATGCTGCTCAACCGCGTGCTCACGGTGCGCCCCGGCGCCGCCGCATCGCATCGGGGCAAGGGCTGGGAGCAGGTGACGGATGCCGCGATCCGGGCGCTCGTCGCGCGTGACCATCCCCTCGTCGCCATTCTCTGGGGCCGCGACGCGCAGGCCCTGAAGCCGCTGCTCGGAGCCACCCCCACGATCGAGTCCGCGCATCCGAGCCCGCTGTCGGCGTCGCGCGGCTTCTTCGGATCGCGACCGTTCAGCCGCGCCAATGCCGAGCTGGTGGCGCAGGGGGCGCATCCGATCGACTGGTCGCTCTGAAAGTCTTGTTGAGCACTTCTCCGCCGGAGTAGTTTCGAGCCATGCCTGCCACCGCGACGACGATCGACGTCTCCCACCTGTCCAAGTCGTTTGGACCCGTCGACGCGGTCTCCGACCTGAGCTTCGTCGTCGAGCCGGGCAGCGTCACGGGATTCCTCGGACCGAACGGCGCCGGCAAGACCACGACGCTGCGCATGCTGCTCGGGCTGGTGAACCCGAGCTCGGGTTTGGCGACGTTCGGGGGAGTGGGCTATCGGGACCTGCCGAGCCCGCTCGAGACGGTGGGCACGGCGCTCGAGGCGTCGAGCTTCCACCCGGGCCGCACCGCCCGCAACCACCTGAAGGTCTACACGACCGCCACCGGGATCGACCCCGGCCGTATCGACCGGGTGCTGAAGCAGGTGGGGATCGACGCCTACGCCGACCGTCGCGTCGGGGGCTATTCGCTCGGCATGCGGCAGCGTCTGGGGCTCGCGTTCGCCCTGCTCGGCGACCCGCGGGTGCTCGTGCTCGACGAACCGATCAACGGGCTCGACCCCGAGGGCATCCGCTGGATCCGCGGCTTCCTGCGCGAACTGGCCGCGGAGGGGCGCACTGTACTGGTCTCGTCGCACCTGTTGAGCGAGGTGCAGCAGAGTGTCGACCGGGCGATCATCATCACGCGTGGCCGACTCGTCTACGACGGAACGCTGAGCGGGCTCGAGTTCACGGCCCGCGTCGTGGTCGACGCGCCCGACCGCGCCGCTTTGCACTCGGCCCTGCTCGCCGCGGGCGCCAGGGTGGACGTCTCGGAGGGCGGGCTCGTCGTGAAGGAACTCGACGGCGCCGCGATCGGCGCCATCGCCCACCGCGCCGGCGTACCGCTCAGCCTGCTGGCCGAACAGCAGGAGGGCCTCGAGAGCGCGTTCCTCGAGCTCACCGGAACCGAGCCGGAACCGGCACCCGGCGTCCACAGACACGGCGCGCACGCGGCGCCCGCCGAGGGGGACGCATCATGAGCATCGTCAGGGCCACCAGGGCGGAGCTCGCGAAGGTCTTCACCGTGCGGCTCTGGTGGATTCTCGCCCTCGTTATGGCCGTCTACGTCGGCAGTCTCGCCGGCATCCTCGCGGGCGTGTTCGGCGGGCTCGACCTGTCGGCCGATCCGACCGCTCCCACGGTCGACGTGTCGCAGCTGCACCTCGTCATCTACAGCACGGCCTCGGCGATCGGCTACGTCTTCCCCGTGCTGCTCGGCGCGCTCTCGGCCACCTCCGAGTCGCGCCATCAGACCCTCACCCCGACGTTTCTCGCCAACCCGCGACGCGCCCAGGTGCTGGTCGCCAAGAGCATCGCGATGGCGCTCATCGGCGCGTTCTTCGGGGTCGTGGCGCTCGTCGGGTCCATCGGGACCGGAGCGGTCGTGCTCGCCGCGGTAGGCAAAGACACCGGGCTCGACGATCCCGACACCTGGGTTCTCGTGGGGCGGGTCGTTCTCGCGATGGCGCTCTGGGCGGTGATCGGGGTCGCCCTCGGAAGCCTCGTGCCCAACCAGGTGGCGGCGCTCGTGATCGTGCTCGCCTTCACCCAGTTCGTGGAGCCCATCCTGCGGTCGGTGTCGGCGATCTGGGAGTGGACCGCGCGCGTCGGTCAGTTCCTTCCCGGGGCGGCGAGCGACGCTCTGGTCGGTTGGAGTGTCTTCACGTCGCTCGGGGCGATGACGACCGAGGTCGTCGAACTCGAGTGGTGGCAGGGCGGCCTCGTGCTGTTCGGCATCGCGGCGATCGTGGGCGTCGCCGGCTACTTCGCGGTGTGGAAGCGCGACGTCACCTGAGCGGCGGGTCCGACGCCACGTGACACCCGGCGGCATCTGGTTGACTTGTCGTGAATGGAGGGCTCACGATGCTCGAAGAGGAATACCAGCCGAGACGCGTGCTTCCGCCGCACCTCAAGAAGGCGCCGGAACCGCAGCCGGTCTTCGAGTATTCGATCCGCCCGGCCGTCGCCGAGGACCTCCCGCACATCCGCGAGATCTACAACCACTACGTCATGAACTCCACAGTGACCTTCGACGAGACGCCGATGACGATCGCGGCCCTGCGCAAGAAGTTCGCGGCGGTCGGCAAGCTGGGCTTCCCCTTCATCGTGGCGGTGAGCCCCAACGGCCAGATCCTCGGGTACGCCTACGTCTACCCGTGGAAGGACAAGGCCGCCTACCGCTTCACCGTCGAGAACTCGATCTACCTCGGGCCCGGCGCCACGGGGAAGGGGCTCGGCAAGGTACTCCTCGGCGAGCTCATCACCCGTTCGAAGGCGGCGGGAATCAAAGAGATCATCGCCGTCATCGCCGACAAGGGCGCGGAGTCGTCGATCAAGATCCACAAGGACTTCGGGTTCAAGGACATCGGCCACATGGGCAAGGTCGGCTTCAAGTTCGACCGCTGGCTCGGTACCTACATGATGCAGAAGAGCCTGAAGTAGTCGGCCGCGGTGCTGGCTCGGCCGGTGCCGCCTCAGTCAGCGCTGTGTCAGTTGGCGCTGTAGACGTGCTCGTAGACCTCGCCGGAGATCTCGACAGCGCGCGTGTAGGAGTCGAGGCCGCCGATCGTCGCGATAACCGAGATCCAGCTTTCCCCGCGCAGCACGTTCATGATCGCTGGATCGAGCGTGCGGTCGCCCTGCACGCCGTAGGCGACGGCGTCGTCGGTCGTCTCCTCGTTGAGGCCCTGCTCGGCAAAGCTCGCGACGACGGCGGGGCGGGTGGCGCCGCTGAGCGGCGCGACGGAGATCGTGAAGCTGCTGACCTCGGTGTCGGAGAAGCCCCAGATGCAGCTGATGCCGCCGGCCTGCTCCTCGGGGGTGGCGTCGACGAGGTAGTCGTTGCCGTACCGGCCGCCGGGGCCGCCGAGCAGCACGATGCCCTCGGCCGCGAACTCGTCGACGCGTGACTCGGGGAGAATCGACGCGCAGTCGGTCGGCATCGTGAAGGTGAAGTTGCTGGGGGCCGCGGTGGGCTCGGCGGTCGGAGTCTCGGTGGTCTCGGCCGTCGGAGCGGCCTGTGGTGCCTCGTCCGCGGTGCACCCGGCGAGCACCGCCACGAGGGCGATGGCGAGTGGCAGAACCGCCAGTGCTTTCGATGAGCTCATTGGTGCTCCTTCCCGTTTGACGAACCTAGCAGTAGGCGCGGGGACGCCCGACCACCCCGCGGGCGATCGGGCGTCCGTCGCGTGGACGACAGGATACTCAGTTGCGCGGGGTCGCCTTCTTCAGCACGAAGTAACCCGTCACCGCGGAGATCGCGGTGGGCACGAGCGTCCAGAGGATGACGCCGTTGACCCCCGTCTCGACGAACCACCCGCCGACGGCCGGCCACGAGTCGGTGAAGGTGACCAGGGCGATGAGCGCCACGATCACGAGGGTGATCGCCGCCCACAACGCGATCATTCCGTTCGCGCGCCACCGCACATAGACCGCCGCGAACGCCGCGCCGAGGAAGAAGAAGAACGCGAAGATCGTGAAGAAGAGACCGAAGCGCACGTACCACTCGCCCACCCCGAAGTAGACCGAGGTGAACATGTGGCCGCCCAGGCCCCAGCCGTCCGTAGCGTCTTCGATGAGCGAGAGCACGGTGAGACCGGCCGCGTACATCGCCGCCAGCAGCAGGAACGCGATCGAGGTGCCGAGGTAGAAGTCTTTCCTCGTGACGCTGTAGCCCTGCGCGAACGGGAAGGTGAGGTTGATCGCCTGGATCGCCACGATCGTCATATAGACGAAGATGTAGAACGAGGCGCCGCTCCAGTTGAGACCCTCCTGGGCGTTGGTGCGGGATTCCTCGTCTGCCACGGAGGCGAAGATGATCGCCCAGATGGCGAGGTTCACCAAAAAGATGAACCCCAAGATCATCCAGGGGATCACGATGGTGGTGGCCGGGTTCACGAAGTGCAGGCGCACGATCGCCAGGATGCGGTTGGGCGGTGCCGGGCGTGCGTGTGTGGTGGGCTCGGCGAGGGTTGCGGTGGTCATGATTCCTGGCTCCGATCTGCGTTCGCGGTGGTGACGCGCACCACGAGCTGCTGCAACGACACCGGGGAGAGCTCGAGGCCGGCGGCGGTCGCCGCGGCGCGTTCTGCGGGGGAGAGGCGCCCGACCGTCACGGACGACAGTCCGCCGAGCCGTTCGCTGTGCAGGATGTCCCGGCCGGACGTGAAGGCGTCGACCGCGGCGCGCTTCCCTGCGACGATCGTGGCCGACCCGCGCAGTTCTTCCGCCGGGGCATCCATGATGATCTTTCCGTCGTCGATCACGATCACGTGCTCCAGCAGGTTGCTCACCTCGTCGATGAGGTGGGTGGAGAGCACGACGGTGCGCGGGTGTTCGGCGTAGTCCTCGAGCAGGCGGTCGTAGAAGGTCTGCCTGGCGACCGCGTCGAGTCCGAGGTACGGCTCGTCGAAGAAGGTGAGGGGCGCGCGCGAGGCGAGGCCGACGATCACGCCGATCGCCGAGAGCTGGCCGCGCGACAGCTTCTTGATGCGCCGGTTCAGCGGCAGCCGGAAATCGGCCACGAGCCGCTCGGCGAACCCGGCGTCCCAGTTGGGGAAGAACCACGGCGCGCTCTTCAGCACGTGCTTCGGCTTGAAGTCGTCGGGATACTTCTGGCTCTCCTTGACGAAGCAGACGCGGGAGAGGGCGCGGGAGTTCTCGACCGGGTTCTCGCCGAAGACGCGGATGCTGCCCTCCGACGCGAAGTCCTGGCCGGTGATGAGCTGCATCATGGTGGTCTTGCCCGCGCCGTTGCGGCCGAGCAGGCCGTAGACGCGGTTCTCCTCGATCGAGAACGTCGCGTTGTCGACCGCGGCGAGCTGACCGAACTTCTTTCCGAGGCCCGTGACCTCCACTACGGCACTCACGATGCGCCTTCCTTCCTGATCATGTCGGTCAGCTGCGACGACGAGATGCCGAGTTTGGCGGCTTCCGCGACGAGCGGCCTGACGAACTCCGATTGAAATGTCTCGCGACGAGCCTCCGTCAGACGGTTTCTCGCGCCCTCGGCGACGAACATGCCGATACCCCTTTTCTTGTAGAGGATTCCCGCGTCGACGAGCAGGTTGACGCCCTTGCCGGCGGTGGCGGGGTTGATGCGGTAATAGGTGGCGAACTCGTTGGTCGACGGCACCTGCGTCTCTTCAGCGAGCACACCGGCGAGGATGTCGTTCTCGATCCCCTCCGCGATCTGCACGAAGATCGGCCGGGTCTCATCCACGACGCGCCTTCTTCGTTGGTTCATTACTCATGTAACTAACCAACCAGCCTCGACCGGTCGTGTCAAGACCTAGGCTCGGAGAATGTTCGAACTCCATCACCTCACCGCCCAGGAGCAGGCCGACTGGCTGCGTCGCGGCGACGTTTCGCCCTCGGAACTCGCGACGCACTACCTGGAGCGCATCGCACGCCTCGACGGCGCACTCGGCGCGTTCACCACGGTGACGCCCGAAGCCGCGCTCGCCAGGGCGGCGTACGTCGAGTCGACGGTCTCGCGCGCGGTCGCCCTCTGGGGCCTGCCGCTCGGCGACAAGGACCTCAGCGCCCGCGCGGGCGTGCGCACGACCTACGGCTCGCGGCTGTTCGAGCACTTCGTGCCCGACGAATCGGACGAGATCGTGACCGCGCTCGACGACGCGGGCGCCGTGAGCCTCGGCAAGACGAACGCTCCCGAGTTCGGCATGCCCAGCTACACCGAGTCGCTCGTGGCGCCGCCGGCGCGCAACCCCTACGACACGACGCTCGGTGCGGGCGGCAGCAGCGGGGGAGCGGCCGTCGCGGTCGCCGCCGGCCTGCTGCCGGTCGCGCCCGGCTCGGACGGGGGCGGGTCGATCCGCATCCCCGCGGCGGCGACCGGTCTCGTCGGTGTGAAGCCGTCGCGCGGGCGGGTGCCGGCCAACGCCGGTTTCGGTTCGCTCGGCGGTCTCGTCACGCCCGGCCCGATCGCGCGTACGGTCGCCGACGCCGCGATGCTGCTCGACGCGATGGTCGAGGGCGGCCCCTACCAGTACGCGACGCGGGCGCCGTCGTGGGACGAAGGCGCGCTGCTCAATGCCGCCGTGCGCGGCGAGGGCCGCTTCGAGATCGGCGTGATGACCTCGTCGCCGTGGGACAGCCTGTACGAGATCACCGTCTCGGCCGAGGCCGAATCGGCGCTCGCCACGGCCGCCTACGAGCTGTCGCTGCTCGGCCACGGGCTGCAGGACTACGAACTCGAGCCGGACGACAGCTATGGTCCGGCGTTCCGCACCCTGTGGCAGGCCGGGGCCGCGAACATCCCGGCGGAGGGCGAAGACCTCGAGCTGCTCGAACCGCTCACCCAATGGCTCGTGGCTCGCGGTCGGGAGTTGAGCGCACGCGACCTGGCGACTGCGTTGTCGACACTGACGAGGTTCGAGCGCAGTGTCATCCGTCAGTTCTCCCGCTTCGATGCGGTGATGACGCCGGCCCTCGCGCTCACCCCGCGCCCGGTCGGCTGGTACGACGCGGTCGACGCCGAACGCAACTTCGAGCAGCAGGTGCAGTACACGCCGTTCACGTCGTTCGCGAACGTGAGCGGGCTGCCCGCGATCACACTTCCGGTCGCGGTGACGGATGCGGGCCTACCCATGGGCGTGCAGGTGATCAGTCGCCCGGGCGGCGAGCACACCCTCCTGGCCATCGGAGCCCAGCTCGAGCGCAGGTTCGCGTGGCAGCGCAGGCACCCGCCGCAGTGGTGAGTGCCCGCGCTGTCGATCAGTGCGCCAGTACCGGCTCGGCGTCTGCCGCCGGCTCGGTGTGCAGCGCGAGGCCCTGCCCGCGGCGGCGGAACAGCAGCGCGGCGATGACGGCGCCGGTCGCGAAGATGCCGGCTCCCCACCAGTAGGCGGTGTTGTAGCTCTCGATCGCGGCCCGTGCGGCCACGGCGGCCGTCGCCGGCTGGTTCGCGGCGAGGTAGTCGGTGGCCGCCGTCGCCGCGAGCGTGTTGAGCAGCGCGACTCCGATCGACCCGCCGACCTGCTGGCTCGTGTTCACCATCGCCGAGGCGACACCGGCGAACTCGCGGTCGACGCCGAGCGTCGCGGTCTGCATCGCGGCGGGCATCGTCGAACCCATGCCGAAGCCGAGGATCATCAGCGGTATCAGGATGTCGGGCACGTACTCGCTGCCGAGGTCGAGGCGTGTGAGCAGCACCATTCCCACGGCCGCGATCGTCATGCCGAACGGCACCATGACCTTCGGGCCGAAGCGGGGGAGCAGCAGGTTGGTACCCAACTGCGCGGCCACGACGAGCATGCCGATCATGGGCAGGAACGACAGTCCGGTCTGGATCGGCGTGTAGCCGAGCGACGCCTGCAGGTAGTAGGTCACGAAGAGGAAGATGCCGAACATTCCGGCACCGGCCAGCAGGACCGCGGTGTAGGCGGCCGCGCGGTTGCGGTCGAGCACGATCGACAGGGGGAGCAGCGGGTGCGCCGCGCGTCGCTGCCAGAGCACGAACGCGGTGATCAACACCACGAAGCCGGCGAGCATGCCCCAGGTGAGCGGCGAATCCCAGCCGTCGGTCTCGGCGTTGGAGAGACCGAACACGAGGCCGAAGAGGGCGCCGGACACGAAGATGGTGCCGGGGATGTCGAGCTTCGGCCGCGGCCCGGTGCGCTCGGCGTTGGTCACGAACACGATCGCACCGATCACGGCGATGATCGCGATGACGACGTTGATGTACAGGTTCCAGCGCCAGTCGAGCTTCTCGGTGAGGAAGCCGCCGAGCAGCAGGCCGACGGCACCGCCCGCTCCGGCGATCGCGCCGAAGACGCCGAACGCGCGGGCGCGTTCCTTGGGGATGGTGAAGGTGGTCGTGAGCACCGCGAGGGCGGTGGGGGCGAGCAGCGCCCCGAACACTCCCTGCAGCGCGCGGGCGGCGACGAGGAGGCCGAAGCTGTCGGCCGCGCCGCCGAGCGCGGAGGCTGCTGCGAAACCGATGAGGCCGATGATGAACGTGCGCTTGCGGCCGATGAGATCGGACAGGCGTCCGCCGAGCAGCAGCAGGCTGCCGAAGGCGAGGGAGTAGGCGGTGATGATCCACTGGCGTTCGCCATTGGAGAAACCGAGGTCGGCCTGGGCGGCGGGGAGCGCGATGTTGACCACCGTGGAGTCGAGCACGACCATCAGCTGGGCGAGGCCGACGGTGATCAGCGTCCACCAGCGACGGGACGGGGCCGCGACGGGGGCGGCGACGGGAAGGGTCTGAGTCATGAGCACGACTATATACGGAACTTGACAGTTTCGGAACCAAACAGTTTCGGAATTGCCGAGTTTCGAGAACACAGAGTTCCGGAACCCTTCGTGGCCTACAATAGACGCACCGACAGTTAGGAGTAAAGCCGCAATGACGCAGCTTCACGATCCCGAAACCAAGGCCAAGCTCGGCCGGAAGCGCGACCACACCCGCGATCCCGAGATTCTGGATGCCGCGCTGGAAGTGCTCGCGGAGACCGGGTACGACGGCATGACCATCGACATGGTGGCGGCCCGGGCGAAGGCGGGCAAGGCCACGCTCTACCGTCGCTGGGCCTCGAAGGGCGAGCTCGTCATCGACGCCGTGGCGTGCATGAAGCAGATCGACCCCGACGCGATTCCCGACACGGGGACGCTGCGCGGCGACCTCGTCGCGATGATCAAGCCGCACGCACTGCACGACGCAGACAAGAAGCTGCGCATCATGGGCGCCCTGACCTCGATGCTGGCCCGCGATCCGCAACTCGCCGACGCAGCGTATGCGGCGATCGTCGAGCCGCGCGCATCCGTCAACCGCATGCTGCTGCAGCGCGCGATCGACCGGGGCGAGATCGCGGCGGACACCGACATCGAAATGATCTCGCTCGTCAGCCAGTCGATGGCGACCTACCGAACGATCATGCTGCGCAAGCCGGTCGACCGCGAGTTCCTCATCTCGGTGATCGACGGCGTGCTCATGCCGGCGCTCGGGTTGGCCAAGCCGAAGGATTGAGCCGGTCGCCCTGCGACGACGGGTCGGAGGCGGGCACAAAGCGCGACATCAGCCGACGTCGACGCGCAGGCGCACACGGTCGGCTGTGGCCAGGTCGCTGCCGAAGAACCAGTGGCCGGCCACGAACAGGTAGTTCTCCTCGCCGCTCTCCGTTTCGAGCCGGTAGAGATCGGCGCCGTTGTGATCGCTGCGGACGAACCCTGCCGCCTCGAGCCTCTGCTGCTGATCGAGACATTATCAACTCGCCGTCCGACCGGGGGTTTCGAGTTGGTAACGGCGCTTCGACGGGCTCAGCGGCCGTGGTGGGCTCATCGGCCGTGGTGGGCTCAGCGGCCGTGGTCGGTTCAGCGATCCGCGGCGAGAGCCTCGCGCACGCGTGGCGCCACCTCGGTCGCGAACAGCCGGATCGACTCGAGCACCAGCTCCTGCGGCACGCCCGACCAGTCCATCTGCAGGCCGACCCTGTCCATGCCCAGGTGGCCGTGCACGTAGACGATCTTCGCGGCGACCTCGTCGGGACTTCCGGCGAAGATGGCGCCGCGGCTGTCGACCATGTCCTCGTAGGTCTCCCGGGTCGGCGTGGGGAATCCGCGTTCGGCCGAGATGCGCGCCATCGATTCGATCCAGTACGGGTAGAACGCGTCTTTGGCGGTGCGCGAGTCGGCGCCGACGAATCCGGGCGCTGCGATGGCGGTGCGGAGCGTGGCCGGGTCGTGCCCGTGCTGCGCGGCCGACCGGCGGTACAGGTCGAACAGGGGAGCGAAGCGTTCGGGGTGGCCGCCGATGATCGCATAGCTCACCGGGACGCCGAGAGCGCCGGCCCGGGCGGATGATTCGGGGTTGCCGCCCGTGGCAACCCAGATGTCGAGCTTGCCCGGGTACTCCCCGTGCCTGCTGGGCCGCGGAAGGATCTGCTGGGCCGCGAGGGGCGGGCGGAATCGGCCGCTCCAGGTGATGAACTCGTCATCGTTGAGCGCGAGCAGCAGGTCGAGCTTCTCGGCGTAGAGGGCGTCGTAGTCGTCGAGGCTCGCCCCGAAGATCGGGAACGACTCGATGAACGAGCCGCGGCCGGCGACGATTTCGGCCCGGCCGTGGCTGAGCAGGTCGATCGTGGCGAACTGCTGGAAGACGCGCACCGGGTCCTCCGTGCTGAGCACCGTCACCGCGCTGCCCAGCTTGATGCGGGAGGTGACGGTGGATGCCGCGGCGAGCACGGTGGCGGGTGCCGAGATGGAATAGTCGGGGCGGTGGTGCTCTCCGAGTCCGAAGTAGTCGAGCCCCGTGTCATCCGCGAGTTTAATTCTCTCGATCGTGTCGGCGAGGGCCTCTTCCACGCGGTCCTTATCCTGGACGTCGCCGAAGCTGTAGATTCCGAATTCCATACACTGAGAGTATTCCTACAGGGGGAGCCGACCTGTTGGCATTAGGTAAGGCATGCCTATACTGAGAGCATGACCTTCCTCGACGAGAACGCCGCGTCGGTCGGCTGGAACCCGGCCGCCAGCGACCGCATCCTTCTCGCCGGCGACGAAACGTCGCTTCCCGTCATGCAGACCATCCTCGCCACGCTTCCCGCGAAGGCGCGCGGACAGGTCTTCGTCGAGGTGCAGAGCGAGACCGACATCGTCGTGATCGTCGCTCCCGGCCGCTTCGGCGTGAGCTGGCTCGTGCGCGACCGCGGTCAGGTCCTCCGCCGCTCGGTCGACGCCTGGTTGAGCGAGATGCTGCCGGTCTCTGCGTTCGACGACCACCAGGTCTACGCCTGGATCGCGCACGACGGCGCCGCCCGCACGCTCACCTCGAACTGACGGCCCGTCGACAGGCTCAGGCGCCGGGAACGCGGTCGTACGTCACCCACTTGGTGGCGGTCGCCATCGTGTCGTAGAGACGCCGCGCGGTGGCGTTGTTCTCGTTCGTGATCCAGCGCACCACGCTGAGCTTCTCGGCGTCGGCGATGCGGGCCACCGCGTCGATGAGCGCACGACCCACCCCCGCACCGCGCAGGTCGGGCCGGGTGAACAGGTCGTCGAGCCAGAGGCCGGTCGTGCCCGACGAGGGCCGGGCGAACCGGCGGTAGTGGGCGAGTCCGGCGAGGGTGCCGTGCTCGTCGACGGCCACGAGCGCGTTCGTCTCGTGACCGGCGTCGCCGATCCAGGCCCACACGCGGTCGACCACGTCGGCGTCGGGTTCGAGCGCGTAGAACTCGCGGTACGCGCTGTAGAGGTCGCGCCACTGGTCGGCGTCCGCCGGTGCGACGGCCCGCACGGTGACGCTCACGCCGTCACGCCCACGAGCTGGGCGCTCTTGATCCACAGGCCCGCGGCCAGGTCCTGGTCATCGGCCTGGGCCCTCGTCCGACCGTAGGGCGCGAGCTGGTCGAAGTAGGTGCCGCTCGGGGCAGGAGCGGCCGTGCCAGAGGCGAGCAGCACGAGCGGTTCGGCGCCCTGCTCGACCGAGATGCCGAGGCCGCCGGGGCGCAGCCGGTAGGACAGCTTGATGAAGGTGCTGTCGGCTCCGAACCCCGTAGCGACGTAGCCGGGGTGGAACGAGTACGCGTCGAGGCCGGTGCGGGCGGTGAGTTCGCGGATGAACATGATCGTCTCGAGCTTGCTCGTGCCGTAGGCCTGCCAGCCGCCGAGCCAGGCGCGCTTCTCCCAGTCGAGGTCCTCGAGCCGCACGCGACCCGCGAGGTTCATCAGGCTCGACGTGGACACGACGCGTGCGCCGCTCTCGAGCAACCGCGGCTGGAGCAGCCGGGTGAGCAGGTAGGGCGCGAGGTGGTTGTGCTGGAAGTTGCGTTCGTGCCCGTCGGCCGTGCGACCGCGCTCGCTCGTGAGGCCGCCCGCGTTGTTCACGAGCACGTCGATGCGGTCGTACCGCTCGAGCAGCGCCGCGGCGAGGGCGCGCACGTCGTCGAGGCGGTCGTAGTCGGCGACGAAGGCGGTGCCGCCGACGGATGCCGCGACCGAAGCAGTGCGCTCGGGGTTGCGTCCCACGACGGCGACGTCCCAGCCCTCGACGGCCAGCCGCCGTGCCGCGACGGCTCCGATGCCGCCGCTCGCGCCGGTAATAACGATCGTCTTCGTCATGCGTAGCCACCCTTGTGGAGTCCGGCCTCGATTTCGAAGCGATTGGTTCGCGCGTCGGAACCGGCGGCGATGTACAGCGGGATGAAAGCCAGCCCGTACTTCTTCCACTGTGCACGGTGAACGGCCTCGTGCTCGAGCACGGCGCGCGAGACGGCGTTGTTTGTCAGGTAGACGGCGCCGATCGTGGTTCCGCCGCGCCCGAAGCTCCACCGCGGGCAGCGGCGGGCGACGATGACGCCGCCGGCGCCGCGGATCCGGCCGAGACTCATCGCCGTGCCCCAGACCAGACCGGCTCCGGTGGCGATCCAGAAGCCGGGTCGCGCGACGACCGGGTGCAGGATGACACGCCTGATGGCGGGTACCCGAGCCGCGGCATCCGACACCCGCCTTGTCGCACGCACGACCCAGGGCGCCCGCGCGACCCACGGAGGGTCAACCGGTCGTGCCTCAGACATACTTCGCACAATACAGTGGGCGTATGGCTGGCGACGTGCAACGGGTGGCGATGGTGTCGATGCACACCTCGCCCGCCGCGAACCCCGGAACCGCCGACGCGGGCGGGATGAACGTCGCGATCCTCGGACTCGCGCGCCAGCTCGCCGCGTTCGGCATCGAGGTCGACCTGCTCACCCGGTCGAACGGCCCGGCCGCGGTGACCGAGATCGTGCCGGGAGTGACCCTGCACGAACTCGAGGCGGGCGAGCTCGGCGTCGTGTCGAAAGACCAGCTGTCGACCGTCGCCGACGAATTCGGCGAGGCGGTGGCGCGGCTCGCCGGCAGGCAGTCACGCCCCTACGACATCGTGCACGCGCACTACTGGCTCAGCGGCATCGCGGCGCTGCCCGTGGCCATCGAGCTCGGCATCCCGTTCGTGCAGAGTTTCCATACGCTCGGCCAGATGAAACACCGGGCGATGCCGACGGGCCTGGTGCTGACCGAACCCGAGCGGCGGGTGCGGAGCGAATCGTTCCTCGCGATGCAGGCCGACGCGGTGATCGCGAGTTCGACCGCGGAGGTCGACAACCTCATCGAGCACGTCGGGGCGCAGGTCGACAAGGTCTGGATCATGCCGCCCGGCGTCGACAGCGGGCTGTTCCGTCCGGAGACCGACGCGGGTGACGCGGTGCGGCTCGCCCTCGGGGTGGAGAGCGGCAGGCCGCTGCTGGCCGTCGTCGGCCGGGTACAGGAACTGAAGGGCCAGCGCCTCGCGGTGCGCGCGCTCGCCGAACTGCCCCAACCCCGCCCGCTGCTCGTGATCGCCGGCGAACCGACCCCCGGTTCGGAGCACTACATGGTGGCGCTGCACAAACTCGCGGTCGAACTGGGGGTGGAGGGCGACGTGCGCTTCGTCGGCGCGCTGTCGAGGGAGGCCGTCGCCGAGCTGCTCGCCGCCGCCACCATCACGCTCGTGCCCTCGCACTCCGAGACGTTCGGGCTGGTCGCGCTCGAATCGGCGGCGAGCGGCACGCCGGTCGTCGCGCAGCGGGTCTCCGGCCTCGTCGAGTCGGTGGCGGACGGCGAGTCGGGCGTGCTCGTCGACTCCCGCGACCCCGCCGAGTGGGCGCGGGTGATCTCGGTGCTGCTCGATGACCCGCTACTCTACGAGGAGCTGTCGCTCTCTGCCCGCCAGTTCGCGGAGGGGTTCAGCTGGGCGGCGTCGACGTCGATTCTGCTGGACGTGTACGAGGGCCTCGCCCAGGGTAAGGCCCGCGGCCGAGCCTAGGGCCGGCCGTAGGTCTCGAGCAGGCGCAGCCAGATCTCGTTCATCGTCGGATACGCCGGCACGGCGTGCCAGAGCCGGTCGACGGTCACCTCGCCCACGATCGCGATCGTCGCGGCGTGGATGAGTTCGCTCACGTCCTGCCCGACGAAGGTGACTCCGAGCACGACGCGGCGCTTCTCGTCGACGACCATGCGGGCGCGTCCGACGTAGCCGTCGGCCTGCAGGCTCGCTCCCGCGACGTTACCGAGCTCGTAGTCGACGACGCGGATCTCGTAGCCGGCGTCTGCGGCGGCCGTGCTTGTCAGCCCGACCGAGGCGACCTCGGGGTCGCTGAACGTGACCTGCGGCACCGACCGGTGGTCGGCAGTCGCGGCGTGGGTGCCCCACTCGCCGTCGTGCACCGCCCGGCCGAGGGCCCTCGCCACGATGACATCGCCGGCGGCGCGCGCCTGGTACTTGCCCTGGTGGGTGAGCAACGCCCGGTGGTTCACGTCGCCGGTGGCGTAGAGCCAGCCGTGGTGGTGGTTGGTCTCGCCGCGCACCAGCAGGGTGTCGTCGACGTCGAGCCAGTCACCGGGCTCGAGCCCGACCGTGTCGAGGCCGATGTCGCCCGTGCGCGGCGCGCGGCCGGTGGCCACGAGAACCTCGGCCGCGGTGACGGTGCCGCCATCCGACAGGGTGAGGGTGACCCCGTCGGCGCCGCGCTGCGCCTTCGTGGGGGAGACGCCGAGGCGCAGGGTCGCGCCGAGCTTCTCGAGCGATTCGCCCACGAGCTCGGCCGCGAAGTCTTCTTCTTTACCCAGGAGGCCGCCGCGCGCGATCACGGTCACGGCGCATCCGAAGCTCGCGTAGGCCGTCGCCATCTCGACCGCGACGACTCCGCCGCCGATGATGGCGAGGCTGTCGGGGATGACCTTGGCGCTCGTCGCGTCGCGCGGAGTCCAGGGTTCGGCGTCGGCGAGGCCGTCGACGTCGGGCAGCAGCGGATCGGAGCCGGTGCTCACCACGACGGCGTGCCGGGCGGTGAGGTTCGTGACGGTGCCGTCGGCCGCCTCGACCGACACGGTCTTGACGCCGGTGAGGCGGCCGTGACCGCGCACGAGCGAGATGCCGGCACCCTCGACCCAGTCGACCTGACCCTGGTCGTCCCAGTTGCTGGTGAACGAGTCGCGGCGGCGCAGGGTCGCGGCGACGTCGAGCCCGCCGGTCACCGCCTCCTTCGCGCCCCCGACGTTCTGGGCGGCGCGCAGGGCGATGCCGCTGCGCAGGAGCGCCTTCGAGGGCATACACGCCCAGTACGAGCACTCGCCGCCCACCAGCTCGCTTTCGATGAGGACGGCGGTCAGACCGCCCTGCACGGCGCGGTCGGCGACGTTCTCGGCGACGGCGCCGCCGCCGATAACGATGAGGTCAAACTCGGTTTCGGTCATTGTCCGAGGCTACCGGGAGCGGCCGACCGGGGGCGAGCATCGGATGTCACGGCTGGCGCCGCCCGCCGCGTGCCGCATCTCAGCGCCCGACGAACTCCGCCGGCTGCCGCGACACGAATGCGCGCATACCGATCGCGGCGTCTTCGCTGGCCGCCAGCCGCACGAGCTCGGGCTGCAGCGCCGCTTCGGCCGCGGCATCCGACTCGCGCACCGCGAGCCGCGCGTTGGCGAGCGCCGCCTGCACGGCGAGGGGGGCCTGGGCGGCTATGCGCCGCGCCAGCTCGAGACCGCGGTCGTACTGCTCGCCGTCCGCAACGACCTCCTGCACGAGCCCGATGCGCAGGGCCTCGGCTGCGTCGAACAGGTCGCCGGTCAGCATCCAGCGCATCGCGTTGCCCCAGCCGACGGCGCGCGGGAAACGGATGGTGGCGCCGCCGAACGGCAAGATGCCGCGGGCCACCTCGATCTGGCCGAAACGCGTGGATTCGGCGGCGACCGCGATGTCGGCGGCGAGGATCAGTTCGATGCCGAGCGTGAGGCACGTCCCCTGCACGGCCACGACGACCGGCTTGCTGAGCGCCACGCCCGAGACCCGCCAGGGGTTGATGCCCCCGTCCGCGGTGATGTCGAGCCCGTCCGCCCCGATGCGTGGGCCGACGTCGGCGAGGTCGAGACCGCCCGTGAAGTGGTCGCCGTGGGCGTAGACGAGGCCGACGCGCAGTTCGGGGTCGTTCTCGAGTTCGGCGTAGGCCAGTGAGAGCTCTTGCAGCAGGCGGAAGTCCGCGGCGTTGCGCTTGTCCGCGCGGTTGAACCCGATGAGCAGCACGTGCCCATCGCGGTCGACGGTGATCCTGCGGTCGCTGGCCGGTGCCTCGCTGCTCTGCGTCATGGCCCCAGCCTATTCACGCCGCCGGGCGCGGCCAGTCGTTCGACAGGATGCGACGAATCATCCGCCCCGAATCGTCCTGTCGACCGGGTGAACCTACAAAACCGTCCTGTCGGGCGACCCTACGGCGAGGTGAGCGCCCCGATGATGCGCAGGATCGTCGGCAGGTCGTCGGCCGCGGCGTCGATGCTCGCGGGGGAGAAGCCGGCGATGCTGGCCCCTGCGATCGGGTGACGCGCCTTGACCGCGCGGATCGCCTGCACGAGGGCGGCGGCGCTGAGCCCGAAGGGGACCGGGTCACTGACCCCGTCGAGCTCCGCCGGGTCGAGTACGTCGAGGTCGATGTGCAGGTAGACGGATGCGGCACCGGTGGCCCCGACCGCGGCCACCAGCCCGTCGGCCGAAGCGAGCTCGTCGACGCCGAGGCGCGCGATGCCCGAGCCGGTGAGGTACCCGTCTTCGCCGTCGTCGACCGAACGCACGCCGGCGAGCACGAGCCGGTCGGCGGCGAGCGGCGCGGCCGGAACCAGTCCGTCGACGCCCTCGCCGAGCAGCGTGCGCAGCACCATGCCGGAGAACGCGCCGGAGGGCGAACTCGCGAGGGTGTTCAGGTCGGGGTGCGCGTCGAACCAGACCACCGCGAGGTCGCCGGCCGTGCGGTCGAGCGCGTGTTCGATCGGGGCGAGCGCGATGCCGCAGTCGCCGCCGATCGCGAGCGCCCAGTCGGGAACGTCGGCGAGCATGGCCCGACTGCGTTCGCGCACGAGTTGGAGCGAACCGAGCCGGGCGAGTCCGGAGCCGAGCGCGTCGCCCGCCTCCAGCGGGACCTCGACGACGCGTGTCGAGGAGGCGGGCAGGTCGCCCCGGATCGCTTCGGCGCCGTCTCCGAGTCGGAGAGCGCGCGACGAGCCGGAGCCCTGCCACTGGGGGATGACGACGAAGGTGGCTGGCACCTACTCAGTATCTACGTTCCGCTCGGCTTCTGCGAGAAGGCGGGTCATCGTGGCCGCGTCGCCCGCCGCACCGTAGGCCGGGGTGTCCCGGTCGGTGCGCCAGCTCTCGCTGAGTGGACCGGCGTTCACGGTGTCGAACCCGAACTCGTTGTACAGGCGGGTGATGAGCGCCGCGGCGTCGTCGAAGTCGCTCGCGGTCACGAGCGCGCGACGGCCTGGTGTGCCCGCCGGTGCTCCGGCCGTGGTGATGTCGCCGAAGGTGATCGAGTTGAAGCCCTTCGCGACGCGGCTCTCGGCCAGGTGCGCCTGCAGCAGGCCGGTCACCGTGGCGGTGCCGTCGTCGAGCTCGGCGATGTGGCCGTCGCGCTCGAAGTAGTAGTTGTTCGTGTCGATCACGATCTTGCCCGCCAGCTCGGCGACGGGGACCTCCGTGTAGTTCTTCAGCGGCACCGTGACGACGGCGAAGTCGCCGGCCGCCGCGGCCTCGGCCGAGGTGGCGGCCCGAGCCCGCGGACCGAGCTCCGCGACGAGTCCCGTGAGCGTCTCTGGTCCGCGCGAGTTGCTGATCACGACGTCGTATCCCGCCGTGATGGCCGCGCGTGCTACCTGGCCGCCGATGTGTCCCGCTCCGATGATTCCGATAATAGTCATGTGTTGCGCAACGAAGGGCCGGCGGGAATGATTCCCGCCGGCCCTCGCGTCGTTTCTACTGTCCGAGCTGCCCTTGCGCCCCGGAACCGCCCGCGCCGAGCTTGAGCGCGGCGAGGCGCGCCTCGATCTCGGTCTGCTTGTCGAGGTCTTCGAGGCTTTCGAACTGGGCGTCGAGGCTGGATGCCGCGAGCTCCTGCTGTCCGAGCACCTTGGCCTCTTCGCGGCGGATCTTGTCCTCGAACCGGCTGATCTCGCTCGTGGGGTCGAGCATGTCGATCGAGCCGATCGCGTCCTGCACCTGGCGCTGGGCGTCGACGGTCTTGGACCGCGCGATGAGCTCGTCACGCTTCGAGGTGAGTTCGCCCAGCTTGCCGCGCATCGAATCGAGGCCGCTCTTGAGCTTGTCGACCACGAGGGTCTGCGAGGTGATGGTCGGCTGCGCGTCTTTCGCCTCCTTCTCGGCCTGGAACTGCTTGCCGAGTGCCACCTTGGCGAGGTTGTCGAACTTGTCGGCGTCGACGGCGTTGCCGCCGTTGCGCAGCTCGTCGGCCTTGGAGCTGGCGGCGAGAGCCTTGCGGCCCCAGTCGTTCGCGGCGGCCACGTCTTCCTCGTAGTCCTGCTCGACGAGACGCAGGTTGCCGATCGTCTGGGCGACCGCGCTCTCGGCCTCGGCGATGCTGTTGGTGTAGTCGCGCACCATCTGGTCGAGCATCAGGGCGGGGTCTTCCGCCTGGTCGAGAAGGGCGTTGATGTTGGCCTTGGCCAGTTGCGAGATACGACCGAGGATGGACTGCTTAGCCATGGGGGCTGCCTTTCGTTGGATGGGTAGGGACTGTTCGCACGTTCTAGAATCGGCCTCCGCCGCCGCGGCGCCCGCCGCGCGAGCCGCCGCCGCCGGAGCGACGGGAGCTGCCGCCGAAGCCGCCGCCTCCGCCGCGCGAGCCGCCGGAACGGCCGCCGCCCGACCAGCCGCCGGAGCCGCCGCCCGACCAACCGCCGCCGCCGCCGCCCGAGAGCAGCCCGCCGAGAATGCCGCCGATGAGTGCGCCGCTGTCGATGCCGCCGATGCTGCCGCCACCGCCGTAGCCGCCGGCCGTCGACTGGGAGAAGTAGTCGACGTCGCCCTGCGCGAGCTCGGTGCCCTGCTGGGCGAGGCTCGCCGCGCGGTGCGCCGACGACAGCGCGGCGACCGGATCGGAGCCCGCGAGTGCCCCCGCCTCGTCGAGCGCCTGTCGCGCTGCCGCGAGCCGGGTGCGCGCGTCGGTGCCGATGCCGCCGCGGCGGGTGGACAGGTACTGCTCGCCCGCGGCGATCTGGGTGCGCGCTCCCGCCATGACCCGCTCGAGCGACGAGCGGGCGCTCACCTCGGCCTGCTGGCGGTCGCGCACGGCGGCCAGGGCCTGGGAGAGCGCTTCGTCGAGGCGTTCGACGCGTTGCAGGGAGTCGACCGGGTTGCGGTCGCTGTCGGGCAGGATGGCCGCGAGCCCCGCGGTGGCCGACTGGACGGGGGCGGACAGGTCGGTCGTCGTGATCGCGCGGGCCTCGGCGATGTCGCGGTTCAGCTCGTCGATCGCGGCCTGCAGGGCGGTCTGCGCCTCGGCGAGTTCGCGGGCGAGCTCGTCGACGGCGTCGAGCAGCTGGGTCGCCTGCGCGACGCTCGACTGCGCGGCGCGCACGGCGACCGCCGCGGGGCCCTTGCTGGCGGAGGCGAGGCCCGCGCGGGCGTTCTGCGAGGTCGTCGCGGCCAGGGCGAGAAGCGTGCGCGCCTGCGCGGCGTTCTCGACGATCGTGGCGATCGTGGCGGGTGCGTACCGGGCGGCGAGCTGTTGCGTCGTGGCCTCGGTCGCCGCGAGCCGCGTCGCGAGGGCGGCGGCCGAGGCGTCCACCTCGTCGAGGATCCGCGGCGCGTTCTGTTCGAGTTCCCTCAGGGAATCGAAGGCGTCGGCCTGTGCGTCGAGGTCCGCGTCGGCCTTCTCGGCGAGCTCGATGAGCTGGAGGGTGAGCGCGCGCTTCTCGTCCGTCGACTCGGGGAACGCGTCGTCGAGCTTCTGCCGGATGGCGAACGCCTGCCCGACCGAGGTCTTGGCCGAGGCGAGCGTCGTCTGGAAGTCGCGCGTCGCATCCTCACCGAACTGGGCGACGGCGAAGCCGAGTTCCTGCTCGCTGGTGCGCAGCGAATCGTCCACCTCGACGAGGAGGGTGCCGGCGCGCTGGTCGAGCTGCTGCTGCGTAGGCTGCCCCGACGGCAGGTTCTTCTCCCCGCTCTTCCTGCGCCGCGCCGCCCGCACCAGGAGGTAGACGATCAGTCCACCGACCGCGACGACGACGAGCAGCACGATCGGCCAGACCGGAAGGCTGCCCGAATCGTTGCCCTCGCCGCGCAGCCCGCCGGCGAAGTCGATCGCGGCGTCGGCCCAGTTGTCGTCACGCAACTGCGGGATCAGGGTGTTGTCGACGATCTCGTCCAGGTCGGCGTCGCTGAGGGCGAAGTCCTCGGTGACCGAGAGCTGGTACTGGCGGTCGGCGGTCGCGACGGCGAGCAGCGCGTCGTCCGACCCGAGCCCGCTGAGTTCGGCCGTCGTGTCCGCCCAGTCGGCGGCCGAATCGGCTCCGGTGAAGCTGTCGACGTAGACCACGAACAGCTGGATGCCGGTCTCGTCGTACAGCTGGTCGAGCGACGACTCGATGCGTTCTTCCTCGCCGGTGACGACACCCGACTGGTCGAGCACGTAGGCGCCCGCCAGATCGACGGGGTCTTGGGCCTGCGCGGCCGCCGGGGCGATGCCCACCAGCGCGATGGCGAGCGCGGCGCCCCATACGATTCGCGACTTCATCGACTCTTCTCCTCGGCTGTCGCCAGTCAGGCTGCCGCCAGTCACGCTACTGACAGTCAATGAGGCGATTCTAGCGAGTCGAGCGCGCCAGGAACCTGAGTGTTCCTATCGGCGCGCTAGCCGATACGCACGGTCGTTCCCGGCCCCGTGACGAGCTCGGCGACCCCGTCGACCGAGACGTCGGCGGCGGCGGTGACCATGTAGTCGCCGGCCGCGACGGGCGGCAGGTCGCTTCGGAACGCCTCGGCCGTGTCGTCCTCCGTCGAGCAGACGACGGGGGCGAAGGATGCCGCGAACTCGAGCGATTCACCGGGCGCGAGGGTGACGTCCTGGATCGACAGGATCGTCGGACCGTTGCTGTGCCAGAGCACGGTGCCGGCCTGCGAGAGGGTGATGGCGGGAGTGGGGGAGGTGTAGCCGACGACGGTCTCGGTTCCCGTGTTGGTGAGGGTCGCGGTGCCGGCGACGGGCGCCGTGCCGACGGGGGAGCCGGGGAAGTCGACCGTGAGCACGAGACCGGTCGCGCTCGGCGCCACCTCGGCGAGCGCGCCGCCGCAGAGGTTGAGCCGATCGGCGGGCGCACGTTTGATGCCCGTCGCGTCCCCCTCCGTGGCCGCCTTGGCTCCGCCGTCAGAGCCGGCCGGTGCCTGTTCCAGGGTGGAGACCGCGGAGTCGCTCGCCGACTGAGCACCGCCGAGCCCCTGTAGACCGGCCACGCCGAGACCCCCCACGGCCAGGACGAACGCGCCACCGATCACCACCTGCGCGGGCAGTCTCCGCGTTTTGCTGCGCCTGATCACGGACGCCGTGTCGATCCGACGCATCGCCGGGGTGTCTCGGTCGAAGAGGTCGCGGAGGTTCGGGTCAGTTGCCATTGCGTGCTCCCAGTGCGGTCGTGCCCAGTGCGGTCGAGCGAGGTGCGGTCGTGCCGTCGTCGGCGCTGTCCGGCTCGGCGAGTGAGATTGCCATCTTGGCGAGGCCGTCGCTCAGGTAGCGCTTGACGGCTCCGGAGCTCAACTCGAGCGTCTCGGCGATGTCGTCGACCTTGAGGTCGTCGTAGTAGCGCAGCACGAGGCAGGCCCGTTCGCGCGGCGTGAGCTTGCGCAGTTCCTCGTGCAGGTCGATACGCGACTCGCTCTGCGCAGCGCGCGAGTCCGTGACATCCGGAACCGCGGTGAGGTGCGCGATCTTGCGCCACCGGGTCGTGTGCCTGCCACGGTCGATATAGCTGTTCAGGATGGCACGGCGAACGTAACCCTCGGCGCTCGCCACCGAGAAACCGTTGCGCAGGCGCCCGAAGGTCTTCACCAGGGCGTCCTGCACGAGGTCGGCCGCGTCGTCGCGGCTTCCGCAGACGAAGTAGGCGTACCGGGTGAGGGCGTCGCCGCGTTCGGCGACGAGCCTGGTCACCACCTGTTGCCACTGCGGCCCATCGGCCGCCACTGCTTCTGCCACGAAAACGCCTCCCGGATTGTGCCTCTATCATCCAAGACGCGCGACGGCGGCAGAACGTTGGGTCAGACGAGCCGGGTGCGCAGGGCCTCCAGTTGGGCGGTCAACTGCGAAGGTACGCGCTCGCCGAATCCGGCGAAGAACTCGGCGACACCGTCGACCTCGCGGCGGTGGGCGGTCGGGTCGACCTCGAAGAGCTTGTCCCAGTCGCCGGGGTCGAGGTCGAGGCCGGACGTGTCGATCGCTCCCGGCGCGGGCAGCACGCCGATCGGGCTGTCGAGGCCGTCGGCCGTGCCCTCCACCCGGTCGAGGATCCAGGCGAGCACGCGCGAGTTCTCGCCGAACCCGGGCCAGAGGAAGCGCCCGTCGGCGTCCTTGCGGAACCAGTTCACCTGGAACACCGCCGGGGCCTTTTCGAGCGTCGCCCCCACCTCGAGCCAGTGTGCCCAGTGATCGGCCATGTTGTAGCCGCAGAACGGCGCCATCGCGAACGGGTCGCGGCGCAGCTCGCCGACGGTGCCTTCGGCGGCCGCGGTGCGCTCGCTCGAGATCGTGGCGCCGAGGTAGACGCCGTGCTCCCAATCCCGCGCCTCCACCACTAGCGGCACGGTGCTCGCGCGGCGGCCGCCGAAGATTATCGCGTCGATGACGACGCCTTCCGGGTCGTCCCAGTCGTTCGCGATGGTCGGGCACTGGCGTGCGGCGACGGTGAACCGCGAGTTCGGATGCGCCGCGGGGGTCGCCAGGGACGGGGTCCAGTCCTCGCCGCGCCAGTCGACGAGGTGCTCGGGCGCGTGCTCGGTCATGCCCTCCCACCAGACGTCGCCGTCGTCGCGCATCGCGACGTTGGTGAAGATCGTGTTGCCCCACACCGTGTCGATGGCGACCGGGTTGGTGGAGACGCCGGTGCCGGGGGCGACACCGAAGAACCCGGCCTCCGGGTTGATCGCGCGCAGGCGGCCCTCGGCGTCGGGACGCAGCCACGCGATGTCATCGCCGATGGTCTCCACGCGCCAGCCGGGCACCGTTGGCTGCAGCATCGCGAGGTTGGTCTTGCCGCACGCGCTCGGGAAGGCCGCGGCCACGTGGAAGACGCGGCCGGCCGGGTTGGTGACCTTGATGATGAGCATGTGCTCGGCGAGCCAGCCCTCGTCGCGCGCCATCACCGAGGCGATCCGCAGCGCGAACGCCTTCTTGGCGAGCAGGGCGTTGCCGCCGTAGGCCGAGCCGAACGACCAGATCTCCCTGGTCTCGGGGAAGTGCGAGATGTACTTCGTCCCGTTGCACGGCCACGCAACGTCGCGCTGGCCGGACTCGAGCGGTGCGCCGACGGAGTGGACAGCGGGAACCCATTCGGTGTCGTCGTCGATGAGGGCGAGGGCCCCGGCGCCCATGCGCGTCATGAGGCCGGTCGACACGACGACGTAGGGGGAGTCGGTGACCTGCACGCCGAGCTTGGCGAGGGGTGAACCGAGCGGACCCATCGAGAACGGCACGACGTACATGGTGCGGCCGCGCATGCTGCCCGAGAAGAGGGGCTCGAGTGTGGCGCGCATCTCGGCCGGGTCGCGCCAGTTGTTGGTCGGGCCGGCGTCGCTCTCGAGCGCGGAGCAGATGAACGTGCGGTCCTCGACCCGTGCGACGTCGCTCTCGTCGCCGCGGGCCAGGAAGCTGTTGGGGCGCAACTCGGGGTTCAGCCGGGTGAGGGTTCCGGTCTCGAGCATGAGCTTGGTGAGCAGGTCGTTCTCGCGCAACGACCCGTCGCACCAGACGATCTCGTCGGGCGTGGTGAGCGAGGCGATAGAGGCGACCCAGGCGACGACGGATGCCGCGGCGCCCGCCGGGGCGCCGGGGGCGAGTCGCTCGGCCGGTCGCCGTTCGGGCGTCACGATCTGGGTGGGCGCGGTGCGGGCTAGAAGGCTCATCCGGTGCTCCAATCGGTCCATAAATACGTTCGTAGTTACATGGTGGGGCGAAAACAACCCCGCTTCCGCTCAGTGGGACTAGAAAGAATCCCTCTTCTTTCGCTATCGTCGCCAAATGAAGGATCTTGCGACACTCGGCCACCGCATCCGTCACTACCGCTCCGATGCCGGCCTCACCCTCGACCAACTGGGCCAGCGGGTCGGCGTTGCCGGCAGCCAGCTGTCGCTCATCGAGAACGGTCGGCGGGAGCCGCGGCTGAGCCTCATCGGGTCCATCGCGGCGGCGCTCGGCGTGGCTGTCTCCGAACTGCTCGACGATGCCCCGCCGAGCGAACGAGCCGGCCTCGAGATCGAGCTGGAACGGCTGCAGCGGGGGAGCGTCTACGCGTCGCTCGGGCTGCCGGCCGTGCGGCCGGGCAAGAACGTGGCCGACGAGACGCTCACGGCGCTCGTCGGGCTGCATCGCGAACTCGCGCGGCGCTCGCGGGAGGCGATCGCCACCCCGGAAGAGGCGAGGCGCGCCAACACCGAGCTGCGCCAGAAGCAGCGGTCGCTCGACAACCACATGGCGTCGATCGAGGACATCGCCGAGCGCGAGGTCGCGGCCGTGGGGCACGTCGGCGGAGCGCTCACCCACCGCTCGGTCACGCGCATGGCCGAGCGTCTCGGATTCGAACTCGTGCACGTCGACGACCTGCCGCACTCCGCCCGCTCGGTCACCGACCTGGAGAACGGCCGCATCTACCTGCCGCCCGCCTCCATCCCCGGCGGGCACGGACTCCGTTCCATGGCATTGCAGGCGATGGCGCACCGGGTGCTCGGGCACACGGAGCCGGAAAGCTACGCCGACTTCCTGCAGCAGCGGCTCGAAATCAACTACTTCGCCGCGGCCTGCCTGATGCCGCTGCGCCAGTCCGTCGATTTCCTCCGCGAGGCGAAGGGCAAGCACGACATCGCGGTCGAGGACTTCCGTGACGCCTTCGGCACCACCCACGAGAGCGCGGCACTGCGGTTCACCAACCTGGCGACGGCGCACCTCGACATGGAGGTGCACTTCTTGCGGGTCGGCGACGACGGCGCCGTCTACAAGGCCTACGAGAACGACGGGTTGCGCCTCCCCGTCGACGTCACCGGATCGACCGAGGGCCAGCTGGTGTGCCGACACTGGAGCTCGCGCGTGGCGTTCGCCCGCACCAACCGCACCACGGAGTTCTACCAGTACACCGACACCCCCGAGGGCACGTTCTTCGACTCGACGCAGACCGGCTCCACGAGCGCCGGGGAGTTCTCGATCACCGTCGGGGTGCCGTTCGTGCACTCGAAGTGGTTCCGCGGGCGCGAGACGACCAACCGGCTGACCTCGACCTGCCCCGACGAGTCGTGCTGCCGCAGGCCCGACACGCGGTTGTCGCAGCGGTGGAGCGGCAAGGCCTGGTCGAGTGCCAAGCTGCACGCCCACATCCTGTCGCCGCTGCCCTCCGGAACCTTCCCGGGGGTCGACGACCAGGAGCTCTACGAATTCCTGGAGCGCCACGCGACCCAAGCGGGGTGACGCGGGGTTTCGGTATGGCCGTGGACCGGGCGCCCTCCCACAGGCTCAGGGAGCGATAGGGCCGAAATGCCGCGCCGCCGCGGCTCCCGCGTCGCGCAGCCAGTGGGACGGCTCGGCGATGGCCGACTCGACCGAGCCGGCGAGCTCGGCGAGCGAGACGGTCCACACGGTCTGTCCGCGCACCGTCGCGGTCGCGGCGATCTGTCCCGCGATGACACCCGCCCGCACGGCGCGCTCCTCGGCCCGCTGCAGCAGCTGGCCGACGACCTTTCCGCCGAGGGACTGGCTGTCGAACCTTCCCTCGCCGAGGACGAGCACGTCGGCGCCGTCGATGGCCGCCCCGAGCCCGCTGAGCACGGCGAGGTAGTCCGCGCCCGACTCGACGGTGGCGCCCCAGACGGAGGCGAAGCCGAAACCGGCCCCGCCCGCCGCGCCGGCTCCGGCCTGGGCGGCATCGCCGCCCAGCACGCGGGCCAGATTGGCGAGCGCGCCGTCGAGCAGGTCGACGTCGGCGGCCGTCGCGCCCTTCTGCGGGCCGAAGACCGCGGCCGCGCCCGCCGGACCGAGAAGGGGCGCGGTGACGTCGGTGAGCAGCACGACGCCCCCGGCCGGCGCGGCACGGAGGCCCGTGCGGTCCACGCTCTGCAGCCTGGCGAGCGCGGCGCCACCGTCGGGAAGCGGCGAGCCCGTGTCATCCGCGAGTCGCAGTCCCAGAGCGGCGAGCGCCCCCGTGCCGCCGTCGGTCGATGCGGAGCCGCCGAGACCGATCACAAGCGACGTCGCGCCGGCGTCGAGCGCGGCGCCGATGACCTCGCCGAGACCGCGGGTCGTGGAGCCGAGGGCGTCCGGTGCCTGCATGAGCGGCAGGCCGCTCGACTGGGCGAGTTCGACGACCGCCGCTCCGCTGGGAAGTTCGAGCCATTCGCCGGGGGTGGGGCGGCCGTCGGGACCGGTCACGAGCCCGGCCGAGCGTCGCACGGATCCCGCGACGGCGGCCTCGATCGCGTCGATGGTGCCCTCGCCGCCGTCGGCCTGCGGGATGAGGGTGAGTTCGTCGCCGGGGCTCACGCTCCGCCAGCCGGAGGCGATCGCGTCGGCGACCTCGCGGGCGGAGAGCGACCCCTTGAACGAATCGGGGGCAATGACAATCGACGGCGACATGGCGCCAGCGTATCCGAGGCTCGGCGCCGGTTTCGGCTTTTCGCCGCGCGGGTGGGCTGGACTGCCCCCGAGGGTTGACTAGAATCACAGCATGAACGTCATCGCCTTCGTCGTGTCCCTGGGTCTTTTCGTCGGAGGGATCCTGATCATGGGCTACTCCTTCGACTTCGAGGGTTTCCAGTTGCCGAGCTTCTTCGCCGGCCTGCTCATCACGAGCGCCGGCGTCGCGCTCCCCATTCACGTGCTGAAGCGAATTGACGGCTAACGCCACAACCGATCGAGGGAGTCACCATGGCTGACAAATCACCCAAGAAGTCCACACCGAAGACCGCTGCCGGAAAGTCGCTGAAAGAAAAGCGCGCCGACAAGAAGGCCAAGGCCAGCGACAAGAACCGCTAGCCGAGCCCCGGATGCCCGTCACCGAAAGGTGGCGGGCATTCGTGCGTCAACGAGGCCGGCGCTACGGCCCGACCGACATCGGGCGCACGTTCTGGTTGAGGTGGAAGAGATTCTCGGGGTCCCACTCCGCCTTGATCGCCGCGAGCCTCGCGTAGTTCTTGCCGAAGGAGGAGCGCATCAGGATGTCGCCTTCCTCTTGGAAACCGGCGAAGTTGAGATACCGCGATCCATCGGAGTACGGGGCGAGGGCGGTGACGAGGCCGCGCGCCCAGGCGATGTTCTTCGCGTCGTTGTGGGCGTCGAGCCAGTTGGCCTCCGGGTTGACGAGGAACTTCGCGCGGGACGTGGCGAATGCACCGTCGACCGGTTGCGCCGCGGCACCGGCGACGTGCCAGACGTCGACGGTGCTGAGCCGGGAGGCCGGCGAGGCCGCGGAGGCGGTGATCAGGTCGATCGCCGGGTCGCCCAGATCGAGCTGGTTGGTCGACTTCCAGTAGTAGCGGCCGCCGTCGGGATAGTCGTCGTCGAACGCGGCCTGCGCTTCGACGTAGGGCATGGTGCCCGAGGCGTCGAGCAGCGGCGTCCCGAACTTGCGCAGCTGCCGGAGGGCGTGCTCGCCCTCGTCCGGGTCGCCGATGTAGACGCCGGCGAAGGCCACGAACGGCGTGCCGACCGCCTCGGGCGCGAACCCCTGCGCCGCCTCGTCCACGACGCCGAGCAGTGCCACGAGACTCACGTTGAACGGCGCCGTGCTGCAGAAGTTGCGGAAGGCCTTGAGTCCGCGCGTGCCGCCGCCGTTGCGGGCGTCGTGGAAGACCATCAAAAAGTAGACCTCCGGGCCCACGGCGTGCAGGCGGAAGGTGAACCGGGTGACGACGCCCACGTTTCCGCCGCCTCCGCGAATCGCCCACAGCAGGTCGGGGTGCGAGCGATCGGCGACGGTCACCACCTCGGAGTTCGCGGTGACCAGTTCTGCGCCGACGATGCTCGCGCAGCTGAGCCCGTAGGCGTTGCGCAGCCAGCCGTACCCGCCGCCCAGCGCCAGCCCGGCCACGCCGGTGCGAGAGAACACCCCGCCGGGAACCGCCCGCTCGAAACGCTGCGTCTGGGCGTCGACCTCGCCCCACGTGCATCCCGCGCCGACCTCGACCGTGCGCCGCTCGCGGTCGACCTCCACTTGGTCGAGCGCGCGCAGGTCGAGCACCAGCCCGTCGTCGACCGTGCCGTGGCCCGCGACGTTGTGTCCGCCGCCGCGCACCGCCACCGGTACGCGGTTGGTGCGCGCGAAGGTGACCCCGGCGACCACGTCGTCGGTGGAGGCGCAGCGCAGGATGGCGAGCGGTCGGCGGTCGACGACCGCGTTCCAGACACGGCGAGCGTGATCGTAGGCCGGGTCTCCCGGCACGATCAACTCGCCCGTCACCACCGCCCGGAGCTCGTCGATTTCGCGATCCAGCATGGTCGACCCCTGGTTCTCCAGCCGCGCCGCGCTGCACCGCCCGGCGTCGCCTCACGATAGGCACGGGCGACGGACGGCCGCAACGGGGTGTTGGATGGATGCATGGCAGCGGCGGTTTCCTTCAGACAGAGCGGCGATGCGGATGCGGCGTGGATCGCCGACCTCCGGGCCGAGGTGATGCGTCCCGACCTCGAGCGGTTGGACATCTTCGACCCGCTGTGGGTGCGCGAGCGGTTCCTGCGCGGCTTCGTGCCGCACAACACCCGGCTCATCGTCGTCGACGGCGAGGCCGTCGGCTCCGTCGCCGTCCGCTCGGAACCGGGCGAGCACTGGATCGAGCACTTCTACATCGCGACCGCGCACCAGGGCCGCGGCATCGGCGGCGGGGTGCTGCGACGCGTGCTGGGGGAGCGGGCCGACTCGCGTCCGTTCCGGCTCAACGTGCTGCGGGGCAGCGCCGCCCGCACACTCTACGAGCGTCACGGCTTCCGCTTCGAGCACGCCGACGAGATCGACGTGTTTATGGTGGCTCCATGACCTTCACCATCCGCAGCACCCGCGCCGACGACTGGCGCGAGGTGAAGGCCCTGCGCATCGAGATGCTCGCCGACACCCCGAATGCCTTCGGCGAGACGCTCGCGCAGGCGCTCGGCAATTCCGAGAGCGAATGGCGCACCCGGGCCGCCCGCGGCGAGAACCCGGCGGGTGCGCAGCTGGTGGCGATCGCCGACGACGGACGCTGGATCGGCACAATGGGCGCGTACGTCACCGCCCGATCCGAGGCGTTGCTCGTCGGCGTGTACGTGACGCCCGCCTACCGGGGGATCGAGAGCGGGGTGACGGATGCCCTGCTGTCCGCCGTCGAAGAATGGTGCCGACCGCGCTTCGTCACCCTGACCCTGCACGTGCACGAGCAGAATCCGCGTGCGCGCGCGGCCTACGAGCGGCGTGGCTTCGAGTACACCGGACAGCGCATGCCCTACGTGTTGGACTCCGCGGAGTTCGAACTGGCGATGGTCAAGCGCCTCTAGTCGTGTCGCGACGGCCGAGCGTGCAGACCACCGCCGTCCCGTCGAGCTCGTCAGAGCGTCTGACCCGCGCGCTCAACCCGGCCGCTCGTGCGACCCTGACGGTCGAGGCCGCCTGCCGCTCGCTCGACTCGATAATCAGCCGTCCGCCGGGCGCGAGCCACTCCGCGGCCTCAGCGGTGATGCGGCGGTGCAGGTCGAGGCCGTCGATACCGCCGTCGAGCGCGACGAGCGCCTCGAACAGTCGTGCCTCGCGCGGCATCATCGCGATGGCGTCGGTCGGGACGTAGGGCGCGTTGGCGACGACGAGGTCGACCCGGCCGCGCAGCCGGCCGGGCAACGGTGCGAAGAGGTCGCCCTCGAACACCGACTCGGGCGGGAGGTTGCGCCGCGCGTTGCGCACGGCGGCCGGGTCGATGTCGGTCGCGAACACGGCGACGGTCGGCTCGGCGGCGAGCAGCGCGGCGCCCACCGCGCCCGTGCCGCAGCACAGGTCGACCACGGTGCGGCCGGCCAGGCCGAGCTCCGTGGCGCAGCGCACGAGCAGCTCGGTGCGGCGGCGCGGCACGAACACCCCGGGATCCACCGCGAGCCTCAGGCCAGCGAACTCGACCCAGCCGAGAACCCGTTCAAGCGGGAGCCCCTCGACGCGGGAGGCGACCATGCGCTCGAGCTCCACCTCCGAGTCGGCGGCGTCCACGAGCATCCGGGCTTCGTCCTCGGCGAATACGCAACCCGCCGCACGCAAGCGCGCCACAAGCTCTGCGGGGTCGGACATCGCCTCAGCGTACCGAGGCGACATCGGCGCCGATAGGAGCAATCGGGCCGGCTATGCCGCTACGCTCGGCACATGAGCGATCTTCCCCGAGTCCCCGAGCCCGCCCAGTATTCGACTCCCGTCACGCCGCCGCCCTACGGCGCGTACCCGACCGCACCCGGCACCAACGTTTTGGCGATCATCTCGCTCGTCGCGGCGTTCCTGATGCCTATCGCCGGGGTGATCACCGGCCACATCGCGCTCGGGCAGATCCGCCGCACAGGTGAGCAGGGCGAGGGTCTGGCGAAGGCCGGTCTCATCCTGAGCTACGTGTTCATCGGCCTGGGCATCCTCGCCGCTATCGCCTACGTGATCTTCTTCGTCGTGCTGTTCTCGGCGAGCGAGTACTCGAACACCGGCTTCTAGGCGCGCAGTCCGACCGAGGCCAGCACGCGGTCGACGTCGATGCGGATCACGACCCGCTTCGGATTGGGCTGCGGCTGGCGGTAGCGGGCGGCGTACAGGTTCTCGGCGAGGGTGATGTCGGCGCGGTCGCGTTCGATGACGGCGCTGCCGACGAAGCTGATCCAGCGGCGTCCGTCGACCTGCCCGACCGTGGCGCGCCCGTCGCGCTCGATGTTGCGCACCTTCTGTGTGCCGTCGCTCGTGATGATGCGCACGACCCCGTCGTGCAGCGTGAAGCCGACGGCGATCTGATGGATGGCGCCGTCGCGCGCCATGGTCGAGAGCATGGCGAGGTGGCGGTCGGAGACGAATTCGAGCCCGGCGTCGGAAAGTTCGGTGGTCACCCGTCCAATCTAACCTCGTGCCGTGGGTCCGGATCACGCGCGGCCGCGCCGCTGGCTATCCCGGTCCGGATCTGACACCGTGGTCGCGGGGTTCGTCCATCCCCGAGAAAGCGAACCGATGAATCTCAGCGCCCGCGCAGACTCGCGCGTACTCATCCGGCAGGCACCCGACCCACGGCTGTGGACCGGCGTGGCCGGCATCGTCGTCGCGATACTCACCCTCGTCGAGTCATCCGTCGCTACCTTCCTCGTCGGTCAGCGGCCCCGTCTCGACGACCGTGAGGCTCTTGCCGAGTTCATGGCCTCGGCCAGCACGCCGACGCTGATCGTGATCCTGCTCGACACCTTCCTGATGGCGTTTCTCATCGTGTTCCTCGCCGGCTTCCGCCAGCTGATCACGAAGACGCGCCCCGACATCGAGTGGATCGCCGACCTGGCCTTCGGCGCCGGCCTCGTCTTCGTCGGGGTCACCCTCGTCGGCGACGCGATGGAGGCGGGCGCCGCCCTCGATTCGATCGGTGCCGTCTCCGATCCCACGGTGGTGCGCGCGCTCACCGAGGGACACGCGCAGATGTTCGGCTCGATGGGCTGCGTGCTCACCGCCCTCGTGGCGGCGGCCGCGGCGCACGTGATCTTCCTGTCGGGTGCGCTGCCGCGGTGGACCGGCTGGCTCGCCTACGTCGTCGCGGCGCTCAACGCGGCGGCGGTGCCCACGATGTTCGCCGGAACCAACGAGCCGACGTTCTTCTCCGCCGGCGGTCCGGCTATCGCGTTGTTCGCGACGTTCCCGTGGCTCGTCTGGGTCGGTTCGGTGGGAGTGACCGCCCTGCGCGACCGGCGGCTCGCGGATCGGGAGTCGGACGCCGCTACGAGACGGTGAGCAGCTGCGCGATCTCGGCTTCGGTGGTGGGGCGGCTGAACAGGAAACCCTGGGCGCGGTCGCACCCGAGTTCGATGCAGCGTTCGAAGTGTTCCTCGGTCTCGACGCCCTCGGCGACGACCCGGAGTCCGAAGTCGTGGGCGGTCCTGACCGCGTCGCGCAGGACGGCGGGGGCGGTGTGCAGCCCGCGGATCAGCGACTGGTCGATCTTCAGCTCGGTCGCCGGCAGCACGAGCAGTCGGTCGAGCGACGAATGTCCGGTTCCGAAGTCGTCGACGGAGATACCCAGCCCGAGAGCGCGCAGCTCGATGAGCCGCTCGTTCACCTCGGGCACGTCGGCGATCGGCAGCGATTCGGTGACCTCGACGATGATGCACTCGGGTGAGAGCGAGTGGCGCTGCAGGTTGGCCTGAACGCGGTCGAGGAACTCCAGATCGAGCAACTGGGCCGCGGAGACGTTGACCGCGACGTCGATGCTGCGGCCCAGAGCCTGCCATTCCGCCGCCAGGCGGCAACCCTCGTCGATCATGAAGTCGCCGATCTCGTTGATGAGGTCGTGTTCCTCGGCGATCGGGATGAAGATGTCGGGCGGTACCGAACCGAGTTCGGGGTGGTTCCAGCGGGCGAGAGCTTCGACGGCGACGATCTGACGGGTGTGCACGTCGATCTGCGGCTGGAAGAGGGCTACGATTTCACCGCGGGTCACCGCGCCGTGAAGGTCGGACACTAGATTCACTTCGCACTCCGGATCTCTTCGACGGCCTTGCAATCACACAAGCCTCGTTGTCCGTCAACCCTTTTGCAATGGCAATTTTGTGTCGACGATTACCCGTACACTACTCCGCCGCTTATGCGAGCGTCGGCGCGCCCGGCGCGGGCGCCACGGCGGGAGTGCGCGAGAACTCGAATTCCCGCTCGGCGAGAGCCGCGACATCCGCGAGATTCTGCTCGTCGTACGCCGAGGCCATGTGCTGTCGCTCGTCGAGAACCCAGAGCGTTCCGAGCTGACGTCCGTCCTCGCCCGAGAGCACCGCGCCCGTGACCCGTCGGATGTAGGAGCTGCCGGAGAGCAGGGGGCTCGGACTGTCGCGCGGGTCGACCAGCAGGGCGGTCGGGTCGATCAGGTGCGCGTCGATGCCCACGTGGGAGACGATGTTCGGCTCGCCGTTCTCGTTGGCGACGATGATGATGATCGCGGCGTTGAGGAGTCGGGAGGCGATGCGCGAGATGCGCGAGAAGGCTTCGGATGACACTTCGGCCACCGCCGGAGCGGCCGGTTGCACACCCGCGGGCACCGTCGGAGCCGCCTCCGCCTTGCGTTCCAGCCCGATGAGCTCACCGAGCGCCTGCACGACCTCGGTGCTCGACGGGCGGTCCGCGGGCTCGCGCGCCGTCATGGCCGACAGCAGGTCGGCCCACGGCGCCGAGAGCGTCGCGGGGATGACCGGGTCGCGCACGAGACGGCCGGTGGCGCTCTCGAGCTGGGTGCCGGGGAATTCGTTCTTACGGGTGAAGCACTCGAGCAGGCTGAGCCCGAGCGAGTAGACGTCGGAGGCGGGCTGGATCGTGTCGCGCATCGCCTGCTCCGGGCTCAGGTACGCGGCCGTTCCGAGTGTCTCGCCCGAGTCTGAGACGTGCGTCTCCATCAGGACGGCGATGCCGAAGTCGGCGAGTTTGGCGCGTCGACGCTCGGCGTTGCCGCCGTAACGCACCATCAGCATGTTCGCCGGCTTCACGTCGCGGTGGATGACCCCGTTGCCATGGATGTACTGCAGACCCTCGGCGATGTCGAACCCGATCTGGGCGATCTCGAGACCGGTGAGGGGCTCGGTCTCGATGAGGGTCTTGAGCGTGGAACCGGTGACGAGTTCCATCACGAGGTACATGCGGGACCTGGCGCGGTTCTTGTTGGCGACGATTCCCGCGTCGATGAGGGTCACCAGTCCATGGTGGTTGAGCCGCGCGAGAACCTGGAGTTCGTGCTCCTGGCTCGACACTTCGGCGATCTCGCCGAGCGGGGCGTTGAACAGCTTGACCGCCACCTCGCGGTCGAGAAACTCGTCGTGGGCGCGGTACACCGACGCCATGCCGCCGCTGCCGATGAGCGAGAGGATCTGGTATCGGTCGTTGAGCCGCGAGTACGGCTGGGTGTCGGGCACGATCAGTCTTCTTCGGGGACCGCCGGCTTCTCCGCCGGCTCCTCGCCGACCTGCATGCCGAGGGGTGTGGCCGCAGTGAGCATCAACTGGTCGAGCCAGGTGCGGTTCACGCTGGCGGCACGCGAACCAGAGTAGAAGAAGTGCAGGGGCACGCCGTTGTCGATCCAGATCGAGTGACGACCGCTGCCCTGTTTGTGGTGGATTTCCCAGGTGAGGAAGAAGTGCTCGGCGCGCCGGAGCTTCGCACTGATCGCGATCTGCAGGTGAGTCGCAGTTCGGTCGTCGAACTCGAACTCTTCGCTGTTGTATTTCAGGTAACCCACGTGCGGTCTCGTCTCAAGTCAGTGAACTCCGGCGCGGAAAGGGTGCGCGATCGGCGCGAAGGCGGTGAACTGCCTTCGGTCAAGGGTAACGTGTGAGGTCGAGTGGTAATTGCGCCCTCGGAATTAGGAGTATGGGGTTTCAGTGATCATCAACAGGCTGACGGTCGACGGCAAAGACTATTTCCTTCCGGAACCGATCACCGAGCTGCGCGAGCAGATTCTGAAGGCGATCCAGAACGGCGGCGGATACGTGAACATCCCGCCGTTGAACAGCGGTCCCGGCGTTGACATCCTGTTCTCCCCGGGCATGCCGGTGGTCTGGGCTCAGCTCGCGATGGGAGCCGACCCCGCGGACGGCGAGCCGTCGGCGACGCCTCTCGAGCACCACGACGCCACTTTGGACTCGCTGTAGGGTCACCCGAATGGCGTGACCCGGCGCCTCTCGCGTGGGGATAGTGTCGCCCCTGCGTGAGAGGGGGCGTCGGTGGCTCGAAGAGTTGCCCGGCCACGGGGAGTGGCCTTCGTCGCGACGCTGTGCGCCGTCTTCGGGTCGATCGAGCTTGCGACGGGCGTGCTCTCGTTGGTATTTCTGCCCGTGGTCGTCGAGGAGACGGCTTCGGATGCCACGAGCGCGACGTGGTCGTCGGTGCTGGCCATCCTGCTCGGGTCGGGCTTGCTGCTGGCGAGCGCCGGCATCTATCGCGGCAGCGTCCGAGCGCGGACCGTGGTCTTGGCCGTCATCATCGCGCACGCCGCCGGTGGCGCGTGGCTCGCGATCTCGGGCCAACCGGTGCAGGGACTCATCGCGATCGGCGTCGCCCTCGTCGTCGGAGTCCTGCTGTGGACGGGCAGGGGCGCGAAGTACTTTCGTGGCGACGCGACGCCGAAGCGCCGATAGCCCTCGACCGACCCTGGTCGCAGACAGACCGAAGGCCCCGGCGCATTCCGCCGGGGCCTTCGGTCTGTCTGGTCGGAGTCTTACTTGAAGACGTCCTTGATGTTCTCGCCGGCCTGCTTGGCGCTCGCCTTGGTCTGGTCGTTGCGACCCTCCTGGGCGGTGTCGTGGTCGTTCGTCGCGTTGCCGAGGGCTTCCTTGGCCTTGCCGGCTGCCTTCTCGGCGGCGTTCTGAATCTTGTCTCCAGCACTCATGGTGCACCCGCTTTCTTTCGTTGAGGTGCGTGCCACGGTACGCCGCAGGACGCTGGAAAAACCCCTCATTGCGCGGGCGGCGACGGCGCGCTAGGTACTTCAGTGATGGTGCTCGTGCGGTGCGCGCTCTCCGGTGAGAGCGGAGAGCGGCTCGGCGCACCCCTCGCCCCTCCACGCCTCGCGACCCTCGCGGAGCGCGAAGACCGCGATGACGAGCGCAGCCGCGGAGTCGGCCCACGCCCAGCCGAGCAGCGCGTTGAGCAAGAGGCCGACGAGCAGGGCGGCGGAGAGATACGCACAGATCAGGGTCTGTTTCGAGTCGGCGATCGCGGAGGCCGACCCGAGCTCCGTTCCCGTGCGACGTTCGAACCAGCTGAGCAGGGGCATGACGGCCAGACTCACGGCGGCGAGCACGATGCCGACGGGGCTGTGGTCGGCCTCGCGCACGCCGAAAAGCGACAGGCCCGCATCGAAAACGACATAGGCGGCGAGACCGAAGAACGACACGGCGATCACCCGTAGCGCGACCTTTTCCCGTTTTTCGGGATCGGGCGCGGCAAACTGCCAGGCGACGGCCGCGGCCGAGAGCACTTCGACGATCGAGTCGAGCCCGAACCCGATCAGGGCGGCCGACGAGGCCATCGTGCCGGCGGTGAGCGCCACGACGGCTTCGACGACGTTGTACGTGATCGTGATGCCGACGATGATGCGGATGCGGCGTCGGAGGACGCTGGTGCGCGCGGTGCCGGGCCGGCTGGGAGAGCCCGGGTCGCGCGCGACCGGGGCGGTCACGACGAGAGCAGCGCTCGCGCGCTCGAGTCGAGTGCTTCCGGCACGACACGGTAGTAGGCCCATTTACCGCGCCGCTCGCGAGTGGCGAGGCCGGCGGCGACGAGCTTGCTCATGTGATGGGACACCGTGGGCTGGGACAGCCCGACGGGCTCGGTGAGATCGCAGATGCAGGCCTCGCCGTCGACGCTCGCGGCGATGAGCGAGAGCAGTCGCACGCGTGTGGGATCGCCGAGGGCCTTGAAGACGTGGGCCATGCGTTCGGCCTGGTCGACGTCGAGCGCTCCTCCGGTGACGGTGGCACAGCACGTTGTGCCGTCGGTCGCGGGGCGGGGGAGCATCGTGGTCATGTATCGATCATGCCAGTCATATTGACAAATGTCGATGTATCGACGAGTCTCGATGCATCGGAGTGCCAGACGTGAGGAGTGAGCGATGAACGAACTGCCCGTCGTCGTTATCGGGGCCGGACCGCAGGGGCTCGCCGCGGCTGCCCACCTGGTCGAGCGCGGGCTGACGCCCGTGGTGCTCGAGGCCGGTACCCGCCCGGCTGCCGCCGTGGCGGAGTGGTCCCACGTGCGCCTGTTCTCCGACTGGAGCGAGCTCGTCGACGCGGCCGCGGTCCGCCTGCTCGAGCCGACCGGCTGGGTGGCTCCGGAGAAGGGGTACCCGACCGGCGGCCAGTGGATCTCGCACTACCTCGCGCCACTCGCGGCCGCCCTGGGCGACCGGGTGGTCTACGGCTCGCGGGTGACCGGGGTGGGGCGGGCCGGGCGTGACCGCCTCGTCGACGCGGGCCGCGGGGAGCAGCCGTTCACCGTGCACGTGACCGACGCGGCGGGCGTCGAATCGCGCGTCGCCGCGAGCGCCGTCATCGACGCGTCGGGCACCTGGGCGCAACCCGGCCCGGCAGGTGCCGACGGGCTACCCGCCCTGGGTGAGCGCGCGGCATCCGAATTCGTCTCCTACCGCATCCCCGACCTTTCGTCCCCTGCTCCGTTCGCGGGCACGCACTCCGTCGTCGTCGGCAGCGGACACTCCGCCGCCACGGCGGTCAACGAACTCGCCCGCATCGCGAAGGACCACCCGGGTACGCGCATCACCTGGGTGCTGCGGCGCGGGACCGTCGGCAACACCTTCGGCGGAGGCGACGCCGACGAGCTCCCCGCCCGTGGCGCGCTCGGCGTCCGCGCCAGGGCGGCCGTCGAGGCCGGAACGGTCGACCTCGTCACCGGCTTCCGGGTCGAGTCCATCACCGCGACGTCAGACGGTGCCATGCTCGCCTCCGAAGACGGGCGCGAGCTTGCCGTCGCCGGCCGGGTGCTCGTGCTCACCGGCTTCCGCCCCGACCTCTCGTTCCTGTCGGAACTGCGCCTCGAGCTCGATTCGACGCTGCAGGCGCCGGTTCGCATCGCGGCCAACGTCGATCCGAACCTTCACAGTTGCGGCTCGGTGCGGGCCACCGGCGCGAGCGACCTGGCCCAGCCGGAGAAGAACTTCTACCTTGTGGGCGCCAAATCCTACGGGCGGGCGCCGACCTTCCTCGCCCTCACCGGGTACGAGCAGGTGCGCAGCGTCGTCGCGGCGCTCGCCGGAGACCACGACGCTGCGGCGCGCTCCGACCTCGTGCTGCCGGACACGGGAGTGTGCGGCGGATCCGGCGCCTTCGATGAGGGCGGCGACGGCGGTGCCTGCTGCGCTCCGGTGCTGCACCAGATCGGGCGAGCCCCGACGTCGGTATAGCGCCGAAAGCATCACGCCCGAGGTGTTGTCAGCCGACGAAGGCCTCGCGCAGCGCCCGCTCGTCGTCCGCGCTCAGGTTCGTCTCGATCAGTTCCATCTCGGTGCCGGCGAACGCCTTGCGCACCTCATCGGTAACCGCGTCACTGGAGAGCACGAAGAGCGCCGATGTGCCCGGGGTCACCGATTCCCTCACCCGGTCGATGAAGGCGTCGTCGATCCCGACGTCCCGAAGAGACGCGGTGAGGGCCCCCGTCGCCAGACCGATCGCGGTTCCGAGCAGGGGAACGAAGAAGATCAGGCCGAGCAGAAACCCCCAGAACGCCCCGCCGAGAGCGCCGATCGACTCGTCGAGGCTGCGCGTCTTGGGTTTCTTGTCGTCGGCGGCCCACGACACGACTGCCGCGTCGTGAACCGTGATGAGTGCGCGGTCGTGGAGCGCCTGAAGCGTCCGACCCGCGTCGTCGGCGCCCGTCGCCGTGTCGAACTTCCAGACAGAAAGGGTGGCCATCGTCGTTCCTCCTCGGTCGGCTGCAGCTCCGGTCCGCGCGTCGCTGTTCACATGGTTCCGCTCCGCAGTCGAATCCACAACCGTGCCGCGCATCACTGGCTCGGGCGTTCCCAGCCCGCCACGACCCGCGCCACCGCGATGACCAGAAAGAGCTGTCCGGTTATCGCTTCGGCTATTGCGACGGTCTGGCCGACCGCGCCCACCGGTATGAGATTTCCGTAGCCGGTTGTCGTCAGGGTGGTGAACGAGAAGAAGAGCTGACTCGTCAACGAATCATCCGCACTCTCACCGAACATCGGTACACCCGTCGCGAGCGACACAACGTTGTAGAGGAATGCGAAGAACATGCCCACCAGCACGTAGGCCACGACCGCGGCGAGCAGGCTTTGCCCGTCGACGCGCCGACGCCGCACCTGATGCGCGATGACCGCCGCCGGGGCGATCAAATAGGCGAATGCGGATGCCGCGGAGAGGACTATGTCGAGCACGCGGCCCTGCGCGCCGGTTGCCCACACGAGGATGGCGGCCGCCCCGGCGACGGCCAGCACCACCCATCCCACCCGGCGCGCCCGCTCGTTGACCCGTGCCACCCGCAAGATCACCGCGACCGTCGCGAGCTGCACCAGGAAGGCGACCGAACTCGTATTCGACGTCACCTGCGCCGCGCACAGGGCATACGACACCGCGACGAGAAGCAGCACAACAACGTAGCCACCCAACGACGTGCCCCTCGCCGGTGCCGGCGTCGGTAGCTCGGTCATCGTTTCCACCCTCTGATGCAGCGGTGCTGTCGGTCGCTCGACGGTACTCGCGCGCCTCGTCAGTCACGTCACACGCGAAGGATGATGCGCGGTGGCCGAGCCGGAGATAGCGTCGTCGGCGCACACGAAGACGGCGTCGCGGAACGGAAGGCGAATAGTGGATGGAGTGCTGGCGACGAATCTCGTGTGGATCATCGCCGTGCTCGTCGATTTTGCGATCCGGGTCGCCGCCATCATCGTCATCCCGCGCGATCGGAAACCCAGTTCGGCCATGGCGTGGCTCCTCGCGATTTTCTTCATCCCGTTCATCGGGATCTTCCTGTTCCTGCTCATCGGTAGCCCGAAGCTCCCGCGGAAGAGACGCGAGAGACAGAAAGAAATCGACGGGCTCATCGATGAGCGCAGCAACGAGATGGCGCCCGTGGTTCGACCAGACGACTGGCCGGAGTGGTTCGGACCCGTCGTCACCATGAATCGTGCGCTCGGCCGAGTACCGATTGTCGGCGGCAATACGGCCGTGGTCATCGAAGACTATGAGCGGTCGATCGCAGAGATGGCGGGGGCCATACGCGAAGCGACCACCTTCGTGCACATCGAGTTCTACATCGTGTCGTTCGACGCGACGACAGCCGGGTTCTTCTCGGCGATGGAGGCGGCCGTTCGCCGCGGTGTCTCCGTGCGAGTGTTGCTCGACCACGTGGCATCCGTCAGGGCGGTCGGCAACACGCAGACGATCGCCGAACTCGACCGCATCGGCGTGAGGTGGAGCTACATGCTGCCAGTGCAGCCGTTGAAAGGCAAATACCAGCGGCCCGACCTGCGCAATCATCGCAAGCTCGTCGTCGTGGACGGCGACGTCGCGTTTATGGGCTCGCAGAACCTGATCGACCGCAGCTATAACGCCCCAAAGAACCTCAAGCGCGGCCTCATGTGGCAGGAACTCATGACCAGGGTCACCGGCCCGGTCGTGAGCGGGATCAACGCGATCTTCCTCTCCGACTGGTACAGCGAGACCGACGAGTTGATCATGCACGAGCACGTGCGGGTCGCGGACGTCGTCGCCGACACGTCTGATGCTGCCGTCGACTGCCAGGTCGTGCCGAGCGGCCCGGGCTACGACAGCGAGAACAATCTCCGACTGTTTCTCGCGCTGGTCCATTCCGCACGGGAGCGCGCGATCGTCACGAGCCCCTACTTCGTGCCGGACGAGGCGATGATGTACGCGCTCACCTCGGCCTGCCAGCGGGGCCTCGAGGTGCAGCTGTTCGTGTCAGAAATCGGCGATCAGGGACCGGTCTTCCACGCTCAGCGGTCGTACTACCGAGAGCTGCTCGCTGCGGGAGTGCGCATCTTCATGTACCCGGCGCCCTACATCCTGCACGCGAAACACCTCTCTATCGACGACTCGGTCGCCGTGATCGGATCGAGCAACATGGACATCCGCTCGTTCGCTCTCGACCTCGAGATCTCACTCGTCGTACACGGCGAGTCGTTCGTGCGACAGATGCGCAGGGTCGAGGCGGACTACCGTGCCGTGAGCCGCGAACTCACACTCGACGAATGGGCCAAGGAGCCGCGCGGTTCGATGGTGCTCGACGGCGTCGCCCGACTGACCTCCGCCCTGCAGTGAGCGTCACACCCACGGGGTGAGGTCTGTCTGTCCGCCGCATGGCTACGGTGACTCGACGGCACACCCGCTGCCGCGACATCTGGAAAGGCTGCCGACCATGGACTTTTGGGAATTCATCGGGTACTTCTTCTGGGCATACATCGTCATCTCGTTCATCGCCGTGCTCATCGGCCTGATCTTCGACGTATTCCGCGACCAGTCGCTGGGCGGCTTTGCCAAGGCCGCATGGGTCGTTTTCCTCGTCGTATTGCCGATCCTCGCCTCGGTCGTCTACCTGATCGCTCGGGGCGGCAAGATGAGCGAGAGGCAGCTGGAATACGCGAAGAGTGCGCGCGCCCAGACGGATGACTACATCCGCACGGTGGCCTCGACGTCGTCGGCGGACGAGATCGCGAAGGCTCGCGCGCTCCTCGACGGCGGCTCGATCACCGCCGCCGAATTCGAGGCGCTGAAAGCGCGGGCTCTCGCGGGCACCCCCACTCCGGCGCACGCCGCCTGAGTTGTCCTAGAGGCGCCGGAGGGGAACGCTCACGTCGGCGCCGCCCTCGCGAGTGAGCCGCTCGCCGATCTTCACCATCGTGGGCGCCGGAACGAACCCTCCCGCGAAAAGCGCCTCGCCCTGGGTAAACCGCGCCGCCCTCGCGAGCATGGCCTGCGGCACGAACCCGAAGATCGTGCCCAGTTCGTCGAGGTCCACCGGCGACGTCATCTTCATCAGTGCGAGGTTGTCGCACTGCGACATGATGCTGGGGTGAATCCGCGACGGCCGCTGCGTCGACAACAACAGCCACAGTCCGAACTTGCGTCCCTCCGCCGCGATCTGGATGATCCGTTCCCTCACCGCCACGTGTAACGGCGAATTCTGCTCGGGCGAGCACAGGTTGTGGGCCTCGTCGATGACGATCAGGATCGGACGCCGCTGCTCCCGTTTCGCCCACAGGTCGTCAAGTAGGGCCAGGGCGACCACGAGTGATTCGTCGGGGTAGGCGAATCCGCCTAGATCGAGCACGGTCGCGTCGGGCCGGGTATCGACGATGTCGGTCACCGTTTCGAGACCCGCGGCCCACACGCTCCAGTCGGTCACCCGAAGGTTCTCTATGCGGGCCGCGAGTTCCATCGCCGCGGGCGTTCCCCGTTGTACCAACCCGGCGACGACCTTGTGGGGCGGCAGCACCCCGACGGTCTCCTCGAAGTGCATCAGCTCGTTGTGCTCGGCCCTGTCGTCGAGCGGATGCAGCCGCAGAACGGCCGCTTTGGCCGGCATGGCCAGGTCGGTGAAACGCACCCGCAGGGGAGTGCCTGACGAAGGTCGAAGAATGCGGATGTCGCGTTCCGCGAGGGTGCCGTGCGACACCGCATCGGCGGGCGCCGCCGCCGGTTCACGGAGGCGCACGAAGTCGGCATTCGGATCGAAGATCACCATCGGCAGGCTCGTGTGGAGAAGGAGTTGTTCGAGCACGACGCCCAGCGCGTAGGTCTTGCCGGAGCCGCTCTGCCCGCACCAGAACGTGTGCCGGTTGAATCGATTCGGCATCAGACGGGCCGCCACATGGTGGGCGGCCAGGAAGGTTCCGATGGGCAACGTCACATCCGTGCCGGTGTACATCGCCTCGATCGTCGCCGCGTCTGCCGCCCGCACGGAGGCGGCGGCGAAGGGGGACGTTCGCCGATGATCGACGCGTGTGCCTCCGTCGGCGAGCGTTCCGATGACCCGGCCGTCTCCGTGCGGGGCGCCATCCACCGAAAAGCTGACGGACTCGACCTGCCCGAGCTGGCGGGCATCGCTCGTACCCCCGAACACCACCAGACTTCCCGGTTCGAACACCGCATTGGCCGTGCCGACGAACCTGAACTGCCTGCCGTCGATCGACACGGCGGCAGCGCCGTCCACGGGTGCAGGATCCTCCTGGGTCATTGGGTTTCTCCTTCGTGTGACTTTTCGTGCACGATCATTTCCGGCCCACGGGAGACCAGAAGCCAAGCGGGCAGGATCGCGATACACAGCACGGGCAGGATCGCGGTTCCGCCTGCGACGGCGACGGCGATGAACAGCGAGATCCAGCCGTCACGGGCCACCAGAGTGCGAACGGTCGATGCCGACGGGCGGTCGCCGACCCGGGGATAGTCCATCGTCGCCTTCCGTTCGAGACCGGTGTGCGAAATGGTAGCGATGCGGATGACCCGGGGACAGGGATATCACGGATGTCGACCCGGTTTCACGCCTAAGGGGTGATCTTCTGCGCGGAGGGGCGCGCCAGCATTGCTCTTGCCACACCGTTGAGGACACGAGCGAGGAACCCATGGCAAACCTGTCCAACGCCGACCTGCTGAGGCGGGTCGAAGAACTCGAGGCCGAGAACCGGGAGCTTCGCGAGCTCGAGCTCGAGCTCGTGCATCCGGTGTCGAGTGTTCCCGCCGACGTCGAACCGGTGAGGAAGGGGCGCGGCTGGGGGTGGACGCTTTTCGCTGTCGTACTCATCACCCTCGGGTCGCTGTTGGCCCCGGTGGCCGTGGTCGCTTCGTGGGCACGGGTGGCGCTCACCGACACGGACCGCTTCGTATCGGCGTACGCCCCTTTGGCCGACGACCCGGAGATACAGGCCTACATCACCGACACCACGATCGACGTGATCAACGACCAGATCGACATCGCCCAGATCACCGACGACGTCATCGAAGGAATCACCGAGCTGGGCACCGGACCGGCCGCCACCCAGGCGCTCGAACTGCTCAAGGGCCCGGCGGCGTCGGGGGTCGAGTCGCTGATCCGAAGCGGGGTGACGACGTTCGTCGCCTCGGACGCGTTCGCCGACGTGTGGGAGTCTGCTCTGCGGTTGAGCCACGCCCAGCTCGTCGCCCTGATGGAGAACGATCCCGACGCAGCGATCGCGATCGGCTCGAGCGGCGAGATCGGGATACAGCTCGGCCCGATCGTCGACGCGGTGAAGACCGCGCTCGTCGATCAGGGGATCGATCTGGCGAACCAGATTCCCGACGTCGACCGCACTATCGTCGTCGCGCAGTCTGACGCGCTTCCTTCCGCGCAGCTCGCTTACGGGCTCGCCCTGGCCGCCGGCACCTGGCTCCCGTGGATCGCCATACTGCTGCTCGCGGCGGGGGTTCTCGTCGCGAGACGTCGCTCGGTGGCGCTCATCTGGGCCGCCGTGGGCCTCGCTGCCGCCATGCTGCTGACCCTCGTCGCACTGGCGGTCGGCAATCTCGCGCTCGTGGCCTCGATCAGCCCGTCGTTGGTTCCCTCCGGAGTGGCCGGGCTGCTCTACGAGACGGTCGCCGCGGACATGCGGGCCACCGCGATAGCGGTGCTGGTGCTCGCGGTTGCCGTCGCCGTGGTGGGCTGGCTCGCCGGATCGTTCGACGTTCCGCGACGACTGCGGGGTTTCGCGCGAGAGGGAGCAGCGCGGACACGTTCCGCGGCCGAGCGTCGGGGCATCACGACCGGTCGCACGGGCGAGTGGATCTACCTGCGGCGCGGCGTTCTGCGCGCCGCCATAGCGGTGGTGGGCGCAGCGATCGTGCTGTTCGTGCGGCCCGTCACCGTGGGGCTCACGCTGTGGACGCTGGTTCTCGCTGCCCTCGCCCTGGCGATTCTCGAGCTGGTTCAGCGCCCGGTCGCCACCATCCCCGCGCACGCCGAAGACGACGTGCCCGTCACGATCGCGGAATGACCGGACACTCGACGAAAGGACTGAATCATGAGCAACGCGACAGGGTATCGGAGTGGGTCGGGCTGGACCGACTGGGTGCGTTTCGCCGGTGTCATCCTCATCGTCGGCGGCATCTTCAACCTCATCCAAGGTCTCGCGGCGCTCCTCGGACCAGATGCCTATTTCGGCGTGGTCAACGGCGAGCTCCTCGTCTTCAACGTGGAGGGCTGGGGTTGGTGGAACGTGCTGATCGGCGCTCTCACGATTCCGACCGGTATCGCGCTTTTCGGCGGGGCGACCTGGGCGCGCATCGTGGCCGTCGTTCTCGCCGTGGCGAGCGCCATCGTGCAGATGATCCTCGTACCCGTTCAGCCGTGGTGGTCGTTCATCGTCATCGGAATCGACGTGCTCATCATCTACGCGATCGTCGCGCACGGCAAAGATCTCCGCGACCAGAACTGACATGCTGATCAACGAACCGCAGCTTTCGACGAAGCGCCCAATTCCGATGAGACGGTTGCTGCGTCATCCTGTCGCCAACTCCGAATCGCTCGAATCCGCCGCACTCATGGTGGGCGCGGCCGTGTTCGTCGTGGTCGCCGCTGTCTCGGTCTTCGTGTTCTGGGGCTATGACGTGCCGATCGCCGGGCCGGGCTCGATCGGCCAGTACGTCGCGTTCACGGCCGCGCTCGCCACGATCGTGGTGTTCGTCGCCGCCCGCATCCTCGTCAGCGGCGGCTCGACACCCGGCGCACGGTCGAACGACAGGCTCAGGGCTCCGGGGGTGCGACTGCGCTGGTACGACATCGCGGCGACCGCCCTCGCTCACGGCGGGATCGCACTGCTGGGATGGCTCGGCCTGGCGAGCCTGTTGGAACGGAGCTTCCAGGGTGCCGTCGTGTTCCCGATCTCGGCGGCCGTGCTAGCAGCAGCGGCGGTCGCGGTGACCGCGTACGCCGTATTCCTCTCCGCCGTGCACCTCACGCCGATGCTGCTCTCGCTCGTGCTCGTCGTTTTCCTGGTGGTCGGATGCTTCGCCAGCATGCTGAGCGCCACCGACCCCCTCTGGTGGCAGAAGAACCTCAGCACCCTGGGCATCCCCGACGACGTGTCGGCGCTCGCGTTCAACATCACGCTCATCGTGGCCGGGGTGATCGTGACCGTCATCGCCCACTTCGCGACAGCTTCGCTTCCGGTGACGAACCCGAAGGAGGAACGAGGCCGCGGTATCGTGCGCGGCGGGCTCGTTCTTATGGGCGTTCTGCTCGCGTGTGTCGGCCTCTTCCCGCTCGACCGGTCGATCACGCTGCACAACATCTCCGCCACCGGTATGGCGATCACGTTCGTGGTGCTCGGCGTCGGGCTCGGGCGATTCGTGCCCTCGATGCCGCGCATTTTCGTGCTTCTCGGCTACGTGTTCGTCGCGGCGATAGTCGTGCTGGCGATTCTCTTCGCGACCGGCTACTTCAACCTGACCGCGGTCGAACTCATTGCTTTTCTACTGATCTTCAGCTGGTTGATCGTCTTCCTGCGCAATGCGGGCGAGCCAGTCGGCGATCAGGGCTGAGCACAGGTCAGCCTGCTCGAACAGGATGTTGTGACCGGCCGCGTCGAGTGCGGCGAACGACGCACGCGGATAGTGGTCGATGCGGCTCCAGGCGTCGCGGAAGCCGACGACATCGTCCTGTCTGCCGGTGATGTGCAGGCTCGGTTGCACGAAAGGCTCGGGGTGCGCGATCTCGGGTTCGGCGTCGAGCGAATAACTCCGCGAAATGCGATCTAAGGCGTGCGTGTCCGCGCCTTCCAGACTGGGCAGAACGAATCGCATAAAAGCCCGTGCGTCGTCGGTCGACTCGACAACGGCATCTTCGCGGTACTGCTCGACCGCACCTCCGAGAATCGGCTCGATGCGGGCTTCTCGCCTCAGCACGATACGTGGCGGCACTTCTCGCTGATCGTGAGGGGCGACGAATACCCCGGCCACGGTGGCGAGTCCGCGAACCTGCGTGCGCAGCTCATGGGCGACATAGCGGGCGATCATCCCGCCGAACGAATTTCCCAGAATGGCGAACGGCTCGTCGCCGACACGCGTCAGGATCTCGCCAACGACCGCGTCCGCGACCTCCTGAGTGCTTCGAACAGCACCCACCGGCGAGCCGCCCGCACCCGGAAGATCGAGGTAGATCCGTCGCCATCGACCCGAGCGCTCGAGTGTCGGCTCCAGCGGGAGCAGGCTTCGATGATCCAGACCGAATCCGTGCAGCAGCACCACCGGGGTGCCGGAGCCTATTTCGTATGCGAACACTTTGCGAGACTATCGGTGTCGCGGAGGCATGCGACCCAGTGGCTGCGCCGGCCCTTCGACAAGCTCAGGGACCGAGCGCGTGGCCGGCTGGTTCTGCGGTGCCCCCAGGCAGATTCGAACTGCCGCCCCTGCCTCCGGAGGGCAGTGCTCTATCCCCTGAGCTATGGGGGCCCAGGTGCTTGACTAGGGTAGCAGCGTCTGGACACACCCAAAGGCGCAGCCGGTATGAGCGCGTCCTAGGTAGGCTTGAATGATGACCGATTCATCGTGGCGCGACACCCTCAGAGCTCTTCCCGTTTTCGCAGGGGAACTTCCCGGATTCAATACGGATGCTGCTCCGGATTCCCCGATCCCGCTCGTCGAGGAGTGGCTGAGCTACGCCATCGACTCCGAGATCTCGCAGCCGCACGCCATGACGCTCGCCACGGCGGGGGCCGACGGAGTCCCGTCGGCGCGCACCCTCATCCTCAAGGACGTCACCGACGAGGGTCTGTGGTTCTCCACCCTCGACAACAGCCCGAAGGGTCGCGAGCTCGCCGCCAACCCGAACGCCGCGCTCACCCTCTACTGGCGCGAGCACGGCCGCCAGATCCGCGTGACGGGCAGCATCGAGAAGGGCCCGCGCGAGGTCAGCGAGAAAGACTTCCTAGCCCGAAAGCCCTCCGCCCGCGCCGCCGCGATCGCCGGACCGGAGAGCGAAATCCTCTCGAGCCAGGAAAAGTTCCTCGAGCGTGTCGAAGAGGCCAAGGCCATCCTCGACTTCCGTCCCGACTTCGTGCCGGACGAGTGGAACGCCTACGTCGTGAAGCCGCAGACCGTGGAGTTCTGGCAGGCCTCGCGCGACCGCGACCAGATCCGCCTGCGCTACTCGCGCGAGGCATCCGGCTGGGCCAAGAACCTGCTCTGGCCGTAGGCCCGATCCGGGCCTGAAGCAAGGCGGCAAAGAGAAACCTCGTCGCAACAATCGCGTGGCAGGATCGACGCATGCAGCGATCCGTCTCCGCCCACCTCGAACTCGACATCTCGGGCCGAACCGACATGGTGTTCAGTCTCGCGGTGAGCGCGAACAGCGAGTTCAACCGCGAGAACCTGTCGATCACCCTCGACGGTGAGCCGCAGTTCGCCAGCGAGCTCGTCGACCGGCACGGCACGCGCCTGCACCGCCTGGTCGGCGAAGCCGGGCGCATGATCGTCGACTACAGCGCCGAGGTCGAGGGTCGCGCGCAGCCGATGCCGGTCGACGAGATCGACCTCGTGACCTACCTGCGCCCGAGCCGCTACTGCGAGAGCGACAGCCTGTTTCCCACGGCGCGCAGCGAGTTCGCCGGCCTGAGCGGACACGCGCTGCTCACCGCGGTCACGCTCTGGGTCTGGGAGAAGCTGAGCTACGTGCCCGGCTCTTCTCTGGTGACGGATGGCGCGTCCCGCACGCTCATGGCCCGCCGCGGTGTCTGCAGGGACTACGCGCACCTCGTGATCGCGCTGCTGCGCGCGCTCGACGTTCCCGCCCGCATGGCCGCCGTCTACGCCCCTGGCCTCAGCCCGATGGATTTCCACGCCGTAGCCGAGGCGCACATCGACGGGCAGTGGTGGGTCGTCGACGCCACCCGCCTCGCACCACGGCAGAGCCTGCTGCGCATCTCGACCGGACGGGACGCGGCCGACATCGCGTTCCTCACCAACCACTGGGCCGGCCTCACCCTGACGCGGCTCGACGTGCTCGCGGTCGCCGACGTTCTGCCCGTCGACGACGGCCAGCAGCTGCTGCAGCTGGGTTAGGAGAGGGTTCAGCCGCCGAGGCCGGCGAGCGCGGCCGCGATGATCGGCTGCGCGTCGCCCGGCTCGAAGAAGGCGGGGGAGACGGCGGACACCCAGTAGGGGCCCGAGAACGCTTCGGCCGATCCGCGCGTGCCGTCGTACTCGAAGTAGCCTTCGACGTCGTAGGTCGGCACCGAGTTGCTGGTCGTCACGAAGTTGTTCTTGAGGTCGGTGAGCTTGTCGGTGGGAAGGTTCGCGACAGCGACCGTGAGCGCTTCGCCACTGGTCTGGTTGACCCAGCCGCAGGCCAGCCCCTTGGCTTCGACGATCGTCGCCGCTTCGCTGCCCGGCTCGGGGGTGAAGCTCTCGCTCAATCCGAAGTTCGGGTTGAAGGCGTAGATCGCCTCGGGGGAGAGGAGCTGGTTGCAGCCGATCGTGACCGGGCTGCCCACGCTGATCGGCGCCTGCGTGGCGGTGGGCTCGGGAGTGGACGTCTTCGTCGACGTCGGGGTCGGCGCGGTGTTCGTCACGGAAGGGGTCGCGTCCGTCTCGCTCGCGCAGGCGGAGAGTGCGGTCGTCAGCGCTGCGACGAGGGCGAAACTGACGAGAGCGCGGGAGGCGAAGGAAGGCATGCAGATATTCTGACCCACTCGGGCGAGGGGCGAGCGCGCGCACGGCCGTGACGCGCCGTGCTCGACGATAAGCTTGGCCATCGTGAATCCTGCTGACCTCTCCGCCTCCCTGCTCACCGTCGTCAACACTGTGGTGGCCGGCCGCGATGGCACGCCCGTCACGATCGGCGACGTGGCACTCGAGCGCCCGCGCAACCGTGACCACGGCGACTGGGCCTCGAACATCGCGATGAAGATCGCGAAGGCGCTCCGCGCCAACCCGCGAGAACTCGCCACGCAGATCGCCGAGGCGCTCACGAGCGTGGAGGGCGTCGCTTCCGTCGACGTCGCCGGCCCCGGATTCATCAACATCACCCTCGACGCTGCGGCCGCGGGAGCCCTGGCGAAGACCATCGTCGAGGCCGACACCGCCTACGGAACCGGCGACCTCTACACCGGCGTCACCGTGAACATCGAATTCGTCTCCGCCAACCCGACAGGCCCCATCCACATCGGCGGCACCCGCTGGGCGGCGGTGGGCGACAGCCTTGCGCGGATCTTCACCGCCGAGGGAGCCGTCGTCACGCGCGAGTACTACTTCAACGACCACGGCGCCCAGATCGACCGGTTCGCTCGGAGCCTGCTCGCGAGCTACCTCGGCGAGCCCGCCCCCGAGGACGGCTACGGCGGGGAGTACATCTCCGACATCGCCGCCCGCGTGATCGCCGACTACCCCGGCGAGCTGTCGACGATCCCGACGAGGGAAGAGGTACAGGAGGTATTCCGCTCCACCGGGGTCGAGCTGATGTTCGGCGACATCCGCGCCAGCCTGCACGAGTTCGGCGTCGACTTCGATGTCTACTTCCACGAGAACGAACTGCACGAGTCGGGCGCGGTCGAGCGCGCCGTCGCGCGCCTGCGCGACCTCGGCCACATCTACGAGGCCGACGGAGCCACCTGGTTGCGCACCACCGACTTCGGCGACGACAAGGACCGCGTCGTCATCAAGAGCGACGGGGAGGCCGCGTACATTTCGGGCGACCTCGCGTACTACCTGAACAAGCGCGAGCGCGGGTTCGAACGCAACATCATCCTGCTCGGCGCCGACCACCACGGGTATGTTCAGCGCCTCATGGCCATGACCGCCGCGTTCGGCGACGAGCCGTACTACAACCTCGAGATCCTCATCGGCCAACTGGTCAACCTCGTGCGCGACGGCGAGCCGCTGCGGATGAGCAAGCGCGCCGGCACGGTCGTGACCATGGAGGACCTCGTCGAGGCCGTCGGGGTCGACGCCGCGCGGTACTCGCTCGTCCGTTCGTCGATAGACACCGAGGTCGACATCGACCTCGACCTGCTCACCAGGCGCACCAACGACAACCCCGTGTTCTACGTGCAGTACGCCCACGCGCGCACGGGCGCCGTGGCGCGCAACGCCGCCGACTCCGGAGTGGGCCGCGAGGTCTTCGACGCGGGCCTGCTCACCCACGAGACCGAGAGCATCCTGCTCGGCACGCTCGCCGAGTTCCCGCGCATCGTGCGGCAGGCGGCAGAGCTGCGCGAACCGCACCGCGTCGCCCGCTATGCCGAGGAACTCGCCGGCACCTACCACCGCTGGTACGACAACTGCCGCGTCACCCCGCTCGGCGACGAAGAGGTGAGCGACGTGCACCGCACGCGGCTCTGGCTCAACGACGCCACCGGAATCGTGCTGCGCAACGCGTTGGCCCTGCTCGGCGTGAGCGCCCCGGAGCGCATGTAGCCATGACCGCCGCCCCCGTCCTCCCCGCCGCACCGAAGGTCCGCCGTCGCTGGATCGGCTGGGCGATCGCGGGCGGCGTGCTCCTTGTTCTGATCGTCGTCGGCCTGTTCGTGGGCGAGGCCGCCGCGCGCGCCTACGCCACCGAACGCATCCACGACGAACTGGTCACGGCGTTCGAGCTCGACGCCGATCACCCCACCGACATCGATCTCGGCGGCGGATCGCTCTTGCTGCAGGCGGCTTCGGGAACGGTGGACGGGGTGGATGTCGCGATCGACGACGTACCCCTCGGCGACCTGACCGGCGACATCACCCTCGCCGCGACGGGCGTGCCGATCGACACGACGCAGCCGGCCGAGACGATAGCCGCGACCGCGACCCTCGACGAGGACGACGTGGCCTCCCTGCGCGACTATCTCAGTGGCATCCAGCTCGATTCGATCACCCTCGGCGACGGCGTCATCGACGTGTCGGCGACCGTCCGCGCGCTGTTCCTCACGGTGCCCGTCTCGGCCGCGATCGAACCGACGGCGCAAGACGGCCAGCTCGTGTTCTCCCCGGAGTCGGTCACCGTGAACGGCTCGGTCGTGTCGGTCGACCAACTGTTGGCCGGCCCGCTCGCGAACGTCGCCTCCGGCTTCCTCGGCGCACAGACCTTCTGCGTCGCCCAGTACCTGCCCGCGGCGATCACCCTCGACGGGGTGAGCGTCAGCACCGACGAGCTCGAGCTCTCGTTCTCGGGCGAAAACGTGGCGCTGGGCGGGGCCGACCTGTCTACCAAGGGGACCTGCGGTTAGGCTCACACCATGACGGGTGACTCGGGGATCCAGTGGACATCGATCGACGCTCCCAAGAGCATCCCACCCCGGTGGCGCTGGATCGGGTTTCTCGTCGCCCTCGCCGTTGTCGGCGGCCTCGTGGCGTTCGCCCTCATCGAGGGTGACAAGATCGTGCGCGGTATCGCCTCCGACGTGGTGCGCTCGGGAGTGACGAGTGCGCTCCAGCTTCCCGAGGGCCAGGAGGTCGACGTCGAGCTGGGTGATGGGCTGTTGATCTTCCAGGCGATCACCGGGTCGATCGACTCGGTCGACGTGCGCATTCCCGGTATGCCCTTCGGAGCAGCGACCGGCACCCTCCTGCTCACCGTCGAGGGGGTCGCGCTCGACCCGGGCGCACCCGTCGACATCCTCACCGCCCGCGTCGAACTCGACTCCGACAACCTCTCGCGGTATGCCGGCAACCTCAGCTCCGTGCCGCTGAACGGCGTGACCATCGCGGGCGAAGTCGTCGGCATCGGGGCGATCCTCGCCGACCAGCAGGTCAACGTGGCGCTCGTCCCATCCGTCTCGGCCGGTACCGTCGCGTTCACGCCCGTCGCGGTGTCCGCGGCCGGGGTCGCCACCACCGTGGAGGCGGTCATGGCCAGCCCGCTCGCGTCGCTCGCGGGACCCATGCTCACCTCGAGCGGGTTCTGCGCCGCGGAGCTGTTGCCCGCCGCGCTCACGCTCACCGACGCCGCTGTGGTGGGCGAGCAGTTGGTCATCACCGCGTCGGGCAACGACGTGAGTCTCTCCGGCCTCGGCTCGAAGGGCACGTGCGAAGCGCCCGCCGCCTAGCGCTATAGGATAAAAACGGCTTCAGGGACCAATCCGGGTTCGCTCGCCTCACTCAACAGCAAATTCCGTGAGGTACATCCGTGATGAGAAATCCGCTCGCCCCGTCGTGGCTCGAGCTCCCCTCAGACGCTAACGCGCTCGACGCCTCGGTGTGGTCGCAGAACGCCGAACGCTCGGCCGACGGTGAACTGGTGATCGCCGGGGTCGCCGCGACCGAACTCGCCGACCGCTTCGGCACACCCGTCTACGTGGTCGACGAGGCCGACGTACGAACGCGGGCCCGTGGCATCCGCGAATCTTTCGATCGCGAATTCGGGCGCATCGGTTCCCGCGTGAAGGTCTACTACGCCGGCAAGGCGTTCCTCTCGACCCAGGTGGTCGCCTGGATGATCGCCGACGGCCTCAACATCGACGCCAGCAGCGGCGGCGAGCTGGCCGTCGCCCTCGCGGCGGGCGCCGACCCGGCACGGCTGGGCCTGCACGGGAACAACAAGAGCCTCGCCGAGATCGACCGCGCGGTGGGAGTCGGCATCGGCACCATCGTCATCGACAGCCTGATCGAAATAGAGAGGGTCGCGGATGCCGCGTCCCGCCACGGTCGCGTGCAGCCGGTCCGCCTGCGCGTCAACAGCGGAGTGCACGCCCACACGCACGAGTACCTCGCCACCGCCCGCGAGGACCAGAAGTTCGGCATCCCGCTCGCCGACGTCGCCGCGACGGTCGCCGTCATCCGCTCGCACGACTCGCTCGAGTTCCTCGGGCTGCACTCGCACATCGGCTCGCAGATCTTCGAGAGCGACGGGTTCGCCGAGGCGGCCCGCCGGCTCTTCGCCGTGCACGTCGAACTGCTCGCGGGCGGTCCCGTGCCCGAGCTCAACCTGGGCGGCGGCTTCGGCATCGCATACAACGGCTCGGATGTCGCGTTGCCGATCGATACCCTCGCGGCGAACCTCGCCGACAGTGTCGCGCAGCTGGCCGCCGAGTTCGGCGTGGCCGTTCCCGTGATCGCGATCGAGCCGGGGCGGTCGATCATCGGCCCGTCGACCACCACGCTGTACACCGTCGGCACGATCAAAGACGTGCTGGTCGAGGGCACGGACACCCGCAAGTACGTCTCCGTCGACGGGGGCATGAGCGACAACATCCGTCCAGCCCTCTACGGGGCCGACTACTCGGTGCGCATCGCCAACCGCACGTCCGAGAGCGAGCCGGCTCTCGTGCGCCTGGCCGGCAAGCACTGCGAGAGCGGCGACATCGTCGTACACGCCGACTACCTGCCCGGCGACGTGCGGCCCGGCGACCTCGTCGGCGTCCCCGCCACGGGCGCGTACGGCTGGGCGATGGCGAGCAACTACAACTACCTCGCCAGGCCGCCGGTCGTCGCCGTGCGCGACGGCGAGGCGCGCATCATCGTCCGCGGCGAGACCGAAGACGATCTCCTCAGCCGCGACGCCGGACTAGAACCCGTGTCTATTAAGGACCAGAACAAATGATCGAGTACCGCAACCTCCGAGTCGCCCTGCTGGGCGGCGGCAGCGTGGGTGCCCAGGTGGCCGCCCTCCTCCTCGAGCACGGCGAAGAACTGGCCAACCGTTCGGGTGCGGGCCTCGAGCTCGTCGGTGTCGCCGTGCGCGACCTCGACGCCGAGCGCACCCCGGCCATCCCCGCGCACCTGCTGACGACCGACGCCGAGAGCCTGATCCTCGGCGCCGACATCGTGGTCGAGTTGATGGGCGGACTCGAGCCGGCGCGCTCCTACATCCTGCAGGCCATCAACTCGGGCGCCGACGTCATCACCGCCAACAAGGCGCTGCTCGCCACGCACGGCCCCGAGCTGTTCGAGGCGGCCGAGCAGGTCGGCGCCCAGCTCTACTACGAGGCGGCCGTCGGCGGCGCGATCCCCATCATCCGGCCGCTGCGCGACAGCCTCGCCGGCGACCGGGTCACGCGCATCCTCGGCATCGTCAACGGAACGACCAACTTCATCCTCGACCGCATGGACGTCAACGGCGACACCCTCGAGAACGCTCTCGCCGTCGCCACCGAGCTGGGCTACGCCGAGGCCGACCCGACCGCCGACATCGGCGGCTACGACGCGGCCCAGAAGGCGGCGATCCTCGCGAGCCTCGCCTTCCACACCACCGTCCCGCTCGAGTCGGTGCACCGCGAGGGCATCACCGAGGTCACCGCCGGGCAGGTCGACGCGGCCCGCAAGGCCGGTTTTGTCGTGAAGCTGCTCGCCATCTGCGAGCGCATCGCTATCGTCGACGCCGACGGCGCCGAGACGGGGGAGTACGGAGTGTCCGCGCGTGTGCACCCGGCCCTGATACCCGCGGCGCATCCGCTCGCCGCCGTCCACGGCGCGAACAACGCCGTCTTCGTGCAGGCCGAGGCCGCGGGCAGCCTCATGTTCTACGGCGCGGGAGCCGGCGGCCTCGAGACCGCCTCGGCCGTGCTCGGCGACCTCGTCTCCGCGGCGCGGCGCCACGTCATCGGCGGACCGGGCATCGCCGAGTCGACGCACGCGACCATCGAGGTGCTGCCGATGTCGAGCGTGCGCACCCGCTATCAGATCACCCTCACCGTGGTCGACCAGCCGGGCGTGCTGGCCACGATCGCGAGCCTGTTCAGCGAGCACGGCGTGTCCGTCGAAGCGGTGTCACAATCGGTAAGCGACGGTACGACCGGGTCGCTGCCCACCGCTACCCTTGTAATCGTCACCCACGAAGCCACCGAGTCGTCGCTCGCATCAACAGTCGCGGCGCTCGGCAGCAACGACGCCGTGAGTGCCGTGGATTCCGTTCTGAGAGTTGAGGGCCTGTAAGTGTCAAACATCGTGAGCCGGCAGTGGCGCGGAGTTCTTAACGAATACCGCGACCGACTCGACATTTCCGACGCGACTCCCGTCGTCACCCTCGGCGAGGGCGGCACCCCGCTCATCGCGGCACCCGCCCTGTCCGCCCGCACCGGCGCGAACGTCTGGGTCAAGTACGAGGGCATGAACCCCACCGGGTCGTTCAAAGACCGCGGCATGACCATGGCCATCTCGAAGGCGGTCGAGCACGGCGCCAAAGCCGTCATCTGCGCCTCGACCGGCAACACCTCGGCCTCTGCCGCCGCCTACGCGACGCACGCGGGCATCAAGGCCGTCGTGCTCGTGCCCGAGGGCAAGATCGCGATGGGCAAGCTCAGCCAGGCCATCGCCCACCACGCCGAACTGCTGCAGGTCCAGGGCAACTTCGACGACTGCCTCGACATCGCGCGCGACCTCTCGGCGAACTACCCCGTGCACCTCGTGAACTCGGTGAACCCCGACCGCATCAACGGCCAGAAGACCGCGGCGTACGAGGTCGTCGAGGTTCTCGGCGACGCGCCCGACATCCACATCCTCCCCGTCGGCAACGCCGGCAACTACACCGCCTACTCGCGCGGCTACACCGAAGAGCTCGAGCGCGGCGCCACCACCAAGCTTCCGCGCATGTTCGGCTTCCAGGCCGCGGGCTCCGCACCCATCGTGCTCGGCCACGTCGTGAAGCACCCCGAGACCATCGCGAGCGCCATCCGCATCGGAAACCCCGCCTCGTGGGAGCTCGCCATCGCGGCGCGCGAAGCGACCGACGGCTACTTCGGCGCGATCGACGACGAGAAGATCCTCGAGGCCTACCGCATCCTCGCGGGCGAGGTCGGCATCTTCGTCGAACCCGCTTCGGCGATCAGCGTCGCCGGCCTGCTCGAGCGATCCGACGCCGGCCAGATCCCGAAGGGTTCCACCGTGGTGCTGACGGTCACCGGCCACGGGCTCAAAGACCCGCAGTGGGCGCTGAAGACCGCGACCGGCGACGAGATCACGCCCACGGTCGTGCCCGTCGACACGTCGGCCATCGCCGAGGTGCTCGGACTGAGCAAGGCATGAGCCTCCAGCCCGCGCCCGACCTGGCCGGTCGCTCGGTCACGGTGAAGGTGCCCGCGACGACGGCGAACCTCGGCCCAGGCTTCGACACGCTCGGACTCGCACTCTCGCTCTACGACGAGCTGCACGTCAGCGTGCGCGACGAGCCGGGCGTCTACGTCGACGTGCACGGTGTCGGCGCGGGCGACGTGCCGACCGACGAGTCCAACCTCGTCGTCACCGCGATCGCGCACACCTTCACCTCGTACGGGTTCGAATTGCCGAACCTGCACCTCGAGGCGCACAACGTCATCCCGCACGGGCGTGGGCTCGGATCATCCGGTGCCGCGATCGTCTCGGGCATCATGGCGGCGAAGGGTCTCCTCGAGGGCATCGTCGACATCGACTCGGTCGGCCTGCTGCGCCTCGCCACCGAGATGGAGGGGCACCCCGACAACGTCGCCCCCGCCCTCTTCGGCGGTCTCACCATCGCCTGGGTCACGCCCGAGGGCCCGCAGCACAAGAAGCTCATCGTGCACCGCGGCGTCTCGCCGCTGGTCTGCGTTCCCGAGTCCACCATGTCGACCGCCCTGGCCCGCAGCCTGCAGCCGTCGTCGGTGCCGCACGAAGACGCCATCTTCAACGTGTCGCGCTCCGCCCTGCTCATCGCGGCGCTCATCCAGAGCCCCGAGCTGCTGCTCGCCGCCACCGAAGACAAGCTGCACCAGAGCTATCGGGCGAGCGCCATGCCCGAGACCGACAGCCTCATCCAGGTGCTACGAAAGAACGGCCTCGCTGCCGTCGTCTCCGGCGCCGGTCCGTCGTTGCTCGTGCTCTGCAGCGACCCCGCGCAGCGGCTTCTCGCCGCGCAATTGGTGACCGAAAACGCCGCAACGCCGTGGCAGTCGCTCATGCTGGCCGTGGACTTCAAAGGTGCTACAGTGATTTCGCACCCGGTAAAAGCAGTGGCCTAGCCACAGCTACTCCGCACCATTCGGAACAACAGGACTGCTCGACAGTCCTGGCACCGCCCGGTGTGCACTCTCACCCGCATCGCCCAAGTAGATTCCTGTGCAGCCGCACAGACACGGGGCGACAAGATCACCTCTCCGCCGCGTATCTGAATTCTCGGCCGGGGAAAGGAACCCCCCTAGTGACTGATGTCAACGTCCGCCCATCGAGCGCGGACTCCAACCCGAACCTGAGCACCCTCCGACTCCCCGAACTGCAGGCACTCGCTGCCGAGCTGGGTCTGAGCGGCGCCTCCAAGCTGCGTAAGGGAGAACTCGTGAACGCCATCAACGAGATCCAGAACAAGTCGGATGCGGCCCCCGCCGCCCCCGCCACCGATGCGCCCGCCGCCGTCGAGCCCGCTGAAGCGCCCGTCGCCGCCGCGCCCGTCGAAGCGCCCGTCGCCGCCACGCCCGTCGCCAAGAAGCGCGTCTCGCGTCGCGCCACCACGGCCGACGCGGAGGCCATCGCCGCCGCGGCAGCCGCCGCCGCGATCGCCGTGACCGAGTCGGCCACCGCAGCCGCCGAGAGCATCGTCGAGGCGACCCCCGTCGCCGAGATCACCGACGAGGGCCCCCGTTCGGCTCGCGCCCACGTGAACCAGGCCGAGTCCGGTCTGGACCTCGGCCTCGACGCCGACCGTCCGCCCCTCCAGCGTGCACAGCGTGCCGTGCGCGAACCGCAGACCCGCGAGCCGCGCCAGCGCCGCCAGGGCGGCCGCGCGGGAGCCGACGCCCAGTCGAGCAAGCCCACCGACGCCGAGAAGGCCGAGGCGCTCAACTCCATCGAGCTGCCCGTCGCCGAGTCGCCGGCCCAGAACTCGAACGGCCAGAACAACAACGGCCAGAGCAACAACGCCCAGAACAACGCCCAGACCGAGGGTGCCGACGCCCAGGAGAACGGCGAGCAGAACCAGAACGAGCCGCGCGAAGGCGGCTCCAGCCGCGGACGCAACCGCAACCGTCGCGACCGCCAGCAGGCGAGCCGCGAGCAGGGTGACCGCCAGCAGGGTGGACGCGAGCAGGGCGACCAGGGCGGCCGCGACCAGGCCGACGCGCAGCAGGGCGAACCCCGCCAGGGCCGCGAACCGCGTCAGCAGGGCGAGGCCCGCCAGCAGAACGATCGCCAGCAGAACGAGCCGCGTCAGCAGAACGACCGCCAGCAGAACGAGCGCCAGAACGACGGCGGCCAGCAGCGCAACAACGGCCGCGGTGCGGCGGGCGACGACCGCCTGCCCCTCGACGACGAGTCGGAGCGCGGCGGACGCAACCGTTACCGCGACCGCAAGCGCGGACGCGGCCCGGTCGGCGACGACTTCGAGCCCGAGATCACCGAAGACGACGTGCTCATCCCCGTCGCCGGCATCCTCGACGTTCTCGACAACTACGCATTCGTGCGCACGTCCGGCTACCTGCCGGGCAACAACGATGTCTACGTCTCGCTCGGCCAGGTCAAGAAGTACAACCTGCGCAAGGGTGACGCCGTCGTCGGCTCGATCCGCCAGCCCCGCGAGGGCGACCAGGGCCAGGGCCGCCAGAAGTACAACGCGATCGTGAAGATCGACTCGATCAACGGCCTGTCGATCGAGGAAGCCGCGAACCGCGTCGAATTCGGAAAGCTCACGCCGCTGTACCCGCAGGAGCGTCTGCGCCTCGAGACCGAGTCGGCCAAACTGTCGACCCGCATCATCGACCTCGTCGCCCCGATCGGCAAGGGCCAGCGCGGACTCATCGTCTCGCCGCCCAAGGCCGGCAAGACCCTCGTGCTCCAGGCGATCGCCAACGCCATCGCGAAGAACAACCCCGAGGTCCACCTCATGGTCGTTCTGGTCGACGAGCGTCCCGAAGAAGTCACAGACATGCAGCGCACGGTCAAGGGCGAGGTCATTGCCTCGACGTTCGACCGTCCCGCCGAAGACCACACCACGGTCGCCGAGCTGGCCATCGAGCGCGCCAAGCGTCTCGTCGAGCTCGGCCACGACGTCGTTGTGCTGCTCGACTCGATCACCCGGCTCGGACGCGCCTACAACCTCACCGCCCCGGCATCCGGTCGCATCCTCTCCGGCGGTGTCGACTCGGCCGCCCTGTACCCGCCGAAGCGCTTCTTCGGAGCCGCCCGCAACATCGAAGAGGGTGGCTCGCTCACCATCATCGCGACGGCTCTCGTCGAGACCGGCAGCAAGATGGACGAGGTCATCTTCGAGGAGTTCAAGGGCACCGGCAACATGGAGCTGCGTCTCTCGCGCCAGCTTGCCGACAAGCGCATCTTCCCGGCCGTCGACATCAACGCCTCCGGCACCCGCCGCGAGGAGATGCTGCTCGGCTCCGACGAGGTCAAGGTCACCTGGAAGCTGCGTCGCGCCCTCGCCGGCCTCGACCAGCAGCAGGCGCTCGAGATCGTTCTCGGCAAGCTTCGCGAAACGCAGTCGAACGTCGAGTTCCTCATGCAGATCCAGAAGTCGCTGCCGAGCGCGTCGAGCTCCAAGGAAGACTAATCGTGTTCGAGTCAGTACAGAGTCTGCTGGCCGAGCACGAGTCGCTTCAGGAACAGCTGGCTGATCCGGAACTGCACTCGAATCCGGCACGCAGCAAGAAGGTCAACCGTCGCTACGCGGAGCTCAGCCGTATCGTCGCCGCGTACCACGAGTGGCGTCAGCTGACCGACGACCTCGAGGCCGCGACCGAGATGGCCGCGGAGGACGAGTCGTTCGCCGCTGAGATCCCCGGGATGACCGAGACGCTGGCGACCGCGGAGGAGACGCTGCGGCGCCTGCTCATCCCGCGCGACCCCAACGACGGCCGCGACATCATCATGGAGATCAAGATGGGGGAGGGCGGTGCCGAATCGGCGCTGTTCGCTGCCGACCTGCTGCGCATGTACCTGCACTACGCCGAGTCGAAGAAGTGGAAGACGGAGATCATCACGTCGACCCAGAGCGATCTGGGCGGTTACAAAGACGTGCAGCTCGCCATCAAGGGTTCCTCCACCGACCCCGCCGAGGGTGTCTGGGCGCACCTCAAGTACGAGGGCGGCGTGCATCGCGTTCAGCGGGTGCCGGCGACCGAGTCCCAGGGACGCATCCACACCTCGGCGGCGGGCGTGCTCGTCTTCCCCGAAGTGGACGAGCCCGAAGAGGTCGAGATCAACCAGAACGACCTCAAGATCGACGTCTACCGTTCGAGCGGCCCCGGCGGCCAGTCGGTCAACACGACGGACTCCGCCGTACGCATCACCCACCTTCCCACCGGAATCGTGGTGGCGATGCAGAACGAGAAGTCGCAGCTGCAGAACCGTGAGGCCGGCATGCGCGTTCTGCGCGCACGCATCCTCGCGCGCTACCAGGAGGAGGCGGACGCCGAGGCGTCGGTCTTCCGCAAGAGCCAGATCCGCACCATGGACCGCTCCGAGCGCATCCGCACCTACAACTTCCCCGAGAACCGCATCGCCGACCACCGCACCGGCTACAAGGCCTACAACCTGGACGCCGTGATGAACGGCGCCCTCGAGCCGGTCATCCAGTCGTGCATCGCGTCGGACGAGGAATCGCAGCTCGCCGACATCGGCACCGACGCAGATTGAGCAGGTCGCTCGGCGACCGTATCGACATCCGAATGACATCGACTTCAACCGTGCGGACGGCGCTCGAGGGCGCCGTCTCGCAGTTGACCCGGGCGGGCGTGCCGAACCCCCGCGTCGACGCGGAGTTGCTCGTCGGGCACGTGCTCGACCTCAACCGCGGGCAGGTGCAGTCGAAGGCGATTACGGATGCCGTGCTCGCCGAGGCGGACGCCTCGCGCATCGCAGAACTCGTCGAGCGACGCGCGGCTCGCGAACCCCTGCAGCACATCACCGGACGCGCCCCCTTCCGGCAGCTCAACCTCGCGGTCGGACCGGGGGTCTTCGTGCCGCGGCCGGAGACCGAGCAGGTCGTACAGTTCGCGATCGATGCCCTGCGCGCCGCTTCGGTCCCTGAGCCTGTCGAAGGGCCGGTCGAGGGGCCCATCGGCGTCGACCTCGGCACCGGGAGCGGCGCCATCGCGCTCGCCATGGCCACCGAGGTCCCGCACGCGCGCGTCTACGGGGTCGAGGTCTCGCCGCTCGCCTTCGTCTGGACGAAGCAGAACTTCCGCGAGAGCGGCGCCACCAATGCCACCCCGATTTTCACCGACCTCGCCGTCGCCCTGCCCGAGCTGAACGGCACCGTCTCCGTCGTCATCTCGAATCCGCCGTACATCCCGCGCGCGGCGATCCCGCGCGACCCCGAGGTGCGCCTGTTCGACCCCGAGATCGCGCTCTACGGCGGCGACGACGGACTCGACGTCGTACGCCAGGTCTCCGCGACCGGCCTGCGCCTGCTGCACAGCGGGGGAACGCTCGTTATGGAGCACGGCGAACTGCAGGCCGCCGAGATCGCAGCTCTGCTGCGGGCCGACGGCTGGCTCGCCGTCGCCAGCCACCCCGACCTGCTCGGCCGCGACCGCGCGACGACGGCGCTTCGCCCGTAACCCCGCGCTATCGCGCTGCGGCGAACTCCTCGATCGCGACCCGCATCGCGGCGGCGGTCGAATACAGGTGCGCCGTGATGCCGACGCTCGCGGCACCCGCCACGTTTTCCGGCATGTCGTCGGCGAAGAACGCGCTCTCCGGCGCCGCCCCGTATGCCGCGAGCACCCGTGTGAGCACCAGCGGGTCGGGTTTGCGGGCACCGTAGTCGCTCGACGTCAGCAGGTGCTCGCCGAATACCTCCACGAGTTCCGGCGCGAGCGTCGGCAGATGCCGGGCCGTGAGCGAGCCGTTGTTGGTGAGCAGCGTGACGGTGCCGAGCTCGGCGGCCCGGCGCACCGCGTCGATGGCCTCCGGACGCGCCGTCATCGCCGCGCCGCGCACGCGCACCCATTCCGCCTCGTCGACGGGGGCCTCGAGCGCGAACTCGAGGGCCGCGAGGTAGTCCGACCCCGTCGCATACCCGCCCGCTTCGGCGGCCCATTCGCCCTCGGCCGTCCACCAGCGTCGTCGCAACTCGTCGAGCGAGTGCCCCGTCATGCGGGTCATGCCCGCCATGCGGGCGCGCCAGTCGTAGTCGTAGAGCACGTCGTCCATGTCGAAGATGAAGAGCAGGGTCACGCCGGTCTGCCAGCCGAGAGAACGCGGTTCGAGAACGCGGTGATCGCGTCATCCAACAGGTCTGGAGTCGTGAAGTGGTGGGTGTAGATGCCCAGCTCGGCCGCGGCATCGACGTTCTCGGCCGAGTCGTCGGTGAAGAACGTGTTTTCCGGGCGTGCGCCGTAGCGCTGCATGGCGAGGTAGTAGATGTCGTCGTGAGGCTTGCGAACGCCGAGTTCCGCGCTCACGAGCAGATTGTCGCCGAGAACGGATGCCACGTCGGGAGCCATCAGCGGAAGGGCGGCCTGAAACACCGACGGGTTGTTCGACAGCAGCGAGGCCGTACCGAGCGAAGCCGCGCGACGGAGGGCCGCGACGCTGCCGTCAATGCGGGTCATCGCGAGGCTGCGCGCATCCGCCCACTGTTCGAGCGTCAGCTCGGCACCCGTCACGCGGGCGAACTCGGCCAGGTATTCCTCGGCAGTCGGCCACTCGCCCGACTCGGCGCGGCGCTCGTTGCCGGCCGCCCACCAGGTGCTGGCGAGGTGGTACTGGCTCACTCCGCCGAGGCGAGCGAGCTCGGGCAGGCGCTTTCGGAAGTCATAGGCGTACAGGGTCTTGTCGAAGTCAAAGAGGTAGAGGTCCACGTTGCCTCCACGGTACTCCGGATGTCAGGAATCACCGACCGGCTGCCGGTATCATGAACGTGACATGGCCTCCCTCTACGATTGCTCGGTTGAAACAGAGCTGCTCACCGGCATGCGGCTCGCTCGATCGGCCATCGGCAAGGGCGAGCTCGTGGTGCTGCCCACCGACACCGTCTACGGGGTCGCGGCCGACGCGTTCAACCCCAAGGCCGTCACCCGGCTGCTCGAGGCCAAGGGCCGCGGTCGCCAGTCGCCGCCTCCCGTGCTCATCCCGGGGATACCCACCCTCGATGCCCTTGCCGAGACCGTTCCCGACGAGGTGCGCGCCCTGGTCGCCGCCTTCTGGCCCGGGGGACTCACCGTCATTCTGCCCGCACGATCGTCGCTCAACTGGGACCTCGGCGACACCAACGGCACGGTAGCCCTGCGCATGCCGTCGAACCGGGTCGTGCTCGAGATCCTCTCCGAGACGGGGCCGCTCGCCGTCTCGAGCGCCAACCTCACCGGGGAGCCGGCCGCGATGACGGCGCACGAGGCGCAGCGGATGCTCGGAGACAGCGTCTCGGTCTATCTCGATGACGGTGAGGCCGGCAGCGACTATCCCGACGCGTCGGCGGCCACGGGGTCGACCATCGTCGACGCGACCGGACTGCTGCTGCCCGACGGCAAGCTGCGCATCGTGCGCAACGGCGTGATCTCGGACGAGGCGATCCGCGACATCGTCGGGGAGCGCTGCGCATGATCTCCTACGTGCTGGTCACGGCGATCTCTGCCCTCATTACCTTTGTGCTCGCCTTTCTCATTCTCAAGCTGAGCCACCGCTACCGGCTGTACCCGAAGGTGCGCGAGCGCGACGTGCACACCAGGCCGACTCCGCGACTCGGCGGCATCGCCATGTTCTTCGGCATGGTCGTGGCGTTGGTGATCGCCTCCCAGCTGCCCAGCATGACCCTCATCTTCTCGGAACCGCTGAAGGTGTGGGGGCTGTTTTTCGCCGCGCTCATCATCGTGCTGATCGGTGTCGCCGATGACGTCTGGGATCTCGACTGGATGACGAAGCTCGCTGGACAGATCATCGCCGGCGGTGTGCTCGCGTGGTCGGGCATCCAGATCTACACGCTGCCGATCTTCGGGGGAGTCACCGTGCTCTCGCCCACGATGTCGCTGGTGCTGACCGTCCTCGCGGTCGTCCTCGTGATGAACGCCATCAACTTCATCGACGGCCTCGACGGCCTGGTCGCCGGCGTCGCGCTCATCGCCAACGGTGTGTTCTTCATCTACAGCTACATCCTCGCGGTCAACACGAGCCAGTCCGAGTACTTCAACCTGGCGTCGCTCATCACCGCGGCGCTCATCGGCGCGTGCATCGGGTTCCTGCCGCTGAACTTCCACCCGGCCAAACTGTTCATGGGCGACGCCGGCGCGCTGCTCGTCGGCCTGTTGATGGCGGCCTCGGCGATTTCGGTCACCGGCAATGTCGACCCCGGGAGTCTGGGCGGACGCCAGTTGCTTCCGGCCTTCATCCCGATCCTGCTGCCCGCCGCCGTTCTCACCCTGCCGCTGCTCGACTTCGCGCTCGCGATCGTCCGTCGCCTGCTCGCCGGAAAGTCGCCCTTCACCGCCGACCGCAAGCACTTGCACCACCGCCTCATGGACATAGGCCACTCGCACCTGCAGTCGGTACTGCTGTTCTACAGCTGGACCGCGGTCGTGGCCGTCGGCTGCCTGTCGTTCATGTTCGTGCCCTGGTACGGATCGACGATCTTCATCGGTGTGGGCTTCGTGGTCTGCACATTCCTCACTCTCGGTCCGCTACGCAGGCGCACACCGTTCCGACGCGAAGCAGAAGCCGCCTCAGAGACGAAAGGGCTCCCGCTGTGAATAGCGCAATGCCGATTCTGAAAAACACGATCCTGTTCGGTGGCCTGCTGGCCATCGCGATCGCGGTGATCGGCTCGATCATCGGCTTCCTCGTCGACGGAAGCGTCGGCCTCGTGAGCGCGCTCATCGGCGCGGCGATGGCGTTCGTCTTCCTCGGGGTCACGGCAGGCAGCATCCTGCTCGCCAACCGCATCGCGAATTCCGACTTCCTGAACCCGCTCTTCTTCATCACGGTGCTCGGCGGCTGGCTTCTCAAGTTCGCTGTCTTCCTCGTTCTGCTCTTCGTGCTCAAGGACCAGCTGTGGATCAACAACGTCGTGCTGCTCCTCACGGTGATCGTGGGTGTCGTCGGCAGTCTGGTGGTCGACGTGGTGGTCATCGCCCGCTCAAGGCAGCCCTACGTCGACGTAGAACTGCCCGGCGCCGGACCCTCGTCCGAGGGTGAGAACGCGTAATTCGCCCCTAGTAATAGAGAACGCCCTCGGATTCGTTTCGACCGCGTTCTATTGATAGGGTTTCCTAAGTACAAAACCCCCACCTTCCATCGCCGTGTTTTGCACGTCCCCGATTCTGGAGTTAGCGCTGTTGCATCTCGCTTTGACCCCGCTACTTCCCTTCGCCGCTGACGACGAGCACGGTGAAGGGGCATTCCACGCCCCATCGATCAACGAGTTCTTCCCCGACGCGATCTTCTTCGCCGACACCCCGTTCGAGATGAACCGCATCGTGCTGATCCGGTTCCTCGCGGTCATCGCGATCGTGCTGATCTTCTGGCTCGGCACCCGCCGCATGAAGCTCATCCCGGGTCGCTTCCAGGGTGCGGTCGAGATGGGTCTCGACCTCGTGCGCGTCAACATCGCAGAAGACCTGCTGGGCAAAAAAGACGGCGCCCGCTTCCTGCCGATCCTGACGACCATCTTCTTTATGGTGATCGTGATGAACTTCACGGGCATCATCCCGCTGCTGAATATCGCCGGCACCTCGGTGATCGGTGTGCCTCTCGTGCTCGCGCTCGTGGCCTACGTCACGTTCATCTACGCCGGCGTCAAGAAGCACCCGGGCAACTTCTTCAAGAACTCGCTCTTCCCGCCCGGAGTCCCGAAGGGGCTCTACCTCATCGTCACGCCGATCGAGTTCTTCTCGACGTTCATCCTCCGCCCGATCACGCTCACGCTGCGACTGCTGATGAACATGATCGTCGGCCACCTGCTGCTCGTCCTGTTCTTCGCCGCCACGCACTTCTTCTTCTTCGGCGACGGAAACACCGGCTTCTTCGGACTGTTCGGAATCGGCACCCTCGCCTTCGGCATCGTCTTCACGTTCTTCGAGATCCTCGTCGCCGTGCTGCAGGCATACGTCTTCACCCTGCTCACCGCCGTCTACCTCCAGCTCGCGCTGGCAGACGAGCACTAAGCGTTTTTTACCCCCCCCCCCCCTCAGACCAACGCACTAACGGTTCGGGCACAAGCCCGGGTCGACATCACGGAAGGAACCACAACGTGGACGCAACATCCATCGTCGCTGAGCTCAACGGAAACATCGCAACCGTCGGTTACGGCCTCGCAGCCATCGGCCCGGCAATCGGTGTAGGCATCGTCGTCGGAAAGACGATCGAGTCGGTCGCCCGCCAGCCCGAACTCCAGGGTCGCCTCACGGTGCTCATGTACATCGGTATCGCCTTCACCGAGGCGCTCGCCTTCATCGGTATCGCCACGTACTTCATCTTCCAGTAACCGATCCTGCTAGGGACCCAAATGCTTAACGCATTCATAACTGCGGCGACCGAGGAGGTCGAGCAGAAAAACCCGTTGATCCCCGAGATCTACGACATCGTCTGGTCGATCGTTCCTTTCGTGATCATCCTCTTCCTGTTCTGGAAGATCGTTCTCCCCGCAATGCGGAAGACGTTGGATGCCCGCGCCGAGCTCATCGAGGGCGGCATCAAGAAGGCCGAAAACGCGCAGGCTGAAGCCGACGCGGCTCTCGAGGAATACAAGAAGCAGCTGGCCGAGGCTCGCGCCGAAGCCGCTCGTATCCGCGAACAGGCCCGTCTCGACGGCACCGCGATCATCAACGAGCTCAAAGAGCAGGCGACCGTCGAGGCAGCTCGCGTCACCGCCAGCGCCAAGGCCCAGATCGAGGCGGAGCGCCAGGGCGCCATCATCTCGCTGCGTGCCGAGGTCGGCTCGCTCGCTATCGACCTCGCCTCCGGCGTTATCGGTGAGAGCCTGAGCGACGACAAGAAGGCCTCGGCCGTCGTCGACCGGTTCCTCGCCGAGCTGGAAGCCTCCGAGAAGGCCAAGGCAGACAAGTAATGGGTTCGGCAACGAGAGAAGCACTCTCCACCTCGCGTTCGGCTCTCGCCGAACTCGGTGGCAAGGCGACACTGGCGACGGGCGAACAACTGCTCGCCGCCGGTCGTGTGCTCGGCACCTCCTTCCAGCTGCGTGCGGCTCTCGCTGACCCGTCTGGTGACAACGCCGCCAAGCTGTCGATCGTGAACGCGGTCTTCGCATCGATCGACCCGACCGCTCGCGAGCTGCTCGCCGTGATCGTGTCGAACGCGTGGTCGACAGAAGACGACCTGCTCGCGGGCGTCGAAGAGATCGGCATTCGCGTTCTCGCGAAGTCCGACCCGTCGGCGAACATCGGAGAAGAACTGTTCTCCTTCGGGGAGGCCGTCGGCTCGGACTCCGAGCTGGAACTCGCCGTCGGCAGCAAGCTCGGTTCCGACGAGGCGAAGGCGGCGCTCATCGAGCGTCTTCTCGGCTCGAAGGCGAGCAAGCAGACCGTCGCGATTGTCTCGCAGCTCGTGCAGCAGCCTCGCGGCCGCCGCATCGCCGAGCTGCTCAAGTTCGCCGCGACGGTCGTCGCCGACGAGGCCGACCTCGCGGTCGCCACCGTCACGACGGCAGCGGCGATCACGCCTGAGCAGCTCACGCGACTCACGGCCGCCCTCTCGGCAAGCTACGGACGCGGACTGCGCATCAACCACGTGATCGACCCGACGCTCGTCGGCGGGGTTCGCGTGCAGCTGGGTGACGAGATCATCGACGGCAGCGTCGCATCCAGGCTCAACGAACTCAGGCTCCAGCTCGCCTAGCGGCGGCTGCACAGACTTTCCACCAGAAGAGGAAAAAGAAGATGGCAGAACTAACAATCAGCCCGGATGAGATCCGCGACGCGCTGAAAGACTTCGTCAAGGCCTACGAGCCCGGCGCCTCGGCGACCACCGAGGTCGGCTACGTCATCGACGCGGCCGACGGCATCGCCCACGTCGAGGGACTCCCCGGCGTTATGGCGAACGAGCTCATCAAGTTCTCGAACGGCGTTCTGGGCCTCGCCCAGAACCTCGACGAGAACGAGATCGGCGTCGTTGTGCTCGGCGAGTTCATCGACATCGTCGAAGGCATGGAGGTCACCCGCACCGGTGAGGTCCTCTCCGTCCCCGTGGGCGACGCCTACCTCGGTCGCGTCGTGGACACCCTCGGCGCCCCCATCGACGGCCTCGGCGAGATCGCTTCCGAGGGCCGTCGTGCTCTCGAACTCCAGGCCCCCGGCGTAATGCACCGCAAGAGCGTGCACGAGCCGATGCAGACCGGCATCAAGGCGATCGACGCCATGATCCCGATCGGCCGTGGCCAGCGCCAGCTCATCATCGGCGACCGCCAGACCGGCAAGTCGGCCATCGCGATCGACACGATCATCAACCAGAAGGCCAACTGGGAGTCGGGCGACGTCAACAAGCAGGTTCGCTGCATCTACGTCGCCATCGGCCAGAAGGGCTCCACGATCGCCGCCATCAAGGGCGCGCTCGAGGACGCCGGAGCCATGGAGTACACGACCATCGTCGCCGCTCCCGCCTCCGACCCCGCCGGCTTCAAGTACCTCGCCCCGTACACCGGTTCGGCCATCGGCCAGCACTGGATGTACGCCGGCAAGCACGTGCTCATCGTGTTCGACGACCTGTCGAAGCAGGCCGAGGCCTACCGCGCCGTGTCGCTGCTGCTGCGCCGTCCGCCGGGACGCGAGGCCTACCCGGGTGACGTGTTCTACCTGCACTCGCGCCTGCTGGAGCGTTGCGCCAAGCTGTCCGACGAGCTCGGCGCCGGCTCGATGACGGGTCTCCCGCTCATCGAGACCAAGGCCAACGACGTCTCGGCGTACATCCCGACCAACGTGATCTCGATCACCGACGGCCAGATCTTCCTGCAGTCCGACCTCTTCAACGCCAACCAGCGTCCCGCGGTCGACGTCGGAATCTCGGTGTCGCGAGTCGGTGGCGACGCCCAGGTCAAGTCGATCAAGAAGGTCTCGGGAACGCTCAAGCTCGAGCTGGCCCAGTACCGTTCGCTCGAGGCATTCGCGATGTTCGCATCCGACCTCGACCCCGCGAGCCGTCGCCAGCTGGCCCGCGGTGCCCGCCTCACCGAGCTGCTGCGCCAGCCGCAGTACTCGCCGTACCCCGTCGAAGACCAGGTCGTATCGATCTGGGCCGGAACGAACGGCAAGCTCGACGAGGTCCCGATCGAAGACGTCCTGCGCTTCGAGCGCGAACTGCTCGACTACCTCGGTCGCAACACCGAGGTGCTCAGCAAGCTGCGCGACACCAACGTCCTGAGCGACGACATCGTCACCGCCCTCAACGAGGGAGTCGACAAGTTCAAGCTCGAGTTCCAGACCGGAGAAGGCAAGCCCCTGCTATCGGTCGGCTCAGAGAAGTTCGACGAGCTCGCCAAGGAAGACGTCAACCAGGAAAAGATCGTCAAGCAGAAGCGCTAAGCGCTTCTACTTCGATCGACGACTGAAACCAAAGGAATAAAGACATGGGAGCGCAACTTCGGGTCTACCGGCAGAAGATCAAGTCTGCCCAGACGACCAAGAAGATCACTCGGGCCATGGAGCTCATCTCCGCTTCGCGCATCCAAAAGGCGCAGCAGCGGGTTGCAGCATCCGGGCCGTATTCACGCGCTGTGACGCGCGCCGTGTCGGCTGTCGCCACGTTCTCCAACGTCGACCACATCCTCACCACGGAACCGGAGAAAATCGAGCGCGCCGCGATCGTCATCTTCTCCTCCGACCGCGGTCTCGCTGGAGCCTTCAGCTCCAGCGTGCTGAAGGAAGCCGGCGAGCTCGCTGCCCTGCTGCAGAGCCAGGGCCGCGAGGTCGTCTACTACCTGGTCGGCCGCAAGGCGATCGCGAACTTCGCGTTCCGCAAGCGCGCGTCCGAGCAGCAGTGGACCGGGTCGACCGAGCGCCCGGAGTTCGAAACGGCGCAGTCGATCGGCGAGGCCCTCGTGGCCAAGTTCGTTCAGCCCGCGAGCGAGGGCGGCGTGGACGAGATCCACATCGTCTTCAACCGTTTCGTGAGCGTGGTGACCCAGGTTCCCGAGGTCGTCCGTCTTCTACCTCTCGAGGTCGTCGAAGGCGTCGAGAGCCCCGAGCCGAGCGACGTCCTGCCGCTCTACGAGTTCGAGCCGGAGGTCAGCGATGTGCTCGACGCTCTTCTTCCCGTCTACATCGAGAGCCGCATCTTCAACGCAATGTTGCAGTCGGCTGCGTCTGAGCACGCTGCCCGTCAGCGCGCGATGAAGTCGGCAAGCGACAACGCCGACAAGCTCATCAAGGACTACACCCGACTGTCGAACAACGCTCGCCAGTCCGAGATCACCCAACAGATTTCCGAGATCGTTGGCGGCGCAGACGCCCTCAGCTCGGCGAAATAGAACCTCAGGAGAATAGGGAAGCCATGACTACCTCAGCCCCCGCCGCCACGCCGGATGTGGCCACGCCCACCGGCGTCGGCCGCATCGCCCGCGTAACCGGCCCCGTCGTCGACATCGAGTTCCCGCACGACTCGATTCCCGGCATCTACAACGCCCTCAAGACGACGATCACCGTCGGAGACGAGTCGAACGAGATCACGCTCGAGGTCGCACAGCACCTCGGTGACGACCTCGTCCGCGCCATCGCGCTCAACCCGACCGACGGACTCGTCCGCGGCCAGGAAGTTCGCGACTCCGGATCGCCGATCACCGTTCCCGTTGGTGACATCACCAAGGGCAAGGTCTTCAACGTCATCGGCGACATCCTCAACAACGAGGGTGGCGAGCCGATCGAGATCACCGAGCGCTGGCCCATCCACCGCAAGCCCCCGGCATTCGACCAGCTCGAGTCGAAGACCGAACTGTTCGAGACCGGCATCAAGGTCATCGACCTTCTCACGCCGTACGTTCTCGGCGGAAAGATCGGCCTCTTCGGTGGAGCCGGTGTCGGCAAGACGGTTCTGATCCAGGAGATGATCCAGCGCGTTGCGCAGGACCACGGTGGAGTGTCCGTGTTCGCCGGTGTCGGTGAGCGCACCCGTGAGGGCAACGACCTCATCGCAGAGATGGAAGAGGCCGGCGTCTTCGACAAGACCGCGTTGGTCTTCGGCCAGATGGATGAGCCGCCGGGAACGCGTCTCCGCGTGGCCCTGTCGGCGCTCACGATGGCGGAGTACTTCCGCGACGTGAAGAACCAGGACGTGCTGCTCTTCATCGACAACATCTTCCGCTTCACGCAGGCAGGTTCCGAGGTTTCGACGCTTCTCGGCCGCATGCCGTCCGCCGTGGGTTACCAGCCGAACCTCGCCGACGAGATGGGTGTGCTCCAGGAGCGCATCACCTCGACGCGTGGCCGCTCGATCACCTCGCTGCAGGCCATCTACGTGCCCGCCGACGACTACACCGACCCCGCGCCGGCTACGACGTTCGCCCACCTCGACGCGACGACCGAGCTCAGCCGTGAGATCGCGTCGAAGGGCCTCTACCCGGCCGTCGACCCGCTGACCTCGACCAGCCGCATCCTCGACCCCCGCTACCTGGGTGCCGACCACTACCGCGTCGCGACCGCCGTGAAGGCGATCCTCCAGAAGAACAAGGAACTCCAGGAGATCATCGCGATCCTCGGTGTCGACGAGCTCTCTGAAGAAGACAAGATCACAGTGTCGCGCGCACGCCGTATCCAGCAGTTCCTGTCGCAGAACACCTACATGGCGAAGAAGTTCACCGGTGTAGAGGGTTCGACGGTTCCGCTCAAGGACACGATCGAGTCGTTCGACGCGATCACCAAGGGCGAGTTCGACCACGTGGCCGAGCAGGCCTTCTTCAACGTCGGTGGCATCAACGACGTCGAAGAGCAGTGGGCGAAGATCCAGAAGGAGAACGGCTAGTCATGGCCGAACTCAAGGTCAGCGTCGTCTCGGCGGACAACGAGGTGTGGTCCGGAGCGGCGAAGCAGATCGTGGCGCGGACCACCGAGGGCGAGATCGGCATCCTGCCCGGTCACGAACCGCTCTTGGCGATCCTCGCCGCCGGTGAGGTGCGCGTCACGACTCTCGAGGGAGACGTGGTGACGGCGAGTGCCGCCGACGGTTTCCTCTCCGTCGAGCACAACACCGTGACGATCGTCGCGCGCAACGCCGAGCTGGTCTAACGCCGGTGCTCATCGCGATGGCCGGGCTTCCGGGAACCGGAAAAACGGCCATCGCCGAAGCGATCGGTGCGCGGCTGCTCAAGCCGGTAGTGTCGGTCGATCCCATCGAGTCCGCGATTCTGCGGGCCGGGATCGACGCAGACCAGCCGACTGGGTTGGCCGCGTACCTCGTCGCTGAAACGCTCACCGAGACGGTGATGCGTGCCGGGCACGGTGCCATCATCGACGCGGTCAACGCCGTGGATCCCGCCCGCGAGCAGTGGGTCAATCTCGCTGCCCGCTCCGGCGAGACGCTGCGGTTCATCGAAGTCGTCTGCTCCGACCTCGCGCTGCACCGCAAGCGGCTCGAAGAGCGGGAGCGTCACCTGCCGCACGTCGTGTCCCCGTCGTGGTTCGCCGTCGAGCAGAGTCTCGACGAATACGCCGAATGGTCGGGGTCGAGCGGTGCCGTCGAACGGCTCACCGTCGATTCGGTCGAACCCCTCGACGCGCTCGTAGAACGCGCCCTCGAGTTTCTCGGGCGCCCCTCCACTTCTTAGGACCGAATGCTCGTACTGCTCCCGCCGTCGGAGACCAAGCGCGACGGCGGCGAAGCCGGCCGTTCCCTCGATCTCACCGCGCTGCGGCACCCGCAACTCACCGCCCAGCGGAGTGCGGCCGTCTCCGCGCTGACGGCCCTGTCCCGCGACGTCGTCGCCTCGACCGCCGCCCTCGGTCTCGGGCCGACCCAAGGGTTCGAGATCGAACGCAATAACGCTCTCGAGTCGTCGCCGGTGATGCCGGCTATCGACCGCTACACCGGCGTGCTCTACGACGGCATCGACACCGTGAGCCTGACCGCGGAACAGCGCGCGTGGGTGGTGCGGCACGTCGTGGTGAACTCGGCTCTGTTCGGCCTGCTTGGCGCAGGCGACGAGATCCCCGCCTACCGCCTGTCGCACGACTCCAGGCTGCCCGGCCTGCCGCTCAAGAAACTCTGGCGGGCGGCGAACGCGGAGGTGCTCGCGGCCACGCCCGGTGTCATCCTCGACCTGCGGTCGGAGTCGTACGCCGCTCTCGGCCCGCTGCCGGGGCACGACGACGCACACTACCTACGCGTCGTGACGCAGACGGCCACCGGCCAGAAGAAGGCGCTGACGCACTTCAACAAGAAGGGCAAGGGCGTTTTCGTGCGGCAGCTCGCCCAGGCGGGTCGCGATCACGAGAGCGTCGAATCCCTGCTGGAGTGGGCGGCGACGAGTGGCGTCCGCCTCGATCGCGGCAAACCGGGTGAACTCGAACTGACCGTCTGAGTCGTCCGTACAGCTGGCGATAGAGTGAGCGGGCGCACAGGCACGCACGACCCCGGGGGAATCAGGATGGATCCGTACGACAGCTACACGAGCGACGAGCAGGCTTTCGCGTCGCTCTTGCTGGTCTGGGGGATCGCGCTCGCCCTCGTGGCGGCAATCCTGGTCGTGAACTACCTACTGGTCGCGATCCCGCTTTCGGCGGTGTTCCGCAAGACCGGAATCGCACCGTGGAAGGCCTGGGTGCCGTTCTATTCCACCTACACGTGGCTGCGTCTCGGCGGCCAGAGCGGACACTGGGTGTGGGCGTCGCTGGTGCCGTACGGCGGGGTGGTGACCTCGGTCTTCCTCTACCTCGGCATGCACCGCACGGGCAGGGCGTTCGGCAAGGAGTCGGGCTTCGTCGCGTTGGGCATCCTGCTGCCGTGGGTGTGGCTGAGCATCCTGGGCTTCGGGCGCGCCGAGTACCGCCCCGAACTGATCGCGGCGGCGGGCTTGGGCGCACCCCTCGAGGGACACGGCGCGCACGTCTACGCGACTCCGGGCGTTATGCCCGCCGGGTCGCCCACCGCTTGGCCGATGTCTGCCCCACAGGAACCACCCGCGCCGCCCACTCGGGACTAGCCCGCGCCACCGGTCCGGCCACCGGCCCGCGCCACCTGTCCTGTCGCCGCGAACGCCCTACGCCGTCGCCCGGAAACACCCCGCGACGTGATCGTCGACCATGCCGCTCGACTGCATCAGCGCGTAGAGCGTGGTCGGGCCCACAAAGCGGAACCCCAGCGCCCGCAGCGCCTTGCTCGCCGCCGTCGACTCGGGCGTGATCGCCGGGATCTCGGCGAACGACGCCGGTGCGTGCGGACGCGCCGGGGGAGCGAAGCCCCACAGCAGTTCGTCGAGTGCGCCCGGTGAATCACGGGTCAGTTCGAGCGTGAGCCCGGCGTTCGCGATCGTCGCCTCGATCTTCGCGCGATTGCGGATGATCGCGGCGTTCTGCATCAGAGCATCGACATCGTCTGGCGTCATCGCCGCGACACGGGAGGGATCGAAGCCGTGGAAGGCGGCCCGGAAGTTCTCGCGCCGGCGCAGGATCGTGATCCACGACAGGCCGGCCTGGAATCCCTCGAGGCTGAGCTTCTCGAAGAGCGGACGGTCGCCGTGCAACGGGAAGCCCCACTCGGTGTCGTGGTAGCGCTGATACTCGGCGTCTGAGCCGGCCCAGGAACACCGCCGCACCCCGTCTTCGCCGACGACGAGGCTCGGGCGTGGCCGCACCGTCGCCGTCTCGCTCACGCGGGAACGCCGAGCTGCTTTGCCGCGGGGGTCGCCGTCGTGAGCACCGTGCGGTGAACTATGCCCTCGTGGTCGAGCAGCCACGCCTTGGTGGGGATGCCGTTGCCGCCGCTGTAGCCGGTGATCTTTCCGTTGCCGGCGAGGATGCGGTGGCAGGGCACGATGATCGGGATCGGGTTGGCGCCCACGGCACCCCCGACGGCCCGCCCCGCGGTCGCCCTGCCGGTGGCCGCGCCGATGCTGCCGTAGGAGGCGACCTCGCCCCAGCCGAGCGTCGCCAGCTCGTTCCACACGGCCTTCTGGAACTCGGTGCCCGCGAGCGACACCGGCACATCGAAGTCGTGACGGGTGCCGGCGAAGTATTCGGTGAGCTGCGTCTTAGCGGTCTCGAGAACGGCGGTGCTGTTCTCGGGGAACTCTTCGAGCGGCAGGGAGCCCGCCCGCTCGATGCTGAGAGACGTTACCGCTTGGCCGTCGCTGGTGAGCTCGAGCCGGCCGATCGGGCTGTCGACGCGCACGAGAAACGGCGGGGCGGTGAAGGTGACGGATCGAATGGTCATGGGTCGACTGTAACGCCAGCCGACAAGACCGATCCGGCACTTTTCGGACATGGCGAAACCTCCGCGACCTCACCGGCCTGGGGAGGACAGGACGCCCCGGTCTAGCATGATCGCATGGCTACCATCGAGTATCGCAACCTCGGCGCGAGCGGACTCCGCGTCTCGACCATCGGTTTGGGCTGCAACAACTTCGGCCGGGCCGATACGCCCACCGAGACGCAGGCCGGCACCGACGCCGTCATCCACGCCGCGATCGACGCGGGCGTCACCCTGTTCGACACCGCGGACATCTACGGCGCCGAGCGCGGCCTGAGCGAGACGCTGATGGGCAACTCCCTCGGCGCCCGCCGGAACCACATCGTGCTCGCGACGAAGTTCGGAATGGACATGGCGGGGGCGAACGGGCCCGACTGGGGTGCGCGCGGCTCGCGCCGGTACATCCGTCTCGCCGTCGAGGCCTCGCTACGCAGGCTGCAGACCGACTGGATCGACCTCTATCAGCTGCACACGCCCGACCCGCTCACTCCCATCGGCGAGACGCTGAGCGCACTCGACGACCTCATCACCGAGGGCAAGGTGCGCTATATCGGCCACTCGAACCTCGCGGGTTGGCAGATCGCCGACGCCGAGTACACGGCGGCCCTCGGTTCGCATCCGAAGTTCGTGTCGGCGCAGAACGAGTACAGCCTGCTCGTGCGCGACGCCGAGGCGGAGGTGCTGCCCGCCGTCAACGCGTACGGGCTCGGGTTCCTGCCGTTCTTCCCGCTCTACAACGGGCTGTTCACGGGCAAGTTCTCGCGCGAGGGCGGCCCGGCAGACAGTCGCATCATGCGCATCCGTTCGCATCTGCTGACCGACGCACCGTGGGACACCATCGAGCGCTACGAGGCGTTCTGCGCGGCCCGCGGCGTCAGCATGCTCGAGGCCACCTTCGCCTGGCTGCTCGCCCAGCCGGGCCTGACCAGCGTGATCGCGGGGGCGACGAGACCCGATCAGATCGAACAGAATGCGGATGCCGCCGTCGCGTGGGCCCCGAGTCCCGAAGAGGTCGCCGAGATCTCGGAGATCTTCGACCCGGCGTCGCTCGCGTAGCTACGGCACTGTGAGCACGATCTTGCCCGGTCCGCTGCGTTCTTCGAAGCGCCGGTAGGCGTCGGCGACCCGCGCGAGCGGGAAGGTGGCGAGGATCGGGAACACCAGTTCCCCGGTGACGGTCTGGCGCGCGAGCTCCACGAGCTCGGCGCGGCTCTTGCGGCCGCCGCCGACGTTGCCGATGCCGGGAGTGTCGAAGTCGACGATCGAGTTGATGCGGGAGGGCGCGATGCCCAATTCGAGGCCGATGCGCACCGACGCGGGGCCCGAGTTGTCGAGCATCGCCGTGTATCCGTGCGGTGCGGCGGCGCGCAGCCGCTCCAGCTCACCGTCGCCGTAGGCGACCGGGATGGCGCCGAGCGAGCGCAGGAGGTCATGGTTGGGTTCGCTCGCTGTGCCGATGACCGTGGCGCCCGTCGCGCGGGCGAATTGCGTGGCGAGCAGCCCGACCCCGCCGGCGGCCGCCGTGACGATGACGGTGTCGTCGGCGGTGAGCGCGAGCGAGTCGGTCGAGCGGCGCGCCGCGTTTCCCACGAGACCGATGCCGGCAGCGACCGCCCAGTCGAGCCCGGCGGGTTTGGGCGCGACGTTGGCGGCGCGGACCACCACGTACTCGGCTTGCGCCGCGAAGGACGTGTAGCCGAGCACCTCGTCCCCGGAGGAGACGTCGTCCACGCCGTCGCCGACTTCGTCGACCACGCCGGCGAATTCCGCTCCTTGGCCGCTCGGCAGGGCGTGCTCGGCCACGTATCCGCCTCGACGCACCTTGTAGTCGTAGGCGTTGAGTCCCGCGGCGCGGACGGCCACCCGCACCTGCCCCTCGCCGGCGTGCGGCTCGTCGACGTCGACGACGCGCAGGACGTCGGGGGATCCGAATTGCGAGTACCTGACCGCGAGTGACATGCGAGCCAGCTTATGCACAGCCTCGGGTTCTGCACAGATCGCCTCGCGCCCGGCACCCCGGCCCGCCCGACGCCGAGACTGGCGGCATGCCTACAGTTACCGCCGCCAACGCCGCGGACTTCCTCGCCGTCGTGCCCCATCTGGTCGGGTTCGAGCCCCGAAACAGCATCGTCTTCGTCGCTTTCCGCGGGAGGCGCACCTGCGGCGCCTTGCGGTTCGACCTTCCGCGGTTCGACCTTCCTGGGTTCGACCTTCCGGGGCCCGCCGGGTCGGATGACGCGGGGCGGCGCCTCCACAAACGGGTGGCCACAACGCTCGTCGGCACCCTGAGCAAACTGCAGGGCGTCGACGCCGTCGTACCGGTCGTGTTCACAGACGAGGGCTTCGGCGGCTCCGGTCCACCCCGTGAGCACTTCGTCGCGGCCGTCGCGGCCCGCCTCGAGTTCTCCGGTTTTACGGTCCGCGACGCGCTGTGCGTCGCGTCGGACGGCTGGGGCTCGTACCTCGACGACCGGTGTCCCGCCGAGGGCCGGCCGCTCGCCGCTATCGAGCGGTCGGGCGTTCTCGACGGGCTCTCCGCCGACGCCCTCCGTCCGCTCGGCGACGTCGCGGGCTGGGCGGCGTTGCCCGACGTCGGCGCGATCGACTGCGAGCGGGTGGCGAAGCTCGTACTCCGGTTCGCCGCGCTGGTCGACGGTACTCCCGGGTGCCCGATCGACCCGCGCGTCGCGCGAGCCATCGGCCTGCCTCGCGCCCAAGGCCCGGGCGACGTTCCGTCGACCCTCGAAGCGATCCTGCGCATCGACCCCGGCCGCATCGAGCCGGCGGCCGCCGCGTTCGTCATCGCCGTCGTGCGTTCGCCCGCCCTCCGCGACGTCGTTATGCTGCAGTGGGCCTTCGACCTCGAGACGGGAGAGCGTGTGCTCGCCGACGCGCACCGGTTCGCGCTGGGCGCTCCCGCCGACGCGCTCCCCACTGCCGGGCTGATGCTCGGCCGGGGTCCGCGACCGGATCCCGCCCGCGTCGAGACGGCGATCTCCCTGATCAAGACCATCGCCGCGCTGGCGCCGCGCCGCGCCCGTCCGCCCCTGCTGTGCATGCTCGCCTGGCTCAATTGGGCTCTCGGGCGCAGCAGCGTTGCGAACGAATTCGTGTGTGCGTCCGAAGCCATCGATGCCGACTACAGCCTCGCGGAGGTGCTGCGCATGGTGTTGGAGAGGGGGATTCTTCCCGAATGGGCGTTCGCCGGCGGCTAACTGCGCTACCGGCTACCGGCTACCGGCTACCGGCTACCGGCTAGCTGTTCAGCGCCGCCAGTGCCCAGTTGAGCGTCGTAGCGAACAGCACCCACGCCCAGTAGGGCACGAGCAACCACGCGGCCACCCTGCTGACGCGCCAGAACGACAGCATGGTGAGCAGCACCGCCACGTCGAGGGCGAGGATGATCACGAGGGCGATCCACAGCGCCGGTGCACCGAGCGACGGGTAGAGGCCGAAGAAGACGGGCGTCCACAGGGCATTCAGCACGAGCTGCACGATGTAGAGGGTCAGCGCCGGGCGCACCGAGACGCGGTCGCGCTGCCGCCAGACGAGCCAGGCGGCGACGCTCATCAGCGTGTAGAGCAGCGTCCAGGCCGGTCCGAACACCCAGCTCGGCGGGTTCCACGGTGCCTTCTCCGCGTCGGCATACCACCCTTCGACGTTTCCGGCGGTAGCCGTCGAGCCGAGCGCGGCCACCGCGAACGAGATCGCGAGGAACAGCACGAGCGCGAGCACCGACCTCCCCGTCGAGGTGGCGGGAGTTTTCGACGCGGCGGTCGACGATGCGGCGTGTGCGGATGACTCTGACATGCCCTTCACCCTACGTTCGCCGTGGTGCCGGGTCGAGTCCGACCGGGCGACTCTACAGACCGTCGCCGCTGCGGGGCGCGATGTTGATGCTGCTGTTGAGGTCGTCGACGTCGGCGTTCAAACCGTCGAGTTCGGCGAGTTTGGTCTGGTAGCTCGCGTCGCGCGCGGAGATCGAGGCGTACAGCGCGTCGAGATCCTGCTGGCGCTGCAGCAGTGCGTTGCGCTCGCGGGTGAACTGCGCCTGGGACGAAAAATCGCCGCTGTCGGCACGCACGTTGAAGGTCGCGACGTCGGAGTCGAGCCGGTCGAACCCCGCCGTGTACGAGGCGTAGTCGGCCTCGATCCCCGCGGCGAGGGCTTCGAGTTCGGCGACGAGGGCTTCGGCACGGTTCTCGAGGTCGACGAAGACCTGATTCGACACGGTGAATAGACCCACGAGCAGCTGGCGGTCGTGGAACAGGTCGGCATAGTGCTTCTCGAGCCTCGGGTCGAGTTGGGCGACCTCGGTGCCGAGGATGGAGTGCAGCTCGTTCAGGCGTTCGCCTGGCTCGCTGCGCGCGTAGAACTCCATGCGCTCGACGAAGGCGGGGTCGCCCTCCATCGCGACGGCCTGGGCCTCGAGCAGGGGGGAGATGGCCGCGAGTTCGGCGTCGCCCATGCGGGCCCACGCGGCGTGCAACATCTCGTGGGCCGCGATGACCTCCTCCATGCCGTCGAGACGTTCGTCGGTGATGTCGTAGAGGTGGATCGCGCTCGACGCCGGAAGGTAGCAGCCGAGCGTGCCGACGCCCTCTTCGTCGCTCGAGCAGATCGAGTCGAACTCCTCCTGGTCGTTCACCTCGGGATGGGTCGCGTAGAAGAGGAACTCGCCCTGCTCGGTCATCGACGACCGTTGCACGTACCCCGCGATTTCCTCGCTGGGCTCGAAGTTCCACACGGCGAGCTGGTCGGTGATGCGCTGTCCGTGCTGCGTCGCCCACGCGACGGGGACGAGCACGGCGAACTGGAGCGCGACGACCACGACGATGGCGAACACACCGACGAGCGGAAAACGCGCGCGTGCTGTGCGGCCGGCGGGCGGGGTCGTGTCGTTCAGAAGCTCGTCTCCGATGCGAGGGGCCGGTACCCGGCGGTGTGCAGAAACCTTAGCAGCGGCGCACCCGGCAGAATGGGACCATGCCGACCCCCGAGTCAGACACCGCCAGCGACCAGCGCGTCATCGTCATCGTCGCCGCGGTCATCGTCGACGACGCGGGCCGCCTGCTGCTCGTGCGCAAACGCGGCACCGAGCGTTTTATGCAGGCGGGCGGCAAGATCGACCAGGGGGAGACTCCGGCGGTCGCCCTCGTGCGCGAACTCCACGAGGAGCTGCTGCTCGTCGTGCAGCCGGGCGACCTCGACTACCTCGGCCGCTTCCACGCGCCGGCCGCCAACGAGGCGGGCTACGTCGTCGACGCCGAAGTGTTCTTCGTCACGGTTCACGGCGAGGCCGTGGCATCCGCCGAAATCGACGAACTCGTCTGGGTCTCGCCCCTCGAGGCGCTCGACATCCCGCTCGCGCCGCTCACGAGCGAGATCCTGCTCCCGTTGCTGGCGAAGCGCGCGGGCTAGCCCTCAGCGAAGCTCCGCTCAGCCCTTCTTGTGAGGGTGCTTGTTGTGCTTGTGCTGCTGTTTGGGCGGGTCGGCGGCCAGAAACTCCACGGCCTCGTCGATCGACGTCACCTCCGCGGGAACGCCGTCGTCGAGCTGGGACGGTTTCCAAGCCAGAATCACGTCCTGGCCCTTTTCGATGTACCCGACGGTGTTGCCGTCGGCCAGCACCTGCCAGTCGAGCGGGACGTCGGGAATGCCCATGCCTAGCGTCCGCGTCTTCGCGGTCGGCATGATCGTGACGGTGTGACCGACAGCTTCGAAGTCGATTCCTTCTGGTCGCAGCGTTGCGAGTTCGTCAAGAGTAACCATGGGGCCACCCTAGGCTGCGGGGCGGCGTGCGGCTAGGGCGGTGCTACAGCTTGGTCCAGGCCTCGGTGAGAACCGAGCGCAAAATCTGCTCGATCTCGTCGAACTCGGCGGGCCCCACGGTAAGAGGAGGCGCCAGCTGGATCACGGGGTCGCCGCGGTCGTCGGCCCGGCAGTACAGCCCCGCCTCGAACAGCGCCTTGGAGAGGAAGCCGCGCAGCAGGCGTTCCGACTCGTCCGCGTCGAAGGTCTCCTTGCTCGCCTTGTCCTTCACCAGCTCGATGCCGAAGAAGTAGCCGTCGCCTCGCACGTTGCCGACGATGGGCAGGTCGAGCAGTTTCTCGAGCGTTGCGCGGAACACCGGCGAGTTCTCGCGCACGTTCTCGTTGAGTTTTTCCTCCTCGAAGATGTCGAGGTTGGCGAGAGCGACCGCGGATGACACGGGGTGCCCGCCGAACGTGTAGCCGTGATAGAACGACACGTCGCCGTGCGCGAACGGCTCGTAGATCTTCTCGCTCACGATCGTGGCGCCGATCGGCGAGTAGCCGCTCGTCATCCCCTTGGCGCAGGTGATCATGTCGGGTTCGAAGCCGTAGGTGGTCGAGGCGAACATGTTGCCGATGCGTCCGAACCCGGTGATGACCTCGTCGGCCACCAGCAGCACGTCGTACCTGTCGCAGATCTCGCGCACGCGCGCGAAGTAGCCGGGAGGGGGAGGGAACGCTCCGCCCGAGTTCTGCACCGGCTCGAGGAAGACGGCCGCCACGGTCTCCGCGCCCTCGAACAGGATCATCTCCTCGATGCGGTTGGCGGCCCACTGGCCGAACGCGACCTCGTCGTCGGCCGGCGCGCCCATCTCGGCGGCGCGGTAGAAGTTGGTGTTCGGCACGCGGAACCCGCCGGGCGTGACCGGCTCGAACATCGCCTTCATGCCGGGGATGCCGGTGATCGCGAGTGCGCCCTGCGTGGTGCCGTGATACGCGACCGAGCGCGAAATGACCTTGTGCTTGGTGGGGCGGCCCTGCAGCTTCCAGTAGTACTTCGCGAGTTTGAACGCCGTCTCGACGGCCTCGCCCCCGCCCGAGGAGAAGAACACCCGGTTCAGCTCGCCCGGCGCGTACGAGGCCAGGCGGTCGGCGAGTTCGATCGCCGCGGGGTGCGCGTACGACCAGAGCGGGAAGAAGGCGAGCTCTTCGGCCTGCTTCGCGGCCACCTCGGCCAGGCGTTTGCGGCCGTGACCCGCGTTGACCACGAAGAGGCCCGAGAGCCCGTCGAAGTAGCGCTTTCCGCGGGTGTCCCAGATGTGGTGGCCGCTGCCCTTCACGATGATGGGCACGCCGCCGCCCTCCTCCATCACGGACTGCCGGTTGAAGTGCATCCAGAGGTGCTCTTTGGCTTTCTGCTGCAGGACGCTGTCGTCGACGGCGTGTGAGGGAGAAGGACCTTCGGATGGCACGGGCTGCACGGTCGTGGTCATGGCTGTTATCTCGTTCCCCAGTTGTAGAGCTGCTTGAAGAGTTTCAGGTAGACGAACGTCTCGGTCGACTGCACTCCGTCGATCGCCCGGATCTGCTTGTTGAGCAGGTCGATGAGGTCGTCGTCGTTCTCGCAGACGACCTCGGCCAGGATGTCGAAGCTGCCGGCGGTGAGCACGACGTAGTCGACGGCGGCGAGCGCACCGAGCGCTTCGGCGACGAGGGTGGTGTCGCCGGATACCCGCACGCCGATCATGGCCTGGCGGAAGAACCCGAGCTGCATGGGGTCGGTGACGGCGACGACCTGCATCACGCCCGACTCGGTGAGCTTCTGCACGCGCTGCCTGACGGCGGCCTCGCTGAGCCCGACGGCCTTGCCGATCTCGGCGTACGAGCGACGACCGTCGGTCTGCAGCTGCTCGATGATGGCTTTCGAGACGGCGTCGAGGTGGAGCGACTTGGCCGCCGGCTTGGTCTTGCCTGTCGTGGTCATGAGTTGATTGTGACAGCCGGTCAGGGTGGAGACAAGCGATTCCGCAACCAATACGGCAATTCACCGACGAAATCCGTCGAATGGAGTCGTAGAGGATGCCGGCGGATGTGAGTATGTTGGAGCCATGAGCGCTACCGAACTCCGCAACTTCATCAACGGCGAGTACGTTGCCGCCCGCAGCGAGACCTCGTTCGACGTGATCGACCCGTCGACCGAGGAGGCGTATGCGTCGTCACCGGTGTCGGGCGCGGCCGACGTCGATGCCGCCTTCTCCGCGGCATCCGACGCCTTCGAGACGTGGGGCGAGACCACGCCGGCCGAACGCCAGCTCGCGCTGTTCCGTATCGCGGACGCCATGGAGGCGCGCGCCGAAGAGTTCGCCGACGTCGAGTCGAAAGACACCGGCAAACCGCGGGCCAGCCTCGTCGCCGACGAGATCATGCTGTCGGTCGACCAGATCCGGTTCTTCGCCGGCGAGGCGCGCCACCTCGGCGGCATGGCCAGCGCCGAGTACATGAAAGACCACACCTCGTCCATCCGGCGGGAGCCGATCGGCGTGATCGGGCAGGTGACCCCGTGGAACTACCCGCTCAACATGGCGGTGTGGAAGTTTGCCCCTGCCATCGCCGCCGGCAACACGACGGTGCTGAAGCCCTCGGACACGACCCCGTCGTCCACGCTGCTGCTCGCCGAGGTCGCCGCCGAGTTCCTGCCGCCGGGCGTGCTCAACGTGATCACCGGCGACCGCACGACGGGCGCCGCGATGATCGACCACCGCACGCCCCAGATGGTCTCGATCACCGGCTCGGTGCGCGCGGGGATGGCCGTCGCGTCCGCGGCATCCAAAGACCTCAAGCGCGTCCATCTCGAACTCGGCGGCAAGGCCCCCGTGATCGTCTTCGACGACGCCGACATCGAATCGGCCGTCGAGGGCATCGCGACCGCCGGCTTCTTCAACGCCGGCCAGGACTGCACGGCCGCCACTCGCGTGCTCGTGCAGCAGGGCATCCACGACGAGTTCGTCCAGGCGCTCGCCGCATACTCCCGCGACAACGCGATCACCGGGGCTCCCGCCGACGACGGAGTGCTGTTCGGGCCGGTGAACAACGCCAACCAGCTCGCCCAGGTGGAGGGCTTCATCGACCGCCTGCCGGACAACGCCGTCATCGAGCTCGGTGGCCGCCGCCAAGGCTCCGTCGGCTACTTCCACGAGGCGACGATCGTGTCGGGACTCGAGCAGACGGATGACGCGGTGCAGAACGAGATCTTCGGACCGGTCATCACGGTGCAGAGCTTCACCGACGAACGCCAGGCGCTCACCTGGGCGAACGACGTGCAGTACGGACTCTCGTCGAGCGTCTGGACGACGAACCACGGTCGCGCCATGCGCATGGCCAAGCGCCTCGACTTCGGCTGTGTCTGGATCAACACCCACATCCCGCTCGTGGCGGAGATGCCGCACGGGGGATTCAAGCACTCCGGTTACGGCAAAGACCTCTCGAGCTACGGCTTCGAGGACTACACCCGGGTCAAGCACGTGATGTCGTTCATCGGCGAGTAGCCACTCGGCGGAGAGCTCTGCGGGGGATACGGGCGCGTCAGGGGATACTGGGGGAGTGCAACCCGACCTCGACGACACGGTGCGGCGAGCCCCGCGCCCGCTCCAGCCGGCCGAACCCGATTTCGACGACACGATCGTCGGTTGGCCCGGCGTAGTCGCGGACTCGCAGCGCGACACGGCGCCCCTGCCCGAGCGGGTCGTCGCGCAGCCGCAGGCCGCCTGCTACGGGTTCCGCATCGGGGCCAACGGTCGCACGGTGCTGCTTGATACCGCGGCCTACGTCGGTCGGTCGCCGAGTTCTCCGCGCATCCAGAGCGGCGTTATGCCGAAGCTCGTCAAGGTGCCGTCGCCCCAGGGTGAGGTGTCGGGGACGCACCTCGAGATACGCCAGCTCGCGACATCCATCATCGTCACCGACCTCCGATCGACGAACGGATCGACCGTCTCCGTGCCGGGCAGCGCGCCACGCTCGCTGCGTCAGGGCGAGGCGATGGTCGTAACCCCGGGTACGCTCGTGGACATCGGAGACGGCAACGTCATCGAGATTCTGCCACTACAACGTCAGCTCGGGGGACTCGGCCATGCTCACTAACGCCACCATCGACGGGGCCGCGGCGTGACCGAGATCGGCGCGAGCACCCCGGAGCTCGCCATCCCGATCCCCGGTGAGGCGAGCGGGGAGATCCGCATCGCCTGGGCCGCCGTGACCGACGTCGGGCGTCGCCGGGCCGCCAACGAGGACAGCTTCATCGCCGCTCCGCCGGTCTTCGCGATCGCCGACGGCATGGGCGGGCATCTCGCCGGCGACCTGGCCAGCGCAGCCGTCGTCACCCGGCTCGCCGAGGCGCGCACCTCCGACTTCATCGCCCCGGAGACGATCGAGCCCGCGCTGGAACGAGCCAGCGCCGACATCGACGTCATCTCCGACGGCAGCGAGATCGGGGTCGGCACCACCGTGACCGGCGCGGTGCTCACGCTCGTCGACGGCGACCCCTACTTCGCGGTGTTCAACATCGGCGACAGCCGCGTCTACCGTTTCGAGCGCAACGAGCTCGCCCAGATCACCGTCGACCACTCGCTCGTGCAGCAGCTCGTCGACAGCGGGGCGATCTCGCAGGCGCAGGCGCACAACCATCCCGACGGCAACGTGATCACGCGCGCGGTCGGCTTCCAATCGCAGCCCACGCCCGACTTCTGGCTGCTGCCGCTGCGGGCGGGGCTGCGGCTACTGGTCTGCTCCGACGGCCTGACCGGCGAGGTCGAGGACGAGCGCATCCGCCTGCATCTCGCGGCGGGACTCTCCGCCGACGAGACGGCGGGCGCGCTCGTCGACGCCGCCCTGGCGGAGGGCGGGCGCGACAACATCACCGTCTTGATCGTCGATGTCGTCGCCGCACCGGAACCGTCCGAGCCGGGAACCACCGCGCCGCGCGCTACCCATAGAGCGCTCTGACACAACCTGCCTACAATAAGAAAAGTCTGTCCGCGGTCTGAGGGGGTTCTACGTGGCGCGTCGGCTCCCTTCGCAACCCCCGATCCTTCCGGGCTTTTCGTACATCCATGTACTCGGCTCGGGCGGGTTCGCCGACGTGTTCCTCTACGAGCAGAACATGCCGCGACGGCAGGTCGCCGTAAAGGTGATGCTGGCCGAGGTCGTGAACGACCAGGTGCGACAGATGTTCCAGGCCGAGGCGAACCTCATGGCGCAGTTGAGCGCGCACCCGTCCATCCTCACGGTCTACCAGGCCAGCGTCTCGTCTGACGGACGCCCGTACCTCGTGATGGAGCTGTGCTCGTCGTCGCTGAGCCAGCGTTACCGCGCCGAGCGGCTCCCCGTCGCCGAGGTGCTGCGCATCGCGATCAAGATCGGCAGCGCGATCGAGACGGCGCACATGGCCGGCGTCCTGCACCGCGACATCAAGCCGTCCAACATCCTGCTCACCGCCTACGGTCACCCCGTCCTGTCCGACTTCGGCATCGCCGCCACGCTGAGCGAGTCGGATTCGCAGCAGGCGGTCGGCATGTCGATCCCGTGGTCGGCCCCCGAAGTGCTGATGGATGAGACGGCCGGAACCATCGAGTCGGAGGTGTGGGCCTTCGCCGCCACCGTCTATTCGCTCATCGCCGGGCGTTCTCCGTTCGAGGTGCCGGGGGAGTCGAACACGTCGGTTGACCTCATCTCGCGCATCAACCGCGCGAAGGCACAGCCGATCGGCCGCACCGACGTGCCGTCCAGCCTCGAGCGGGCGCTGGCCAGGGGCATGTCGAAGGCGCCGAAGAACCGCCCGGCGAGCGTCATCGAACTCGTGCGCGAACTGCAGTCGATCGAGACCGAACTGGGTGTCGCCCAGACGCCGGTGGAGGTCGCCGTCGACGATTGGGCCCTCGCGACCGTCGCCGACCTCGAAGACCGCACCCGCGTCCGCGGCGTCGCGAACGCCGCGAGTTCGGTGTCGCCGAACCGCAGGCGCCGCCGTGCGCCGCAGTCGTCGGCCAACTACGAGGCGGTCGGCACGCTGATGAAGAACAGCGACCACCGCGCCACCGACGGGCAGCGCAGCGTCGGCAACCGCAGCGCGGGGCCAGGCCACCGCAGTTTCGGCGCGACCAAGGCGCCCGACGGCAAACGGATGCAGACGCTCGCCTGGATTCTCGTGGCCTGCGCCGCGCTCGTCATCGCCCTCGGTGCCACCGCGACCTTCGTGCTGATCAAGTCGACCTCGAACGACATCCCCGTCGTCTCGGACATCGCCGCGAACGTCGACGGCGACAACGTCAGGTTCTCCTGGCAGAACCCGGGGCTCGAAGAGTCCGACGCCTACCAGATCGCCCTCGACGGCGGCGAGGTGAGCGTGCAGTCGACCCCCGAGTTCCTCACCGACGGCGACCCGGGCGACCACGTCTGCATCTCGGTGCGGGTGAGCCGCGACGGCACACTCGGTGATTCGAGCAACCCGAAATGCGTGGATATCGCCGGGTGAAACGCGTGACACCGAACAGGCCTCCCGAATGATCAGGGGCTGGATCCGATCCCACACATCGCTCGTCGCCACCGCGACGAGCGGTTTCGTTGTCGCGGCCCTCGTCGCGACGGTCGCGATCGTCTCGACCGGGTACACCGCGCAGCGGCTCGACCTCGGCGACGCCTCGGTCTGGGTGTCGAACGGCGAGGAGAGCTTCATCGGGCGGGCGAACACCGAGGTGCTCGAGCTCAACAGCGTGGTCGCGGGCGCCGGGTCGGACCTCGACGTGGTGCAGCGCGGCTCCACCGTCGTGATGTTCGACCGGGCAGACGCCACCCTCGAGATCGTTGACGCCGCGACATCCGAAGTCTCGGACAGCGTGCCGCTTCCCCCCGACCAGCCGGGGGTCTTCCTCGCCGGCGACAACACCGTCGTCTACTCGGAGGGCAGCGGCGAGATCTGGATCATGCCGACCGCCGACCTCGGCGACTTCGACGCGGGGCAGGAGCCCACCCTGAGCCTCGGAGCGGGCTCGGTAGTCAGCGTCGACGAGGACGGCCTGCTGTTCGCGTTCTCGCCGGAGGCCCGCGAGGTGTACCGCGTCGACGCGGCGGCCTCGATGTCGGTGACGGCGAGCGACGACACCGAGCTGGGCGGAGAGACCGGAACCTTCGCGATCACCTCGGTGGCCGGGCGCTGGGCGGTGCTCGACCTCGATTCCAACGAGCTCGAGCTGTCGGGCCGCGTCGTCGACCTCGACGACACGGTCGACGACGCCGTCGTGCTGCAGGCCGCGAGCGCGACCGGCGACGCGGTGCTCGTGGCGCACTCGGGCGGTCTTGCAGAGGTCTCGTTCTCGGGCGGCGAGATCTCGGTTCTGGCGGAGGGCGGCGCGGGCACGGCGGCCGCGCCCGTCGTGCTGGGAGGGTGCACGTTCGCGGCCTGGTCGAACGGACAGTCGTGGCGGCTCTGCGACGATTCGGATGAACCGACCACGCTGCAACTCGACATGCCGGGCAATGCCGCGCTCGGGTTCAAGGTCAACGGCACCCGGCTGCTGCTCAACGACGCGCTCGGCGGCGCGTCGTGGGCGGTTCAGGAGGGCGGCGAACTGATCGACAACTGGGACGACCTCATCGACGTCGACGAGGACCAGCAGCAGGTCGAGCAGAACGACGAGAACACCCCGCCCGAGATCGAGAAGGACCAGCTTCCGCCGGTCGCGGTCGACGACGACTTCGGGGCTCGGCCGGGCCGGTCGAGCGTGCTGCCCGTGCTGCTCAACGATTACGACCCCAACGCCGACGTCATCGTCGTCAGCTCGGTCAACGCCATCGACGAGGCCGTCGGGCGCATCGACCTGATCGAGAACGGCCAGGAGCTGCAACTGACCCTCGCCCCGGACGCGCAGGGCACCGTGAGTTTCGGTTACACGATCGACGACGGTCGCGGCGGTGCGGCCAGCGCGACCGTCGAGGTCGCGGTTCGGCAACCCGGCGAGAACTCCCCGCCGCAGCAGGTGCGCAACAGCCAGGCGACCGTCGCGAGCTCGGCGCAGGTCACCGTGCCCGTGCTGGACGACTGGATCGACCCCGACGGCGACCCGTTCTACCTCGCGTCGGCGAGCGTCGCGAGTCCGATGGCGGTCAGCTACAAGCCGGAGGGTACCGTGATCGTCACCGACGGCGGCACCAGCCTCGGCTCCTCGACGGTGGCACTCGTGGTCTCCGACGGCTCGGCCACGGCGAGCGGCTCGCTCACCGTCACGACGCGCGCGCCCGGTGACGTGCCGATCATCGCCGACCCGTTCGTGGTGCCGGCCTACTCGGGCGAGGAGATCACCATCTCGCCCCTCGAGCACGTGCGCGGAGGAAGCGGCGCCGTCCGGCTGAACGCGGTACCGGCCAAGACCGGTGTCACGATCACCCCGAGTTTCGAAACGGGCACCTTCCGGTTCTCCACCGACGAGATCCGGTCGCACTACGTGGAATACGTCGTCACCGACAACGACCAGACGGTCACCGGCCTCGTCCGGGTGGACGTGACCGCGCCGCCGGACGCCAACACCGCACCCATCACCATCCCCAAGACCGTGTTCATCCCGACGCTGCACAGCCGCACCGTCGACGTGGCCGGTACCGACATCGACCCGGCCGGGGGAGTGCTGCTCGTCACGGGCATCGTGGGTGTGCCCGAGGCATCCGGAATCCGCGCCGAGGTGCTCGAACAACGTTCGGTGCGCGTCACCCTCATCGGCCCGCTCGCCGGGCCCGTCTCGTTCGGCTACCGCATCACGAACGGACTCGCAGAATCGCAGGGCACCATCACGGTCGTCGAGGTCGCGCCCCCGGAACGTCTGCAACCCCCGATCGCCCGCGACGACTCCTCCACGGTGCGCGTGGGCGACGCCATCACGATCGACGTCATGAGCAACGACGAGCAGCCCGACGGCGAGCCGATGACGCTCAACCCGGTGCTGGTCGACGGGCTCAGCGGCGACTCCGGACTGCTCTTCGTCTCCGGCGACACGCTGCGCTACCTCGCCCCGAAGACGACGGGTAACTTCACCGCCGTCTACGAGCTCATCGGTCCCCTCGGGCAGACGGCGCAGGCCCAGGTGAACATCGAGGTGCGCGAGCCGAACGCCGAGACGAACCATCCGCCGGTTCCCGTCACCGTCACCGCCAGGGTCATCGCCGGCGACAGCGTCACGATCGACATCCCGCTCGACGGTATCGACCCCGACGGCGACTCCGTGCAACTGCTCGGCCAGGAGACCAGCCCCGAGAAGGGCGGCGTCATCGCGGTGGGCACGTCGACCATCGAGTACGAGGCCGGCGTGTATTCGGCGGGCACCGACACCTTCGCCTACACGGTCAGCGACAGCCTGGGTGCGCGCGCCACTGGTACCGTGCGTATCGGCATCAGCCCGCCGCTCGCCGACGCACGCAACCCGGTGGCCATCGAGGACGAGGTGGACGTGCGTCCGGGCGCCACCGTCTCGGTGCAGGTGCTCGCGAACGACTCCGACCCCGACGGCAGCGCGCTGCGGGTCGTGTCGGTGCAGCCCAACGACGAGACCCTGACCGCCACGATCGACGACAACGAGACCATCGTCGACATCGCGGCCCCGGAGACGCCCGGCAGCTACGGCCTCGTCTACACGATCGCCAACGAGGTGGGTGGATCGAGCTCGAACTTCGTCACGGTGATCGTCAGTGAGGACGCGCCTCGTGCCTATCCGGTGGCCCGCGACACGGTGCTCTCGCTCACCGATGTCCTCGACCGCACGACGATCAACGTCGACGTGCTCGCGAACGTGTTCTTCGCCGACGGCCCCGTGAACGGCCTCGACCTGTCGATCGTCTCCGGCTACGACACGACGGCGCGGGTGACCGGCAACAAGCAGATCGCGGTGACTATCGCGGAAGAGCGCCAGATCATCCCCTTCGCGGTGACCAACCCCGACGACAGCTCGGCGCGTTCCTACGCCTTCATCTGGGTGCCGGGCTTCAAGGACGCTCTGCCGCAGCTCAACCGCGACGCGCCGAGGCTGCAGGTCGTGAGCGAGGAGACGCTCACCATCGAGCTCAACGACTACGTGCTCGCGGTCGACGGCCGACGCGTGCGCATCACCGACTCGAGCACGGTGCGGGCGACCCATTCCGACGGCTCCTCGCTCGTCGTCGACTCGAACACCCTCTCGTTCACCTCGGCCGACCTGTACTTCGGACCCGCGTCCATCTCGTTCGAGGTGACCGACGGCACCTCGGCGAACGACCCGGCCGGGCGTACGGCCAATCTCGTGCTGCCCATCACGGTCAACCCGCGCGAAAACCAGCCGCCGGTGTTCACCGGCGCCACGATCGAGTTCGAGCCGGGCGAGCAAAAGGTGGTCGACCTCACGCAGGTGACCAACTACCCGTACACCAACGACGTCGACGAGCTCGCGTACTCGGTGCTGGCGCCGTTCCCGGAGGGCTTCGACTACGAGCTCGACGGTCAGAGCCTCCGCATCACGGCGCGCGACACCGCCGCCAAGAACACCGTGACGGCCATCACCCTCGGCGTGCGCGACGCGCTGGCCCAGGGACAGTCGGGCCGGATCCAGCTGCGCGTGGTGCCGTCCACCAGGCCGCTCGCCGTGCCGGCGGGGGACACGGCCGTCGCCCGCCGCGGGCAGTCGACCGTCGTCGACGTGCTCGCCAACGACCAGGCGACCAACCCGTTCCCCGGACAGCCGCTGCGCGTCGTCGCGGTGCGCGGCATCGACGGCGCGTCCCTGCCCGCCGGGGTCACCGTCACCGCCTCCAGCGACAATTCCCGGCTCACAGTGAACGTGGGGGCGAACGCCGCACCCGTCGACACACTGGTGCAGTACCAGGTCTCGGACGCGAGCCGCGACCCCGACCGCAACGTGTGGGGTTCGGTGCGCATTTCGGTTCAGGATGTTCCGGATGCCCCGGCGAAACCGGTGCGTCAGGCGAACAGTTTCGGCGGCGACACGTTGACCCTGCGCATGGTCGCGCCCCAGCCGAACAACTCGCCGATCACGAACTACCGGGTCGTGAGCGCCAGCGGAAACTACAGCCATGATTGCGGCACCGCGCTGATCTGCGCCCTGCCCGGTCTCACGGTCGGCGAGCCGTACAGCCTGCAGGTCATCGCCGTGAACGGCGTGGGCGAGTCGGCGCGGAGCGCCGCGAGCGACCAGTACACCGTGGACTACCTGCCCGCACCGCCCGACGTCACGGCCGTGCCCGCCGCGGCCGACCTGGCTCCTATGGGCGGCGCCGTGACCGTGTCGTGGCAGACGGTCCCCGACCCGCGACCGGGAACACCGATCACCGGCTACAGCGTCGAATTCAACGGCGAGACCCGTGACCTGGGGCGCACGGCGACAAGCACGACCTTCAGCGGTCTTCCCACCGCCACCGAGTTCTCGGTGCGCGTGTATGCCCGCAACAGCGCTCAGGTGTCGACGTCGGCCGACTGGGTGCGCTCGGCTCCGAGGTCGGTCACCACCGTCGGCCTTCCTACCGCGCCCGCCCAGGCGCCCGCCGCTGCGAGCGGTACCGACGGCAGCATCACCGTCACCTGGGGGACCTTCGGGGCGAACGGCGGCGGCACACCGACCTACAGCGTGCGCCGGGTCGAGTCGGGCAACGCGGCGCCCACCGCCTGCGTTTCGCCTGACGTGTCAGGGCTGACGTCGTTGAGTTGGACAGACACGAAGGTACAAGACGGCAAGATCTACACGTACTACGTCTTCGCCGACAACGGCCGCTACTGCTCGATCGTCTCGACGGGGCCAGCGGAGAGCAAGAAGCCGCCAGGCCCTCCGACGAACACGGCGAGCCTTGAGGCCCGCGAGGGCAACGCCCAACTCGATATCCGGCTCGGAACTCCCTTCGCACAGGGATTCGTCGGTCGATACCAGTACAAGATCGGAACCGCCGACTGGACCGACGCCACTCCCAACCAGTGGGTCACTTCGACGGGAAACACCGCCGTCTATGGGACATCCCTGACGGTAGCGTTCCGAGCATGTAGGGATGCTACGGAGGCGTACTGCGGGCTGCCGTCAGGCGTGACGACGTTTGTGCCACTCAACGCCCGAGCGACCATCCTGAGCTGCGCACCGGAAATCCTCGACGATCCGGGTCGTGTCGTACTTCGTGATCCGATGAATGGTGGCGGCCAGACCGTTGCCTATGAGGCGTCCTTCAACCTGGCTCAAGCAGGCGAGCCGGGTGGCCCGTTGATCGACAATTGGAGCGATTACGCCGCATACACTAATGGCGGGCCGGTCCCTCCGGCCGCCACAGCTGTCCGGATAACGACCACGGTGACGGCGGGCGGGCAATCGCTCGAGGACTCTGTGGTTCTCGAGAGTGCCTGCGTCGACCCCAACCCTGCCCCGGAACAGCCGGGTTCGTCCCCGACCTCGGGAAACTAGAGAGAGACCAGAGATCACTGCATGACGATGACACCCGAGCAGGCCAGCTGGTTCTCCGACAACTTCACACGGCTCGTCACCAACGTAGAAACCGTGCTGCTCGGCAAGACCTTCGTCATCCGGCTCGGGTTCACCGCGCTGCTCAGCGAGGGCCACCTGCTGCTCGAGGACTTTCCCGGAACCGGCAAGACGAGCCTCGCCAGGGCGATCGCGCAGAGCGTCGACGGCGTCAGCAACCGCGTGCAGTTCACCCCTGACCTGCTGCCGGGCGACATCACCGGCGTGAGCATCTTCGACCAGCGCTCGGGGGACTTCGAGTTCCACCGCGGGCCCATCTTCGCCAACATCGTGCTCGCCGACGAGATCAACCGGGCCAGCCCGAAGACCCAGTCGGCACTGCTCGAGGTCATGGAAGAGGGCACCGTCACGGTCGACGGCGTCACACACCCCGTGACTCTGCCGTTCATGGTGATCGCCACCCAGAATCCGATCGAGCAGGCCGGAACCTACCGGCTTCCCGAGGCCCAGCTCGACCGTTTTATCATGAAGGCCTCGATCGGCTACCCCGACCACGCGTCGACGCTCCGCATCCTCGAGGGCGCGGGAACCCGAGCCCACGACACCACGGTGCCGGCCATCGCGAGCGCCGAGGTCATCATCGAGATGGCGCGTCTCGCCCGCACCGTGCACGTCGACCCGACGATCAACGACTACGTGTCGCGCTTGGTCGAGTCGACCCGCACGGCCACCGAGGTGCGGCTCGGGGCGAGCGTGCGCGGCGCCCTCGCCCTCGTGCGCACCGCGAAGACCCTCGCCGCGTCGAACGGCCGCCACTACGTGACCCCCGACGACGTGAAGGCGCTGGCCGAACCCGTGCTGGCGCACCGCCTCGTGCTCGACCCCGAGGCCGAGTTCGACGGCGTGACGGGCACGAGCATCATCGCCCAGCTGCTGATCGAGACGCCCCCGCCGAGCGATCGGCAAGCCGTGTGACCCTGCGGTCCGACTCGAACTTCCCCACGGCCACCGAGGGGCTCACCAACGCGCGCACGAGGATCGTCGGCAACCGCACCGGATTCTTCGCAGACACGGTGATCACCACCGTGCGCATCGCACGCGCCGTACGCACGATCGTCGGACATTTCGTGGCGCGGGCGGCCGCCGTCGTCACCCCGCTCGGCTGGGTCGTCCTCGCGGCCATCCCCGTCTCGCTGCTCGCGGGCTACGGCCTCGGCTGGGTCGAGCTCGTCGTCGCCGGCTTCGCCGGCATCGTGTTGGTCGCGGTCGCGATCCTCTACCTCGTCGGCCGCAACGCCGTCGCGATCACGCTCGATGTCGCCCACTCGCGGGTCGTCGTCGGTCAGGAGGCGGAAGGCACCGTCGTGGTGCGCAACGCCGGTATCGGCCGCACCCTCGGCGTCACCGTCGAGATCCCCGTCGCGCACGGGCTCGCCGAGATCGCCGTGCCGAGTCTCGCCAGGGGGGCGGAGTCGGTGCAGCGATTCGCCATCCCCACCCGTCGTCGCGGTGTCGTCGCCGTCGGACCGGCCCGCACCGTGCGCGCCGACCCGATCGGACTGGTGCGCCGTGAGCTCGTGTGGACCGGGACATCCGAACTCTTCATCCACCCCCGCACCATCGGCATCCCGAGCATGAGCGCCGGGTTGGTGCGCGACCTCGAGGGCACCCCGACCCGCGACCTGTCCAATTCCGACATCGCCTTCCACGCCCTGCGCGACTACCAGCCGGGTGACGAGCGCCGAAACATCCACTGGAAGTCCACCGCGAAGACGGGCACCTACATGGTGCGGCAGTTCGAGCAGACCCGTCGGAGCCACATCGTCATCGCGCTCAGTCTCGCCAGCTCCGACTACGCGACCGAGGACGAGTTCGAGATGGCCGTGAGTGTCGCCGGCTCGCTCGGTTCGCGCGCCATCCGCGAGATCCGCGACGTCTCGGTGGTCGTGAGCGAGAAGACCCCCGAGTTCGCGGCGCGCAAGATCTTCGCCGTGCGTTCGCTGTCGACGCGCAGCCGCGAGCGCCTGCTCGACGAACTGGCCGTCGTCGACGCGGCCGAGACGGCCATCGCGATCACCGACATCGCGCGGGTGGCCGGAAACGAGGTGGCGGGGGTGTCCGTCGCCTTCCTGATCTGCGGCTCCGCGGCGACCCCGACCGAGCTGCGCGCGGCCAGCACGAAGTTCCCCGCCGGAGTCGAGGTGATCGCCGTCGTGTGCGATCCGGATGCCGCTCCGAAACTGCGCACCGCCCCCGGCCTGAGCGTACTCACGATCGGCTACCTCGAAGACCTGCCCAAGTCGCTCGCGAGGGTGGTCGCGGTATGAGGCGCCGCCGGGTGTCTGCGGCGTACGTCGTCTGGAACACCCTCTTCCTCTGGGCGGGCATCGCCGTCGCGTCCGTCGCGTTCTGGCCCATCTACCAGAGCCCGTCGATCGTGCTGCTGGTGGCCGTGACGACCCTTGCCGGTTCGGCGATCGCGATCCTCGGCGCGGCGTTCCGCTGGTCGTCGGCGATCGTGCTCGCGGCGACCGTGGTGGCCTTCCTCCTGCTCGGTGTGCCGCTCGCCGTACCGCTGCAGGCGCTGTACGGGGTGCTGCCCACGCTCGACGGCCTCTGGCAACTCGTGTCGGGAGTCGCGCTCGGCTGGAAGCAGCTGCTCACGATCACCCTGCCGGTCGGCAACTACCAGGCACTGCTGGTTCCCGCGTTCGTGCTCGTGCTCGGGGTGAGCGTGGTCGCGCTCAGCACCGCGCTGCGGGCGAAGCGGGGCGGGATCGCGGCGGCCGGTCCCATCGCGCTGTACCTCGCGGCGCTCGCCCTCGGACCGGACTACGCCACCGCGCCGCTCGTGCTCTCCATCGCCCTCATCGTCGTCACGCTGGTGTGGCTGATGTGGCGGCGCTGGCACGCCAGGCGGGAGGCGATCCACCGGCTCGCCGCCGATGCGCGCAGCACCGACGGCACGGGTGCCCCCGTGCCATCCGACCATCGTCTCTTCGGGATCCGCACCATCGTCGCGACGACCGTCATCCTCGCGATTGCGAGTGCCGCGGGGGTCGCCGGCGCCGTCTTCGCTCCGCCGTCGAAACCGCGCGAGGTCGCCCGGTCGGCCGTCGTGCAGCCCTTCGACCCGCGCGACTACGTGAGCCCGCTCGCCGGGTTCCGCCGCTACCTGCAGTCGGAGACGGCGAACGAGGTGCTGTTCAGCGTGAGCGGGTTGCCGTCCGACGGCCGCATCCGCATCGCCACCCTCGACACCTACGACGGCATCGTCTACTCGGTCGGCAGCGCCACCGTGACGAGCGAGTCGGGGTCGTTCACGCGGGTGCCGTACCGGTTCGACCAGTCGGCGGTCGCGGGGGAGACTGTGGTTCTGGATGTCACGGTGGAGGGCTACAGCGGCGTGTGGGTTCCCACCGCGGGGCAGCTCGAGGCCATCGACTTCGCAGGGGACCGCGCCACGTCGTTGCGCAACGCCTTCTACTACAACGACACCGCGGGTACCGCGGCGGTCATCGGCGGTCTGCGACCCGGCGACGAGTACTCGCTCGAGGCCGTCATCCCGCGCCAGCCCGGCACCGACGCGGTCGGCGCGCTGCGTCCGGGCTCGGCCGTCGTGCCGGGCATCACCGTGCTGCCGGAGGAGACCGAGATCGTGCTCGACCGGTACGTGGACGGTGTCGAGGGCGAGGGCAACCGGCTCGCGGCCATGCTCGAGGGGCTCAAGGCCGAGGGCTACATCAGCCACGGCATCTCCGACGACGAGCCGGCGAGCCGGTCGGGCCACTCGGCCGACCGCATCACCCAGCTGCTCACCGACCAGCGCATGATCGGCGACGCCGAGCAGTACTCGGTCACCGCGGCTCTGATGGCGCGCCAGCTCGGGTTCCCGGCGCGGGTGGTGTTCGGCTTCGCGCCCGAGGTGGACGACACGGGCGCGACCGAGGTGACCGGCGACGCGGTCACCGCCTGGATCGAGGTGGACACTCAGCAGTACGGCTGGGTCAGCATCGACCCGAACCCGCCCGTGCGCGAGATCCCCGAGGAACAGCCCGAAGAGCCGACGACGGTGTCCCGCCCGCAGTCGGTCATTCCGCCGCCCCCTCTGCAGCCCGACCGGCAGGACGATCAGACGCCGCAGGAGTCCACTCCCGACGAGCCGGCACCCGACGACGCCTGGCTCGCCATCGCCCTCCTCGTCGCCCGGATCGTCGGCTGGGTCGCCCTCGGGCTCGCCGTCCTTGTGTCGCCGTTCCTCATGATCGTCGCCGCCAAGGTGCGTCGTCGTCGGCTGCGTCGCCGCGCGGCGACCCCGCTCGCGCGCATCAGCGGCGGCTGGCAGGAGTACCGCGATGCGATCGTCGACCACGGCGTCGACCTGTCCCCGAGCTCCACGCGCCGGGAGGTCGCGCTGACCGTGGGAGGAAGCCAACCCGCTATCCTCGCCGCGATCAGCGACCGCGCGGTGTTCTCGCCGCGCGAACCGAGCAAGGAAGAGGCCGACAAGGTCTGGAAGGCGGTGACCGAACTCAGCGCCGGACTCGATGCCGGCACGACGCGCTGGCAGCGGCTCAAAGCGCTCGTCTCGCTGCGGTCTCTTGGTACTGTGGCACGAGGTGCTCGCGACTCGCGACGCACCGGTCGACCGGCCGAGGGGAAAAAAGCGGCCGCTCGACGAGGTTCGGATCGTCAGGGGGCGACCCCGTGAATTGCAGAAGCTGCGGCGCAGTGTTGCCGGCCGGTGCCATGTTCTGCGGCGAGTGCGGAGCCGCCGTCGCGGTGCCCCGACTGGTCGAACCGCAGACCCGCGTGCGCCCGGGCGACACCGCCATCATCCAGCCGCTCGACCTGAACGCCTCGGTACCCGCGTTTCTCGAGCCGGACTTCAGCGCCGCCGCCGCGCCCGTGCGCGAACCAAAGCCCGCTGCGCCGCCTGCTGCGCCGCCTGCTGCGCCGCCCGCTGCGCCGCCCGCTTCCGTCACACCCGCGGAGACCACGCCGCCGCGCACGATCGTCCCGCCTTCGGTGCCCGTGTCCGAGCCGACGCCCGCACCGACGCCCGCACCGACGCCGCCCGCGCGCCTCTCGGTGCCGGCCGTGCCGGTGGCCCAGCCCGTTGTGCCGGTGGCCCCGCCCGTCACGCCGGTGGCTCAGCCCGTCACGCCGGTAGCTCAGCCCGTCACGCCGGTGGCCCAGCCCAGCACGCCGCCGACGCAGCCAACCGCCCAGCCGATCGGACCGGCCTTAACGAGCGCGGGCGCAGCCTCCACCCTCGACCGCCAGCACGACGACGTGGAAGCCACCCGCATCGTGCGCAACCGTCAGGGCGACCGGTTCGTACTGCAGTTCAGCACGGGGGAGAACTCCACGGTCTTCGGTACCGGTCTCGTCGGACGCAACCCCGTCGTTCAGCCGGGCGAGTTCGTCGACCATCTCGTGGCGATCGTCGACCCGGGCAAGTCGGTGTCGAAGACCCACCTCGAGTTCGGGCAATCGGCCGGCGCCTTCTGGATCGTCGACCGCTTCTCGGCGAACGGCACCGTCGTGCGGCAGCCCGACGCACGGCCCCAGCGGCTCGACCCGGGCAAGCGCCAGGTCGTCGCGCGCGGCACGCGCGTCGACATCGGCGAGCAGTTCTTCGTCGTGAGCTGAGCGCGGCCTCTCCTCCCCACGCCGCCCCGGGCCCGGACAGTGCACAGAAGCGATTCCGGGCGGCGGCGTGCGTCGCCCGAGTGATGGGCTGGCTCCGTGGCATCCGAACATCACCGCATCGCGGCGCCCGCGCTTCCCGCGCCGCCGCAGCCCTACAGTTTCCCGGTCATGGCGACCATCGCGCCCGTCGTTGTGAGCGTGGCCATCTGGCTCATCACGCAGTCGGTCTTCGCCCTCGTCTTCGCGGCCCTCGGCCCGGCCGTCGCCGTGGCAAGCCTGGCGGATGCGCGCCTCCAATCCCGTCGTCGGCGACGGCGCGAGAACGAGAGGTTCGGGGCCGAACTCGAAGCCGCCAGCGCCGAGGTCGCGGCGGCGCACGAGCGCGAGCGCCAGGAGCTCGCCGAGTCGCTGCCGTCTGCCCGGCGGCTCGTGTGGTCGACCTGGCCGCAATCGGAGCGCTGGCTGGCGGGCCTCGACCAGCCCGTGCCCGTCGGCATCGGCGCGGGAGAGCGGGCGAGCTCGGTGCAGTTCGAGGGGGCGGCCGCGGCGCGCGGGCGAGACGACGCGCACGTGGCTCTCCGCGCCCTGGTCGACGGCGCGGCGAGGCTCATCGACGCGCCCCTCGTTCTCGACGCGCGGCTCGGCATCGGCGTCGTCGGGCCGCGGGTCGTCGCGAACGCGACCACGCGCGGGCTGGTGCTGCAGGTGCTCGCCTCGTTGTCGCCCGTCGGGCACTCCGTTGCCGTTACCACCGACGACCGGGCGGAGTGGGCCTGGCTGGGCCTCGCGCCGCACGAGGTCACGATCGTCGACGACGGCGAGCCCCGCACTGTCGTGCGCGTCGGCAATTCCGCCGGTGAGATCGTGGTCGGAGTCGCGGAGCGCAGCGATCGGCTGCCCGCGGCAACCCGCATCGTGGTCACGGCGAGCGGGCTGCGGTCGCGCATCGAGCAACACCCCGACCGATCGCAGCTCGCACCCGTGCGGCTCGAACAGGTGTCGAGGGAAGAGGCGGTAGTGGTCGCGCGCGGGCTGGCCGCGGACGCCGCGCGCGCGGGGTTCGGCGACGACCCACTGCCCGACCGTCTCGACTTCGACGCCCTCGGGCCACGCGAACCCCGGTCGGCCGGCCGGCCCTCGCTCGCCGCTGTCGTCGCCGTCACCGCGCGCGGCCCGCTCCGGCTGGACCTCGTGACCCAGGGCCCGCACGCGATCGTCGGCGGCACCACCGGGAGCGGCAAGAGCGAGCTGCTCACCGCGTGGATCCTCGCGATCGCCCACGATCACGGCCCGGGCGACGCCAGCGTGCTGCTCGTCGATTTCAAGGGCGGGTCGGCGTTCGCGGCCCTCGGACGGTTGCCGCACTGTGTCGGCGTGATCACCGACCTCGACGAGGACGGAGCCCAGCGCGCCCTCGAAAGCCTCGCTGCCGAACTGCGCCGACGCGAACGCCTGCTCGCGGCGGCGGGCGCGAAATCGATCGACACCCTTCCCGACGGCACGCGCCTGCCACGACTGGTGATCGTCGTCGACGAGTTCGCCGCCATGGTGTCCGGATTCCCCGAGTTGCACGCCGTGTTCGCCGACATCGCCTCGCGGGGGCGGTCCCTCGGCGTGCACCTCGTGCTGTGCACCCAGCGACCGGCGGGAGTCATCCGCGATTCCGTGCTCGCCAACAGCGCCCTGCGCCTCTCGCTGCGGGTGAACAACCGCGCCGACAGCGCGGCCGTCATCGGTTCGGATGCCGCGGCGAGCCTCCCGGTCGAACCGCGGGGCCGCGCGATCGTCGCGGCCGACGGCGGCGAGCCGGTTCTCGCGCAGTTCCCCCTCGTCGCGCAGGGCGACATCGACCGGGTGGCCGCGCTGTGGGCCGCAGAACAGCACAGGCCGCACCGCCCGTGGCTCGACCCGCTCCCGACGGTGGTCGGTCTCGACACCCTGCCGGCGGGAGACCGGGGCGGCATCCCGTTCGGCCGGCTCGACGATCCGGCGAACCAGAGCCAGCCCGTCGCCGTCTATCGTCCCGTCGAGCACGGCAACCTGCTCGTCGTCGGTGCAGGGGGCTCGGGCAAGTCCACCCTGCTCGCGACGCTCGCCGCCTCGGGCGAGGTGCAGCGTGTTCCCGCCGACATCGAGGGCGCGTGGGACGCCCTCGTGGCGCTGCTCGCCGAGCTGCGCGATCCCCGCGACTCGGATCACCAGCCCCGGCTCGTGTTGCTCGACGACGTCGACGCGCTGCTCGGCCGGTTTCCCGAGGAGTACGAGTCGGCCGTGCTCGAGCTGGTCACCCAGTGCCTGCGCGAGGGTCCCGCCCGCGGGATCCACTGGGCGATCACGGCCCAGCGGCTCACCCCCGGGCTGCACCCCGTGGTCGGTCTCTGCGGAAGCCGCCTGCTGCTGCGGCTGCCCAACCGTCAGGAGCACGTGCTGGCCGGCGGCGACGGGGGAGACTTCGTCGGCAGGCTTCCGCCGGGCGCGGGGCGGTGGAACGGGCTGCGACTCCAGGTGGCGGTCGACCACGAGCGCCCGGTGGCGAGCCGCCGACCCGGCCGGCACTGCGACGCGGCGCACCCGCCCGACGCTCCCGCAGTGATCGACGCCGCGACCCCGCTCGCGGTCGTGTCGAACCGACCCGTGGACTTCACCGCCCGCCTACGCCGGGCATTGCCGGATTTCGCCGAGCCGGGGGCGATCGTCGAGGTCGGTGCCGCCCCGCTTTCGGCCGCGCCGCCCGCCGCCGACCCGCCCGCCACCGACCAGCCCGGTCTCACCGTCACCCGCCCCCGACGCGCCCACGCCATCGTCGGCGACCTCGACGCCTGGCAGTCGCAATGGGGCGCCCTCGCGGCCGCCCGGTCGACGCACGCCGTGATCGTCGACGCCTGCAGCGCGAGCGAGTTCCGCGCGGTGACACGGGTGCGCGCCCTGCCCCCGGTTCTCGACACCGCCCGCTCCACAGCCTTCTGGCTGCTCGACCCCGCAGGAACGGTGACCCGCGCCACGCTTCCGGCCGGCGTCCCCATCCCGTAGCCGCCACCCGGCAGCGCCGCGTTAGCCCGACCAACGATTCCGCAGCAAAGAACACCTCGTTCTGCTGATTTCGTGAAATCCATGTTACGAAGTGAATGTTTCCGTCGCGGATTGCTGGTCGCGACGCGCTCGCTATGCCAGTATCGACTCACACATTCGAGAGGTCGGGGCGAACCGTGTCACGGACGCCAACTGAACGCACCGCGCGCACTAGAGGAGCACACGTGAGCAGAGCCACCCTGAACGCAGCCCTTCCCGAAGACCCGATGATCAGAAAGCTCGTTCAGCAGGCTCGCGCCTCGCAGGTCTCCCGCCGAGCCCTGCTCGCCTCGGGCGGCAGCGTCGCGGCGGCGCTCGCCCTCGCGGCCTGCAGCACCGGCGGGAGCACCAAGCCGACCGCCGCGGCTGACACCTCCGACAGCGACAAGACGCTCACCTGGGCCAACTGGGCCGCCTACATCGACGAGGCCGACGATGGCAGCTACCCCACTCTCGACCGGTTCACCGAGCAGACGGGCATCGACGTTACCTACCTCGTCGACGTCGACGACAACAACTCCTACTACGGCAAGGTCAAAGACCAGCTCGCCCTCGGCCAGGACATCGGTGCCGACACGGTCTGCCTCACCGACTGGATGGTCGCGCGGCTGATCAACTTCGGCTACACGCAGGAACTCGACCACGCCAACATCCCGAACATCGGCAACCTCATCGCCAGCCTGCAGAACCCGGACTTCGACGAGGGCCGCACGATGTCGCTGCCCTGGCAGGGCGGGTTCGCGGGCATCTGCTGGAACAAGGAGAAGCTGCCGAACGGGTTGAAGAGCGTGAACGACCTCTGGAACCCCGAGCTCAAGGGCCGGGTCGGCGTGCTCTCCGAGATGCGCGACACCATCGGGCTGATCATGCTGCAGGAGGGCGTCGACATTTCGGGAGACTTCAGCGATGACGACTTCAGCACGGGCATCGACATCTTCCGCGAACAGGTCGAGTCGGGTCAGATCCGCAACGTCAAGGGCAACTCCTACCTCGAAGACCTCACGAACGAGGACACCCTCGCCGCGATCGTCTGGTCGGGCGACATCACCGTGATCAACGCAGAGGCCGGCGACAAGTGGGAATTTGCGATCCCCGAGGCCGGAGGAACCATCTGGAACGACAACTTCGTCGTGCCGATCGGTTCGACGCGCAAGGCCAACGCCGAGGCGCTGATGAACTACTACTACGAGCCGGAGGTCGCGGCAGAGGTCGCCGCGTGGGTGAACTACATCACCCCCGTCGAGGGTGCGAAGGAGGCGATGCAGGCCATCGACCCCGAACTGGCCGAGAACCAGCTGATCTTCCCCGACGAGGAGACGCTCGCCACTGTCAAGTCGTTCCGCACGCTCACGTCCGAGCAGCAGCAGAAGTACGGCGCCGAGTTCCAGAGCGTCCTGCTCGGCGTCTAGCCCACACAAGCACAGGGAGCAGCACCATGGCAGGATCATTCGCCGAATCAGGCGCCGACCTCGAACTCGTGGGGATCACCAAGCGTTTCCCGGGCTTCACCGCCATCGACGACCTGACCCTGACCATCCCCGCGGGCTCGTTCTTCGCCCTGCTCGGTCCGAGCGGCTGCGGCAAGACCACGACCCTGCGCCTCGTCGCCGGCCTCGAGGACGCGACGGCCGGCCGCATCCTGATCGGCGGCACCGACGTCACCACCACCAAGCCCTTCCAGCGCCCCGTCAACACCGTGTTCCAGAGCTATGCACTCTTCCCGCACATGAGCGTGCTCGAGAACGTCGCCTTCGGTCTGAAGAGACGCAAAATCGCGGATGCCACGGCTCGCGCCCACGAGGCGCTGCGTCTCGTCGAGCTCGACCACCTCGCCCAGCGCAAACCGCAGCAGCTCTCCGGAGGCCAGCAGCAGCGCGTCGCGCTCGCCCGGGCCGTCGTCAACCGTCCGGCCCTGCTCCTCCTCGACGAGCCGCTCGGCGCCCTCGACCTCAAGCTGCGCCGCCAGATGCAGATCGAGCTGAAGGCCATCCAGCAGGACGTCGGACTGACCTTCTTACACGTGACCCACGACCAGGAGGAGGCCATGACCATGGCCGACACCGTCGCCGTGATGAACAAGGGACAGATCGAGCAGATGGGCGCCCCCGAGGAGTTGTACGAGCTGCCGAAGACCGCGTTCGTCGCGAACTTCCTCGGGCAGTCGAACCTCTTCACCGGACCGGTGGTCTCCTCCGGTGAGGCATCGATCGTCGTCGACGTCGCCGGGCGCAAGATCGAGATCCCCCGGCAGCGCGCCCAGCGCCACGCCGGCCAGGTCACGATCGGCGTGAGGCCCGAGAAGCTCAGGCTGCACACGGCGGCCCCCGAACCGCAGCCCGACGTCAACGTCGTCGGCCCTGGCCGCGTCACCGACGTCTCCTTCAGCGGGGTGAGCACGCAGTACCAGGTCGCCGTCCCCGGTCTCGGCACTCTCGTGGTCTTCGCGCAGAACATGGTGTTCGGCCCGGTGGTCTCGCTCGCCGCCGAGGTCTGGCTCACCTGGGACACCGACCACGGGTTCGGTCTCGCCGACGACCCGGCCGACGCACCCCGGTTCGCCTCCGACACCGACACACACTCCCTCGCCCTGCAACGGCGGGAGAAACTCGAGGCGGAGCTGGAAGGGGCCTAGGAATGGCCTTCGGAGCGTTCGGGGCGACGACCACGGCGACCGCGCCGGCGGAGCCCGCCATCCGCAAGCGCAGCAAGGTCGCGCTCCTGCTGCTGCTGCCCGGCGTGCTCTACCTGGCGCTGTTCTTTCTGGCGCCGCTGCTGTCGCTCGTGATCACGTCGTTTCAGGCGCCCGTCGAGTTCGGCGACATCGGCCAGTACCAGACCGCCTTCCGCTGGGAGAACTACACGACGGTGCTCGACACCTACACGCCGCACATCGTCCGCTCGTTCGCTTTCGCGGCCACCGCGACGGTCGCCGCCCTGCTGTTCAGCTTCCCGCTCGCCTATTTCATCGGGGTGAAGCTGCGGCGGTTCCCCCTGCTGCAGGCGCTCGCGCTCACGCTCGTGATCGCCCCGTTCTTCATCAGCTTCCTGCTGCGCACGCTGGCGTGGAAGCAGCTGCTGTCCGACGAGAGCTGGTTCGTCTCGGCCCTGCACGGCCTGCAGATCCTGCCCCCCGGCGAGCACGTCACCGGAACCGCCTTCTCGGTGATCTTCGGTCTCACCTACAACTTCATCCCGTTTATGACCCTGCCGATCTACACCTCGCTGGAGAGGCTCGACCTGCGTTACGTCGAGGCCGGGGGAGACCTGTACGCGAGCCCCGCCTCGACGTTCTTCCGCGTGACCGTGCCGCTCGCGGCACCCGGCATCATCTCCGGCGCACTGCTGACCTTCATCCCGGCGGCGGGCGACTACATCAACGCCAGCCGCGACTTCCTCGGCAGCACCGACACGGCCATGATCGGCAACGTGATCGAGGCCAACTTCCTCGTGCTGCAGAACTATCCGGCGGCGGCCGCGCTGTCGCTCATCCTCATGGTGGCGATCCTGATCCCGGTCAGTGTCTACGTCATGCGCAGCGGAACGGACGACCTGCTCTGATGTCTTCCCTCTCTCGCTGGTTCGGGCGGTACGCGCTGTGGATCTACTCGGGTCTCGCCTTCGTGTTCCTGCTCATCCCGATCGCCTACACGATCGCGTTCTCGTTCAACGACTCGCGCCGCTCCAACATCGTCTGGCGGGGGTTCACCCTCGACAACTGGGCGCGGGTCTGCGAGGCGCAGGGTGTCTGCGCCGCCTTCGGCAACAGCCTCGTGGTCGGTGTCGCCGCCACACTGCTCGCCACAACCCTCGGCACGATGATCGCGATCGCCCTCGTGCGCTTCAGGTTCCCGTTCCGCAACTCGACGACGCTGCTGCTCTTCCTGCCGATGGCCACGCCGGAGGTCGTGCTCGGCGCGGGGCTCGCCGCCGAGTTCCTCACCGCGGGGGTGCAGAAGGGCGCGCTCACGGTGATCCTGGCGCACACCATGTTCTGCATCAGCTTCGTGGTCGTCACCGTGCGGGCGCGGGTCGCGAGCCTCGACCCGGCGCTCGAGGAGGCGGGTCGCGACCTCTACGCGTCGCCGACGCAGGTGTTCATGCGCATCACGTTCCCGTTGCTGCTGCCCGGCATCATCGCCGCCGCGCTGCTCAGCTTCGCGCTCAGCTTCGACGACTTCATCATCACGAACTTCAACTCGGGCTCGTTCGTGACGTTCCCGAAGTACGTCTACACGGCCGCGGCCCGCGGCATCCCGGCCGAGGCCAACGTCATCGCGTCGGCGGTGTTCGTGATCGCGATCGTCTTCGTGGTCGCGGCGCAGCTCTCCGCGGCGGCGAGGCGCAAGCGCCTGGCCCGAGGCGGTCCCTGAGCTCGTCGAAGGGGCGCTTCGACAAGCTCAGCGACCGAGGGGTCAGAGCGCGGCGAACCCGTCGGCCAGCACGCCGAGGGCCTCCAGCAGCAGCTCGTCGCTGATGGCCAGGCTCGGCAGGAAACGCAGCACGTTGCCGTAGGTTCCCGCGGTCAGGAGCAGAACGCCGTTCTTTGCGGCGTAGTCAGCGAGGAAGGTGACCGAGGCGGCGTCGGGCTCGGTGGTGCCGGGCCGCACGAGTTCGATCGCGACCATCGCCCCGATGCCGCGCACGTCGCCGATGACCGGGTAGCGCTTCTGCAGGTCGAGCAGCGCGGTGGTGAGGGTCTTGCCGATGCGCTCGCCCTCGGCCAGCAGGCCGTTCGCCTCGATCTGCTCGAAGACGGCCACGGCGGCTGCAGCGGAGACGGGGTTGCCGCCGAAGGTGCCGCCGAGACCACCGGGCTGGGCGGAGTCCATGATCTCGGCACGGCCGGTGACCCCCGCCAGCGGCAGGCCGCCCGCGATGCCCTTGGCCGACAGGATCATGTCGGGAACGACGTCGAGGTGCTCGCTGGCCCAGTACTTTCCGGTGCGGGCCATGCCGCTCTGGATCTCGTCGGCGATGAAGACGATGCCGTTCTCGGTGCACCACTGCTGCAAGGCCGGCAGGTAACCGGCGGCCGGGACCATAAATCCGCCCTCGCCCTGGATCGGCTCGACGATGAGGCAGGCCAGATCGGAGGCGCCGACCGTCTTCTCCAGGTGGGCGATCGTCTTCTTGGCGGCATCCGCACCGCTCAGTCCGTCGTGGAACGGATACGAGCTCGGCGCGCGGTAGATGTCGCCCGCGAACGGGCCGAAGCCGGTGCTGTAGGGCGACGCCTTGAAGTTCATCGCCATGGTGAGGTTCGTGCGACCGTGGTACGCGTGCTCGAGCACCGCGACACCGTTGCGTCCGGTGTGCTTGCGGGCGATCTTGACACCGTTCTCCACCGCCTCCGCACCGGAGTTCACCAGCACCGTGCGCTTCGCGTGGTCGCCGGGGGTGTGCTCGGCGAGCAGTTCGGCCACGCGCACGTAGCTCTCGTACGGCGTGATGGTGAACAGCGTGTGGGTGACGTTGCGCAGCTGCTCGGTGGCCGCGGCAACCACGGCGTCGTTGGTGTGGCCGATCGTGGTCACGCCGATGCCGGCACCGAGGTCGATGAACTGGTTGCCGTCGACGTCGACGACGATCGCGCCGTGCGCCTTTTCGATGTAGACGGGGAGCATGGATGACACGCCGGGAGGAACCACCGCGAGGCGGCGCTCGTGCAGCTCCAGCGACTTCGGACCGGGGATCGCCGTGACGACGCGGCGCTCCTCGACGACGGTGGAGACGAACGGGGCCGTGGTGGATGCGAGCAAGTCAGTCATGATGGAGTCAAGATTACTCGGGAGAAGACCAGATGAACCTCGAACACCACTACGCGACCAACATCAAGTGGGCCGGCAACCGCGGCACCGGCACGAGCGGCTACAAGGCCTACGGCCGGGAGACCGTGATCACCGCCGCGGGCAAGCAGCCGATCGACGGGTCGAGCGACCGTGTCTTCCACGGAAACGCCGAGCGCTGGAACCCCGAGGAACTGCTGCTCGCGGCGCTCGCCGAATGCCACCTGCTGAGCTACCTGCACGTTGCGGCGAGCCACGGCGTGGTCGTGACCGACTACTCGGACGCCGCGACCGGCACGATGGTGCAGACCGCCGACGGCGGCGGCCACTTCACCTCGGTCACCCTGCGCCCGCGGGTCACGATCGCGAGCGGCGACGCCGCGCTCGCGCTCACGCTCCACCACGAGGCGAGCACGAAGTGCTTCATCGCGGCGTCGGTGAACTTCCCGGTTCTGCACGAACCGGAGATCGTGGTCGTGCCCGCGTAGCTGAGGGATTCTGGGGAAACCCCGACCCGGGGTATGACACGATGGGAAAATGAGGCGTTTCTGGGCAGTGGCGGTCGCGAGCGTTCTGCTGACCCTCACCGCCGCCGCTCCCGCCCACGCCTGCGGGTGTGGCGCCGTCGTGTCCGCACCCGGTGCCGTCGTCGACGTCACGTCGGAATCGGCGATCCTCAGCCTGAAAGACGGCGTGGAGACGATCGTGCTCTCGCTCGGCGTGGATTCCGTGATCGCCAACGGCGGGCTCATCGTGCCGACGCCCACGCCGGCGACGATCGCTCCGGGGGACCCGGCACTGTTCGACGCCCTCCACGCCCAGACCCTTCCGCGCGAGCGGGTCGTCGACGACTGGTGGGGCAACCTGGTCGCCCCCGGCGCACCCGAGACCGCCCCGCAGGTCATCTCCCGCGTCGCGGTCGGCCCGCTCGAGGCGACGACCCTCGAAGCCACCGACACCGCCGGGCTGTCCCGCTGGCTGACCGACAACGGTTTCGAGCTCACGGGCGAGGTGTCGAGCCAGCTCCAGCAGTACATCGACAAGCGGTGGCAGTTCGTCGCCGTCAGACTCTCCGCCTCGGAGGGCGCCGACGGCACGCTGCTCGACGGGATGCTCGACCCGATCCAGATCTCCTTCCCCAGTCAGTCCCTGCAGTACCCGCTCGGCATGGCGAAGGCCGAGACGAGCGAGCAGTCGCTGCGGTTGAACGTCTTCTCCGACACCCGCGTCGACCTCGTCCGCGCCGGCACCACCGACGTGCCGCTCGACGCGGGAGTGCGCACGGCATGGGCGGGCGAGGTCACCGAGCCCGCACTCAGCGGTCTCGGCGCCTTCCTCACGGTGGTCGACGTCAGGCTCGACACGCCCGCCACCCAGATCAGCAGCGAGATCGGCATCGTCGCGGCCGCCGACAGCGCGACCGTCGATCCGGCCGTGGTCGTCGTCCGGCCCATCGAACTGCTCGGCTTCCCCCTCGGCACGCTGCTGGCGGTGTGGGCGGGACTGGGCCTCCTCGGCCTGCTCGGTGTGACGATCGCGCGCAGTCGGCTGCGCTGATTCAGGCCGTTCCGTTACAAGCTATTCAGCCGCGACTCACGTCGCCCTCAGTTTGATGGGCCACAATGGGGGCTGCTCCCCGCAAACGGGGATCACCCGCAGCACGGTTATAGAAGGGTGCGGAATTGCGCACAGCATTGTCTCTAGTGGTCGTTCTCGGCCTCGTCGGATCTCTCGCGGCCTGTAGCGCCGCCACTCCCGAAGCGAGCGCCGATTGCACGCCCGCCAAGTCGGGCAAGGCGTCGGAGAGCGTCGACGTTTCCGGCAAGTTCGGGGCGGCGCCGACCGTCAAGATCGACGACCCGCTCACCACGAAGACCACGCAGCGCTCCGTGGTCATCGACGGTGACGGCGCAGTGGCCGAGGCCGGTTTCGACATCACCGCCGAATTCTCGGTCTACAACGGTACGACCGGCGAGAGCATCGACGCCACGGACTACGCTGACGCACCCGTCGAGTGGACCCTCGACGAGAGCCTGATCGCGGGCTTCACGAAGACCCTGCAGTGCTCCACCGCCGGCAGCCGTGTCGTCGGAGTCATCGCTCCCGAAGACGGCATCGCCGCCGAGAGCCTCGAGGGCCTCGGACTCAAGGCCGACGACTCGCTCGTCGTCGTCGCCGACCTGCTGACCGCCGAGAAGCCGGCCGAGGTCGCCCCGACCCTCCCCAAGGCCGACGGCGAAGACCAGCCTCTTCCCGATGGCTTCCCCGACATCAAGGTGAGCATCGCCGACGACGAGTCCGGAACCCCCACCCTCACCCTCCCGGGCGGAGACGCACCCACCGAGCTGCAGCTCGCCGTCCTGAAGAAGGGCGACGGCGAGGAGGTCGGCGCGGGCGCCGACGTCATCGTCAACTACACGGGCATGAACTGGGCGACCAGCGAGGTCTTCGACAGCAGCTGGGAGCGCGGCGAGCCGGCCCCGTTCAACACTGCCGAGGTCATCCCCGGCTTCACCCAGGCGCTCGAGGGCCAGACGGTCGGATCGCAGATACTCGTGGTGATCCCGCCGGCTCTCGCCTACGGTACCGCCGCCGAGGGTTCGACGAGCGAGCTCGCCGACCAGACCCTCGTGTTCATCATCGACATCGTCGGTCTGGGCTAGTGGGCCCGGGCTAGTCGGTCTGGGCTGATAGCCGTCCAGAAGAGGGGCCGGGCCGTCAGGCCCGGTCCCTTTTCGCTTTAAGCTAGCCCCGTGCGCAAAGTCATAGTCCTCGGGTCCACGGGATCCATCGGTGTGCAGGCCCTCGAGGTCATCGCCGAGAATCCCGAACGTTTCGAACTCGTCGGCCTCGCCGCGGGTACCAATGCGCAGAAACTCGCCGAACAGGCAGCAGCCTTCGGCGTCGAGCACACTGCGCTCGGCGCCGAGGGGGCGAGCGACCTCGTGCGCGGCGTCACCGCCGACGTCGTGCTCAACGGCATTACCGGATCGGTCGGCCTCGGCCCGACGCTGGCAACGCTCGAAACGGATGCGACGCTCGCGTTGGCGAACAAGGAGTCGCTGATCGTGGGCGGAGACCTGGTCAAGGCCCTCGCCAGCCCCGGCCAGATCGTGCCCGTCGACTCGGAGCACTCGGCCATCGCCCAGGCTCTCCTCGCCGGAACCGCGGCCGAGGTGCGCCGGCTCATCGTGACGGCGTCGGGCGGTCCGTTCCGCGGACGCTCCCGCGACTCGCTCGCCAACGTCACCCCGCGCGAGGCGCTCGCGCATCCGACCTGGGACATGGGTCTGGTCATCACGACCAACTCGGCCACCCTCGTGAACAAGGGACTCGAGGTCATCGAGGCGCACCTGCTCTTCGACGTGCCCTACGACCGCATCGACGTCACGGTGCACCCGCAGTCGATCGTGCACTCCATGGTGGAGTTCGTCGACGGTTCGACGATCGCCCAGGCCAGTCCGCCGAACATGAAGCTGCCCATCTCGCTCGGTCTCGACTGGCCGAACAGGGTCGAAGAGGTCGGGACGCCGCTCGACTGGACCGTCGCGAGCACCTGGACGTTCGAGCCGCTCGACGACGACGTCTTCCCCGCCGTTCAGCTCGCCAAGACCGTGGGCCGGCTCGGCGGCACGTTCCCCGCCGTGTTCAACGCCGCGAACGAGCAGGCGGTGCTCGCCTTCCACGCCGGCCGCATCGGCTTCCTCGATATCCTCGACACCATCGAGCGCGTCGTCGAGAAGCACGAGGCGGGGGAGCGTTCCCTCGAGGGCGTCTACGAGGCCGAGCGCTGGGCCCGCAAGACGGCAGACGCACTGCTCGACGCGCACTAGCGCCGTGCAGCCGCCGCACAGCGGATCCATGGTTTCCCGGCGCTACTCTTAGCCAGTGGAATCCGTCCTTCTCTATGTGCTCGGCATACTCGTCGTCGTCGTCGGCCTAGCGCTGTCGATCGGCCTGCACGAGGTTGGCCACCTCCTGCCCGCAAAACTCTTCGGGGTGAGGGTGGGCCAGTACATGATCGGCTTCGGTCCGACGCTCTGGTCGCGCCGGTTCGGCGAGACCGAGTACGGCCTCAAGGCAATCCCGATGGGCGGCTACATCTCGATGGCGGGCATGTACCCGCCGGCGAAAGACGGCACCGTTTCGGCGCGCACCGCGAGCACCGGCTTCTTCCAGACGCTGGTTCAGGATGCGAGAACGGCGAGTGCGGAGACCGTAGTGGTCGGGCAGGAGGAGCGCGTCTTCTACCGGCTCGCCGTGTGGAAGCGCATCGTCATCATGCTCGGCGGGCCCGTGATGAACCTGCTGATCGGCATCGTGCTCTACGCCGTGCTGCTCATGGGCTTCGGCGCCCAGCAGGTCTCCACGACGATCGGCAGCGTCTCCGAGTGCGTCGTGAGCCAGACGAGTGAGAGCACCGACGGCGGCACGGAGTGTTCGGCCGGCGACACCGAGGCCCCAGGGGCGGCGGCCGGCATCCTGCCCGGCGACAAGCTCGTGAGCCTCGACGGCACCACGATCACCGAGTGGGACCAGGCCACGGCGATCATCCGCGACTCCGCGGGAGACGACCTCACCATCGTCGTAGAGCGCGACGGCGAGACCGTGACGCTCACCTCGGTCCCGCTGCTCACCGAGCGCTACGTCTACGACGCCGACGGTGCGATCGTCGAAGACTCCGACGGCAACTCGGTCACCGAAGAGGTCGGCTTCCTCGGCATCGGCCCAGCCTACGAGACCGTCAAACAGCCGATCACCGCCGTGCTGCCCGCCGTCGGCGACAACATCGGTCGCGTCGGCCACATGATCCTGAACCTGCCCGAGCGCCTCGTCGACGTCGTGAACGCCGCCTTCGGGACCGAGGAACGCGACCCCAACGGCCCGATCAGTGTCGTCGGCGTCGGACGCCTGGCCGGCGAGATCTCGAGCCTCGACACCATCCCGATCGTCGACAAGGCGTCCGGGCTCATCGGTCTGCTCGCGTCGCTGAACATCGCGCTGTTCGTGTTCAACCTGGTTCCGCTCATGCCCCTCGACGGCGGCCACGTCGCCGGCGCGCTGTGGGAGGGCATCCGTCGCTTCTTCGCGAAGCTGTTCGGCCGCAAAGACCCGGGCCCCGTCGACATCGCCAAGCTCGTACCACTCACCCTCGTGGTCGTCGTGCTGCTCGGCAGCATGAGCGCGCTGCTCATCTACGCCGACCTGGTTAAGCCGATCAGCATCCTCTAGTGCCAGCGCACACCGACCTCCCGAAAGTAGAATCGACAACGTGCCTGCCATAAACCTCGGACTCCCCAAAGCCCCCAACGTCCTCACCCCCCGCCGAAAGACCCGCCAGATCAAGGTCGGCAAGGTCGGAGTGGGCAGCGAGTCCCAAGTCAGCGTGCAGTCGATGACCACCACGCAGACGACCAACATCAACGCCACCCTGCAGCAGATCGCCGAACTGACGGCGACCGGCTGCGACATCGTGCGCGTGGCCGTTCCGCATCAGGACGACGCGGACGTGCTGCACATCATCGCGTCGAAGAGCCAGCTGCCGATCATCGCCGACATCCACTTCCAGCCCCGCTACGTCTACTCGGCGATCGATGCGGGTGTCGGCGCCGTGCGCGTCAACCCGGGCAACATCCGCAAGTTCGACGATCAGGTCGGCAAGATCGCCGCGGCAGCGAAGGCCGCGGGCGTCTCGATCCGCATCGGCGTCAACGCCGGTTCGCTCGAACCGAGCCTGCTGCAGAAGTACGGCAAGGCCACCCCCGAGGCCCTCGTCGAGAGCGCCGTCTGGGAGGCGAGCCTGTTCGAGGAGCACGACTTCCACGACTTCAAGATCTCGGTCAAGCACAACGACCCCGTCACGATGGTTAAGGCCTACCGCCTGCTCGCCGAGCGCGGCGACTGGCCGCTGCACCTCGGTGTCACCGAGGCCGGCCCCGAGTTCCAGGGCACCATCAAGAGCGCCACCGCCTTCGGCCTGCTTCTCGGCGAGGGCATCGGCGACACCATCCGTGTCTCGCTGTCCGCCCCTCCCGCGCAGGAGGTCAAGGTGGGCCTGCAGATCCTGCAGTCCCTCGGGCTGCGCGAGCGCAAGCTCGAGATCGTGTCCTGCCCGAGCTGCGGACGCGCCCAGGTCGACGTCTACAAGCTCGCCAACGACGTGACCGAGGGGCTCGAGAAGATGACCGTGCCGCTGCGCGTCGCCGTCATGGGCTGCGTCGTGAACGGACCGGGCGAGGCCCGGGAGGCAGACCTCGGCGTCGCGAGCGGAAACGGTCGCGGCCAGATCTTCGTCAAGGGCGAGGTCATCAAGACCGTGCCGGAGGCCGACATCGTCGCCACACTGATCGAGGAGGCCAACCGCCTCGCCGCCGAGATGCCGGTGGGTGCCACGGGTTCGCCGGTAGTCGTCACGCCGTAGGCCGAGTCTCTGCGCTCCGAGATTGCTCAACTAGAATCGCCGGGTGTCTACTCGTCTCTCGCAGCTCTTCGTCCGCACCCTCCGTGAAGATCCCGTCGATGCGGAGGTGGCCAGCCACCGCCTGCTCGTGCGTGCGGGCTACATCCGCCGCCAGGCGCCCGGAATCTACGCCTGGCTGCCGCTCGGCCTCAAGGTAAAGCGCAAGATCGAGGCCATCATCCGCGAGGAGATGGAGGCCGCCGGCGCCCAGGAAGTGCACTTCCCCGGTCTGCTGCCGCGCGAACCCTACGAGACCACGGGCCGCTGGACCGAGTACGGCGACAACCTCTTCCGCCTCACCGACCGCAAGGGCGCCGACTACCTGCTCGCGCCGACGCACGAGGAAGTCTTCACGCTGCTCGTGAAAGACCTCTACTCGTCGTACAAAGACCTGCCGCTCTCGATCTACCAGATCCAGGACAAGTACCGCGACGAGGCACGCTCCCGCGGCGGACTGCTGCGCGGCCGCGAGTTCACGATGAAGGACGCCTACAGCTTCGACTACACCGACGCGGGGCTCGATCTCAGCTACCAGGCCCAGCGCGACGCCTACGAGCGCATCTTCGCGCGCCTCGGGCTCGAGTACGTCATCGTCAAGGCCGACGCCGGGGCGATGGGCGGAAGCCGCTCCGAAGAATTCCTGCACCCCACGCCGGTGGGAGAAGACACTTTCGTGCGAACGGATGGCGGCTACGCCGCGAACGTGGAAGCGTTCACGACGGTCGTGCCCGACGCCCTCCCCGTCGACGGCCTGCCCGAGGCCCGCGTGTTCGACTCGCCCAACACGCCGACCATCCAGACGCTCGTCGACCTGGCCAACGCCGAGCAGCCCCGCGCCGACCGGCCGTGGACCGCGGCCGACACGCTCAAGAACGTCGTGCTCGCGCTCGTGAATCTCGACGGCACGCGCGAACTCGTCGTCGTCGGCCTGCCCGGCGACCGCGAGGTCGACCTCAAGCGCGTCGAGGTGGCGTTCGCTCCCGCCGAAGTGGAAGCAGCAGGCGAGAGCGACTTCGCGAAGTACCCGCTGCTGGTCAAGGGCTACATCGGACCGTGGTCGAGTGTCGGGCCCGTGCTGGGCACCGAGTCATCCAGTGGCATCCGCTACCTGCTCGACCCCCGTGTCGTCGACGGGACCCAGTGGATCACCGGCGCGAACGTCGACCAGAAGCACGTGCTCGGACTCGTCGCCGGCCGCGACTTCGTCGGCGACGGCGTCGTCGAGGCCTCGGACGTACGGGTCGGCGACCCGGCGCCCGACGGTTCCGGCTCGGTCGAGCTCGCCCGCGGTATGGAGATCGGCCACGTCTTCCAGCTCGGCCGCAAGTACGCCGAGGCGCTCGGCCTCAAGGTGCTCGACGAGAACGGCAAGCAGGTCACGGTGACCATGGGCTCGTACGGCATCGGCGTGACGCGCGTGCTCGCGGTGATCGCCGAGAGCACCAACGACGGAAAGGGCCTGCTGTGGCCCGCCGAGGTGAGCCCCTTCGACGTGCATGTCGTGGCCGCTGGCAAGGAGCCGGTGGTCTGGGAGACGGCCGAGGCCCTCGTGACGGCGCTCGAGGGGAAGGGCAAGGACGTGCTGTTCGACGACCGCCCCAAGGTCTCGCCGGGCGTCAAGTTCGGCGATGCCGAACTGCTGGGCGTTCCGCTCATCGTGATCGTCGGTCGCGGTGCCGTCGACGGCAACGTCGAGCTGTGGGACCGCCGCACGAACGAACGCACGCCGTACACGGTCGCCGAGCTCGTCGAGGTCCTGTCGAAGTGACCCGCATCTCGCCGGACGAGCTCGCGCGGGCGAAGTCCATCCTCGACACCATCACGGCGTCCTACGGGCACACCGTCGTCGGCCAGGACGGCTTGCGCTCGAGCCTGATGATCGCGCTCATGACCGGCGGACACATCCTGCTCGAGAGCGTGCCAGGCCTCGCGAAGACCACCGCGGCCAAGGCACTCGCCGACGCCGTGAGCGCGAGCTTCAAGCGCATCCAGTGCACCCCCGACCTGCTGCCCTCCGACATCATCGGCAGCCAGGTCTTCGACTACGCCACGTCGAGCTTCTCAACCCAGCTCGGACCGGTGCACGCCAACTTCGTGCTGCTCGACGAGATCAACCGCTCGAGCGCCAAGACGCAGTCGGCGATGCTCGAGGCGATGCAGGAGCGCCAGACCACGATCGGCGGCGAGGTGTTCCCGCTGCCGCACCCGTTCCTCGTGCTCGCCACGCAGAACCCGATCGAGCAGGAGGGCACGTACCACCTGCCCGAGGCCCAGCTCGACCGCTTCCTACTCAAGGAGGTGCTCGACTACCCCGAGTTCGCCGAGGAGATCGAGATCCTCGCCCGCCTCGAGGCCGGTGTCTACGACGACGACGAGTCGACCGACGTGCACCCCGCCACGGTCACCATCGACGACGTGCTCTTCCTGCAGTCCGTCACGAAGCGCGTCTTCCTCGACGACTCGATCACGAACTACATCGTCTCGGCCGTGTACGTCACCCGTCACGCCGACCAGTACATCGGTGCCGAGCTCGCGGGCAGCATCGAGTACGGCGCGAGCCCGCGCGCGAGCATCGCGTTCAGCAAGGCCGCGCGGGCGCTCGCCCTGCTAAACGGTCGGGACCACGTGATTCCGGAGGACGTGAAGACCCTGCGCCACGTCGTACTGCGGCACCGGATCATCCTGAACTTCGAGGCGATCGCCGACAACATCGTTCCCGAGACCATCATCGACGCCGTCTTCGACGCCGTGCAGGCGCCATAGGCCCCGTGTGACATCCCTGCTGCGTCGCGTCAAAACGACACTCTCGATCCGCGCGCACCGCAGGGTGCGCGGGCTGCTCGAGGGGGAGTACACGTCGGTCTTCCACGGGCGCAGTATGGAGTTCGACGACCTCCGGCCCTACGTCGCGGGCGACGAGGTGCGGGATATCGACTGGAAGGCTACGGCCAGGCTGCGCACGCCGATGACGAAGAGGTTCATCGCCTCGCGCAAGCACACGGTGCTCGTGATCGCCGATACCGGCCGCAATATGGCCGCCCTCGCCGAGCACGGCGAGACGAAGCGCGACCTCGCGGTGCTCGCGGCGGGAACCGTCGGCTATCTCGCCATCCGGCACGGCGACCGGGTCGCCATGGTCGCGGGCGACGCCGACCACACCCTCTTCGTCGAACCGGCGTCGACCGAGGCGCACCTCGAGCGGATGCTGCAGAAGATCGACACGAACACTCGCGTCGATTCCGGCGCGAGCGACCTGACCAGGCAGCTCGAGTACGCGGCGAAGGTGTTCCGCCGCCGCATGATCGTGTTCGTCATCGCCGACGACCGCGAGCTCGGCGCCGAAGAGCAGCGACTCGTGCGCCGGCTGTGTGTGCAGCACGAGGTGCTCTGGCTGCGTATCGGCGACGCCGACCTGATGAAGCCCGAGTGGGGGAGCAGCGGAATGCACGACGTACACGACGAAGCGTCGATCCCGGCGTTCCTGCGCGGGGACGCGTCGCTGCGGGCGGAGTTCAGAGCCGCGGTCGCCGAGAGTTCGGCCAGGGCGGAAGACGTCTTCGAGAGCTTCGCCGTGAGCAGCCAGCGCGTGAGCAGCGAGGCGCAGGTCGTTCCGGGGCTGTTCCGGCTACTGGAGGTGCACCGTCATGCGCGTCGTTGACACTCTGGTCGGTGCCGCGACGCTCACGGACGGCAGCTTCTACCCGCCCGTGCAGTACTCGCCGGTGTGGCTCGTGATCGGGGTCGTACTCGTCGCCCTCGTGATCGGCTGGCTCGTGTTCGTGCTGCTGCTCACGCGTCGCCGCGCCGAACCGTACGAATACGTCGGCTCTATTCCGCAGCTCACCGAGACCGTGCGCGATGCCTACCTCGCCCGCATCGACGATGTCGGACGCCGTTACGACGCCGGTGCCGTGACGTTCAGCGACGCCCACCACGAGCTCAGCGCCCTCGTGCGCTCGTTCGCCTCCGACGCGCAGGGTGTGCGCGCCCGGTTTATGACCCTCGACGACCTGCGCAGAACGCCGCACCGCGCCCTCGCCGAGACGGTGGAGCGCCTCTACCCCGGCGCGTTCAGCGGCAACACCGGCGGCCGCATCGACGACGCCATCGCCAGGGCCAGCGAGCTGGTGCGTACATGGAACTGATCTTCTGGTGGATGCTCCCGCTCTGGCTGGTCGGGCTCGCCGCGGCCGTGGCGGTCGCCGCTGTGCTCGCGCGTCGCAGCCGGCGCCGCACGGCTCTGTCGCTGCCCATCGCCCACCGCGACCGCCTCACGGGCCTGCCGGGCTACGCGCGCGCGCTGCGCCGCTACCGCCGGCTGCTCGTCGGCCTCATCGCCAGCCTCCTCGTGCTGCTCGTGGGCGTGGCGCTCATCACGGCGCGGCCCGCCTCCGTGTCATCCGTTCAACCTAAACTCAGCAACCGCGACATCGTGCTCTGCCTCGACGTCTCGGGGTCGATGGTCGACTACGACAGAGAGGTGCTCGACGTGTTCGGCGAGCTGGCCGAACAGTTCACGGGGGAGCGCATCTCGCTCGTCGTGTTCAACGCCTCCGCGGTCACCCGGTTCCCGCTGACGAGCGACTACGAGTACATCGCCGACCAGTTCGCCGCGCTGCGCGACGACTTCGACTCCGAGACCAGCGACTACTACCGCGGAACACTGTTCGGCAACGGCTCCTCGCTCGTCGGCGACGGACTCGCGTCGTGCGTCGTGCGCTTCGACACACCCGACGCCGAACGCAGCCGCTCGGTGATTCTGGTGACCGACAACCTCATCGCCGGCGAGCCGATCTTCACCCTGCCGGAGGCGGGAGCGCTCGCGCAGCAGCGGGGCGTCACCGTCTACGGCATCAACCCGGGCGACACCGACGCGAAGGCCTACCTTGACGACCTGGCGGTCGAGTTCCGCACGGTGGTGGAGGGCACACAGGGCTCGTACTTCGCGCTCGACGACCCGAAGGCCATCCCGTCTATCGTCGACGAGATCACCTCCCAGCAGGCCGCCGAGATGGTGGGGGAACCGCAGATCGTGCTCACCGACCGGCCCGAGGTGCCCGTGCTCATCGCCTTCCTCGGGCTCGCGGGGCTGTTCGTCTTCGCTTGGAGGTTGCGCCGATGACCTTCGACTCGCTCGTACCGCTGTGGTTGCTCGTTCTCCTGGCCGCCGTCTTCGCCGCGTTCGCCGTCTGGCGCATCCTGCGGGCACCGTCCGTGCGGGTCGGCGTCGCGTGGGTGGCGCGCATCGCCGCCGTGGTTTTGCTGGCCGCGGTGGCGGCGCAGCCCATCATCCCTGCACCGCCCGCGCAGCGCTCCGTGGCCGAGGGCGGACTCGAGGTCTACATCGCGGTCGACACCACCAGCAGTATGGCCGCGGAAGACTGGGCCGGCGGCGCCCCGCGGCTCGACGGCGTCAAGGCCGACATCCGAGCGATCGCCCAGCAGCTCGACGGGGCGAGCTTCTCGCTCGTCACCTTCGACGGTGCCGTGGTGCAGCGGGTGCCGTTGACGACGGATGCCACGGCTCTCGTCTCCGCGGGTGACGTGCTCACGCAGGAGGTCACCGCGTACTCGCTCGGCAGCAGCGTCGACGAGCCCGTCGCCGTGCTCGGCGAGATCCTCGGTGAGGCCGCCGCCGAGAACCCGCGCCAGAGACGGGTGCTGTTCTACCTCGGCGACGGCGAACAGACCTCCGGAGCCGTGCCGGGCAGCTTCGAGTCGCTCGCCCCCCTGCTCAGCGGGGGAGCCGTGCTGGGCTACGGCACGGCCGAGGGCGGCCCCATGCGCCAGTTCGACGGCGGCTACGTCGACCCGGCGGCACCGGCGCCCTACATCCAGGACTACAGCGCGGGGGAACCGGTCGACGCGATCTCGCGCATCGACGAGGAGCAGCTCGCCGAGATCGCCGCCCAGCTCGGTGTCGGCTACACGCAGCGCACCGCCGCCTCGAGCATCGAGCCGGTCTTGGCCGAGTTCGACGTGGGCGATGCGGACATCACCGAGGGCGCCCGCGGGGTGCGCACCGAGCTCTACTGGATTCCGGCGATCCCGCTCGGTCTCCTCGCCCTCGTCGAGATCGTGCTGCTGGGCGGCGCCCTCGCCGAGTTGAAGCCCAAGGGAAGACGGGAGGTGACCACGTGAGCTCGCACGCGCACCAGGACGACACGCGCGCCCGGCGTCGGCGCCGCGCCAAGTACCTGCTCTGGTCGCTGCCCGTTCTCGTCGCACTGCTCTACCTGGCCGTGCGGCTGATCGGGCTCTCCGTGGTGAACCAGACCGCCATCGACCTGTACGACTCCGGCCTGTACGAGGCGAGCGAGGACCGTTCGACGAGCCTGCTCGATCAGCAGATCGTCGAGCCCTACCTGCCATGGTTCAACCGTGGCGATGCCAAGGCGGCGCAGGAGGAGTACACCGACGCGGTCGACGACTTCGAACGCGCCCTTGAGCTCGCCCCCGCCGAGCGCCAGTGCGATGTCCGCGTCAATCTCGCCCTCAGCTGGGAGCGGCTCGGCGACATCTACTCCGCCGCCGGTTTCCCCGACGGCGCGAAGCAGCTCTACGAGGCGTCGCTCGCCGTCATCGCCGAGGGGGAGGACTGCGTGCCGCCCGAGCCGTCCGGAGTCGACCTGACCGAGGCCGGCCCGCGTGTGCAGGGCAAGATCGACCAGGCCGAGCAGCAGAGCCAGGCCGCCGATCCCGGCGGGGACACCGACTCCGGCGGCCTCGACCAGCAGCTCGACGAGCTCGGGCAGAAGGGGCAGGCGGGGGAGCAGGACCTGCAGAACGGCGAGTCGCTCGACCGGGGCGAAGACAGCGGAAACCAGGGCTTCCCGCTCAAACCGTGGTGACCGGAGCGGGCGCGCGGTAGGCGATGCGGGTGCGGCTCGGGTAACTTAGTCTTCAGGTATTCGCGACCCAGAGGCCGCGGACCAACAAAAACCTGAATAGTGGAGGCCCTCAGTGGACATCGATCTGAGCGTGCTGCGTCTCATGGAACGAGAGCGCGAGATTCCGTTCGAGGAACTCGTCGCGATTATCGAGCAGGCCATTCTCACGGCCTATCTCAAGCACACCGAAGAGAACGAGCAGAAGCCGGGTGAGGGTGCGCCTACGAAGGCGCGCGTCCACCTGGACCGCAAGACCGGACACGTGAGCGTGTTCGTTGCCGAGGTCGACGACGACGGAACCGTCATCGGCGAGGCGGAAGACAGCCCGAGCGACTTCGGCCGCATCGCCGCCTTCGCGGCGAAGCAGGTCATCAACCAGCGCCTGCGCGACATCGCCGACGAGCACATCCTCGGCGAATTCCGGGGCCGCGAGGGCGACATCGTCGCCGGCATCATCCAGCAGGGACCCAACCCGCGCATGATCCACGTCGACCTCGGCACGATCGAGGCGATCCTGCCGCCCGAAGAGCAGGTGCCGAGCGAAACGTACGCGCACGGTAGCCGGCTGCGCGTCTACGTGACGAGCGTCGCCAAGGGCGCCAAGGGTCCGCAGATCACCGTGAGCCGCACGCATCCGGCTCTCGTCCGCAAGCTCTTCGCACTCGAGGTCCCCGAGATCGCGAGCGGTCTCGTCGAGATCACCTCGCTCGCCCGCGAGGCGGGACACCGCACCAAGATGGCCGTCCGCGCCACCGAGGCGGGCATCAACGCCAAGGGCTCGTGCATCGGCGAGCTCGGACAGCGCGTCCGCGCCGTGTCGGCCGAGCTGAACGACGAGAAGATCGACATCGTCGACTACTCCGAAGACCTTGCGACCTTCGTGGGCAACGCCCTGTCGCCGGCGCGCGTCACGAGCTCGTTCGTGATCGACCAGGCGACCAAGGCCGTCCGTGCCCTGGTTCCCGACTACCAGCTGTCGCTCGCGATCGGCAAAGAGGGCCAGAACGCCCGCCTCGCCGCGAAGCTCACCGGCGCCCGCATCGACATCCAGCCGGATTCGATTCTCGAAGACAAGTAGCTTTCCGGTCCCTGAGCTCGTCGGAGCGCCCCTTCGACAAGCTCAGGGACCGGACAGGCCCCGGCACTCATGAGGGGGTAGTATGGAACCCGTTAGAACTTGCCTCGGCTGCCGAGTGCGCGCCGACCGTTCCTCCTTGTTGAGGGTGGTTGCTCGTGACGGTGTCGTCGTCGCCGATCCGTCGGCAACGCTTCCCGGCCGAGGTGCGTGGGTACATCCCACGGTTCAGTGCGTAGAAACCTCAGTGAAACGCAAGGCCTTCGGTCGAGCGTTTCGTTCGAGTGTCACGGTCGATACCGTGCGGCTTCTCGCAATTGGCGGAGTCTCCCAGAGACTCCATGAAGAACAGGCTGATTGACCTATGGACAACTAATGAGCGGCTCGAAATGAGTTCCGTCCACTAATGGTCTGCCCCTGTCCGGGTGCAGACCCAGACAGGAGAATTGTGGCTGCCAAACCACGCGTACACGAAATCGCCGCCGAACTCGGCGTCGACAGCAAGATCGCCCTCGACAAGCTCAAAGAAATGGGCGAATACGTCAAGGGCCCCTCGTCGAGCATTGAGCCCCCCGTAGCGCGTCGCCTCAAGGCGGCGCTCGAAGCAGCCGGCGTCAAGCCGGCCGCAGCGGCCCCCAGTGCCCCCAAGCCCCCCGTCAAGGCCGCGGCTCCGCGTCCGGCGGCGCCCAAGCCCGCAGCGGCCGAGGCACCCGTCGTCGTCGAAGAGCCCGTCGCCGAGCCGGTCGTCACCGCCCCGGCCCCCCTCACGGTGGCCGAGCGCCAGGCCCAGGCCGAGGCGGCAGCAGCCGCCGCAGCCGCGGCCCCCGCCGCACCCGCCGAGGGTGCTGCTCCCGCGGCAGCCGGCGCCAAGCCGGGCGCTTCGAGCATCCCCCGCCCCGGACAGCCCCGCCCGGGTAACAACCCGTTCGGCAGCAACCAGGGCATGCAGCGTCCAGGCGCCGCTCGTCCCGGCAACAACCCCTTCGCCTCAAACCAGGGCATGCAGCGCCCCGGCGCTCCGGTTCCCGGAGCGGCTCCGTCGGGCACGCCCGGCATCCCGCGTCCGGGCGCCCCGCGTCCCGGCGCTCCCCGTCCGGGTGGACCCGGCCAGGGTGCACGCCCGCCGGCATTCGGTGCTCGTCCGGCCGGTGCCGGTCGTCCCGGCGGCGCCGGTGGCGCTCGTCCGGCCGGCGGCGGTTTCCGTCCCGGCGGCGCTCCCGGTGGAGCCCCCGGAACCCCCGGTTCCAACTTCGGTCCCAACCGCCCCGCAGGCGGCGGCGGTCGCGGTCGCGGCCCGGGCGGTGGTACCGCTGGTGCCTTCGGTCGCGGTGGCGGCAAGAGCAAGGCCCGCAAGTCGAAGCGCACGAAGCGCGCCGAGTTCGAGCTTCGCGAAGCCCCGTCGCTCGGTGGCGTCAGTGTCCCCCGCGGCGACGGCTCGACGGTCATCCGTCTTCGTCGTGGCGCGTCGATCACCGACTTCGCCGACAAGATCGACACCAGCCCCGGAAACCTCGTCACCGTGCTGTTCCACCTCGGACAGATGGCTACGGCGACCGAGTCCCTCGACGAGGCGACCTTCGGGATCCTCGGTGACGAACTCGGGTTCAAGATCGACATGGTCTCGCCGGAAGACGAAGACCGCGAGCTGCTGAGCGGCTTCGACATCGACCTCGACCAGGAGCTCGAAGACGAAGACGACGAAGACCTGGAGATCAGGCCCCCCGTCGTCACCGTCATGGGTCACGTCGACCACGGTAAGACCCGCCTCCTCGACGCCATTCGTAATGCGAACGTCGTCGCGAGCGAGGCCGGCGGAATCACGCAGCACATCGGTGCGTACCAGGTCGCCGCCGAGCACGAGGGCATCGAACGCAAGATCACCTTCATCGACACGCCGGGCCACGAGGCGTTCACCGCCATGCGCGCCCGTGGTGCCCAGGTCACCGACATCGCGATCCTCGTGGTCGCGGCTGACGACGGCATCATGCCCCAGACGGTGGAAGCCCTCAACCACGCTCAGGCGGCCGGCGTGCCGATCGTCGTCGCGGTGAACAAGGTCGACAAGGTGGGTGCGAACCCGGCCAAGGTGCGCCAGCAGCTCACCGAGTTCGGTCTCGTCGCGGAAGAGTACGGCGGAGACACGATGTTCGTCGACGTCTCGGCGTTGAACAACATCGGCATCGACAAGCTGCTCGACGCCGTGCTGCTCACCGCAGACGCCGGTCTCGACATGCGTGCCAACCCGAACAAGGATGCCCGTGGTGTCTCGATCGAGGCGAAGCTCGACAAGGGACGTGGTGCGGTCGCGACCGTGCTCATCCAGTCGGGAACGCTCGAGGTCGGAGACCCCATCGTCTCCGGAACGGCCTACGGCCGCGTGCGCGCCATGTTCGACGAGAACGGCAACTCGGTCGAGTTCGCGACGCCGGCCCGCCCCGTGCAGGTGCTCGGACTCACCTCCGTTCCCCGCGCCGGCGACACGTTCCTCGTGACCGACGACGACCGCACGGCCCGCCAGATCGCCGAAAAGCGCGAAGCCGCAGAGCGCAACGCCCTGCTCGCCCGCAGCCGCAAGCGCATCAGCCTCGAGGACTTCACCAAGGCCCTCGAAGACGGCAAGGTCGAATCGCTCAACCTCATCATCAAGGGTGACGTCTCCGGTGCTGTCGAAGCACTCGAAGAGTCGCTGCTCAAGATCGAGGTCGACGAGTCGGTTCAGCTGCGGATCATCCACCGCGGTGTCGGTGCTGTCACCGAGAGCGACGTCAACCTCGCTACCGTCGACAACGCCATCATCATCGGCTTCAACGTGCGCCCCGACCCGAAGGCGCGCGACCGCGCGTCTCGCGAGGGTGTCGACGTGCGCTTCTACTCGGTCATCTACGCGGCTCTCGAAGACGTGGAGAACGCCCTCAAGGGAATGCTCAAGCCGGAGTTCGAAGAGGTTCAGTCGGGTGTCGCGGAAATCCGCGAGATCTTCCGTTCCTCCAAGTTCGGCAACGTCGCGGGTGTCATCGTGCGCTCCGGTACGATCACCCGAAACGCCAAGGCCCGCGTCATCCGCGAGGGAGTCGTCGTCGGCGACAACCTCGCGATCGAGAGCCTGCGTCGTTTCAAGGACGACGTCACCGAGGTTCGTACGGACTTCGAGGCCGGTATCGGTCTCGGCAAGTTCAACGACATCCAGATCGGCGACGAGATCGAGACGATCGAAATGAAGGAAAAGCCGCGGGTCTAGTCCCCACGGTGTCATCGCTTGATTGGGCAGGTCGCTTGCGGCCTGCCCAATCGGCGCCTTAATCAGCAGTATCGCTGAGCAGCAGTATCGCTAGACAACAGGGAGCACGACATGGCCGATCAGGCTCGCGCCGCCAAGATGGCGGACCGCATCAAGGTAATCATCGCCAAGACCCTCGAGCGCGGCGTCAAAGACCCACGCCTCGGCTTCGTGACCATCACCGACGTGCGTGTCACCGGTGACCTCCAGCACGCCTCGGTGTTCTACACGGTCTACGGCTCCGACGAGGAGCGCGCGGACACCGCAGCGGCCCTCAAGTCGGCCACCGGCATGATCCGCAGCGAAGTCGGGAAGAACATCACCGCCCGCCTCACGCCGAGCATCGAGTTCATCGCCGACGGCATCCCCGAGAACGCCGCGCTCATCGAGAGCCTGTTGAACGAGGCCCGCTCGCGCGACGCCGAGTCCGAGACGCTCGCGAAGACCGCGCAGTACGCCGGTGACGAAGACCCGTACGTCAAGCCGCGCCCGTTCGTCGGCGACGACGAAGACCTGGCCGGCGACGACGAGGACGACGACGCGGCCTTCGAGTCGGGCCCGCGCCCGTAACCTCAACGAATGAGCCGATTCCGGCGAGATGACGGCGTAACGGACGCCTCATCTCGCCGTTTTCGGCTCATTTGCGGCGAGTCGCGCCGGCGTACCTAGCTCGGCAGCTCGAACGCGCCGCCGACGTCGACCACGAGGCCGTCGACGAGCAGCCCGGCCAGGGCGCGCTCGCGCTGCTCCTCGATCGCCCACACCAGTTCGATCTCGCCGGCGGTGACGGGGACTTCGCTGGCGCGCAGCTCGGCGAGAATGAGTCCGCGCACCTGCCGGTCGCTGCCGGGGAACTTCTTCTGCACGGGAGCCCGCCGTCCCTCGAACGCCGGGTAGCCGGCCAGGCGCCACGCGCAGGCATCGGCGATCGGACACACCTCGCAACGAGGCGACCTCGCCGTGCAGACGACGGCCCCGAGTTCCATGACGGCCGCGTTCGCGGTACGGGCATCCGCAATCGACTCGGGCAGTATCGCCTCCATCTCGGCCAGGTCCCGTTTCGACGCGGGTCCGGGCTCGCCGACGCCGCGCACCGCCCGGGCGAGCACGCGCCGGATGTTCACGTCGACGACCGGATGCCGGTGGCCGTACGCGAAGACCGCCACGGCACGCGCGGTGTAGTCCCCGATGCCGGGCAACGCCAGGAGCGAGGGGACGTCTTCGGGCACTATGCCCCCGTGGCGCTCGGTGATGGCGACGGCGGCGGCGTGCAGGTTCAGGGCACGGCGCGGGTAGCCGAGGCTCGCCCACGCGCGCACCGCGTCGCCAGGGGAGGCCGCGGCGAGGTCGGCCGGTGTCGGCCAGCGTTCGAGCCACTCCTCGAGCCGCGGGACGACGCGCACGACGGGCGTCTGCTGCAGCATGAACTCGCTCACGAGAGTGCCCCACGCGGTGAAGCCGGGGCGGCGCCAGGGCAGGTCGCGACCGTTGGCTACGAACCAGTCGCTGACGGCCGGTGCGATGCTCACACCCCCAGCCTAAGCGCGGCGTAGGCTGGCCGGATGACGCCTTGGCAGCCCGAGAAGAAAGACGTGCTCGCGGCTCTCGCCGACGACATCCTCCACAACTACGGCAAGGGGCGCACCGTCGTCGCCGTCGACGGTATCGACGCCGCCGGCACAAGCCGGTTCGCCGACGATCTCGCCGGCGCGATGCGGCTCAAGGGCCACGCGGTGTTCCGTGCGTCGATCGAGGGCTTCCACCGCCCGCGCGCCGAGCGCTTTGCCCGCGGGCGCGACTCGGCGGAGGGCGCCTATCGCGACTCCTACGACTACCTGACGTTCCAGCGCACGCTGATCCAGCCGTTCCGCATGGGCGGCAGCACCGGCTTCGTCGCGGCGGCCTTCGACGTCGAGCGTGACGCCCAGGTGGAACCGGTCTGGCTCACCGGCCCGGCGGACGCGCTGCTCATCGTCGACGGCAGCTTCCTCAACCGTCCCGAGCTGCGCGGCCTGTGGAACTACTCCATCTGGCTCGAGGCGGCGGAGGAGCAGAGCGGCGCGCAGGCGCTCTACGCCGCCGAGTCGAAGCCGCGCACCGCGGCGACCGCGATCGTCGACAACGTCGACGCCGAGCACCCGCGTCGCCGTTTCGCCGACAGCTGCTAGCGCGCGGGCGCGGCGCTGCGGCTAGACCTCGGTGTCGGTCTCGGTGGCTGTTGCGACCCTGGCGATGACGACCTCGGGCACCACGAAGGTCTTGCTCGACTCCACCTCGTGCACGAGCCGCACGATGAGCGCGTTGATCGGTGTGGGCACGCCCAGGCGTTCGCCCGCGGTGACGACGGCGCCGTTGAGGTAGTCGATCTCGGTCGGCTGGTCGCGGCGGATGCTCTGCAGCGTCGAGCCGGGGTTCGGTGTCGGACCCAGCCGGCGGCGCAACACGCGCGGCAGCGCTTCAGCAGCCCATAGGGGCGCCCGCGAGAAGGCGCCGAGCACGGACTCGCTCAGCCCGCCCAAGGGCACGAAGCGCGCGCCGTCGGCCCGGGCCACGCCCACCGCCTCGCGCATACTGCGGGTGAGGACCCGGCGCAGGCCGCGGTGCGCGATGACGTCTTGCACACTCAGTCCGGTCACGGCCGGCAGCGCGTTCAGCTGGTTGTACACGAGCTTGGTCCACTGCGCCGAGGCGAAGTCGTCGACGCGTCTGACGGGTATCACCGCGCCGAGCACGCGCACGACGAGCGCCGTGGCATCGCGGTCGTCGCCGCCGACGAAAGTCTGGCTGGCGGTGGTTATGGTCACCCGGCCGGGGGAGTGGTAACTGGCGGCGAACATCGCGAGCGCTCCGACGACGGGGTTGCCAGGGACCCCGGCACGCGCGGTCTCGACCCCGCCGAGACCGTTCTGCACGGCGACGACGGGGGCGTCGCCGATGGCCTCACGGTTGTCGGCGAGGGCCGCCGCGGCATCCTGAGCCTTGGTCGTGACGAACACGAGTTCGGCTCCGGGCGACAGCCGCTCGGCCGCGGTCACGCGCACGTCGTGGTCGCCCCACTCGCCGCGCAGTTTGATGCCGTCGCGCCGGATCGCCTCGAGATTCGCCCCGCGCGTCGTGACCGACACGTCGTGCCCGCCCGCCGCGAGCAGGGCCGCGATGGCGCCACCCACGGCGCCAGCCCCGATCACCGCGATTCGCATGGGGAAAGACTATGCGCTCCCGGATGTGCGTCCGCTCGGCTACCCCAGTTAGCCATTGATAGACTGGCACCATGAGCGGCGGCACAGACGGGATCGACCGATGAAGCCGCCCACCAATCCGGCCAGCGGCATCCTGCTCGTCGACAAGCCGCAGGGCATCACGAGCCACGACGTCGTCGCCCGCACCCGCAAGCTCGCCGGCACCCGCAAGATCGGCCACGCCGGCACACTCGATCCGATGGCCACCGGCCTCCTCGTGCTCGGCATGAACAGCTCGACGCGGCTGCTCACCTTCATGGTGGGCCTCGGCAAGGAATACTCCGCCACGATCCGCCTCGGCCAGTCGAGCGATACGGATGACGCGGAGGGCACCCTCGGCGAAGCGGTCGACGCCTCGGCGATCGGAGACGACCAGATCGCCGCCGGTATCGCGCGGCTGACGGGCGAGATCTCCCAGGTGCCGAGCAGCTTCAGCGCGATCAAGGTGGACGGCAAGCGCGCCTACGCGCTGGCCCGCGCCGGCGAGGATGTCGAGCTGAAGTCGCGCACCGTCACCATTTCGGCCTTCGAGGTACTCGCCACCCGCAGATCCGCGCCGTTCATCGACCTCGACGTGCGCGTCGAGTGCTCTAGCGGCACCTACATCCGCGCCCTCGCCCGCGACCTGGGTGACGCGCTCGGTGTCGGCGGCCACCTCACCGCCCTGCGTCGCAGCCGGGTGGGCCCGTTCGACGTCGCCGACGCGGCGACCCTCGAGACCCTCGTGGTGAACGACCGCCTGCTGAGCCCCGCGTCGGTCGCCACCGCGCTCTTCCCCTCGCACACCCTCGACGGGCAGGACGTCATCGACCTCGTGCACGGCAAACGGCTCACCGTCGAGGGCCTCGAGAGCACCGCGGGTCCGATCGCGGGTCTCGGCCCCGACGGCCGTCTGGTCGGACTGCTCGAGGTGAGGGGTTCCACCGTGCGGGCCATCGTGAACTTCCCCACCGACGAGGTGCTCGAATGACGGTCGCCCGAGTGCAGGCCGCCCGAGTGACGGGAGCCGAGCGATGATCGAGTGGTTCGCCTACGCGCAGATCGTCGTGGCCCTGGTCGCCGGCCTGCTGGCCCTCGTGCTCGGCCTCGCCGGCAAGCGCCCGGCCGACATCACCATGGGCGCAACCGCCCTGGTCGAGGTACTGCTCCTGGCGCAGATCGTCGTCGCGGCGCTCGCCCCGGCGTTCGGCAACACCGCGAGCGGCAGCACGCTCGAGTTCTGGGTCTACCTGGTCACCGCCGCGCTCATCCCCCCGCTGGCCATCGTCTGGGGGCTCGTCGACCGCACGCGCTGGAGCACAGCGGTGCTCGGCGTCGCCTCTCTCGCCGTCGCGGTGATGCTCTACCGCATGTATCAAATCTGGTTCGTTCAGGTCGCGTAATCTAAGAACAATGACCACCACGACTCCCTCACGTTCGGCCGGCATCGGGCGCGTGCTCATCGCCGTCTACGCGCTGCTCGCACTCGCGGCCACCGGTCGATCCGTCTTCCAGCTGCTCGACGACTTCGACAAGGCCCCCGTCGCCTACTCGCTCTCCGCACTGGCCGCCGTCGTCTACATCGTCGCGACGATCGCGCTCATCGCGCCCGGCCCCGCCTGGTACCGCGTCGCCTGGATCACCATCTCGTTCGAACTGCTCGGAGTGCTCGTCGTGGGACTGCTCAGCATCTTCGACCCCGTGCTCTTCCCGGCGAAGACCGTCTGGTCGGGCTTCGGCGCCGGCTACGGTTACGTGCCGCTCGTGCTGCCCCTGCTCGGAATGCTCTGGCTCTACCGTCGCCGCCCGCGCGCCGTCGTCGCCGACGATGCCGCCCTCGCGAGAAGCACCGGGGTCTAGGCGTGCGGTTCTTCCAGTCGCTCGGCGAGGTTCCCGCCGGGTTCGGTCCGAGTGCCGTCGCGATCGGCAAGTTCGACGGCGTGCACGCCGGCCACCGCCGGGTCATCTCCGAGCTGCGCGACGTGGCCGCGCGCGACTCGCTGCAGGCGACCATCGTGACGTTCGACAGGCATCCGCTCGCCCTCTTGAATCCGGGATCCTGCCCGCCTCCCCTCGTCAGCAACGCACAGAAGGTCGAGTTGCTCGCGCGAGCGGGGGTGGATGCCACGGTGATGCTGGCCTTCGACCGGGCGTTCAGCGAGCAGTCGCCGCTCGAATTCGTGGAGCGCATCCTCGTCGACGCACTGCACGCCAAGGTCGTTATGGTGGGGGCCGACTTCCGCTTCGGCAACCGGGGCAGCGGCACCGTCGACACCCTGCGCGAGTTCGGCCAGCGCTTCGGCTTCGCCGTGCACGTGATCGACGACGTCGTCGAGCCCGAGTCCGACTCGCACAATTCGCGCCGCGCGTCGTCCACCTGGATCCGGGAGCTGCTCGCCGCCGGCCGGGTCGCCGAGGCGGCACTCGTACTCGGACACGAGCCGACGGTGCGCGGGGAGGTGGTCATGGGCGCCCAGCGCGGTCGCGCCCTCGGCTTTCCGACGGCGAACCTGTCGCCGCGCAGCGAGGGCTTCATCCCCGGCGACGGCGTCTACGCGGCCTGGTTCACGGCCGACGGCGTGCGTTACGGCGCGGCCGTCTCGATCGGCAACAACCCCACCTTCGACGGCGTGCCAGAGAAGCAGGTCGAGGCGCACGTGCTCGACGAGACGATCGACCTCTACGGCAAGATCGTCGAGGTGGCGTTCGTCGAGTACATCCGCGGGCAGGTGAAGTACTCGACCATCGAGGCCCTCATCGAGCAGATCGCCGACGACGAAACCAAGGTGCGGGCGATCCTCGGCTATCCGGAGAAGGCTTCGACAGCCTAGGTCTTTATCAGCCGCGCGAGCGGCACCCGCACGCCGTGCTGGATCTTCTCGACCACGTCGGCCGGAATCGTGCCCACGATGGGCAGCTGGAGCTCCTTCGCCCACGAGCCGATCTTCTCGGCGATCTCGTCGGCAGGGAGGTCGCGAAGGAACGGCTGGATCTGCGCCCACATCGGCTCCAGCGCCTTGATGTCGAAGTGCTTGCCGCCGAATAGGTTGCCGACGACGCCCTCGAGTCCGCCGATGTCGAATCCGCCTGTTTTCTCAGCCATGATTTTCCTCCTGCTCCCCATCGTAGGCCGGCGGCAGGCCCGTGCGTCCGTAGAGGAACAGCACGATGCTCGCGCCCAGCGAGCGTGATTCCGGACCCCGCCCCACGAACCAGTCGCCGTCGATCGCCACGAGCGTGACGTCGCGGAGAACCGCCCGGATCGGCAGCGGTGCGTTCAACGCCCTGGCGACCGCGACGGCGCCGAGCGTGACCGGGTCGATGTCGATGGGGGAGCCGGTGGCTTCAGCGACGTCGAGCGCCGTGATGACGGCGGCGGCCAGGTCGCCGAGCGGCCGACGCCTCGCGGAGTCGGTCGTCACCGCGCGAAGCAGGGCGGGCAGGTCGTCGGAGAGTGCGCGGGGCGACCGGCGGCTGAGGGCGGCGGTCGCCCGCTCCCGCCGCGTCGCGCGCAGGCGCCAGACGAGGCGCGCGAGGTCGTCGTGCACCCCGGCCCGCGCCTCGGGGGCGAGGCCGTCGACGAGCGCCGCCAGGCTGGTCAGCACGGCGGCGAGGCGCTCGCTCCAGTCGCCCGTGACGCCGCTCTCGTCGCGGCGGGGACGCTGGCTCAGCGGCAGGTACCTCGATACATCGCTCATCGGCACCCACTGTACTGCGGCCACCGCCGGGCGGTACGCGCCGTAAACTGGTCCGATGCCCTCTCCCACCCGCCTCCCACTCTGGGCGGGTCGGACCCTCGCTCTCGTCGGTATCCTCCTCGTCGCCCTCAGCCTGCGCTCCGCCGTCGCGGCGATCTCGCCGATCATCGACGAGATCGACGTCGACATCCCGCTCTCGAGCGTGGCCATCGGGCTCATCGGCATGCTGCCGCCGATCTTCTTCGCGGTATCCGGCTTCATCGGTCCGTTCGTCTCGCGTCGCCTCGGCCTCGAGGGCGCGATCGTGGTCGCGATCGGGCTCATGGTCGTCGGCCACATTCTGCGAGCCGCATCCGGTTCTTTCGCCGTCCTCCTGATCGGCAGTGCCGTCGCCCTGCTCGGCATCGGCGTCTGCAATGTGCTGCTGCCGCCCGTGGTCAAGCGTTACTTCCCCGACCGCATCGGCTTCATCACGTCGACCTACGCGACCCTGATGGCGGTCAGCACCGCCCTGCCGTCGGTGCTCGCCGTCCCGGTGAGCGAGGCGCTCGGTTGGCGCTTCTCGCTCGGGATCTGGGCGGCGGTGGCCGGCACCGCGATCGTGCCCTGGATCATGCTGCTCGTGCGTCATCGTCGCGACCGCGCGGCGGCCCTGCTCGACGAGACGACGGAACCCGAGATTCCGGATGCGGCCCTCGAGGGCCGGCTCTGGCGTTCGCCCGTCGCGGTGGCCATCGCGATCACGTTCTCCGTCTCGACGATCAGCGCCTACTCGGCCTTCGCCTGGCTGCCGCAGATCCTCGTCGACCTCGTGGGTGTCAGCCCGGCCGCGAGCGGCAACCTGCTCGCGCTCTACGCCATCGCGGGGCTGCCGGCCTCGATCGTCGCGCCCATCCTGGTCAGCCGCCTGCGCAGCCCGGCGTGGCTCATCGTGCTCGGCGTGTTCTTCTTCGTCGCCGGCTACCTCGGCCTGCTGCTGGTGCCGGAGACCCTCACCGCGCTGTGGGTGGTGCTCGCCGGCGCGGGCCCCATCCTGTTCCCGATCTGCCTCGTGCTGATCAACAAGCGCACCCGCACGCACACGGGTGCGGTCGCGCTCAGCGGTTTCGCCCAGGGCATCGGCTACACGATCGGCGCCTTCGGCCCGCTGCTCGTCGGGGTGCTGCACGACGCGACCGGGGGCTGGACCGTGCCGCTGACGTTCCTTCTCGTGCTGTCGCTCGTCGGCATCTACGGCGCCGTCGTGCTGTCGCGGCCCGGCATGGTCGAGGACCAGCTGAAGCGCTGAGTGCGTCGCGTTACGCGATCATCTCCGCGCGGTGGATGAGCGCGGCCGATCCGATGAGGGGGCCGGCGTCGGAGAGTGCGGACGGAACGACCTTCACCTTGGTGACGAAGCCGAAGGCCACACGCTTCGCGATGGCTGCGCGGATGAACCGGAAGAGGTCGGGCGTCACGCGCGAGAACCCGCCGCCGATCGCCACGATGTCGAGGTCGTCGAGGGCGGCCGCCGAGGCGATGGCCTGCCCGATGGCGCGGCCGGAGCGTTCGACGGCGGAGATGGCGATCGGGTCGCCGGCGGCGTAGGCGGCCGCGAGGTCTTCGCCCCTCGCGCCCGTCCAGCCCTGCCGGTTGGCCCAGGCCACCGTCTTCGGACCGGAGGCGATCGCCTCGACGCACCCGATGCCGCCGCAGAGGCACGGGTCGTCGAAACCGCCGACCTCGACGTGCCCGATGTGGCCCGCGTTGCCGGTGGGGCCGGCGATCGCGGAGCCCTCGAGGATGAGGCCGCCGCCGATGCCGGTGGAGACGATCATGCCCATCACGTTGTCGTAGCCGACGGCCGCGCCGACCCAGTGTTCGGCGAGGGTGATGCATTCGCCGTCCATGCGCATGGTGACCGGCACGTCTGGCACGGAGTCGACCACGAGCTGGCGCAGCGGGAAGTCGCGCCATACGGCGAGGTTCAGGGGTGAGACGAGTCCTCGGGCCACGGTGATCGGGCCGGCCGAGCCGACGCCGACGCCGAGAAGGTCGGTGCCGGCGGCGCGGGTCGCGAGGGCGTCGGTGAGCACGGAGCGCACGGCCGCGGCCAGTTCGTCGGAGGTGGAGCCCGCTCCGGTGGGGCGGCGGAAGCGGCTGCCGGGCACCACCTGGCCGTTCGAATCGACGAGGGCGGCCTCGGCCTTCGTTCCGCCGATGTCGATCGCGAGGGCGAGGTTTTTGGTGGTGGTTTCGCCGGTCGCGGTCGTCGTCGTCATGATGCACATTCTATCGACGGGCGCGAGGGCGAAATTCTCAGGGAGAGCGCGCGTAGCGTGGCCGGATGGCTAAGCGAGTGTTGGTGACCGGTGCAAGCGGCTACGTCGGCGGACGGCTGGTGCCGCGCCTGCTCGACGCGGGCTACGACGTGCGCGTGGCGGTGCGTAACCCGCAGAGGCTTCGCGATTATCCGTGGGCCGACCGGGTCGAGATCGTGAAGGCCGACCTCACCGTGGCAGGCGAGGTGACGGCGGCCGTCGAGGGCGTCGACGTGCTCTACTACCTCGTGCACGCCATGGGGGCCGGCGGCGACTTCGAGAAGAGCGAGTCGCTCGCGGCGACCACCGTCGCGACCGCGGCGAAGAACGCCGGAGTGTCGCGGATCGTCTACCTCGGCGGCCTGCACCCCGACGGGCCGCTCAGCCCGCACCTGCGCTCCCGCGCGGAGGTGGGCCGCATCCTCCTCGACTCCGGCGTGCCCACCGCGGCGCTGCAGGCCGGCACGGTGATCGGCTCCGGTTCCGCGTCGTTCGAGATGATCCGCCACCTCACCGAGGTGCTGCCCTACATGCCCGCCCCGAAGTGGGTGCGCAACTTCATCCAGCCGATCGCCGTGCGCGACGTGCTGCACTATCTCGTGGCCGCCGCCGAGCTGCCGCCCGAGGTCAACCGCACCTTCGACATCGGCGGTCCCGACGTTCTGCGCTACGGCCAGATGATGAACGGCTACGCCCTCGAGGCCGGCCTCAAGCAGCGCCCGATCGCGTCTCTGCCCGTCTTCACACCGTGGCTCGCCTCGCAGTGGGTCAATCTCGTCACCCCGATCCCGCGCGCCCTGGCCGTGCCGATCATCGCGTCGCTGCAGTACGACTGTGTCGTGCGTGAGAACGACATCGACGACTTCGTCCCGCTGCCGGAAGGCGGCCTCACCGGCTACCGCCGTTCGGTCAGCCTCGCGCTCGGCAAGGAGCGCGCGGGCGAGGTCGAGACGAGCTGGCAGGACTCGTCGGTGTACGGCGCCCCGAGCGACCCGCTGCCGAGCGACCCGCAGTGGTCGGGGCACACCGTGTTCACCGACCTGCGCGAGAAGCACACGCAGGCCAGCCCGGCCGAGCTGTGGCGCGTCGTCGAGGGAATCGGCGGCGAGAACGGCTGGTACTCGTTCCCGCTGGCCTGGGCGGCCCGCGGCTGGGCAGACAAGGTCGTCGGGGGAGTCGGCCTGCGGCGCGGCCGCCGCAACGCCACCCGGCTCGGAATCGGCGAGGCGCTCGACTGGTGGCGCGTGGAAGAGCTCGACCGGGGCCGCTTCCTGCGCCTGCGCGCCGAGATGCGCGTGCCGGGACCGGCGTGGCTCGAGCTCACCGTGACCCCCGACCATGAGGCAGCGGATCCGGATGCCCCGGGTGCCGTCTACCGGCAGCGGGCGGTCTTCTTCCCCCGCGGTCTCGGTGGCCGCCTCTACTGGATGGCGATACTGCCGTTCCACGGCGTGATCTTCGCGGGCATGGCCAGACGCATCACCCTCACCGCCGAGAAGAACACCGCCGCCCGTGCGGCCGCGCCGACCGACGGTCAGAGCGCACCGAGCAACCGCTCGTAGAAGCGCACGCCGCGCAGCCAGGTGTCGACGTCGATGCGCTCGTTCACGGCGTGCAGCGTGCCGCGCTGTTCCGCCGTCATCTCGAACGGGCTGAACCGGTAGACGTGACGGCTGATGCGCGTGAAGTGCCTGCTGTCGCTCGCGCCGAGCTGGATGTATGGGGTCACCACCACGCCCTCGAAACTCTGCTCGATCGTGCGCGCCAGCAGGTTCCAGGCCGGTCCCGTCGTCGGCGAGACCGGCGACGGTTCGCTCGGATGCTCGACCTCGATCTGCACCGCGTCGTCGCCGATCGCCGAGCGCACGTGCGCGACAGCGTCGGCCACCGACGAGCCGACGGCGACACGGACGTTGACGGTCGCCGTCGCGCGCTCGGCGAGCGCGTTGGCGGCCTGGCTGCCGCCCAGTTGCGTGACCGCCTGCGTGGTGCGCACCATCGCGTTCGTCTCGTCGCCGAGCCGCGCGAACAGACGCAGCAGCAGCGGCCGGGTGAGCCAGAGGTTGCCGAACACCCACTTCAGCGGTCCGGTCGCGTGCGCGCCGAGCGTCGAGATCATCTCGAGGTTGGTGGGGGAGAACCGCGCGGGAAACGGCTTCGCATCCAGCCGCACGATCGCGCGGGCCAGCCGCCCGGTCGCGGTGAGCCGCGGGGGAGTCGAGGCGTGGCCGCCCTGCTGCCGCACGGTCAGGGTGAGCGAGGTGATGCCCTTCTCGCTCACTCCGACCACCGCGCTCGGTTTTGCGACCCCGGGGAAGATGCCCTCGACCACGGCGCCGCCCTCGTCGAGCACGAGCGCGGGCCGGATGCCGCGTCGTTCGAGCTCGTCGACGATCGCGGCGGCCCCGGCGCCCGTCGTCTCCTCATTGTGGCCGAAGCTCAGGTACACGTCGTGCCGGGGGCGGAAACCCTCGAGCACGCGCGCCTCCACCGCCTCGAGGATGCTGACGAGGGCACCCTTGTCGTCGAGGGTTCCCCTGCCCCAGAGGAGGTCGCCGCCGTGCGCGCCCCCGCCCGTCACGATCTCCGCCGCGAACGGCGGCAGTGTCCACCCCTCCTCGGCGGCGGGCACCACGTCGTAGTGGGCCATCAGCACGGTCGGGTCGCCGTCGGGTTCGCTCCCGGCCCAGCGGTACAGCATCGAGTGGCCGTCGACGAATTCGCGTTCGAGCGCGCCGTGCAGTGCCGGATACAGCTCGGGGAGCGTGTTCACGAAGAGGTCGAACTGGGCCAGGTCGGTCTGCGAACCGTCGAGCCTCGACACCGTAGGGATGCGCACGAGGGCGCGGAATCTCGCTAGGGAACGCTCGTCCGCGGCGCTTCGCGTGGTCATCCTCCGACTCTAGGGCTCACCCCCGCCGCCACCCCACTCCGGATCGCCAGCGTGCTCGACTACAGTTGTCCAGTGAGCAAAAACCTTGAGGCCGCCAAGAGCGGCCGCGCAGACGTCACGGCGGTTCCTTCGTCGTGGCCTCGCACGCTGTCGCGCGGCGACGTCGTTCTGCACAAGGGCCAGCTCTCGCTGATCAACGACCAGCTCACGCCGCACGAGTCGATGATCGCCGACCTGCTGTTCGTCAAGCGTGTTCTGGATGACGCGGGGCTCGAGTACCTGCTCGTGCGCGGCAACGACGAGCGCCCGGTGATCGCCGTCGACTGGAAACAGCGTTCCGTCCTGCAGGACGCGCTCGCCGTCGCCATGGCGACCGAACCCTTCTACGCCAAGACCGTCGACCCGAACGCCGGCCCCGCCCTCTTCATCGCCGACGGACGGCTGTCCACCGACGACAAGGCGCGGGTGTTCCGCCTGTTCCGCCCGAGGGTCGAGCCGCTCGGCCGGCTGCGCTACGGCGCCTCCACGGGCATCCAGCTCGAACTCTGGTCGTTCACCGAAACCGAGATCATCGCGCCGGTCGAGAACTCGCTCACCCGCACCGTGATCCCGCGCTCCGAACTCGTCGAGTCGACGGTGGAGCGCTACGGTACCGTCTGGCGCACCGCCGAGCCGATGTTCAACCGGCTCGCCTCCGACATCACCTTCGACATCGACATCGTCTTCTCCTGGGTCGACGGCACCGACCTCGAGTTCCAGCGTGCCAGGGCCAGGCGCATGCAGAGTTACGTCGTTGGCGAGGGCGACGACCACGAGGCCCGTTTCCGCCAGATCGACGAGCTGCGCTACGCACTGCGCTCCGTCTACGTCTTCGCGCCGTGGATCCGCCGCATCTTCATCGCCACCGACTCGCCGACCCCGCACTGGCTCGCCGACCATCCCAAGGTCACCGTCGTGCGCAGCGAGGAGTTCTTCTCCGACCCCTCGGTGCTGCCGACCCACAACTCGCAGGCCGTCGAGAGCCAGCTGCACCACATTCCCGGGCTGGCCGAGCACTTCCTCTACTCCAACGACGACATGTTCTTCGGCCGTCCGGTAACCCCCGACATGTTCTTCTCCCCTGGCGGCATCACCCGTTTCATCGAGGCGGAGACCCGCATCGGCCTCGGAACGAGCGCGCCCGAGCGAAGCGGCTTCGAGAACGCCGCGCGCGTCAACCGCAACGTGCTGTTCGAGCGGTTCGGTGTCACGATCACGCGCCACCTCGAGCACTCCGCCGCACCGCTGCGCAAGAGCGTGCTCGCCGAACTCGAGCGCGAGTTCCCCGAGGAGTTCAAGCGCACCGCGGCCAACGCGTTCCGCAACCGCGCCGACATCTCGGTGACGAACTCGCTCTACCACTACTACGCGCTCGTCACCGGTCGGGCGGTCGCGCAGACCGACGCCAGGGTCAGGTACGTCGACACCACGACGCGCGCCGGGCTGAAGATGATGGAGAGCCTCATCAAGAAGCGCTCGTTCGACATGTTCTGCCTCAACGACGGAAGCTTCCCCGAGGTCGACGGCGAAGTGCGCAGCGACGCCGTCAAGGCGTTCCTCAACCGCTACTTCCCGATCGTGGCCCCGTGGGAGAAGAAGGCGTCCGAGATCGACAGCCAGGCGGGCTGACCCTCTAGGCGGGCTGACCCGCTAGTCGGGCTGACCCGCTACTTGATCAGCGCGGCCTTTTCGAGCCGCACGGCGCTGATGATGTCGGCCGGCACGGTGAGAACGGTCTCCTCGTCCACACCGCTCGAGGCGGCGGGCGCGATGCGCACGCCCTCGCGGCGCAGGATCGCGGCCGTCTCCTCCGCGGTCACGTAGCTCACGGGCGCGTACGACCCGATCGGTACGACCGAGTGCAGCACGGTGTCCTGGAACACGTGGATCAGGTTGAACGCCTGCGCTCCGTTGCGGGCGCGCGTGCCGCCGACGGGCACGTTCAGGTCCTGCGTGTAGCAGGTGGCCGAGGCGACCGAGACGGGGATCCCGGCGAACGAGGCCGTCGACGAGTAGTGCAGGTGGCCGGCGATGATGCTGCGCACGTCCGAGCCGCGCAGCACCTCGGCGAGCCCGGGCTGGTCGCGCAGTTCCACGAGAACGGCGAGGTCGAGCACGCTCGGGATCGGCGGGTGGTGCAGGGCGAGGATCGTGCCGTCGCGGGAGGGTACGCTGAGTTCCTCGGCGAGCCAGTCGAGCTGGGCGCCGGTGATCTCGCCGTAGTGATGGCCGGGCACGGTGGAGTCGAGCGAGATGATGCGCAGGCCGTTTACGTCGTAGACGCGGTCGACCGGTGCCGACTTCTGCTCGATCCCGAGGTGGCCCTGGTCGAGCAGCCCGTCGCGGAAGGCCCCGCGGTCGTCGTGGTTGCCCATCACCCACACCACCTGGGCGCCGAGCCGTCCGGCCGCCGGTTCGACGATCGCGCGCAGCTGCTCGTACGCGGCCGGTTCGCCCTTGTCGGCGAGGTCGCCCGTGATGACGATGGCTTCGGGTCGACCCCCTGACGCCTCTACCTCGTCGAAGAGCTGCGCCAGATTGCGCTCACTCTCGACGGATCCGTAGAGCTGCCCTTCGCCCACGAAGTGCGTGTCGCTGAGGTGGAGAATGAAGTGGTCCGGCCGAGGATACTCTGCCGTTCGGAGGCTCATGCGTTCCATTCCACCAGACAAATGCTGGACAGCAGGTGAACTGCGGCTTGCGAGTCGCGTAATTACGGCCGAGATCGCGGCGGCTAAGCTTGAGCGAAATGAGCGCCTCGTACCCCACTCCCCAGTTCCGTCGCACGGCGCTCGCACCCGGCATCCTCGGCGCCCTCGTGCTGCTGGCCGGCATCGCGCTCATCGGCTCCGACGCGTTCACCATCATTCGTTTCGCGGTCTGCGCCCTGGCCCTGATCGTGAGCGTCTTCGCCTGGCAGGCCAGGATGTGGTGGTGGATCATCGGGCTCGGGCCGATCGCGCTGCTCTGGAACCCGGTCTTCCCGGTCGAACTCGACGACAACACCTGGCTCACCGTGGAATACGTCGCCGCCCTCGTCTTCATCGCCGCGGGCATCCTGATCAAGATCCGCAACCCCGAAGACCGCAATCGGCGCTGATTACCGGCACTCCCGCGCGGATCGTCTAGAATAGCTGCAACGCACCTCGAACCCACCGGTCGCATCGCGACCGGGTCTGGATCACTCGAACGGGCGCCGTCACCCGTCGGTCATCCGGGGTGACTGCCTTTGCACCACGTCCAGAGCAGCGACCTTTCCCAGCACTACCGGCGGTAGCCCGTGGTGCCTGGAGAAACAGCACGAGGAGAACAATGGCCGAACAGGGCCAGCGCCAACGGCGCCAAAGCAGCACCGGCGGATCATCCGGCTCGTCGTCCGCGAGGCGTTCCACCCAGCAGCGCCGGGCGCGCGGCGGCGACGACGCCGGCGTGATCCCCGTGCTCGCGCGCGCCGCTCGCGAGGTCGAGACCGCCGTGCAGAAGGGGCCGCTCAAGCCGGCCAACCGCGCGAGGTTCCAGGTCGCGGCACTGCTGCTGCGCGAGGAACGAGCCCGCGTCAAGAAAGACCCGGCCCTCACCGAGGCCGAACGCTCGAACGAGCAGAAGCGTCTCGACGGTCTGGCCGGCATCCTGGCCAAGACCGCCGCGCGCGACACCAGCCTCATCGCCATGCTCGCCGAGGACGCCCCGGTCACCGCCGCCGCGAAGGCGCTGCGTCGCGACCTGCTGCTCGCCGCGGGTGTCGAGCTCAGCCCCGACGAACTCATTATCACCACCGAGCCGAAGCCGGTCGACAAGACCGTCGAGAAGCAGGTGGTCCCGCAGTCCGTGCGCCAGATGCAGATGTCGAACCCGTTCCTCGCGCCCGACTTCAGCGCTCTGCAGCCCAAGCCCGTGCAGGTGAACCGCCTCGCTAACTGGGAGCTCATCGAGCCGCTCTTCCGCGCCTTCGAATACGGCGCGGGCGGGGGAGCGGCCAGCATGCAGCTTCCCGAGGCCCAGGGTCTCACAACCCCCGGCGGCATCGAGTTGATGCGCCACCAGGCCCGTTTCGTCGAAGAGGTCAAGCACGGCCATCGCACCTTCCTGCTCGCCGACGAGCCCGGTCTCGGAAAGACGGCACAGGCCCTGCTGGCCGCATCCGTCTCAGGCTCCTACCCCCTCCTCGTCGTCGTCCCGAACGTCGTCAAGACCAACTGGGCCCGCGAGGTCGAACTCTGGACCCCGTCGCGCACCGCCACGGTCGTGCACGGCGACGGCAAAGACGTCGACGCCTTCAGCGACGTCGTCATCGTGAACTACGAGGTGCTCGACCGCCACGTCGGCTGGCTCAGCCGCTTCGGCTTCAAGGGCATGGTCGTCGACGAGGCGCACTTCATCAAGAACCTCAAGAGCGAGCGCAGCAAGAACGTGCTCGCGCTCAGCCGCAGCATCCGGGCCGCGCAGCCCCGCGCGCTCATGATGGCGCTCACCGGTACGCCGCTCATCAACGACATCGACGACTTCCGCGCCATCTGGCAGTTCCTCGGCTGGATCGACGACAAGAAGCCGCTCTCGCCGCTCATGGACAAGCTCGAAGACACCGGGCTCACCCCGGCCGACTTCGGCTTCTTCCCCGAGGCACGGCAGGCCGTCATCGACATGGGAATCGTGCGTCGCAAGAAGGTGGATGTCGCGGCCGACATCCCCGCGCGTCGCGTCGCCGACATCCCGGTCGAACTCGACGACGACCTCGGACGCACCATCCGTGCCGCCGAGGCCGCGCTCACCGCGCGCCTCCTGACCACCTACCGCCGCGTGCGCGCCCTCAAACCCGATGCCGAGGTCGACGACCTCGTCCGCGTCGTCGCGCACGCCGAACTCGAGGAGTCGAAGGGCGCGAAGACCGGCGACAACGTGTTCACCATGGTGCGCAAGATCGGCCAGGCCAAGGCGGGTCTCGCCGCCGACTACACGGCACAGCTGGCCCGCAACGTGGGCAAGGTGGTGTTCTTCGCGAAACACATCGATGTGATGGATGCCGCGGAGGCACACTTTGCGAAGGTGGGTCTCACGAGCGTCTCCATCCGCGGAGACCAGTCGCCCAAGGCGCGCCAGGCCGCGATCGACGCGTTCTCGAACGACCCCGACGTCTCCGTCGTCGTCGCCTCGCTCACCGCGGCCGGCGTCGGACTCAACCTGCAGGCGGCGTCGAACGTCGTGCTCGCCGAGCTCAGCTGGACGAGCGCCGAGCAGACCCAGGCCATCGACCGCGTGCACCGCATCGGTCAGGCCCTGCCCGTGACCGCCTGGCGCATCATCGCCGCGCACACGATCGACGCGCGCATCGCCGAGCTGATCGACTCGAAGGCCGGACTGGCAGCGCGTGCGCTCGACGGTTCCGACGAGGAGATCACGGCCGAGTCGAACATCCAGCTGCAGGCGCTGATGAGCCTGCTGCACGACGCGCTCGACGACTAGAAGCCGGCGGTCCGTCGGTCACACGACGACGAAGGTTCCGACCGGAAGCCCCGAGAAGGCGACGAGCGCGGTCGCGGCCGCGGTGAGCAGCACGAAGACCAGTGCGGGTGCTCAGCCGCGTCGCGCCGTCGATCCGGTCGTAGCTCCTGTGGATCTCTCTACTTTTCCATGTCCCAGACGCCCCAGTCGAGCACCTGCCATTCGATCCAGCCGTTGGCGCGCTCGAGGCGCACCGCGACCTCGGAACTGTTACCGCTTGAGCTGATCGCGGTGCACACGGTCTGCTCGCCGAAGATCACGGGGGGAGTCGCCGGGCAGGAGACGCTCATGGAGGCTCCGCTGATGAGAAGGGCGTCGCCCTCCACGGAGGCCTCGAGTTGCGAGGTGAACATGGCGGGGAGAATCGCGATGAGCAGGCCGGGGATGGCGATGACGGAGGCGAGGTGTAGCGCCCCGAGACCGAACCAGACGAGGACCGGGCCTGTGCCGTGCCCCGACTCGCGGATCACGGAGCGGGCGCGGGCCAGCAGGTAGACCGGCGCGGTGAGGAACGACCAGGTCCAGTGCGCCGGGCGTTCGACGCCCTGCTTCTTCAGCATGCGGAAGTCCGCGTAGGCGAGCGCGATGACGATCAGGTAGGGCACCGTGAGGATGCCGATGAAGAGGGTGGCGTTGCTCCCCATGCCGAGTGCCGTCAGCAGCAGCAGGCTGAGCACCAGCTGGAACAGCGGGATCATCGCGATGATCCAGGCGGGAGCGGTGCTGACGAGGGGGGTGTTGCCGGATGCCGCGGCGCCCGTCCGCGCGTTGCCGGGGTAGCCCGCCCGCGCCGTCGACCGGCGCGTCTCGTACTGCGGTTCGCCACCGCTGCGAATTCCGAAGGGGTCGTCGAGCGGGTCCGACGTCGAGGTTCCCGTGGCGAAGGGGCGGGTTGTCGACGCGCCGTCGAACAGCGAGTCGAACGACGGGAGGGGGGACTCGCTCTGAACGCCGGTGCCGCCGTAGGGGTCGACCGGGGGCGTGGGGAAGTCGTCGACCTTGGTGAACGCGCGGGGAGGTGCGAGTTCGCGGAGGGTGGCGGCGGTCGGTTCGGCCGGGGTGTTCCGGCGGCGTTCTTCGCGCAGGCGTTCGCGCTCGCGTTCTTCGCGGCGGGTGGGGAGCTCGTCGTCGGCCCAGGCGAACTTCGTGTCCTGCATAACGATGGGCTGGCGGGCGGCGGACGTCTGCTCGGTCCACGCATGGTTGTTCCACCAACGCAGTTGCGGAAGACCCAGCGGGTCTGGATACCAGCCAGCAGGCGCGCCGAACGGATCGTCTTGAGCCACGTTGTTGTTCCCCTTTTCGGAAGCTACTCTTCCGACTTGTTGATGAGTATAGGGAGGCGCCAACCGCAAGCGCATCATTTCTCACGTTGTGTACCCACCCCCAAAGCCGGGGGGTGTAAACCGCACAAAGACGGGGATCGCGGTTAAGGCGGGGCACGAACCCGTCCGTTCACGTGTGGGTCACCCGCCGTTCCCACCGGTAGCTAGGCTGCTATGACAGTCGAAGGAGATTGATCGTGACCACCCAAAATTCCCCCACCCGTACGGAAACCGATTCCCTAGGCTCGCTGGAGATCCCCGCGCAGGCCTACTGGGGCATCCACACAGCGAGGGCGCTCGAGAACTTCCCGATCACCAGGCGCGCGATCGCGAACTATCCCGACCTCATCCGCGCCCTTGCCCGGGTGAAGCAGGCGGCGGCGCGCGCCAACGCGCAGATCGGCGTTCTGTCGAAGGAGAAAGCCGACGTGATCGACCGGGTCTGCGAGGAGATCGTCGGGGGAGCGCTGCACCGTGAGTTCTGCGTTGGAGTCATCCAGGGCGGCGCGGGAACCAGCACCAACATGAATACCAACGAGGTGATCGCCAACCGCGGCCTCGAGATCATGGGCTACGAGCGTGGCGACTACGCCCGCCTGCACCCGATCGACGACGTGAACCGCAGCCAGAGCACGAACGACGTCTACCCGACGGCGATCAAGCTCGCGATGGTCTTCGGTATCCAGCGCCTGCTCGCCGAGCACCGCCTGCTCACCGCGTCGTTCACCCGTAAGGGTGCGGAGTTCAACGAGATCCTCAAGGTGGGACGCACGCAGCTGCAGGACGCGGTGCCGATGACGCTGGGCCAGGAGTTCCGCGGCTTCGCCCACACCCTGGCCGAGGACTACGACCGGCTCGGCGAGACCATCAAGTGGCTCAACGAGATCAACATGGGTGCCACGGCGATCGGCACCGGTATCACCGCCGACTCCCGCTACGCCGACGCCGTGCGCGAGCAGCTCATCGGAGTCACGGGAATCCCGATGGAGACCGCCCCCGACCTCATCGAGGCCACGAGCGACGCGGGCATCTTTATGACGGTGAGCGGAACCCTCAAGCGCGCCGCCGTGAAGCTCTCCAAAATCTGCAACGACCTGCGCCTGCTCAGCTCCGGCCCGCAGGCCGGCATCGGCGAGATCAACCTGCCGCCGCGTCAGGCGGGGTCGTCGATCATGCCGGGCAAGGTGAACCCGGTGATCCCCGAGGTCGTCAACCAGGTCGCCTTCAGCGTGATCGGTGCGGATGCCACGGTGACGGCCGCTGCCGAGGCGGGGCAACTGCAGCTCAACGCCTTCGAACCGGTGATCGCCCACTCGATCCTGCAGTCGCTCGCCTGGATGACGAAGGCCTGCTACACGCTGCGAGTGAACTGCATCGACGGCATCACGCCGAACATCGGCAAGCTCGCGCAGCAGGTGGAGTCGTCGGTGGGCGTCGTCACGGCGCTCACGCCGTTCATCGGGTACGCGGCATCCGCGAACCTGGCCCACACCGCGCTGACGACCAATGCCTCGATCGCCGACCTCGTCGTCGCGGCGGGGCTGATGACGAAGTCGGACGTGCAGCGTGTGCTGTCGCCCGAGCGACTCAGCGGAATGGTGCCGACGACCTCGGCGATAACCACGATCGACGTCGCCTCGCTCGAGGCGCAGGCGGCGCGGACCCACGAGCCCCGCGCCACCGAGACGGTCGCCCCGACTGAGCCCTAGTTCACCGAGCCCTAGACCTTGGGGGCCGAGCCCTGATTCGCAGAAGCCGGGCCCTCGAGCTCGTCGTCGTCTTCGTCGTCGTCGAGTTCGAGGGCGCGGTCGCGGGCTTCGCCCACCGAGAGGGTCGCGCGCTCGACGGCCTCTTCGCCGCGGTCTTTGAGGTCGGCGGCCGTCTTCGCGACCTGGTCCTTCACGTCGTCGGCGGCGCCGCTGACGCGGTCTGCCACGTCTTTCGCGGTGGCGGAGGTCTTGTTCGCGACGTCCTTCGCGGTAGCGGAGGTCTTGTTCGCGACGTCTTTCGCGGTGGTGGAGGTCTTGTTCGCGACGTCTTTCGCGGTGGCGGAGGTCTTGTTCGCGACGTCTTTCGCGGTGGCGGAGGTCTTGTCGGCGATGTCCTTCGCCGTCGCGGCGGTCTTCGTCGCGACGTCTTTGGCCACGGTTTCGGCGCGGTCGCGGATGATGGGCGCCTGGGTGCGCGCGTAGATCTCGACGTCGTCGCGCACCTTGGCGACGCGCGGGTCTTGCCAGTAGTGCGCGGCGGTGGCCTTGATCCTGTCGTACTTCTCACGGCCGGCGCGCGCGCCGAGGACGTAGCCGATGCCGAGGCCGGTCAGGAGGAGGAGTTTGCGCTTCATGCCTCCACCCTAACCAGCAACACCGTCATCGGCCATCGCGACCGTGATCAACCCTCCACTTTCACGTCGGCGACCTCTTTGTCGGGGCGCCAGCCGCGCCAGCTCGGCTGCCGCAGCCGTCTGGTGGGGGTCCACTCGGCGAATTCCACCTCGCCGACGAGCTTCGGGCTCACCCACACGGCGTCGCGAGCGTCGGCGGTGGGCACGTCGACCACGGCGCTCGTCTTGCGCGCGAGTTTCTTGAGCCGCGGCATCATCTCGTCGAGCGCGCGGTCGTCGAAGCCGGTGCCGACGCGCCCCACGTAGCGGATGCCGTCACCCTCCGGCACGCCCATGAGCAGCGATCCCACGCGCCGGGCCCGCGACCCGTGGCCGGGACGCCAGCCGACGATCACGACCTCCTGCGCCCGGTGGTGCTTGAGCTTCAACCAGGTGCGGGAACGCACGCCGGGCGAGTAGCGGCCGTCGAGCTTCTTCGCCATCACACCCTCGAGCCCGAGCGAGCCGCTGCTCTCCATCGCGGCGGCGAGATCGCCGTCGAACACCGGCGGCACCTGGATCACAGCGTCGGGGTGCACCGTCTCCTCGAGCACCGCCCGCCTGTCCACGTATTCGCGGCGCATCAGTCCGGTGCCGTCGCGCTCGAGGATGTCGAAGACCATGAACGTGGCCGGGATGCTCTTGGCCGCCTTGTCGACGTCGGCCTGCTTGCGCAGGTGCATGCGGCCCTGCAGCAGTGAGAAGTCGGGGCGTCCGCGTTTGTCGAGTGCCACGATCTCGCCGTCGAGCACCGCATCACCGTCGACCGCCTCCACGAGCGCGCCCAGCTCGGGATAGCTCACCGAGATGTCGACGCCGTTGCGGCTGAACAGCCTCAGCTCGCCGGCACGCACCTCGGCGATCGCGCGCACCCCGTCCCACTTCATCTCGAACGCCCAGTCGCTCTCGTCGTCGAAGGCCGCCTCTGTGGTGCTGCCCAGGGTGGCGAGCATCGGCGAGGGCGGCTTCGATCCCGACCGCGCGGGTGCCGCGCGGTCGGCCTTCCCGCGCGCGGCGGGCGCCGTGTCATCCGGGGCCGCGTCCTTCGGCGGGTCTGCGGGCTGTTCCTTCATCAGGTGGATCAGCCAGTTGTTCTCGGCGCGGCCCTCCCCGCCGGAGTGGATCAGGGCGTAGCGGTGCGTGCCGTGCTTCTCGCCGTGCAGCACCGCGATCACCTCTTCGCCGTCGCGCCATTTCTCGAGCTCGTAGGTTCCGGCGTCCCAGATGGTGACCTCGCCCGCGCCGTACTCGCCCGTGGGGATGCGGCCCTCGAAGCTGCCGTACTCGAGCGGGTGGTCCTCGGTCTGCACCGCGAGGTGGTTCGTCTTCGAGTCGGTCGGCACGCCCTTCGGCAGCGCCCAGCTGACGAGCACACCGTCGTGTTCGAGGCGGAAGTCGTAGTGCAGCCGCCTGGCGTGGTGCTCCTGGATGACGAACGAGAAGCCGTCGGAGGGCTCGGCCGCCTCGGCGGGCACGGGCTCGGGCGTCTTCGACCCGTCGCGCATGCTGCGGTACTTCTCGAGCCGGTCTGTGCCCGTCGACGCTGCCCCGGCCGCCACGAATCCCGCCATGCGCTCCGGGGTCGGCTCGAGGGACGCCAGGTGACCGGCCGTCAGTCCCTCGAGCGGGTCGCCGTTCTTCGCCACCCGCGCGAGCACCTCGGTGTACTCGAGCTGCGCGAAGTTCTTGCCCGCGAGTTCCCGCCAGGTGCGCGGCGCCGCCACGGTCGGCCGTTCGCGGCCACGCAGCGAATAGGGCACGATCGTGGTCTTGTTGCCGTTGTTCTGGCTCCAGTCGACGAGCACGCGGCCGTCGCGCAACGACTTTTTCATGTCGCTGACGACGAGATCCGGATGGTCGGCTTCCAGCACCCTGGCGAGTTCGTGGGCGACCGTTGCGACCTCGTCGCTCGTCTGCTTGCCGTCGAGCGCCGCGTAGAGATGGATGCCCTTGCTGCCGCTCGTCACGGGCAACGGGTCGAGGCCCATGCCGGCGAGGATCTCGCGGGCGAAGCGGGCGACCTCGGCGCACTCGGCGAGGCCGACGCCGGGACCGGGGTCGAGGTCGAGCACGAGGCGGTCGGGGTTCTTCTGTGTCCCGGTGCGGCCGAACTGCCACTGCGGGACGTGGATCTCGAGGGCCGCGATCTGCGCGAGCCAGGTGAGAGTCGCGAGGTCGTTGACCAACGGGTACTCGTTGGTGTGCTCCTTGTGGGCGATAGCGCGGCGCTTCACCCAGCTGGGGGTGGAGTCGTCGAGGTTCTTCTGGAAGAACACCTGCCCCGGATCATCCGCGGTCCCCACCCCGTGCACCCAGCGTTTGCGCGTCGCGGGACGGTTGGCCGCGTGGGGGATGAGGAACTCGGCAATGCGGGCGTAGTAGTCGATGACGTCGCGCTTGGTCGTTCCGGTCGAGGGGTAGAGCACTTTGTCGAGATTGGTGAGTTTGACGCGGTGGCCGTCGACGGAGACGACCTGGTCTTCTGCGGTGCTGGCTGCCATACCACCATCGTGGCGGGGGCCCGCCCGACGCGGAAGGCATTGCCCCGGCGCGCGGGGGTGTGTTCACTTGCCTTATGAGAGCCATCTGGAAGGGCGCGATCACGTTCGGGCTCGTCAACGTGCCCGTGAAGGTCTACAGCGCCACGGAAGACCACGACATCTCGCTGCACCAGGTGCACGACAAGGACGGCGGGCGCATCCGCTACCAGCGACGGTGCGAGATCTGCGGCAAGGTCATCGACTTCGACCACATCGACAAGGCCTACGACGACGGCGAGCGTACTGTGGTGCTCACCGACGACGACCTGCACTCGCTGCCGCAGGAGCGTAGCCGGGAGATCGACGTGGTCGAATTCGTGCCCAACGAGCAGATCGACCCGATCATGTTCGACCGCAGCTACTTCCTCGAGCCCGACTCGAAGTCGAACAAGGCCTATGCGCTGCTGCGCCGTACGCTCGAGGAGACCGAGCGCACCGCGATCGTGCACTTCGCGCTGCGGCAGAAGACCAGGCTGGGCGCGCTGCGGGTACGCGGCGACGTGCTGATGCTGCAGTCGCTGCTCTGGGACGACGAGGTGCGCGAAGCCAAGTTCCCCGCGCTAGACGAGCGGGTGCGGCTGTCGGCCAAGGAGTTGGAGATGTCGCACGCCCTGGTCGAGTCGTTCGAGTCGGACTTCACCCCCGGCAAGTTCAGCGACGACTACCAGATCGAACTGCGTCAGCTGATCGACGCGAAGCTCGAGAAGGGCGACACGGTGAGCACCGAGGAGACCTTCGGCGAGCGCCCCGAGGACGACGGCGGCGAGGTGCTCGACCTGATGGAGGCCCTGCGGCGCAGCGTCGAATCCAGCCGAGGAGCCGCCAAGAAGAAGGCGCCGGCGGCGAAGAAGGCACCGGCGAAGAAGGCGGCCAGCTAGTCGGTCGCTCGTTCCCCCGTCGCACCGTTCAGCACGGCCGCATCGCGGATCGCCTTGCCGTCGCGCACGTCGTCCGCCCGTTGCCGGGCGAGCACGAGGTTGCGTGTGGTGTCGCGCAGGGGAAGCTGAACGGTCTCCTCGGCGGCCACGCCCGCGCCGAGTTGGCGCAGCCGCACGACCTCGGCGTCGAACTCGGCGCCGAGCACGAGCACGAGGTTGGTGAGGTAGAGCCAGAGCAGCAGCACGATGCCGCCGCCGATCCAGCCGTAGACGCGGTCGTACTGGCCGACGGTCGCGACGTAGACCGCGAAGCCCGCGGTGGCGAGCGCCCAGGTGACGATAGCGAACACCGCGCCCCACGACACCCAGCGAACGCGTAGGTGCCGCACGTTCGGCGTGTAGTAGTAGAGGACTGCGGCGACGGTGACGGCGAGCCCGGCGAGCACCGGCCACTTGCCGATGTTCCACGCCGTGACCCACGGTTCGGCCAGGCCGACGGTCTCGGCGATCGAGGCGGCGACCCGCGGGGTCGTGACCAGGATGAGCAGGATCGCGCCGAACGCCAGCATCAGCACGAGCGTCACGAGCATCATGAGGCCGCGGAACTTCCAGAGCCGGCGGCCCTCGAGCACCTCGTAGGTGGTGTTGATCGTGCGGCCGAACGCCGTCGCGTAGGCCGACAGGGTCCAGAGCAGCAGCCAGATGCCGATGGCGAGTGCGATGCCGGGGTTGTCGATCGTGAGGAACGACCGCAGCGGATCCTCGAGCGCCTCCACCGTCGACTTCTGCACGAATTCGCCGACGACGGCGAGGATGCTCTCGACCGCGTGGTCGCGGTCGCGCACGATGGCGAAGCTCGAGACCACGACGAGCGCGCCCGGGAAGAGGGCGAGGGCGGCGAAGAAGGTCAGGGCCGCGGCCGAGTCGATACCCCGGTGCCGCACGAATCCGTGCCGGGCGCGGCGCACCGCGTACCGCCACGATGCGCGGGGGATGCCGCGGCTGGTCTGCGCCGTGTTCACGGACGCCGGTCGGGGTGCACGAGCACGGGGAGCAGGATCCAGATGCCGAGGATAACCACGAGCGTCGCGCCGCCGGCGATGAAGCCGGCCGTGTTGCCGACGACGACGTCGAAGATGAGCATGATCGTGCCGGTGAGCACGAGCGCGACGCCGACGAGCGTCGCCTTGAGGATGACGTTGGTGATGCGCACGATCTGCGCCTTCGCCCCCTCGCGGAAGAGGTAGCGGTGGAGGCTCACGGGAGCGAGCCCCAGCGCGGTCGTGAGCGCCGCGAGCACGACGAGCACGAGATAGACGTCGACCTGGAACTGGTCGAGGTCGGCGAATCTCGGCTGGAAGGCGAGGGTGAGCAAAAAGCCCGTCAGGATCTGAGTGCCGGTCTGGGTGACGCGCAGCTCCTGCAGGAGTTCCGCCCAGTTGCGCTCGAGGCGGTCGGTCTCGGTCTCGTCGCCGGGCGGCGTGCTGCCGATCTCTGCTGCGGGATGGTGCTCGTTCATCCCACGATCGTACGGGCCCGCGCGTCGCGCGCCGTAACCCGCGCCCGCCACAGGTGCAGGGTCGCATAGCTGCGCCACGGCGCCCAGCGCTCGCCGTGGTTCGCGAGCGCCTTCCGGGTGCTCGCGAGGCCCAGGCTGCCCGCCGTCTGCAGCACGACGAGGTCGCTCGCCAGCAGCACGTCGGGGTTGCCGAGCACGCGCATCGCGAGGTAGCCGGCCGTCCACGGTCCGACCCCGGGGAGCGCGACCAGCCGCTCGGTGAACTCGCCGACGGGCGTGCCCAGGTCGAGAGCGAGTCCGCCGTTTGCCGCAGCCTCGGCGACGCCCATGATGGTGCGCACCCGTGCGGCGGGACCGCGGATGACGCCCTCGCTTCCGGCCATCTGCGCGGCGGTGGGGAAGAGGCCGTCTGTGCCGAGTTCGGTGGTGAGCCTGGCGAGCACGGTGCGGGCCGCGGCGACCGAGATCTGCTGGCCGACGAGCGTGCGGAAAAGGGTCTCCTCCGCGTCGAGGCTGCCGGGCAGGCGCAGCCCGGGAAGCGCGGCGACGAGCGGAGCGAGCGTGTCGTCCGTCGACAACGCCGCGTCTATCGCCACCGAGTCGGCGTCGAGGTCGAAGAGGCGGCGCACCCGGGTGACGAGGGTCGAGACATCCGCGAGACTGTCGAGTTTCGCCTCGCACCGCACCGCGGCCGGTCCGTCGAGCGAGAGTCGCACCGTCGCGAGGCCGTGCGGCAGGCGCACGCGACGCTCGAACGTGCCGCCGTCGACGGTCTCGAGCCCGGCGACGGCGTGATCGCCGAGGAACCCGAGGAGCCCCTCGCCGTCGAACGGGGCGCGCGCGGGCAGTCGCAGGCTGATCGAGGCGCCGTCCGTCGCGGCGGCGGGCAGGCGCTTGGCCCGCCTCAGCGCGGACGGCGTGCTCTCGTAGACGGCCGCGATGGTGTCGTTGAACTGCCGGATGCTGGAGAACCCCGCCGCGAATGCGACATCGGCAATGGAGAGCTCCGTCGACAGCAGCAGCGTGCGCGCGTTCTGCGCGCGATTGGCGCGGGCGAGCGCGAGCGGGCCGGCCCCGAGCTCCGCGACGAGCACGCGGGTGAGGTGACGCGTGGTGTAGCCGAGGCGGGCGGCGAGTCCGGTCACGCCGTCACGCTCGACGACGCCGTCGGCGATGAGGCGCATGGCGCGGGAGGCGAGATCGTCGTTGGTGTTCCAGTCGGGGGAGCCGGGCACGGCGTCGGGCAGGCAGCGTTTGCAGGCGCGGAGTCCCGCCTCGTGCGCGGCCGCCGCCGTGCGGTAGAACGACACATTCTTCGCGTGCGGCGTCATCGCGGGACAGCTCGGGCGGCAGTAGATGCCGGTGGAATGGACACCGGTGATGAACTGGCCGTCGAAACGGGAGTCCCGCGACGACATCGCACGGTACCGCTCGGCGAAGCGGGGGTCGTGTGTCGCGGTGTGCACGGTCGAGGTGTGCACGGTCGGGGTGTTCATGTTCCTAGGGTCGCACCCTTCACCCCCGACCACTAGCGGGTTTCGGACACGGCTCGCGCGCGGCAGCCGCGGCTTAGGCTGGACCTGTGAACCACATCGTCGCCCTCCTCCAGGCCGAACTCGGCAGCGCCGTCTCCGTGGACCCCGTCGAACTCGACGCCTGCCGGCTCGACAAGTCGGGCCACCGCTCCGAGTCCGCGCCGCTCGCCATCGTGAACGCCGAGAGCATCGAGCAGGTGCAGGCCACCATGCGGATCGCGACCGCCACCGGCACACCCGTCGTAGTACGGGGTGCGGGCACGGGCCTGGCCGGGGCGGCCATCGCGAGCCAGGGCGAGATCGTGTTGTCCACGCTGCGGATGACCCGGATCCTCGAGATCTCCGAGGACGACGAACTCGCGGTGGTGGAGCCCGGCATCATCAACGCGCAGCTCAACGCGGCACTCGAGCCGAAGGGACTCTGGTTCGCGCCCGATCCCGCGAGCCGCGCTATCTCGACGGTGGGCGGCAACATCGCCACGAACGCGGGCGGACTGCTCTGCGCGAAGTACGGGGTGACGCGCGAGGCGGTGCTCGGACTCAAGATCGTGCTGGCCGACGGCCGGCTCATGTCGCTCGGGCACCGCACCGTGAAGGGGGTGACGGGACTCGACCTCGTCGGCCTGCTGATCGGATCGGAGGGCACCCTCGGTGTCATCGTCGAGGCGACGGTGAAGCTGCGGCGACTGCCCACCGGTGTGCCGACCACGATCGGCGCCTACTTCGCCACCGTAGAGGAGGCGGCGCGGGCGGCCTCGGTCATCACGGCATCGGGACTGCGCCCGGCGATCATGGAACTGCTCGACCCGCGCGCGATGCGGTGGATCGCCGAATACCTTGGGGTCGACGCGCGCGCCGAGTCTTTCCTGCTCGTGCAGACCGACGGCGAGGGGGCCGCGACAGAAGCCAAGGGCGCCCTCGACGTCATCCGTTCCCTCGGGGGAGACGCGACCATCACCACCGACACCGCCGAGGCGAACCGTCTCCTCGCGCTGCGCCGGTCGTTCCATCCCGCCATGGAGTCCCGGGGCACCGTGCTGATCGAGGACGTGTGTGTGCCGCGCAGCGCCCTGCCCGCCATGTTCCACGCGATCGACGAGATCGCCGACCGCTTCGGTGTGACCATCGCCACGGTCGCCCACGCCGGCGACGGCAACCTGCACCCGAACTTCGTGTTCGACGACTCCGCGGGCGACGGTGTGCCCGAGGTGATCTGGGAGGCCGCGCACGAGATGTTCCTCACGGCCCTCCGGCTCGGTGGCACGCTGACCGGCGAACACGGCGTCGGACTCTTGAAGAAGAGATGGCTTCGTGGCGAGCTCGGCGACGACCAGGTGGAGCTGCAGCGCGACATCAAGCGCGTCTTCGACCCGAGCGGTATTCTGAATCCGGGCAAGCTGTTCTCCGTGGAGGAAGAACACAGCGTTCTCACGGAATAACGAGGGTGCACCCGGTGTTTTGTCGATATGACCCTAGTCGGTAATACCCCTGCAGACACCCGTTCCACAGACACCCGTTCCACCGCGGCCGCGTTCTCCACGCCCGCGAAGACACCCCGCGTTTCCACCGCCCGTCCCCGCACGCGTGACGGTCTCGCCCGCCCGAAGACCGGCGAGGTGCGGGTGCGCATCGGCGCACTGGGCCTCAGCTCTCTCGGCATCCAGGCCGCGGGTCTCGTCTCCGCGGTCGGGCCCGACGCCGGAGGTTTCGCCGCGGGCGACCGCGTCTCGTACCGCACGGCCATGCCCGTCGGCGAGTCCAGCCCGTACGCGACCGGCGGACTCAGCACCGTCGTGCCCGAGCGCGAGCTCATCGGCTTCCCCAAAGACGTCGCCCTCGAGGCGGCCGCGGCCTACCTGCCCCTCGGGCTCGTCGCGCGCACGGTCGTGAAGCAGCTCCACTCGGTGGGTCGCGGCAACCGTGTCGTGATCGACGACGACACCACGGGAGCCTCGGCGTTCGTCGCCGCGTGGGTTCTCGACCTGGGCGCCGAAGTCGTCGGGGCCGGCGACAGGGCCGACGTCGTGATCACGGCCGACGACTTCGCCGCCGCCCGCCGCTGGCGCTACGCCAACGGTCTCGCGCAGATCGCGGCCGCCGACGTCTTCAACGAGGTGCGGCGCGGGATCTTCGACCACATCCCCGTCACCACCTACCCGATCGCCGACGCCGAGCGCGCTCGCACCGAGCTCGTGCAGCGCGTCGCGGCGAGCCCGATCGTGCTTCTCCCCGCGGCGGCGTAGCTCCGACACGGAGCGATCCCGCCCGGGCATTGCGCTCGCCGGCAATCGCCCGCCCGGTAAGGTCGCTGCATGACCGTGAGTGATCCTGCGCCCGTGACAGACGCGAGCCCGCCCGCCCAGGCCCCCGTCGAGGTGCGGCAGGCCGCGTCGGTCGTGTCGGGGCTCGCGCCCGACCAGCCGGTCAAGCGCAGCCGCGGTCTCACCGCGATCGGCGTCGTCGGCATCGCCATCGTCGCGCTGATCGGGCTCGCGGTGATCGCCTACCTCTTCGCCGGACTCGGGCCGGTCGCGTTCGCGATCGGCGGTTTCCTCGCCCTCGTCCCGCTGGCGATCGTGCTGTTGGGCGTGCACTGGATCGACCGCTGGGAACCCGAGCCCCGTGGCATCCTCGTCTTCGCGTTCCTCTGGGGCGCAGCCGCCTCGGTAGCCGTCGCACTCATCGTCGGTGCCCAGCTCGACGCCATCCTCGCGGCCATCGGCGGAAGCGCGGGCGGTCGGGAATTCCTCGCCTCGGTCGTCGAGGCCCCGCTCGTCGAGGAGGGCGCCAAGGGGCTCGGCCTGCTGCTGATCTTCTGGTTCGCGCGCAAACACTTCGACGGTCCCATCGACGGCCTCGTATACGCCGCCTGGGTCGCGGGAGGGTTCGCCTTCACCGAGAACATCCTCTACTTCGGCGTGCAGCTGCTCACGGCGGGCAACGTCGACGGTGGGCTCGTCGAGATCTTCATCGCGCGCGGCATCATGTCGCCGTTCGCGCACGTGATGTTCACCGCCTGCACCGGTATCGCCCTCGGTTTCGCCGCCCGCCGCACCAGCGCGATCGGAGCGGTCGGGGTCTTCCTCGTCGGCCTCGTCCCCGCGGTCCTGCTGCACGCGTTCTGGAACGGCTCGCTCTACTTCGTCAGCGACTTCTACGGCTACTACGCGATCGTGCAGTTCCCGCTCTTCGCACTCGGGGTGCTTATCGTGCTGTTCCTGCGCCGCCAGGAGGCGAGCCTCACCCACGACCGGCTCAGCGAGTACGCCGCCGTCGGCTGGTTCAACCGCGACGAGATCAACGCGCTTGCGACCGGTGCCGGCCGCCGCCGCGCGCAGGCCTGGGCCAACCGGTACGGCGTCGGGCGGATCATGCGCACCTACACCAGGGACGCCACCCGGCTCGCTTTCACGAGGCAGCGGATCGTGACCGGTCGCGCGAGCATCGGAGCAGAGGCGGATGAAGCGGCTCTCCTCACCTCCATCGTCGCCACGCGTGCCGCGCTCAACGCGGCCGTCGCCGGTCGCGCGCCCGTCGGTTCCCGCACCGTGCGGTGAATAGACCGTGCGCTGAAACGACCCTGCGCTGAAAGAAGGAACTCGTCGCCCAGTGGCGCGGCGTTGCCTGCGGCTCAAACTGGGCGACGAGTTGATCTGCCCACAATGGTGCTCCTGCGCCCGCCGGAATGCAATAGCGGACCCGGATCGCCCGGTGCCCCGCCCGGACAGCGGAGTGCACATCCCGGCCACCCGGACAACGTAGGCTGGATACCCTGATTTCGAGGGGTGTGTTGTGGCTTCAGCCGATCTGACCAGCGAGCGCGAGTACGTGGCGGCTCTCTATGCGAGGCTCGACGAACTGCGCGACGACGCCAGGGAACAGCTCGAGGCGGTGCGCAGGACGAACCAGGGCGGCACCCACCAGAACCGCTCGGAGCGCGACGCGTTCGCGCGCATCTACGAGGACCGCGTGAGCCAGCTCACCGAGATCGACGAGCGTCTCGCCTTCGGCCGGCTCGAGCTCGAGCCCGTCGGCGACGACCCCACGCTGCGCTACATCGGCCGCATCGGGCTGCGCGACGAGAACCTGCAGCCGATCCTGCTCGACTGGCGTGTGCCCCAGGCCCGCGCCTTCTACCAAGCCACCGCCGCCACGCCGCTCGGCGCCCGCGCCCGCCGGCACATCACCAGCAAGGGCCGCGAGGTCGTCCGCGTCGACGACGAGATCTTCGATGCCGCGATGCTCGAGGGCGACACCAGCAACCTGCAGGGCGAGGCCGCTCTGCTCGCCACCCTGACGGCGCAGCGAACCGGTCGGATGGGCGACATCGTCGCGACCATCCAGGCCGAGCAGGACCGCATCATCCGCTCCGACCTGCGCGGCGTGCTCGTGGTGCAGGGCGGTCCGGGAACCGGCAAGACCGCCGTCGCCCTACACCGTGCCGCGTACCTGTTGTATTCGTATCGCGACCGGCTCGCGACATCCGGCGTTCTCATCGTCGGACCCAGCCGCTCCTTCCTGCAGTACATCGAGGCCGTGCTGCCTTCGCTCGGCGAGACCGGTGTTGTGCTCTCGAGTGTCGGCCAGCTCTATCCGGGACTCGATACGGCGACGGACGATGATCAGGATGTCGCGGTGCTGAAGGGTTCGCTCGAGATGGCCGCGCTGCTCGCGCGTGCCGTGAAGTCGCGCCAGGTCGTTCCCCGCGAACCGCAGACGGTCGAAATCAACGGCGAATACCTGGTGGTCGAGCCGCAGCTCATCCAGAACGCCATGCACCGCGCGTGGGAGACCCGCAAGCCGCACAACGTGGCCCGTGCCACGTTCAACAAGGCCGCCATCAACGCGCTCAGCAAGCAGCTCGCCGCCCAGCTGCGCGACCACGGCAACACGATCGAGGACAGCGACCAGGCCTGGCTGCGCGAAGACATCCGCACCGCCGACGACGTCAAGGTCGCACTCAACACCGCGTGGATTCCGCTCACGCCGCAAAAACTGCTGCAGGACCTCTACGCGCGACCGCAGTGGCTCGCCTCGCTCACGCCCGACTGGACCCCCGAGAAGCGTGCCCTGCTGCGCCGCGACCGCGACGCCGCGTTCACGGTGAGCGACGTGCCGCTGCTCGACGAGGCGGCCGAACTGCTGGGATCGGCCGGTGGCGGCGGAGACGCCGAGAAGCGCGAGCGCAAGCAGCAGCGCAAGCGTGATATCGAGAACGCCGAGCAGTCGATCCGCAACATGGGCGTCGAGGGTCTCGTCGACGCCGAGTCGCTCGCAGACGGCTTCGAGGCCGCGGTCGAGCGCGGGTCGACCGCCGATCTCGCCGCCGCCGACCGCACCTGGGCCTACGGGCACATCGTGGTCGACGAGGCGCAAGAACTGTCGCCGATGCAGTGGCGGATCCTGATCCGTCGCAACCCGCAGAAGTCGTTCACGATCGTCGGCGACGTGGCACAGGCCAGCGCCGCCGCCGCATCGTCGAGCTGGGCCGATGCCCTGCAGCCCCTCTTCGCCGACAGCTGGCGGCTCGAAGAGCTCACCGTCAACTACCGCACGCCCGCGCAGATCGCGGAGACCGCCGAGTCGATGGCGATCGCGCACGGCCTGTCGATCACCCGGTCGCGGTCGGTGCGGTCGAGCGAGTGGCCGGTCGCCGTCGTCGAGTCGACCGACGTGCTCGCCGCCACCGCCGACGCCGTCGAGAGCGACCGCGCCATCGACGCGCTCGGCACGATCGCGGTCATCGCCAGCGAATCGCTCGTCGAATCCATCACCGCCCGTCTGACCGAGACGTTCGGTTCCGACGTCGGGCGGGGAGCGGCCGGCCTCAACCGCGCCGTGGCGGTGCTCACCCCGCAGGAGTCGAAGGGTCTCGAGTTCGACGCGGCCATCGTGGTCGAGCCGCAGCTCATCGTCGACGAGATCGGGCGCGGTGCCGCGGCGCTCTACGTTGCGATGACCCGACCGACGCAGCGCCTGCACCTGGTGACGACGGGCCCGCTTCCCGTCGGCATCTAACTCTGACGCTCCCGCCCGACAAATCCGGAACCCGGCGTTCGCCCGTACGTCGCAAACACGTCACCTCATATTTGGGGGTATCTCAGCACCACCAAGTAGGCGAGAGTAGTACGGGTCGAGCGACGGGACGGGGATCCGCGTCGCTCCAGACACGGCGCGCGGGCGAGGGAACACCATGACGGACGGCGAGGGGTCTCCGCGCGATCCCGCTCAGCTCGACAATCTGCCCGGACAGTCGGCGATCATCGAGCTGCTGCGCGTGCAGTCCCAGGTGCCGGGGCGCTCGCGACTCGCCAGCCTGTTCGGCATCAGCCCGCTCAGCGTCGAGTCCCGCCCCTGGTACGACGCCGCGGTGAGCGAGATCGAGGTCGGCGACGCCCTCGCGCGTCTCGGAGACGGCTGGGTCGTGCTGCACGCCCTGCCCGTCGGCTCCGGTACGACCGACATCGACCACGTCGTCATCGGGCCGGGCGGCGTGTTCATCATCAACACGAAGAGCCACCCGGGGCAGGCGGTGTGGGCGTCCCAGCGGGCGTTCCTCGTGTCGGGCGTCCGGCACCCCTACATCCGCAACATGGAATACGAGATGGGTCGGGTCGAGCGGCTGCTCGGTTCCGCCTCGGGCATCCCGGTCGAGGTCGGGGGCATACTCGCGGTCGTCGCCGCCAAGAGCATCACGGTTCCCGAGAAGCACCGCGACGTGACGGTCCTCTCCACGGCGTCGCTCGTGCAGTGGCTGCTCGAGCGCACCGTCGTGCTCGGGCCGACGCAGGTGACCGCGATCGGCGCAGCCGCACAGCTGGCGACGACCTGGCAGCCCGACGCCGAGCCCGTCGGTGACAAGGACGCCCTGCGCGAACGGTTCGCCGCGCTGCGGGCGCAGGTGCGTCGCGCGTGGCGGCTGCAGGTGGCGTGGGCGACCGTCTTGACGGTCGTCGGTGCGGGCGGCTTCGTGCTCGTGACCTACTCGATACTGTTGAACGCACTGGGCGCCCTCGGCACCCGTTAGCCCGTCCACACAGGAAGGCCGCAATGCCGCAGCCCGCAGCCCAGTCGCCAGCCCAGCCCGAAGCCACGCCAGCCGTCATCGGACTCATCGGAGCGGGCTGGCGGGCGGAGTACTTCCTGCGCATCGCCCGCGACCTCCCCGACCGCTTCGTGGTCGCGCGGGTGCTCGTGCGCACCGAGGAGTCCGCGTCATCCGTCGCTCACAAATGGGGCGTCGCTACGGGGACGAGCCTCGCCGACTTCGTGAAGAACGACTTCGACTACGTCGTCGTGTCCGCCCCGTGGGACGCCGTGCCCGAACTCATCGTGGCCCTCGTCGCCGCCGGCATCCCGGTGCTGAGCGAGACGCCTCCGGCTCCGGATGTCGCGGCTCTCCGCCGACTGTGGGGGAGTGTGGGCGGTGCCCCCGTCCAGGTCGCGGAGCAGTACCACCTGCAGCCCCACCACGCCGCCCGTCTCGCCGTCGTGCGGTCGGGACTGATCGGCGAGGTCTCGAGCGCGCGGGTCTCGGTCGCGCACGGCTACCACGGCGTCAGCCTCGCGCGGCTCTACCTCGGCGTCGGGTTCGACCCGGTCACCGTCCGCGCCGACGCGCTGACCGACCCGCTGCTGTCGTCGAACGGCCGCGCTGGCTGGCACGACGAACTCGAGGCGGTTGCGGGCAAGCGCACCGTGGCCCTGCTCCGGTTCGGCGAGAAGTCCGCGGCGTTCGACTTCACCGACGAGCAGTACTTCTCGCCGGTGCGGTCGCGCCACCTGTCGGTGCGCGGCACCCGCGGGGAGATCTGGGACAACACGGTGAACCACCTGGTCGGTGTCGGAAACCCGGCGACCGGCGAACTGCTGCGCGACGTCACGGGCGTCGAGAGCGAGCTTTCGGGCAATCACCTGCGCCGTGTCACGCTGCACGCCCAGACCTACTTCGAGAACCGGTTCGCGCCGGCCCGGCTCAACGACGACGAGATCGCCGTGGCGGAGACGATGCACCGCATGGCGGTGTTCGTCACCACGGGGGAACCGTTCTACTCCCTCGCCGAGGCGAGCCACGACCACCACCTGGGGCTGCTCATCGACGAGGCTGCCGCGACCGGCGAGACCGTGCGGTCGGAGCCCATGCCCTGGCAGGCGTAGGCTCAGGCCCCTCCGCCTGCCCAGACCTCGTTACATGCTCGCGACGCTGTGCCTGCGGGGCAGGGTGAGCAGGGTCGAGACGCTGACCACGATGAGCAGGATGGCGCCGAAGATGAGGAACGCCGACACGGCCAGGTTCGGGAGCGTGAAGGTGACGATCCCCGCGATGATCGAGATCACGCCGCTCACCAGGGCGAGCCAGCGCGGGGAGACCACGCCCTGGATTCCCGCCATGATGTCGATGACGCCCTCGGCGATCCAACCGAAGCCGATCACGAACGCCAGCACGATCAGCGAGCGTTCGGGGCTGGCGAGGCAGTAGACCCCGGCGGCGACCACGAGCAGGCCGAGGATGCCGGTGAGCCAGCGCATACCGGTCGTGGAGTCGTGTGCGAGGAACGCGACGGTAATGCGGAAGATGCCCGACACGACGAGGTAGATGCCGAACACAATGGCGATCGTGACGAGGGTCGCGTTCGGCCAGACCAGGGCGATGATGCCGAGCACGATGCCGACGACCGCGACCGCGACGAGCTCGCCGCGGTGCACGCTGATGAAGCTCGACGGGAGACCCGGGAGTGCGTTCTGCTCGTATGTCATAGCGCCCATGCTGGCACTGCCGGCGGGCCGGGGGAAGATCGTGACGAAATTTTAGGGCGAGTCCGGCCTGCGGATTGCCGCGACGAGGCCGGTGATCCTCGGCGTCGGTTCGAGGCCGAGCAGGCTCTGCAGCGTCGAGCGGTAGCGCTCGAAGACGCGCAGCGCCTCGGACTGGTTGCCCTCGGCGAGGTGCACGCGGATGAGGGTGGCGTGTGCGCTCTCGCGCAACGGTTCGACCTTGATGGCCGCTCGCGCCGCGCCGGCAGCGTCGGCGAGGCGTCCGGCATCGACCAGGTAGGCGGCCTGCGCCTCGAGCGCGCTCATGCGCAGTTGGCGCCAGTCCTCGGCCTCGGCGATCACCCAGTCGTCGTACCAGTCGGGAAGCAGTTCGAGCGAGAGCAGCCGTACCGCGGCGGCGGAGAGGTCGGCCTCGCGCGGCGGGTGCTCGGTCTGCAGCAGGCGCCGGGCCAGCGCCTGGCCGTCACGCAGGTCGACGACGACCGCCTCGGCGAGGCTGAGTCCGGGGCTGGCCGAGAGGATGGCGTCGCGGGTGGCCGCATCCAATCGGGACAGCGCGGATCGCAGGCTGATGCCGGCGCGCTCGTCCGATACCTCCGGCCACATGGCGCCCGCCATGGCGATGCGCGCCACGGCCCGGTCGTGCAGCGCGAGGAAGGCGAGCAACCGTTGCGAGCCGACCGAGAGGGCCGCGACGGCTGTACCGCTCACGCGCAGTTCGAAGCTGCCCAGCAGGGAGATCTCGATCAGCAGGGGAGCCGTGGTCGCGACCGCGGTCGGACGGAAGCGGAGGGCTTCGGCCGCGGGGGAGATCGCCCGTTCCGTCACGGGCGAGACCGCCCAGCTGTCGGCCCAGGTGCTCAGCGCCACGATCACCGGTTCGAGATTGCGGCCGTTCTGGGTGAGGACGTAGCTGTCGTCACCCTGGTGGCGGGTGTGGGTGGCGGTCATCAGTCCGGCGCCCACGAACCCGTCGAGCCGGGCGGCCAGGATGTCCGGCTCGACGGCGACGCGGCGTTCGAACTCGGAGAAGCGCGTCACATCGTGGAAGATCGCCTCGCGGATGATCAGCAGACTCCACCGTTCGCCCACCGCTTCGAGCGCCCGCGACGGGGTGAAGTTGGTGGTGCGAGACGCATGACCCGTGGTCTGCGCACGGCTCGGTTCGTTGCGCTCGTATGACGGTTCTTCGGCCGCGGCGCGGACTAGTTTCATGAGTGTGGCTCCGCTCCTTGCGTCCTGCAAGATTAGCGGAAGACCGCGGAAGACCGACATTTCACGAGGCCTGTGGCGGGCGAGTCGCGCGCTACACGGTGTGCTGACGACGACGACGGATCGCGACCAGCGAGAGCGTCGCACCCGTGGCAAGCGCGAGCAGGGCGATCATCGCCGGCAGCTGCGGGTCGACGCCCGTCGCGGCGAGTTCCTCCGCGGCCGCGGCGCGGACCAACGGCGTGCCCGGGGCGACGACGGGCGCGGCGACAGGGGCGACGACGGGAGCGGCGCCGGTCGGCGGTACGGGAGCGGCGGGCACCACGTCGGGGGCGGGGACTATCCCGCCGACGCCGGGCACCTGGATCGGTACGGGGGTGCCGAGCGGAGGTCCGACATACGTCACGTTTGCGCCGCGGTTGATCAGCTGCACGGAGCAGAACATGAGCGCGCCGCCGCCATTGGCCGAGCCGTTGCACTGGTTGACGCTGATGGGAATAAGTGCGGTCTCTGTCGACGGTCCGACCGCGCAGTTGACGCGGGTGGGTGCGCCGCCGCCGTTGACGGAGCCGTTGCACTGGGTGATGGTGGCGCCGGTCGTGGTGTCGTAGCGGTCGCAGTTCAGCGTGGAGTCTCCGCCGCCGGTTCCCGATCCGGCGCACTGGTTGACGGTGGCGGGCGTGATCGTCGCCGCGCCGGTGATCTCGTTGATGAGCTGTACGGCGCAGATGACGACGCCGCCTCCCGCGTTGCCCGAGCCGTTGCACTGGTCGACCGTCGTGGTGATCTCGTTGTAGGAGGTGACCACGACGGGGCCGCAGACGGTCGCGGCCGGAGCGCCGATGCACTCGCCGACGGTGACCGTGGACGAGCCGACCCCCGTCGTCACGTCGACCGTGTTGACGATCGTGACCTGGCACTCGACCTGTGCGGCTGCCGCGTTGTAGACACTGTTGCACTGGTTGATGGTGACGGCGGCTGACGCCGAGCCGACGACGCCGATCGGGGCTATGGCGAGCACGCTCGCGACGAGCGCGATGGCGAGCAAAATCAGTGTGGCGCGAATCCTGGTGGCGCGGATCCCGGTCGTGTCGGGCCGGCCTTCGCTCATCGGGCCGTCTTGGAGCGCGGTGCCCCGGCGCGCCCCCATCGTGTGCTTGTTCATGTGAATCCCCTCGGTTGTAGCTGCAGTGTGGAGCAGCATCCGTTACGGGACCGTCACGGGGACGTGACATCCGCAACTTTTTCGGGACGAATTTTGGGCAGCGAGGTGGGGCGGCCTATCCGCGCACGCACGCTCCCGACGCGACCGTCTCGGTGAGGCTGGGGGCCTGGGCAGCGACGGGGGCGAGCTCGTTGGCGGTGAGGGCGTAGCCGACGTTGGCGAGATCGGCGCTCTTGGCGAAGACCACACCGACGACCGCGCCGTCGGTGGAGAGGAGCGGTCCGCCCGAGTTTCCCTCGCGCACGTCGGCGGCGAGCGTGTAGATCTCCCGGCTGCTCGCCGAGTCGCCGTAGATGTCGTCGACGGAGGTCGTCGCTATCGACAGCACCTTCGCGGGTCTGGTGCTGAAGGGCCCGCCGTAGGGGTAGCCGTCGACGACGCCGACGGCTCCGCGCTCGAGATTCGGCGCGACGGGTAGTGGCCTCGCCGTCATGCCGCTCACGGCGATCACCGCCACGTCTGTCGCGGGGTCGAAGTAGACGACCCGGCCGGCGAGCGCGCCGCCGCCCGGCACCTCGACGACGGGTTCGGTGACGCCGGCGACCACATGCGCGTTGGTGACGACGCGGTCGGCCGCGACGACGAAGCCGCTGCCGGTCTGGTTCTGGCCGCACTCGTAGGCGTTGCCGGTAATGCGCACCACGGACGCCGCGGCGGTGATCAGCGCGTCGGTGGACGTTTCGCCGCGTGGCAGGTCGGGCGACGTGGTGATGCCGCCGAGCGCCTCGGTGATGAGCGGGAGTCCGTCGTCGACGACCGTCGCCCGCAGCTGGGCGAGGAAGCCTTCGACGGGATCCGGTGTGAGGTCGCTGATGCCGCGCAGCACGGTGGACGCGCCGATGGCCTGCGAGAGCGCCGGGACGCCCAGCGCCGTCACGCTCAGCGCGAGCAGGGCGGCCATGAGCGCGGCCGCGACGCCGTTGACGATCGCGCCGAGCACGCGGTCGACGAAGCGCAGCGGCGACCGCTTGAGTCCGGATCGGATCGAGCGCCCGATCGAGGCGCCGAAGGAGTGCCCGAAGATCACGAGCGCGATGGCGGCGAAGACGGTCGCGACGATGCGCCACATCGGTTCCGGCACCCAGGATCCGACGAGCGGGATCGCGAAGTAGGCCACGACCGCACCCGCCGCCACCCCGAGGAGCGCGAAGGCGCTGTGTAGCAGGCCGCGGCGGTACCCGGCGACGACGTAGGAGGCGAGAAGAACGAGCAACAGCAGGTCGAGGATCCACGCTTCGCCCATGTCGTCCTCCGTGTCATCCGTATCGCCCCTGGCTTCCATCCGGGGCGGTGCAGCTATGAGCGTACGGTGCGCAACCGATAGCGGATGTCGTGGCCAACGTTCGTGCACGGGCAACTCATAGTCGGGGTGCTGTCGGGTGTCGGCTGAGTCATACGGCTCTCATAGGAAACGGGAGTGTCCTGTTCTCACTAGCCCACCCACACAGGAGCCCCCATGGAAGAGAACACCGCACCCGTCGTCCCCGCGTACGCCGTCACGTCGACGGAGACCGCGCCTCCGCTCGCCCCGGACGCCGCGCCGGGACGCGCTCGCCGCCGGCGCACCACTCTCTTCCTCGTGGGCGGGGTGACCGCGCTCGCCCTGTGCATCGGTGGCGGGGGAGTCGCCCTCGGGGTGGGTATCGCGGCCGCCGACAATGTCGCCGCCATCTCCGCGCTCGAGCAGAGGGCGTCCGACACCTACGGTTCGGCGCAGAGCGGGACCTTCCAGCCGACGTCGCCGTTCGGCGGCAGTTCGGGAACCGGCACCGGTACCGGTACCGCCACGAGCACCAGTACCACCGCCACGGCCGCGACCGACGCGCAGAAGCTCGGTGTGGTCACCATTCTCTCCGACCTCTACTACAGCGAGACCTCGCAGGCCGCCGGTACCGGCATCGTGCTCACCTCGAGCGGGCAGATCCTCACCAACAACCACGTGGTCGAGGGTGCGACGAGCATCGAGGTCACGGTCGAGTCGACGGGCGAGACGTACCGGGCCGAGGTGGTCGGTACGGATGCCACGGACGATATCGCCGTGCTGCAGCTGGAGACGTCGTCGGGTAAAGCGGTGTCGGGGCTGACCGCGGCGTCGCTCGACGACGACACCCTCGCGTTCGGCGACGCGATCACGTCGGTCGGCAACGCGGAAGGGATGGGCGACCTCGTGGCTGCCGCGGGCACGGTGACAGCGCTGGACGAGAACATCACCGTCGGCAACGAGGGCACCGGGACATCCGAAAGCCTGACCGGTCTGATCCAGATCGACGCCGACGTCGTCTCCGGCGATTCGGGCGGGCCGCTCGTCGACGCCGAGGGCGAGGTGGCCGGTGTCGTCACGGCCGCGTCGTCGGGGACCGCGGACATCACCGGGTTCGCTATCCCGATCGCGACCGCGATGACTATCGCCGAGCAGATCCTGGCCGGCGACGAGTCGGGCAACGTGTCGATCGGTGCGCCGGCCTTCCTCGGCGTGCAGCTCGCCACCACCCAAGGCACCGCGGGGGTCACGCTCGGCGGGGCAATCGCCGGCACGCCTGCGGCGAGCGCCGGCCTGGTCGCGGGCGACGTGATCACGGACATGGACGGCGTCACGATCACGGCCACCGACACGCTCAGTGCATCGGACGTGCTCAGCGCCGCCATCGCCGCGCACGAGGTGGGCGACTCGGTCACCCTCGGCTATACGACCGCCGCGGGAGTCGCGAGCACCGTGGTGGTGACGCTGATGGCAGGACCCGCCGCGTAACTCCACCGAGCGCCACGGGCTGGACGCTCCGCGCTCGGACCACCGCGGTCCCGTCGATCCCCCCCGGTCGGCGGGGCCGTGCTGTGTCTCGCGCCGCCCGCACGTTCGCCCGCCCGTTCCCGTTCGCCGGGAAGATGCTGGTCGCGCCCCGTTCTGGGTCTGTGCGTGGGGGAGCGGCGCCCGTAGCCTCGGTGGAGGAAGTGGGGGACACATGACCGACATCAGGCAGAACGGCGCACCGTCCGCACCGCCCTCGCCGCCCGAGTTCGCCGAGCCGTCGCTGTCCAAAGTCCGCCCGAGCGCGCAACAGCTCGCCGTGCAGGCGATCGCGTCGGAGGCTCTTGTGGCACCCGCGTCGGTGACTGCGGTCGCGTCGGCGCCCTTGTCTGTCCCGGCTCTCCCGCCCAGCTCCGCACTCGCGCACGATCTCGCGCTCGCCGCAGCCGGATCCCTGCGCTCGCGCGTCCCCGCCTTCGCCCTGATGAAGGAGTGTCTCCGCGTCCAGTCGAGCGCTCCGGAACGCTCCGCACTGGCGCGCGTGCTCGGACGCGAGCCGCTGCATCCGGATGCCCTCAGCTGGTATCGCGGCGCCGTCGGCGAACTGCAGGTCGCACGCGTCTTGGGCAAGCTCGACCCGCGATGGACGGTGCTCCAAGCGGTGCCCGTCGGCTCGGCCGGTGCCGACATCGACCACGTGCTGATCGGCCTCGGCGGGACATTCACGATCAACACCAAGAACCACGGGGGCAAGAAGGTGTGGGCGGCCGGCACGACGTTTATGGTCAACGGGCAGAAGCTCGCCCATATCCACCACTCAACGTTCGAGGCGCAGCGCGCGGCCCGGCTGCTCACCGACGCGACGGGCACGTCGGTGTCGGTCACGCCGCTCATCGTCCTCGTGAATCCGGCTTCGCTCGCGCGCAAGATGCCTGACGTGACGGTTCTGGATGCGACGGAACTCCTCCGCTGGATCAGACGCCAGCCGCAAATGCAGACGGATGCCACGGTCGCCCGCATCACCTGGGCCGCCGCACGACGCGACACCTGGACGACGCTGGTGGATGACGGTGCCGTGCCGGCCAAGAGTCCCGGGCACGTCGAAGACGACTACGAGCAGCAATTCGCCGCCCGCCGCGCCGAGGTCGACGCGGCGCAGTCGCGGCGGCGAGCCTGGTCGCTGCTCGTAGCCCTCGCCTTCCTCTCCGGCGTGGTCGGAGCGACCCTACTGCTTGCGCCGTTCATCCCCGAGATCCTCTCGAAGCTGGTCGGCGGCCTGTAGCGCACCGCCGGCGCGGCCAGATACCGGCGCCCGCTACCCGCCGTTCATGCGGCCTCCGGTAGCTGCGTGGCCGGATGCGTCAGGTAGGTGCGCCCGCTCGGCAACTCCCACTCGATGTCGCCGTTGGGCAGGTTGCGCATCTTCACGCGGGTGTGGGTTCTCACCTTGTGGTGATCGGCGCAGAGGCAGGCGAGATTGCCGAGCTTGGTCGTGCCGCCCCCGGCCCACTCGCGCGTGTGGTCGAGTTCGGCGTGGGTAGCCGGTTGCTCGCATCCGATCGCCCGGCAGACCCCGTCGCGCACGCGCACCACATTCTTGAGATCGGCGGGCACGGCATACGTCGTGCGGTCGAAGTCGAGGATCGCGCTCGATACCGGATGCACGAGTAGTCGGGTGAAGCTCGGCGCCGTCGCGGCGATCTGCCGGGCGGTCTCGGGATCGATCGGCCCGTACCCCTCGAGATCGCCCGGCTCGTCAGTACGGCCAAGCAGCGTCATAACCGGAACGGTCACCAACACCTTGGGCCGAATGCCGTGCCCGACGTTGGGCCGCGGCCCGCCCGTGCCCTCTAATGTGGCCTCGCAGGTGTCGCCGGTGAGCAGCAGGTCGGTGAAGGCGTCCGCCCGTTTCTGCGCCATCGTGCGTTCGTCGCCCTCGATCGTGGGTGCGCCCGCGATCGTTGTGAGCCGGTCGCGAATGGCCTGCACGACCTCCGCGCTCAGGGTCGCGCCGATCACGGCCATGCCGTCGTCGCCCGGCTCGAACCACACCGTGCGCTTCTCGACCGCCTCGATGTGGCGCTCGACGCTCGACGAGGGCTGCAGCCTCTCGCGCAACCGGATCGCCGCCTTCTTCAGCTTCGGCACCGTGACCTCTTTGGCGGGCGGCAGCAGCGTCTGCTCGAACTCTTCGATGCTTCCGTCGGGCACCGACGAACCCTGGTCGATCATCACGCGAGCGTGGGGGTAGCTGATCGAGCCCTCCCTCAGTGCCGTGAGGGTCTCGGGCAGCCGGTTCACCAGCAGCTTGCTCTGCCAGATCAGGTTGCGCGCCGTGTTGTCGCTCACGCGCAGCACGCCGACGAGCTCCATCACGACGATCTTCTCGGCGCACACCCGCTCACTCCAGCCGTGGTCGCCCGGCGAATCGCTCGCCGCAAACGACATCTGTTCGCTGCAGACCCGCAGCCGGTCGATCGCCGCCGCCCGCGCCGCATGGGCCGAGGCGATGGCGCGCTCGGCCTCCTCGACGTCGTCAAGCGCGGCCCGGTACTGGGCAAGACAGGGATCGGGAGGAATAACATCGGGTGGCGGGTCGCACAAACCCCTGCCACCGTCGGCCGACACGGGGTACGTGTCGGCGGCCGGATCGTTCTCTGCTTCGTTCATGCCGACATAGAAAGCGACCCCACCGACACCGCCCGCATCTCTCCACAGTCCTGTGAACACACGATGCCATGTGAAGGTCAAGCGGAGCTCGGATGATCAGCCCCTCCGTGAGCAGGCCCCTTCCATAGGCGATACGTCTGCGACGACGTCACAGTTCTCATCTCGTCCCGAAAGGGCGCGTAGACCGTGTTCGGCGACCAACCCGTCGGCAGTTGCGCCCTCTAGTAGGTCACAGCAAACGCAGATGTTGCCGACTTCGTCGCCCTCGCTGTCCCAACCGATGTGATCGACGCGGACAACTTGAAGGTGGATGTCGCCACTAATGTGAATCACGATTGCATCCGCCAAATAGCGAACGCTAGCCGCCTCGATCGGCAGTGCAACGTAACTGCTCGTCAATTCCGATAGCGCCGAGGACAGGGATGTCACGTCATACCACAAGCAGGAGCATGGGCCGACGTGCATCCCAAAGATCGATGTCGGAAGGATGAAATTCCTGGACTCTCGCCAATTGGTTCGATTCGGATAGTCCCGTTTAGGGGGCTATGTCGAATGAGTCATTCTCGATTACTGTGGTGCGGAAAGCAAACAGTTTCCAGATGAATGCAGTGGAGCAAAATGACAGGTCGACGGGTCCAGTTTTGGCGAATCAATGATGGGCCGGGTGCCGCGTTGTCGTTCAAGTTCCCCGCCAAGAAGGTGGTTACCGCGCTGAAAAGAGCTGAATTAGTAAGCGGCGCGCGATATTTTCAATGCGTGGATGGAGTGAACCTCCTCGCCGAGGCCCGGTTGATCCCCGGAAAGAGACCGGGGCTCGCACTCTACAACCGACGCAGCGTGAATCTCCCACGTCAGGAGCAAGACGGAGTTATATCGGACCTCAACTTGCCCCGCCGAGGTACCCTCGCAGAAGCCACGTTCGTCACCTTCTTCCCGCGAAACATTGTCGGCGTGCTTTACAACTATCAGGGGCCCGCGGCCTCGCGGCTGCCGGAATACTTGAACGCAAAGCTGGGTGTCGATATCTCAATTTCGCCAGTATTTCGTAGCGATGCTTTCGACGTTTTGTCGCGAATGGATTTGAGCAAGCTATCCATCTCCATCGAGGCTGATCAAGCACACTTACTCAGCGGCAGCAGCAGCGGCAGCGGCAGCGGGGAGGCAACTTCTACTGGACTCGCGCGGATCGTGGACGATGCTGCAAACTACAGCCAAGGGGGCGTCATAGAGATCACCATGTCCGTTGGGCGCAGAGGTCTTATTGAAGAGCGGCATGCAATCCGAGAGCGGATCCACGCCACCGCTATGTCGCTCGCTCGCGGAACTGGACTCGAATACTTCAACAAAGCGAAGGCGGAAGGCCGTGACCCGAGCAGCGGCGATTCCGTAAGCGTCGACCTAATCCGAGATCGGCTTGTCCACTCTGTAACGGTCGACGAAGAGACGCGAGGGTCAGTCGAAGTCCTGACGGAAGCTGCCTTCGCGTCGATCAACTCAGCATGGTCCGAGTCACGATCATTCCTGGAGTCTGAGTTCGATGAAGTTGATTCGCAAGCTGAACCTGGCTATGTCGGAGGGTGGGTCTCTACTCGACGTCAGGACGAAGATTTGGAGTAGCGATGATACACAGATGGGTCGACCGCCCCGCATTCGATTGGCTAGTTGCCGGTTTGATGGGGGTGTTTACCTTCTTCTTTGTTGACTTGGTGTCCGAGTCGGTAAACGGAAGCCGCGCTATTTTAGTGTCGCTTTTTCAGGGACTTGCGGCTATCGCGATTACACTCGCCGGTTTTGTTCTCACCACCATCACGCTTTTGGTGGGGCAGTTGAAATCAAAGGTCGACACCCTTAATGCCAAGTGGAAACCCGGGTCGAGTCGAGAGATTGGCGAGCTTATGTTTAAGCCACTCATCTTTCTCGTGCTGGCATTTGCATCCTCTATCGCTGTCGTTGTGGCGAGCGGGCAGCAAGGCATATTTCGCACGATTGTTATCGCGACTGCTTTGGGACTTGCGGCCGGCGCTTTTTCTGCACTCTGTCGGAACGTCTGGCTAATCTCCAGGTTGGTCAAGCAATAGCCTTCTTGCGAGGGGTATCGAACGCCGCCCATCCCAAACCTGCTAAACTCACAAGGTTGCCGTCAAACGGCCGCGGATAAAGAGAGCTGGCACATCCTGTGACCGGCACCGCGCAACGAGGGAAAGGGGTCATCTATGCCTTTAGCACCAGATGCCAAGAAAGCAATCATCGACGAGTACGCCACTCACCCTGGTGACACGGGAAGCCCCGAAGTGCAGGTCGCTATGCTGACCGCACGAATTCTGGACCTCACCGAGCACTTGAAAGAGCACAAGCACGACCACCACTCGCGTCGTGGACTGCTTCTGCTGGTCGGCCAGCGTCGTCGCTTGCTCGGCTACCTCGCAGACGTGAACATCGAGCGTTACCGCTCGCTGATCGCACGCCTCGGACTGCGCCGCTAGTTTGCTCCGCTAGGAACGAACCTGTTCTTGGAACGGAAGCCGTCATCCCTCGTGGATGGCGGCTTTCGTGGTTTAACGCGGTAATAGAGAGCATGCCCACCTTTATCAAGCGCAGACCGGATGCTCCTGCCGGATTCTTCGAGGCCGAAGCCGCCGGACTGGCCTGGCTGGCGGAGGCGACCGACGGTGTGCGCGTCGCCGGTGTGATCCGCGTGGCACCCGGCGAGATCGAGTTGGAACGGATAGCCGAGGTCACCCCGACCGCCGAAGCCGCCGACGCGTTCGGAGCGGCGCTCGCCCGCACCCACGCCGCCGGTGCCGCGGCCTTCGGGTCACCTCCCGAGGGCCACACCGGCCCGTTGTTCATCGGCCGCCGCCCCCTCACAGCGGCGCGGCAGACCCGCTGGGGCCGCTTCTACGCGCGCGACCGCGTGCTGCCGTACCTGAGCCTCGCCGTGCAAGCCGGCACCGTGAACGAGCGCGAGGAACGTGTCATCCGCGCCGCCTGCGACCGCATCGCGAACGGCGACTTCGACGACTCCGAGCCACCGGCCCGGCTGCACGGCGACCTCTGGACGGGCAACGTCCTGTGGGCGCGCGACGGCGCGGTGCTCATCGACCCGGCCGCGCACGGCGGACACCGCGAGACCGACCTCGCGATGCTGGCGCTGTTCGGATGTCCCTTCCTCGAGCGAGTGCTCGGGGCGTACGACGCGAGCGCCGTCGACCTGGGTGCGCCCCTGCGCGACGGCTGGCGCGATCGCATGCCCGTACACCAGCTGCACCCGCTCGCGGTGCACGCCGCCGGGCACGGCCGCAGCTACGGCGTCGCCCTCGCCGACGCGGCCGGCCGAACGCTGGAGTTGTAACCTAGCCACTGCTTTATCTGTATCGGAGACCCATGACCTTCCGCTCCGACCTGCGCAGCATTGTCGAACTGCGACCGAGCCCGCCCCGCCTGTACGTCGCCATTCAGGCCGCGGTCGCCATCGGCATCCCGACCGTGGGCTTCGCCCTCGCCGGCAGCCCCGAACTCGGCCTGCTCGCCAGCAGCGGCGCCTTCCTCGCCCTGTACCTGACGACCCGCAGCCGCGGCGACCGCGCCCGCAGGCTGCCGTTGCTCGCCCTCGGGTTCCTCGCCGCCTCGGCCCTCGGCATAGCCGCATCCGGAAGCCTGGTCCTCGGCCTGCTCGTTCTGTTCGTCGTCGCTGCCGTCTCCTCGGTGCTCTGCCTCGGCCTGGACGTCGGCCCGCCCGGCGCCCTGTTCTTCGTGCTCGTCGCCGGCGTGAGCGGCCACGTCGCCGGGCCGGCAGAGCTCGGCGGCGGCGGCGTCGACGGCTGGCTCGTGCTGGGCATGCTCGCGCTCGGCCTCGTGATCGCCTACCTCGTGGTGCTCGCGCCGCTCGTGCTGCCGCGGGTGCGCGCCGCCGACGCTCGGGTGCGGAACGAACCGCTGCGGTTCGACTTCGACGAGACGACCAGGATCATCCTGGTCCGTCTCATCGTCGCGACCGCGATCGCCGTGGTCGTGGCCGCTCCGCTCGGTATCCACCGCTCGTACTGGGTCCTGGTCGCGGTCGTCGCGATCCTGCAGAACGGGCACCGGCTGCGCCTCACCGCCCTGCGCGGCGTGCACCGCGTTCTCGGGACGCTCGTGGGCCTCGGCCTGTTCGCGCTCGTCTCGCTCGTGAACCCGACCGGGGTCTGGCTCGGCCTGCTGCTGATGGCGCTGCAGTTCGTGGTCGAGCTCGTCGTCATCCGCAACTACGGGTTGGCCCTCGTGTTCATCACGCCGCTCGCGCTCACGATCGCCGCCCAGGCCGGCACGGCCGCCGTCGACGTGATCGTGACCGAGCGCTTCTTCGACACCCTGCTGGGAGCGGCGATCGCGACCGCCGTGTTGCTCGCGGCGCTCGGGCTGATGCGCTGGCGAGCCCGGAACCCGGCATGATGGAGGCGTGAACAGGGGCGGATGTCTCGTGGCCGCGGCAGCGGCAATCGTCGTTGTGCTGTCGGGCTGCACGGCCAGGGAGCTCCCGGCCGGTCCCACCGAGGCCGACGTCGACCGCTACTACGACGCGATCGCGGACGCGCACTGGAACGCTCTCGGATTCGACCCGGCCGTGCCTCGGCCCGATATCGAGATCGGATTCACGACCGCGGAGACATGGGCGGAGCAGGTCGCCCGCTGTCTGAACGAGGCGGGATTCGACGGCTACAGCGAGCAGGGTGGCACGCTCCTCGTCACCGGCGACGCCACCAATCTCGAGCAGTCGGCCGAGGAGAAGCTCGCCAACTACCGGTGTCAGATCGCGCACCAGGTGCGGCCGGTCGCCGGTCAGATCCTCAGCGCCGCGCAGCTCGAGTACGTCTACGACTACTACGTGCGGTTTCTCGTGCCGTGCCTCGAGGCGCGCGGCGAGGAGATCACCGACATGCCCGACCGCGAGTCGTTCCTCGCCGAGAGCTTCGTCGGGGCCTGGAGCCCGTACTGGAGCTCCATCAGCGCGGACAGGGAGGAGTTCGCCCGGCTCCGAGTGGAGTGCCCACCGATGCCACCGGGCATAGCCGTGCCGTGGGAATAGTTCCGCCGCGACATCCGTTCTATCTACATGCAAACGTATAGACTTGCAATGACAACCCGGGAGGGCACGAAATCATGAGCACAGGCACTGGAATGCAGTTCGGAATCTTCACCGTCGGAGACGTGACGACGGACCCCACCAACGACTCGACGCCCACCGAGCACCAGCGCATCAAGGCCATTCTGACCATCGCGCAGAAGGTCGAAGAAGTCGGCATGGAGGTGTTCGCGCTCGGCGAGCACCACAACCCGCCGTTCGTGCCCTCGAGCCCCACGACGATGCTCGGCTACATCGCCGCCAAGACCGAGCGCCTGATCCTGTCGACCGCGACGACGCTCATCACCACGAACGACCCGGTGAAGATCGCCGAGGACTACGCGATGCTGCAGCACGTGGCCGACGGCCGCGTCGACCTCATGATGGGCCGCGGCAACACCGGCCCCGTCTACCCCTGGTTCGGCAAGGACATCCGCGACGGCATCCCGCTCGCGATCGAGAACTACGCCCTGCTGCAGCGTCTCTGGCGGGAAGATTTCGTCAACTGGGAGGGCAAGTTCCGGTCGCCCCTGCAGGGCTTCCAGTCGACGCCCCGCCCGCTCGACGGCGTCGCGCCGTTCGTCTGGCACGGCAGCATCCGCTCTCCCGAGATCGCGGAACAGGCCGCCTACTACGGCGACGGCTTCTTCGCCAACAACATCTTCTGGCCGAAGGAGCACTACATGCGCCTCATCAGCTACTACCGCCAGCGCTTCGAGCACTACGGCCACGGCAAGGCCGAAGAGGCCATCGTCGGACTCGGCGGCCAGGCGTTTATGGCGAAGAACTCGCAGGACGCGGTGAAGCAGTTCCGCCCGTACTTCGACAACGCGCCCGTCTACGGCCACGGTCCCACGATGGAGGACTTCACCGAGCAGACCCCGCTGACCGTGGGCAGCCCCCAGCAGGTCATCGACCGCTACGCCGGGATGCGCGAGCACTACGGGGACTACCAGCGCCAGCTGTTCCTCATGGACCACGCCGGCCTGCCGCTGAAGACGGTGCTCGAGCAGCTCGACATCCTGGGTGAAGAGGTCATCCCCGTCCTGCGCAAGGAGTTCGCCAAGAACCGGCCAGCCAACGTGCCCGACGGCCCCACCCACGAGGCGCTTGTCGCGAAGCGGGATGCGGCTCTCGTCGCGTCCGTCCCTGAGCCCGTCGAAGCGGCGGTGGCCAACTGATGACCACCCGCAGAATCGCCGTCATCACCTCGGGGCTCAGCCAGCCCTCGTCGACGAGACTCCTCGCCGACAGGCTCGCGGATGCCACGGCTCGCCAGTTGGCGACGCTGGGTATCGACGCCGAGGTGGAGATCCTCGAACTGCGCGACACCGCGCAGGACGTCGTCAACAACCTGATGACCGGCTTCCCGAGCCCGAAGCTCGAGAAGGCGATCGAGACGGTCACGGGTGCCGACGCGCTCATCGCGGTGACGCCCGTGTTCACCACGAGCTACAGCGGATTGTTCAAGTCGTTCATCGACGTGCTCGATCCGCAGTCGCTCACCGACATGCCCGTGCTGATCGGCGCGACCGGGGGCAGTGAGCGGCACTCGCTCGCCCTCGACTACGCCATGCGTCCGCTCTTCACCTACCTGCACGCCGTGGTGGTTCCGACGAGCGTGTACGCGGCGTCGAGCGACTGGGGGAGCACCGGGGACGGGGTCGCGGCAGCCCTGCCCGACCGCATCGACCGCGCCGCTCGCGAGCTCGCGAACCTGGCGGCCGAGTCCGACCGTTCCAGCCGCGTGGTCGACCCGTTCGCCCTGCCCGCCGGGTTCAGCCCCGTCGGCGGCTACGGCGCGCAGTAAGAACCGATCCGAAAGCCCGACGCCGACACGGCGCCGGGCTTTTGTGGTCTCTAGGATCGAGGCATGACGAAGTTCCTGCGCCTCGGCCCTGTCGGTAGCGAGATCCCGGCCGTCGACGCCGGCGACGGCGTGCGCGACCTGCGCCCGCTGACCGCCGACATCGACGGTGCGTTCCTCGAGAGCGACGGCCTGCGCCGGGCGCGAGCCGCGGCATCCGACCTGCCCCTTCTCGAGGGAGCCGCCGACCTGCGCGTCGGCGCCCCCATCGCGCGTCCCGGTGCGGTGCTCTGCATCGGCCAGAACTACGCGGCGCACGCGGCAGAGTCGGGCAACGCCGCACCCACCGTGCCCATTCTGTTCTTCAAACACCCGAACACCGTCGTCGGCGCGTTCGACGACATCCACGTGCCGCCGCGCGCCGGGAAAATCGACTGGGAGGTCGAGCTCGGCGTCGTCATCGGCACCCGCGCCCGCTACCTCGACTCGGTCGACGTCGCGCTGAGCCACGTCGCCGGGTACGTCGTCAGCCACGACGTCTCCGAGCGCACCTGGCAGAAGGACGAGTCGGGCGGCCAGTGGTCGAAGGGCGAGATCGCCGAGACCTTCAACCCGATCGGCCCGTTCCTCGTGCCCGCCGACGAGGTGGACGCGCAGAACCGGCGGCTCTGGTCGACCGTCAACGGCGAGGCGCGTCAAGACTCGACCACCGCCGACATGGTGTTCTCGGTGGCCTTCCTGGTCTGGCACCTCTCGCAGTACGGCGTGCTCGACCCCGGCGACCTGATCAACACGGGCACCCCCGAGGGTGTGGCGATGTCGGGCCGCTTCCCCTACCTGAAGGTCGGCGACGTCGTCGAACTGGGCGTCGAGGGACTCGGGGTCATGCGGCAGACGCTGGTCAGCGCACCGCGCTAGTCACCGGTTGGTCACCAGCGACACCGCGTACCGGTCCCACCACACGCCCGCGGCAGGGCCGCCGTTGCAGGGCCCGTCGCTCACCCCCGGGTGCTTGACCCAGAGCAGCGCGTCGAGCTTCGTCGTGCCGGGAGTCGCTCGCGGGTTCACCCCGAGGGCCGCGCCCAGCGGGTTGCACCACTCGCCGTTCGCGCCGGCGCCGTTGCGCGACACGTCGATCACGTAGTGCTTCCAGTTCACCCGCGCCGAGAGCTTGCCGGCGTAATCCGACTCCTGTTGCACCGGGTGGAAGTTCGACACGTTCGTAAAGAAGCCGTTCGCCCGCGCGATGCCCGCCTTCTTCAGCCACTCCGCCTGCGCGGCCGGTCCGAGCCAGTTCGAGTTGCCGCCGTCGAGGTAGGTGACGAGTCCGGCGTCGGCGAGGATGTCGACCGCCTGCCTGATGAGCGGTGGACGCACCGCCACCTCGCTGGCACACTTCGGGGCGGCGAGCGATGACAGCGAGTCCGGTTCGATGAGCACGACGGCGCGTGTGCCCTCGAGTTCGTCGGCGATCACCCGGTTCCAGTCGAGGTAGGCGTCGTAGGTGGTGCCGCCGCCCGAGTGCCCGCCGCAGTCCCGGAACGGGATCGCGTAGGTCACGAAGACGAGCGTCGCACCCTGTTTAGCGGCGGCGGCGACGTGTCGGCGGATGATGGTGCGCATGAGCTCGTCGCTCCACCAGTTTCCGAGCCAGACCGCGGTGGGCTGAGCCGCGATGACGGCCATGGCGTCGGCCGAAGCGACATCACCCTGCGCTCTGAGGCGGGCGTCCGCTTTAGCGGCATCCGTATTTGCTTCCAGGTAGATCGGCCCCGGGAAGACCGGGTCGGCAGCGGTCGCCGATGTGGGCGCGCCGACGACGAGCAGCGCGGCGAACAGGAGTGCTGCCACCGCGCGCATCGTCAGTCTTTCGTCGGACGGTTGTCGACGAGGTCGAGGGCCTGTTCTTCCCACCACACGCCGGCCTTCGGGCCGCCGTTGCAGGCGCCGTCGCTGATGCCGGGGTGTTTGATCCAGAGCAGCGCGTCGAGGCTGGTGCTCTCGCTCGTGGTCACGACCGGCGCCTGGCCGAGGGCCGCGCCGGTGGGGTTGCACCAGTCGCCCTTCCAGCCGTTGCCGTTGCGCGACACGTCGGTCACGAAGCGTTTGCCGCCGAGCAGGGCCGACAGCGCCTCGCCGTACTGGCGCTCCTCGTCGACCCGGTAGAAGTTGGAGACGTTGGTGAAGAAGCCGCGCGCGTTCTCAACGCCCGCCGACGTGAGCATCTCGGCCATGCGCTTCTCGGGGATCCAGTTGTTGTTGCCCGCGTCGAGATAGGAGGTGAGCCCTGCCGCGGTGAACGCCTCGACGGCGCCCTTGATGAGCGGGAGGCGGCGCGTCTCCTCGCCCGCGCACTTCTCGCTGAACAGCATGGCGAGCGAGTCGGGTTCGACGATCATCACCGCGCCGGTACCCTTCAGTTCGTCGGCCAGGGCCTGCGCCCACGGCCCGTACTCGTCGTACTCGAGTCCGCCGGCCGAGAGCCCGCCGCAGTCGCGGTTGGGGATGGCGTACGGGACGAAGACGAGCGTCGTGCCGGCCTCTTCCGCCTCCGCGATGTACTCGCCGAGCACGTCGGGCATCTTCTCGGCGGTCAGCCATTCACCGAGCCAGATCGCCGTGGGCTGCTGGCTGATCTGCGCGATCTTCTTCGCTTCCTCGGTCTTACCGGCGTCGCGCAACTGCTGTTCCGCGACCATCGCCTCCGAGCGCGGGTCGAGGAACGGCCCGCCCGGAAAGACCTCGGCACTCGTCTTGACGCCCGGGGTCGTGGTCGGAGTCGGGGCCGCGGATGACTCGGATCCACCGTCGTCCGCCGGTGCCGTGCAGCCAGCGGCGAGCAGCGCGACGGTGGCCGCGACGGCCGCGGCGATGCAGACCCGAGAGAAGGATGGTGCGGTCGAAGTCACGTAGCGCCCCCAGCTAGGTTGAGGTTCAAGAGTTGCACGGCACCGCGGTAGGGGCAACGTCACCCAGCCGATGCGGAGGTGACGCGGTCGGCGAACAGCCCGAGCAGCGCCGCGACGGCCGGGCTCGGGTCGGGCCGGCTGATCACGCTCAGCCGCCAGTCGACGACGGGGTCGAGCCGCACGGCGACGGTGCCGGGCGGCAGCACGAGCGAGAGTTCCGGCACGACGGCGATTCCCAGATCCGCGGCGACGAAGCGCGGCACCTCGGTCAGGTCGCTTACGACAGTGCTCACGTTGCGCGTGATGCCCGCGTCGGCGAACGCCCGCTCGATCACGACCCGGTTGCCGAAGCCCGCCGGCGTGTCCACGAACTTCTCCTCGGCGAGATCGCGCAACGTGACGCGCTTCAGCGCGGCGAGCGGATGACCCAGCGGAAGCACGGCCACGAAGCGGGTCTCGGCGAGCGTGAGCACCTCGAGCCCCACGAGGTCCTGGATCGGGAGGCCCATGAAGGCGACGTCGACGCGCCCGCGGCGCACGTCGTCGGCGAGCCCGGTCGAGCCGGAGGCGGATGCACCGAGCTGGAGATCGACGAGGGGGTGCAACCCGTGGAACTCGCCGAACAGTCCGGGCAGGTCGACGAACCCGACGTTCGTGAAGATGCCGACGCGCAGCCTTCCGCGGATGCCGGTGGTCGACGAGGCGCTGCGTACCCGGTCGATCGCCTCCAGCGCGATCCTCGCCTCGGGAAGCAGCAGCTCCCCGGCGGGGGAGAGGGCGACGCTCTTCGTCGACCTGACGAACAGGGTGGTGCCGAGGTCGGACTCGAGCGCGCGGATGCCGGCGGACACCGTGGACTGCACCGCGAACATCCGCGCTGCCGCCCTCGTGAAGTTGAGTTCTTCGGCGACCGCGACGAAGTATTCCAGTTGGCGGGTGTCCATCCGCCTATTATCGCTTTCATCGATCAATTTGACCAGAATTAGTCGTTGGACACGATGAAGGTTCCGGCGCACTCTGGGGTCATGACAATTTCGGCACCCGCCCGCACCACCCGGTTCCAGTTGCGCCACGGCGCCGGCTTCTGGATCATCGCCGCCGCCTTCTTCACGGTGATGGCATTCTCGACCCTGCCCACCCCGCTCTACGCGCTGTACCAGCAGCGCGACGGGTTCGCGACGTTCATGATCACCGTGATCTTCGCCGCGTACGGCATCGGCGTGATGGCGAGCCTGTACTTCGCCGGGCACGTGAGCGACTGGCTCGGCCGCCGCCGCATCATCCTCATCGCGATCGTCGTCGAGATCGTCGCTGCGGCGATCTTCCTGCTCTGGCCCGAGGTGCCGGGCCTGATCGTCGCGCGGTTCGTCAACGGCGTGGGTGTGGGCATGCTCACGGCCACGGCGACCGCGCACCTCAGCGAGCTGCGCGCCGTCGCGCGGCCCGACGAGGGACCGTCGACCTCCGGCACCGTCTCCAGCTTCGTCAACATCGGCGGGCTCGCCGCGGGCGCGCTGATGTCGGGTGTGCTCGCCCAGTTCGTGGTCGCACCGCTCGTCGTGCCCTACGTCGTCTTCCTGGTGCTGCTCGTCGTCGGCGCGATCGCCGTGGCCTTCGTGCCGGAGACGGTCGAGCGCCAGGAGGAGCGGCACGCCTACCGTCCGCAGCGGGTCTCGCTGCCCGCGGCTTCCCGCTCCACGTTCTTCGCGGCCGGGGCGGGCGCGTTCTCCGCCTTCGCCATCTTCGGACTGTTCACGTCGCTCGCCCCGAGCTTCATCGCGGGCACCCTGCACGAGCCGTCCCGCCTCGTCGCCGGTGCCGTCAGCTTCGTCGTCTTCGGAGCGGCAGCCGTGTCCCAGGTCCTCACGACCCGCCTCGCGCCGGTGCGCCAGTTGCAGCTCGCCGTCGTGCTCATGTCGCTCGGACTGGTCGGGATCGCGACCGGCGTGCTCGTCGTCAGCCTGCCCGTCTTCGTGGGCGCCGGCCTGCTCGCCGGTGCGGGGGTCGGCATCCTGTTCCGCGGCTCGATCGGCGTCGCGGCGTCGCTCGCGAGCGGCCCGTCGCGCGGCGAGATCCTGGCCGCGCTGTTCCTCATCGCGTACGCCGGCATGTCGGTTCCCGTGCTGCTGATCGGTCTCGCGCTGGCCTTCCTACCGAGCACCACCGTGCTCGTCGGCTTTGCGGCGGTCGTGCTCGGGCTCGTGCTGGTGTCCGGAGCGCGCATGATCGCCACGCGCCGCTAGCGGCTATCGGCGGGGCCTGCTGGTAGTCTGGAGTCGCAACACAATGGAGCAGGCTGGCGGAGAGCTGGTCAGTGGTGGTGAATTCCCGGCACGCAGCCGGTGGTTTTCTACTGTTGACCAGACATGCGTCCCACTCTGGGGAGAAACGCGCGTACACATATCTGTGTGTCGAACGGCCCCTGTTCCTCGACGAGTCCCCTCCATACGGGAGCGGACGTAAAACAAAGAGGAGAAACCCCCGCATGGAGGGTCCAGAAATCAAGTTCGCCGAAGCCGTTCTCGACAACGGCAAGTTCGGCACGCGCACCGTGCGCTTCGAAACCGGTCGTCTCGCACAGCAGGCCCAGGGCGCAATCGCGGCCTACCTCGACGAAGACACCATGCTCCTCAGCGCGACCAGCGCCGGCAAGCACCCCCGCGAGGGCTTCGACTTCTTCCCCCTCACGGTGGACGTCGAAGAGCGCTCCTACGCGGCCGGCAAGATCCCCGGCTCGTTCTTCCGTCGCGAAGGCCGCCCGTCGACCGAGGCCATCCTGGTCTGCCGTCTCATCGACCGCCCCCTGCGCCCGACCTTCGTCGAAGGCCTGCGCAACGAGGTCCAGGTCGTCATCACCGTCCTGAGCATCGCTCCCGACGAGTTCTATGACGCCCTCGCGATCAACGCGGCATCGCTGTCCACGCAGATCTCCGGCCTTCCGTTCTACGGTCCCATCGGTGGCATCCGCCTCGCACTGATCAACGACCAGTGGGTCGCATTCCCCAAGTACTCGCAGCTGGAAGAGGCCGTCTTCGACCTCACCGTCGCCGGTCGCCTCGTCACCGATGCCGAGGGCAACGAAGACATCGCGATCATGATGGTGGAAGCCGAAGCCACCGAGAACAGCTGGGACCTCATCAAGGCCGGCGCCACCAAGCCCGACGAGACCGTCGTCGCCCAGGGCCTCGAGGCCTCGAAGCCGTTCCTCAAGCAGCTCATCAAGGCCCAGCTCGAGGTCGCAGCGCAGGCCGCCAAGCCGATCGCCGCGTACCCGGTCTTCCCGCCGTACCAGCAGGCGACCTACGACTCGGTCGCGGGCTTCGCCTACGAAGAGCTCAAGGGCGTCTACCAGATCGCCGACAAGGTCGCCCGCCAGGACGCCGACGACGAGCTCAAGGATCGCGTCAAGGCTCACGTCGCATCCGAAATCGAAGCCGGCAACCTCGACGGCAGCGCCACGTCCGAGATCTCCGCGGCCTACAAGTCGGTGTCCAAGAAGGTCATGCGCACCCGCGTGCTGACCGAGGGCATCCGCATCGACGGCCGTGGCCTCTCCGACATCCGCGCGCTCGACGCCGAAGTCCAGGTCATTCCGCGCGTGCACGGTTCGGCGATCTTCCAGCGTGGAGAGACCCAGATCCTCGGCGTCACCACGCTGAACATGCTCAAGATGGAGCAGCAGATCGACTCCTTGGCCCCCGTGACCAAGAAGCGCTACATGCACCACTACAACTTCCCGCCCTACTCGACCGGTGAGACCGGCCGCGTGGGTTCGCCGAAGCGTCGCGAGATCGGGCACGGCTTCCTCGCCGAGCGCGCCATCGCCCCGGTTCTGCCTCCCCGCGAGGAGTTCCCCTACGCGATCCGTCAGGTGTCCGAGGCTCTCGGCTCCAACGGTTCGACGTCGATGGGTTCCGTCTGCGCCTCGACCCTCTCGCTGCTCAACGCCGGTGTGCCGCTGCGCGCACCCGTCGCCGGTATCGCGATGGGCCTCATCTCCGACGAGATCGACGGCGTGACGCGCTACGCGGCACTCACCGACATCCTCGGCGCGGAAGACGCACTCGGCGACATGGACTTCAAGGTCGCCGGCACGTCGGAGTTCGTCACCGCGATCCAGCTCGACACGAAGCTCGCCGGCCTGCCCTCCTCGGTTCTGGATGGCGCGCTCAAGCAGGCCAAGGAGGCTCGCACCGCGATCCTCGCCGTGATCAACGCTGCGATCGACGCTCCCGACGAGATGGCCCCCACGGCGCCTCGCGTGATCTCGGTGCAGATCCCGATCGACAAGATCGGCGAGCTGATCGGCCCGAAGGGCAAGACGATCAACCAGATCCAGGACGACACCGGAGCCGACATCTCGATCGAGGACGACGGCACCGTGTACATCGGCGCCGTCGACGGTCCGTCGGCCGAGGCCGCCCGTGCCGCCGTCAACGCGATCGCCAACCCGCTCAACCCCGAGGTCGGGGAGCGCTTCCTGGGAACGGTTGTCAAGATCGCCACCTTCGGTGCGTTCGTCTCGCTCACCCCGGGCAAGGACGGTCTGCTCCACATCAGCGAGGTGCGTAAGCTTGCCGGTGGAAAGCGCGTCGAGAACGTCGAAGACGTCCTCGTCGTCGGCCAGAAGATTCAGGTCGAAATCACCAAGATCGACGACCGCGGAAAGCTGTCGCTCGCTCCTGTTGAGGACGAGACCGTCGGTGGAGACACCGAGGGTAGCGCAGCCGCCAGCGAGGGCCCCGAGGCCCCCGCAGAAGGCTAAGCAGCAACTGCAGCGCCCATAGATCTGCTCGAGGCCTCTCGCCAGGCGCTCGAGTAAGACGAAGAAGCCCCCACCGCAAGGTGGGGGCTTCTTTGCTTCCCGCCGCTTTTTCCGGCTCGGACGGGGTACAGATTTTTCCGGATGTAACCGGCACAATTCCATCCGACTACGTCCTGATAACGATTGGGGTGTCATCCCACGAATGTCGGCGGTGCATCCTATTCTCGAAATCGAGCTAAGGGGAACGTGAGACATGACGACTGCGATCGACACCGGTCGGCCGTCGGCGAGCGCGCGCTCCGGGCTCAGGCAGGTCGGCGCCTCCGACCTCGAGGTCTTCCCCCTCGCGATCAGTGGCAACGTCTTCGGCTGGACGGCCGACGTCGTCTCCACTAACGCGATCCTCGACGAATACGCCGCTGGCGGCGGCAACTTCGTCGACACCGCAGACTCCTATGCCGCTGGCCGCAGCGAGATCATGGTCGGCAACTGGATGCGCGACCGTCGCAACCGCCCAGAGATGGTCGTGGCGACCAAGGTCGGTAAGAGCGCCGACAACCCGGGCCTCTCGGCGCGCGCCCTCACGGCGTCGGTTCACGCGTCGCTCGAGCGCCTGCGCACCGGCTATATCGACCTTCTCTACCTGCACGTCGACGACGAGTCCGTGCCCTTCGAAGAGACTCTCTACGCCGTCGACGAACTCATCCGCGCCGGCAAGGTGCGCTACTTCGGCGTCTCCGACCACACCGGCAACCGGCTCATCGAGGCGCGCATCGCCTCGGGCCAGATGGGCATCGCCCCGATGGTGGCGCTGCAGAACCAGTACAACCTGCTGCACCGTGGCGAGTACGAGGGCGATCTCGCCCGCGTGGCCGACCGCCAGGGTCTCGGCGTGATGCCGCGCTTCGCCCTCGCCAGCGGCTTCCTCACCGGAAAGTACCGCTCGCGCTCCGACATCGCCAAGAACGAACGCGGTGCCGAGGCGGCGAAGTACCTCAGCCGCAAGGGGCTCAAGGTGCTGGCGACACTCGACCGCATCGCGCAGTCGCACGGAGTGGCTGTCGCCACCGTTGCGCTCGCCTGGCTGCTTTCCAAGCCCAACGTCGTGGCGCCGGTGGCGTCGGCGAGTCGCGCCGCCCAGGTCGGCGACCTCGTGGCCGCGGCGACACTTCCGCTCACCCGGGCCCAGATCGCCGAACTCGACAAGGTCAGCGCGTAGCTACCTCAGCGTTCAGCTAGCACAGGGCGTCGCTAGAACAGGCCGGGGATCGCGACCCACCCGAGTGCGGTCACGATCACGATCGAGTTGAGCACCAGAGCGACGACGGTGAGGGACTTGCTCCCGCGCCCTCCGGTGACCAGGGCGAGCACGAGCACCACCTCGAGAGCGACCGACACGACGATGAGGCTCAGCGGCGCCGGCAGCGCCGTGAAGGCGGTGAGCAGCATCAGTACCGCGAGCACGAGCTCGAGCACGGCGAGCACCGTGGAGTTGCGGCTCGCACGCAGGCGCCCGACGCCGTCGATGAAGGCGAGAACGGCGGCCGCCGCGGTGATGACGGTCAGCAGGTTCAGTGTGATCATGGCGGCTCCTCCGGGTACGCGGAACTCCCAAGGCTAGTGCGATTATTGGTGCCGTCGTGCCCATAACGTAGGCTCGGTGGCGATGACCGGTGCAGTGCAGTTACCCCTTGACCTCGCAGAACTCTCTTTCGTTTCGACCGGCGACTCGCTCGTCCGACGCAGCGTTCTGCCCAGCGGAGTGCGCATCCTGAGCGAGCGCGTTCCCGGGGCCCGCAGCGCCACGATCGGCTACTGGGTCGCGGTCGGTTCGCGCGACGAGACCCCGTCGACCTACGGTTCGACCCACTTCCTCGAGCACCTACTGTTCAAGGGCACGCTCACCCGCAGCGCGCTCGACATCGCGGTGAGCTTCGACGCCGTCGGCGGCGAGCACAACGCGATGACGGCCAAGGAGTACACCTGCTACTACGCGAAGATCCAGGATCGCGATCTGCCGATGGCGATCGACGTCATCTCCGACATGCTGACCTCGTCGCTGCTCGACCCCGACGAGTTCGAGACCGAGCGCGGCGTCATCCTCGAAGAGCTCGCGATGGCAGACGACGACCCGGGCGACGTTACGAGCGAGCGCTTCTTCGAGGCAGTGCTCGGCGACCATCCCCTCGGCCGCCCGATCGGCGGCAGCCCCGAGACGATCGCTGCCGCCACCCGGGAGTCGGTGTGGAACCACTACCGGGCCAACTACCGCGCCCAAGACCTCGTGATCACCGTGGCGGGAGCCGTCGACCACGACGAGCTCGTCGCTGGCGTCACGGCGGCCCTGCGTCGTGCCGACTGGAACCTCGACGCGCAGGCGGCCCCCGTGCCGCGCCGCAGCGGCAGCGGCGAACTGATCGAGCGGGGCAGCCCGCTCGCCGTCGTGCAGCGCCCGATCGAGCAGGCAAACATCCTGCTCGGGGTGGAGGGTCTCGCCGCCTCCGACCCGCGCCGACCGACGCTGGCCGTGCTCAACTCCGTGCTCGGCGGCGGCATGTCGAGCCGGCTGTTCCAGGAGATCCGCGAAAAGCGCGGGCTGGCCTACTCCGTCTACTCGTTCTCGCCCAGCTACTCCGACGCCGGGCTCTTCGGCATCTACGCGGGGTGCTCACCCTCGAAGATCGCCCAGGTCACCGAGCTCATGCTCAGCGAATTCCGCGCCCTCGCCACCGGCGGGGTCACCGCCGAAGAGCTGCGTCGCGCCAACGGCCAACTGAGCGGCGCGTCGGCGCTCGCGCTCGAGGACTCCGACACGCGCATGTCGCGACTCGGTCGAGCGGAACTCACGATGGGGGAGTACGTTGATCTGGACGAGTCGCTCCGGCGCCTCGATCTCGTGACGGCGGACGGCATCCGAGAACTTGCTGAGGACCTCGTGTCGCGGCCGCTTTCGGTCGCCGCAGTCGGCACGATTGACGAAACCGTGTTCTCCGAACTCGCTTCGTCGGCACGGTCGGCAGCGTCGCCGGCACCGGTCGCGTAGCTCTCGATCCGAACTAACAAGGCGGAATCTCTTGTCCCACTTCATCTACCTGGTTCGCCACGGCGAGCAGCAGGACGCCGAATACGGTCTCCCCGACGGCCCGCTCTCACCGCGCGGACGCCGCCAGGCCGAATCGATCGCCGAGCGGTTGAGTGGCGTGCCGTTCACGGGCGCGTTCCACTCGCCGCTGGAGCGGGCGTCGGAAACCGCGCGCATCATGCAGGGCCGGATGCCGGCGCTGAACTCACAACCGTCGGCGTTGCTGTTCGACTGCTACCCGAGCGGACCGACTCCCGACATGCCGCGGGCGTTCGAGTCGTTCTTCGGGGGAGTCACCGAGGAGGAGATCGAGGCGGGCCAGGCGCAGATGGCCGATGCCACGGCCGAATTCCTCTCGCCCACGGCGGGGGACCGCCACGACCTGCTCATCACCCACAACTTCGTGATCGGCTGGTTCGTGCGCGAGGCGCTCGACGCGCCGAACTGGCGCTGGCTCGGGCTCAACCAGGCCAACTGCGGCCTCACCATCATCCGCGTGCGCACGGCTAAGCCGCCGGTGCTCGTGACGCACAACGACCTGAGCCACCTGCCGATCGAACTGCGCACCGGCATGCCCGAGGGCTGGCCGGTCTAGCGCCGCTCATGGATTCGTCTTTCTGGCCGCCGCGTCGGGTGGAGATCGGCGACGCGGCATCGTTCGTCGGCATCACACCGCGGGCGATCCGCCGCTACCACGAGATCGGTCTGCTCCCGGAGCCCGAGCGGGGCAGCGACGACCGCCGCGGCTACGGCCACGAGGAGATGATCCGGCTGCTGTGGATCCGCAGGATGGCCGACGCCGGGATCGCCGTGGACGACATCCGTGGGTTCTTCGTCGACAGCGCTGCCGCCGGTGCCGACGGCATCCGGGGCAGCACTGTGGCTCTGCTCTCCGACATCGTCGCCAGTCGGCTGGAGGGCCTCCCCGAGGGCTCACTGCGGCAGTCGGATCTCGACAGCCTGCTGGTCATGGAGCGGATCTTCGGCCCGCTCGGTGCGGCCGTGAACGCATCACGCTACATCGCCATGGCCACCCATCCGGGCCTGCGGGAGGAATCCGACCGCGTCGATGCCGCCGAGGAGGCGCTCGACGACACGGTCGCGGTAGACGACCCGCGGGTGGCAGCGGTCGCAGCCGAACGCCACGCGTTCGAACGGGCTCTGCACGCGGTCATCGAGGATTCCGGTCTGGGGAAGGGTGACGAAGCGCTCTCCGACTCCTGGGAAGCGTTGCAGGCTGTTGAGGCCACCGCGCAGATGCCCTACGACTACTCGCCGGCCCGCAGGCGGTGTCTGGAATTGGCGGAAGAACTGGCCGCTCGCGAGTCAGCCTGACGCGGGCGCTACAGCTTCTTCGCGAACCAGTCGGTAGCGTTCGGGTTGTCGTTGTACGGCTCGACGCCCACGAACCCGGTCGAGCGGTACAGGCCGCCCGCGGCCTCGAGGCTGGCGTTCGTGTCGAGCACCAGCTCGGTCGCGCCGAACTCCCTCGCGCGCCGCTCGAGCTCGGCGAGCAGCGCCCGTCCGTAGCCGAGCCCGCGCGTGTGCGCTTGCAGCCAGAGGTGCTTGACCTCGTACCGCACCTCGCCGCGCGGCCCGTCGCCGATGCGCCGGATCCCGCCGCAGCCCACATCGGCGGGTTCGCCGGCGAGATCCTCGCCCTCCACGACGACGAACACACCGCGGGGTGGAACGAACTGTTCGGGATCGGGGAACGCCACCCGATAGGTTCCGCCGGTGAATCCCAGTTCGCGGCTGGTGAAGTATTCGTCGAGCAGGGCGTGAGCCGCGGCATCCGTCGTCTGTGATTCCCGCCAAGTGACCATGCCACAAGCGTAGGCGCCTGTAAGTTGGAAACATGACTACGAAGGTCGCCGTCGTCGGCGCAACCGGCACCATGGGACGACTCGTGTCGCGCCTCGTCGAAGAATCTCCCGACTTCGAGATCGTCGCCTCGCTGGGTTCGAAGGACCCGCTGAGCGACATGCTCGGGGCGGACGTGGTGGTGGATGTCACGGTGCCCGGCGTCTCGCAGGGTGTCGTCGACTTCGCCGTAGCGAACGGCCTGAACGTGCTCGTCGGCGCGTCCGGCTGGTCGGCCGACCGCATCGTCTCGCTCGAGCACCTGCTCGCCGACGTGCCCGGCGTGGGCGTCGTCATCATCCCCAACTTCTCCCTCGGGTCGGTGCTCGCTACGTCGTTCGCCGCGACGGCCGCCCGGTTCTACGACTCCATCGAGATCGTCGAGGCGCACAAGGCGTCGAAGGTCGACTCGCCCAGCGGCACCGCCGTCCGCACCGCGGAACTCATCGGCAAGGCCCGCGCGACCCTCGGCCCGGTGATCGCACCGCACGCCGACCAGCGCGCCCGCGGGCAGCAGGTGGCCAGCGTGCCGATCCACAGCCTGCGCATGCAGGGTGTCGTCGCCAAGCAGGACGTGGTCTTCGGCGGGAACGGCGAGACGCTCACCCTGAGCCACGTCACCATGTCGGAGACGTCGTACGAGACCGGCATCATGCTGGCCCTGCGCGCGGCTCGGAGTGCCGAGGGCGTCACGGTCGGGCTCGACAAGCTGCTCGACATCTCGTGAGGGGCCGCATAGCCGCCATCACGATGGCGGTACTGCTCGTGATCTACCTCGGGTTCGTCGTCAACTACGCGTTCGTGCTCATCGGTACGGGGGTCGGCGTCGCTATCGCCATGGGTATCGCCCTGCTCGTGCTGCCGCTCATCGCCGCGTGGCTGCTTTACCGCGAGATCGCCTTCGTGCTGCGCGGCGAACGGCTCGTGCGGGTGATGGGCGCGGCCGGCGAGCTCCCCGTCGACGACCTCCCGCGCCTGCCGAGCGGGCGCGCCGACTCGGCAGCCGCAGACGCCCAGTTCCCCGCCTACAAGGCGGCGGTCGAACAGCACCCCGACTCGTGGCGCGCCTGGCTGCTGCTCGGACTCGCGTACGACGCGAGCGGCGACCGCTCCCGCGCGCGCTGGGCGACGCGGGAGGCGATCAAGCTCGAACGCAGCGCGGGCTGAGCGGTTTCGACGGGCTCAACCAGCGGTCAGTGCCGCTATGGCCTGCTGCACCGTGGAGTGCTCGAAGGTGAAACCATCGCCGAGCAGTCGGCGCGGAACCGACTTCTGGCTGGCCAGCAGCAGTTCTCTGCCCGGTTCGCGCAGCGCGGTGCGCACGACCGGCTCCGGAATCCGCCAGGGGTGCCAGCGGTGCATCGCCTCGGCGAGCGTCGACGTCACCTCCTCCGACCTGGCCGGTGTCGGTCCGGCGAGGTTGACGGGGCCGGCCAGCTGCGACGTCAGCAGGTGCCGGATGGCCGCGGCCTCGTCGTGGAGGCTGATCCAGGGCCAGTACTGTGCGCCCGTTCCGAGCGTCGCGCCCAGCCCGAACCGCGTGAGCAACTGCAGCGGCGTGAACGCGCCGCCGTCGCCGACCACGAGCCCGGTGCGCACTGTCACGACCCGGGTGGAGTGGCTCGCGAGGTTCGCCGCCTGCTCCCACGCGTCGACGACGTCCGACAGGAAACCCTCGCCCTTCGTCGACTCCTCGGTGAGCTCCTCGTCGCCACGGTCCCCATAGAATCCGACGGCCGAGGCGCTGAGGAACGTCGCGGGTGGCGTGGCCGAACCGGCGATGGCGTCGGCCAGGGTCCAGGTCGCGTCGATGCGCGAGCGCAGGATCTCGCGCTTATAGCCGGCGGTCCACGGCAGGCGGCCGGTGGACGCACCGGAGAGGCTGATGACGGCGTCGACGGAGGCGATCAGTCCCGGATCGATGACCCGTGCCGCCGGGAACCAGCGGTACTCCGAACTGGAGCGGCGCTCGCGCCGCACGAGCCTGAGGACTTCGTGGCCGTCGGTCTCGAGCTGAGCGGTCAGCTCAGAGCCGATGAGCCCGCTGGCTCCGGCCATGAGTACCCGCATCAGGCGAGGCTGGCTTCGAGAGTGATCGGGATGCCGGCGAGCGCGCGGGACACGGGGCAGTTCTCCTTGGCCTCGGCCGCGAGGCGCTCGAAGTCCTCCTCGCTGATTCCGGGAACCTTGGCGCTGACCAGCAGGTGGCTGCCGGTGATGCCGACGGAGGGGTCGAAGGTCACCGCCGCGGTGACCTGCAGGCTCTCCGGCGTGTGGCCGGCCGTAGCGAGTTCGTTCGCGAAGGCCATCGAGAAGCAGGCGGAGTGCGCCGCACCGAGCAGTTCTTCCGGATTGGTCTTGCCGGCTTCGCCCTGGGAGCGCGCCGCCCACGAGACCGGGAACTCCGCGGCATCCGAAGAATCGAGCGAGGTGGTCCCTGATCCGCTCGGCAGATCTCCGAACCACAGGGTTGTTGCTTCACTGGTGACTGACATTGGATGATCCCTTTCGTCGATCTCACCCTAAGCCGGGAGGGGCGGTATCGTGAAGGCATGCTGCAATACCTCGACCTGCTGCGCGACGTTCTCGAAAACGGCGCCGAGAAATCCGACCGCACCGGCACGGGAACGCGCAGCGTCTTCGGCCGACAGCTGCGGTTCGACCTCGCCGAGGGATTCCCGATGCTGACGACGAAGAAGCTGCACCAGAAGAGCATCGTGGGGGAGCTGATCTGGTTTCTCCGCGGCGACACCAACGTGCACTGGCTGCAAGAGCGCGGCATCAAGATCTGGGACGAGTGGGCCGACGAGAACGGCGATCTCGGACCGGTCTACGGTCACCAGTGGCGATCGTGGCCGACGCCCGACGGCGGGTCGATCGACCAGATCGCCAAGGTCATCGACTCGATCAAGAACAACCCGGATTCCCGCCGCCACATCGTGAGCGCCTGGAACGTGGCCGAGGTCGACGACATGGCGCTGCCCCCGTGCCACACGATGTTCCAGTTCTACGTCGCCGACGGCAAGCTCTCCTGCCAGCTGTACCAGCGCTCCGCAGACGTCTTCCTCGGTGTGCCCTTCAACATCGCGTCGTACGCCCTGCTGACGATGATCGTCGCCCAGCTCACCGGCCTCGAGCCCGGCGAGTTCGTGCACACCTTCGGTGACGCGCACCTCTACAGCAACCATATCGAACAGGCCGAACTGCAGCTCACCCGTGAGCCCGGCCCGCTGCCGACGATGCTGATCAACCCGGACCGCACCGAGATCGACAGTTTCGAACTCGACGACTTCACCCTCGTCGACTACGTCGCCGCGCCCTCGATCAAGGCCCCGATCGCCGTATGACGCCCGCCCAGTCGATCACGCTCGTCGCGGCCATGGGGCGCAACCGTGTGATCGGCCTCGACGGCGACATGCCCTGGCACTTCTCCGAGGACCTCGCCCACTTCAAGCGCACCACCATGGGCGGCGTGATGATCATGGGGCGCAAGACCTTCGACTCGATCGGCCGCCCGCTGCCGGGGCGCCGCAGCATCGTGATCACCCGCAGCGCCGAGTGGTCGCACGAGGGCGTCGAGGTCGTGCACTCGCTCGACGACGCCCTGGCGTTGGCGGGCACGTCCGCGCCCGTGTTCGTCGTCGGCGGGGGAGAGATCTACTCCCAGTCGCTCGCCCTCGCCGACCGCCTGGTACTCACCGAAATCGACGACGCCCCCGCCGGAGACACCTACTTCCCCGAGTGGTCGCGAGCCGAGTGGGTCGAGACAGCCCGCGACACCCGCGACGACCTCTCCTTCGTCACCTGGGAGCGCGTCTAGCCGCGTTTGCGCCAGCGGCCTCTACGCGCTCGCTGTTTGCGCCGGTCACCCGCAAAACGTTCCTGAACCGAAGGACAACGGCGCCTGTTATTCATCAGCGTCCTTCGCTTCAGGAACGTTTTCACCGTCACGGCCACCGGCGACCTCGCCACTTCGCCCTCCACATCGCTGTGGCACCGCGTTCCTCCACACATTGCGCCACGCCGCGCCAGCGGGGACCCGCACGAGGCATGCTCGCGGAGTGCACCCTGTTGAGCGCGTGGTCCGAAAACTAGGCGGCATTGCGTCTACCGCGGAAATCTTGGCGCGCGGGTATGAGACCGACATGGTCAGGCTCGTGGCGAGCTACGGCCGCATCGTGCCTGTCCGGCAAGGCTGGTACGCGGTGCCCGAGGTGCCGAAGGACTCGCTTCGTGCCTGGCGTGCGGGCGGGCGCCTGACGTGCATCAGCGCGGCCGTGCAGCACGGGCTGTGGGCGCACGACGTCGACGCACTGCACGTGAGGGTCGCCGCCAACGCTTCGCGTGTAGAACGTTCGCCGCGCGTTGTCCTGCACTGGTCGCGCGCGGCGGTTACCGGCTCGCGACTCGCCGTTTCCGTCGAGGAAGCGTTGCAGACCATTCGCCGATGCCAGCCCGCCGAGGTATTCCATGCGATCCGGCGAGCGGCTAACCGATAGCCTTAGACCGTGTCTACTACGTCTAACCCATTCGGCCAGGTTCTCGTTGCGTTGGTGACCCCGTTCACCCCCGACGGCGAAGTGGACTGGAACGACGTAGAGAAGCACATCGACCGCGTCATCACCGACGGTGCGGACGGCATCGTCGTGACCGGTACCACCGGAGAGACATCCACCCTCACCGACCCCGAAAAGCTCAAGCTCGTCGAGGTAGCGAAGTCGGTCGCGGGCGGTCGCGCGAAGATCATCACCGGCGGCGGCTCGAACGAGACCGCGCACGCCATCGAGCTCGCCAAAAAGAGCGAGAAGGCCGGCGCTGACGGCAACATGATCGTCACCCCGTACTACAACAAGCCGACCCAGGCCGGAGTACTCACCCACTTCCGCATGATCGCCGATGCCACCGACCTGCCGGTGATCCTGTATGACATCCCCGGTCGCACGGGCATCCCGATCAAGTACGAGACGATCCTGCGCGCCTCGAAGCACCCCAACATCCTCGCGATCAAAGACGCCAAGGGCGACCTCGCCGAGGTGAGCCGCGTTCTCAACCAGACCGACCTCATCTACTTCTGCGGCGACGACGCCAACGCGCTGCCGAGCCTGGCCATCGGCGCCACCGGCCTCATCGGCGTGACGGCGAACATCGCCCCTATGCCGTACCGGCACATGATCGACGCCGTGAACGCGGGCGACCTCACCGCCGCGACCGCCGCGCACAAGGCCCTCGAGCCGCTCGTGCGCGCCATCATGACCCACGTGCCGGGTACCGTCTCGACCAAGTACGTGCTGCACGGCCTCGGCCGCATCGGCTCGCCCCGCGTGCGCCTGCCCCTCGTCGGGCCGGAAGAGTGGGAAGCCGCCCAGATCGAAGACGAGATCGATCTCGTGAAAGACATCCCCGGTGTCGACTTCCGCAACTTCCGTCCCGACCGCAACGCGGCCGCCGGGGGCGCCCTGCCCAAGGTGGCCGGCACCACCCGTTAGGTGCCCGACAACAAGCTTGCACAAGGGGGCTAAAGACCCCGCAGCTCAACAAAAAAGGAACGCATGCCCTCCACTATCTACACGCCCGCCAAGCTCAAACCCGGCACCCTGCGCATCACCCCGATCGGTGGTCTCGGCGAAATCGGTCGCAACATGACCACGTTCGAGATCGACGGCAAGATCCTGATCGTCGACTGCGGCGTGCTCTTCCCCGAGGAGCACCAGCCGGGCGTCGACCTGATCCTGCCCGACTTCACGCCGATCAAGGACCGTCTGCAGGACATCATCGGTGTCGTGCTCACGCACGGGCACGAGGACCACATCGGCGCGGTGCCGTACCTGCTCAAGCTGCGCCCCGACATCCCGCTCATCGGTTCCACCCTGACGCTGGCCCTCATCGAGGCGAAGCTCAAAGAACACCGCATCGTGCCGTACACGCTCACCGTCGCCGAGGGTGACCTCGAGCGCATGGGGCCGTTCGACCTCGAGTTCATCGCCGTCAACCACTCGATCCCCGACGCCCTCGCCGTGTGCATCACGACGAAGGCCGGAACCGTGCTGCACACCGGCGACTTCAAGATGGACCAGTTGCCGCTCGACGAGCGCATCACCGACCTGCGCGCCTTCGCGCGCATCGGCGAGACCGGCCTCGACCTGTTCATGAGCGACTCCACCAACGCCGACGTTCCCGGCTTCACGCCGAACGAGCGCGACATCGGACCGGTACTGGAGTCCGTCATCGCGCGTTCACCGCGCCGCGTCATCGTCGCGAGCTTCTCCAGCCACGTTCACCGTGTGCAGCAGGTGCTCGACGCCGCGTACGCCAACGATCGCAAGGTCGTTCTGATGGGCCGCTCGATGGTGCGCAACATGGGCATCGCCGCCGACCTCGGCTACCTCAAGGTTCCGAAGGACGTGCTGATCGACGCCAAGAAGGCCGTCAATCTGCCCGACAACAAGCTGGTCTACATGTCCACCGGCAGCCAGGGCGAGCCGATGGCCGTGCTCTCGCGCATGGCGAACCAGGAGCACCAGATCGTCATCGGCAAGGGCGACACGATCATCCTCGCGTCGAGCCTCATCCCCGGCAACGAAAACGGCGTCTACCGCATGATCAACGGGCTGATGAAGCTCGGCGCCAACGTGGTGCACAAGGGCAACGCCAAGGTGCACGTCTCCGGACACGCAGCCGCCGGGGAGCTGCTCTACTGCTACAACATCCTCAAGCCGAAGAACGTGCTCCCCGTGCACGGCGAGCAGCGTCACCTCGTGGCGAACGCGAACCTCGCAATCCAGACCGGCGTGCCGGAGGAGAACACCTTCGTCGCCGAAGACGGCACGGTGTTCGACCTGAAGGACGGCTACGTGCACCAGGTCGGGCAGCTCGACCTCGGCTTCGTCTACGTCGACGGCTCGAGCGTCGGCGAGATCACCGAGGCAGACCTCAAGGACCGCCGCATCCTGAGCGAAGAGGGCTTCATCTCCATCTTCGTCGCGGTGGACAAGCAGACCGGAAAGGTGCTCGTCGGACCCGAGATCCAGGCCCGCGGCTTCGCGGAAGACGAGGCCGTTTTCGACGCCGTGGTGCCTCAGGTCATCAAGGCCCTCGAAGACGCGGCCAAAAACGGTACCCGCGACAACGTCGCCCTGCAGCAGGTCGTGCGCCGCACGGTCGGCCGCTGGGTGAACACGCAGCACCGTCGCAAGCCGATGATCGTTCCGGTCGTCATCGAGGCGTGATGCCGATGCCGCTCCCATAGGCCGATTGCGGCCATATCGAGACCTATGGGGTCTGTGCCGTTCGCGGTGCAGACCCCATACTCGTCGTGTGACTACCGGTCCGCGCATGCTCTTCGCCGGTGTGATCACCGCCGCGGTGATCGCGCTCGACGCCTGCGCCAGCCCGTCGGAGACACCGTCCTCACCGAGCCCGACGCCGACGGTCTCGTCGACCCCCTCGCCGACCGCGGAGCCCGTACGACCGACCCTCGACGAACTGCGTCTGACGGCGGACGGGTTGGGCGACCTCGTCGTCGGCGAGCCCGTTCCGGAGACCCCGCCCGACCTCGCCATCGTCGCGTTCGATCCCCGAGGGTGCATCTCGGAGGAGTCGACGCTCGTCGAGGGCGAGCCGGGCGCCGGCTTCTGGCGTCCGAGCTACCCGGAGGACCGCCCATTCCAGGTCGTCACCGAGGGTCGGGTACAGGGCACGCCGATCATCAACATCCAGGTCGGATCCGAGTCCGTGCTGACTGACACGGGCATCGGCATCGGCTCCGGCGTCGACGAGGTGCTCGCGGCCTACCCCGGCATCACGGTCATGCCCGGGGCGTTGCTCACGCTGGTCTACGTGGTCGAGGCGCCCGAGGGGACGCTCGCCTTCGAGATCGCCAATCCGGCCGGCTCCCCGGAGGGATACTGGGAGCCCGAACAGCTGAACACGGTCGCCTACATGGTCGCGTACGCGCCCGGTCAGTCGGTGTCGGCCGTCTACGCGACGGACACCGCGGGCGCCTGCACGGTGTGACCGTCGTCGCCGACGCGACCGGCTGGCAGACCAACACGCACCCCCGCCTAACGGCCCGATGACGGCGCCCGACGGTACCGTGAACGCATGGCTACGAGCACCAAACCGACCTCGCGTGCGCGCACGACGTCGACTCGGGCGCGCCCGGCGGCAAAACAGGCCGCCACCAAGAACATAGCGACCAAGAAGCTTCCCGTCCCGAAGTCGGCGCCCAGCGACGAGCCCGGCCTGCTGAGCCGCGCCTACCTCGGCCTCGCCCACGTCGTGGGCGGTGCGGCCCGCGTGCTCGGCAAAGAGACGCTCGCGAAAGACGAACGCCGCGACGGCTTCCCCTTCTTCCTCTTCCTGCTCGCCGTGGCCGGCGCGGTGATCGAGTGGTTCAGCCCCCTCGACCCGGTGGCCATCGCGCTCGACGCCTACACGTTCGGCGGTCTCTTCGGCCGCGTCGCCTTCGCCCTGCCGGTGATCATGCTGGTCTTCGCCGTCTGGCTGTTCCGCCACCCCGCGAGCGTGCACGACAACGGCCGCATCGGCATCGGCCTCACCATCCTCCTCACCACGATCAGCGCGCTGTGTCACATCTTCGGCGGCCAGCCCGGCTGGCCGCTGGTCGCGACCGAGATCGCCGCGGCCGGGGGAGTGCTCGGCTGGCTCTTGGCGGCACCCCTCCTGCTCGCGACCGAGTGGGTCGCCGTTCCGGTGGTCGTCGTGCTGCTCGTGCTCTCGCTGTTCATCATCACGAAGACCCCGCCGAACCGCGTGGGCGACCGCCTGCGCGAGCTGTACGCCTACCTGTTCGGCGCCGAGCTCGAAGAGAAGGCAGCCGTCGCCAAGAGCGATAAGGCCGACAAGAACGCCTCCGCCCACAACGACTCAGGCAAATTCGGCTCGCTCGGCGACCTCGGAGTGGAGAACGACTACGACGCCGACCCCGCGAGCGTTCCCTGGTGGCGGCGCAACAAGACCGAGGCGGGCAGCGACCAGGCCGCGTTCGACTCGCCGGTGGTGCAGCCCACGTCAGGGCAGGCCGACAAGAACGGGCCCAGCGGCAAGACCGAGGTACTCGACCTCAACCACGCGAAAGACGGCGACTTCGGCATCGAACTGCTCGAAGAGCTCGTCAAGGCCGAAGAGGCCGTCAAGCGCTTCACCGGAGAGGTCGAGACCGGCGTCGTCGTGCGCGAAGACACGCCGAGCAAGGTCGCGCCCCTGCCCGGCTTCCCCTCGACCACGAGCGAGAAGGGCCACGCCGGCGAGTTCGAGGGCGCGCAGCAGCCGCCCCTACGCACGCCATCGATTCCGCACCGGGGCCCCAGCGCGCCCTACCGCCTCCCCGCGTCATCCATGCTCACCCCCGGAACCCCGCCCAAATCCCGCAGCGCCGCGAACGACGAGGTTGTCGCGTCGATCACGGAGGTCCTGCGCCAGTTCCAGGTGGATGCCTCGGTCACCGGTTTCAGCCGAGGCCCCTCGGTGACCCGCTACGAGCTGGAGCTCGGCCCGGGTGTCAAGGTCGAGCGGGTCACCGCTCTCGCCAAGAACATCAGCTACGCGGTGGCCAGCAACGAGGTCAACATCCTCTCGCCCATTCCCGGCAAGAGCGCCATCGGCGTCGAGATTCCGAACAAGGACCGCGAGATCGTCTCCCTCGGCGATGTGCTGACGTCCGGTGCATCCACCCGCAGCACCCACCCCATGACCATCGGGCTCGGCAAAGACGTCGAGGGCGGCTTCGTCGTCGCGAACCTCGCGAAGATGCCCCACCTTCTCGTCGCGGGTTCGACCGGCTCGGGCAAGTCGAGCTTCGTCAACTCCATGATCACCTCGGTGCTCATGCGCGCGACGCCGGCCGAAGTGCGCATGGTGCTGATCGACCCGAAGCGGGTCGAGCTCTCGATCTACGCGGGTGTCCCTCACCTCATCACGCCCATCATCACGAACCCGAAGAAGGCCGCCGAAGCGCTGGCCTGGGTCGTGAAGGAGATGGACATGCGGTACGACGACCTCGCCAGCTTCGGCTTCCGTCACATCGACGACTTCAACAAGGCCGTAATCGCCGACGAGATCGTGCTGCCCGCCGGCAGCGAACGCAAGCTGTCGCCCTACCCCTACCTGCTCGTGGTGGTCGACGAGCTCGCCGACCTCATGATGGTGGCACCGCGCGACGTCGAAGACTCGATCGTGCGCATTACCCAGCTTGCGCGCGCCTCGGGCATCCACCTCGTGCTCGCGACACAGCGGCCCTCCGTCGACGTCGTCACCGGCCTCATCAAGGCCAACGTGCCGTCGCGGCTCGCGTTCGCTGTGTCGAGCATGACCGACTCCCGCGTCATCCTCGACCAGCCGGGTGCCGACAAGCTCATCGGCCAGGGCGACGCGCTCTTCCTCCCGATGGGCACCTCGAAGGCCATCCGCGTGCAAGGCGCGTGGGTGCAGGAGAGCGAGATCGCCGCGGTCGTCGCTCACGTCATCGCGCAGGCCCAGCCTGACTACCGGGAAGACGTGGCGGTCACCGTCGAGAAGAAGGTGGTCGACGCCGACATCGGCGACGATCTCGAGCTGCTGCTGGCCGCGACCGAGCTCATCGTCAGCACCCAGTTCGGATCGACGTCGATGCTGCAACGCAAACTGCGCGTCGGCTTCGCCAAGGCGGGGCGCCTGATGGACCTGCTGGAGAGCCGCGAGATCGTCGGCCCGTCCGAGGGTTCGAAGGCCCGCGACGTGCTCGTCACCGTCGAACAGCTGCCGGCCGTGCTCGCCCGCCTGCGCGGGGGAGACGAGCCGGGAGCCCCGGCCACGCCGCCAGCGACCCTCGCGCCCGACAGCCTCCAGCGCCGCGATCTCGTTGAGGAGAGTTTCGACGGTTACGATGAGGTCGAGGCGCCGTCAGACGAAGACGCCTGGAACCTGACTGACCGGGAGTAACTTCGTGTCGACTGAACCGGTAAACGGCACGACTCCGCACGCTCCGCGTAAAAGCACCATGAGCGGCCGCATCTGGAGCGCCGGAGACAGCCCCGCCAGCAACGGCAACGTGGCGAACATCATCACCGTCGTGCGCATCCTGCTCGCGCCGGTCTTCGTCTACCTGCTGCTGCTCGACGGTGGCGAGATGGGCGCGGTGCGCTGGGTCGCCGCCATCCTGTTCATCGTGGCCATCGCCACCGACGGCATCGACGGCTACATCGCGCGTAGCCGCAACCTGGTCACCGACCTCGGCGTGCTGCTCGACCCGATCGCCGACAAGATCCTCACGCTGAGCGCCCTCGTCGTCTTGTCGATCCTGGGCGAGCTGTGGTGGTGGGTCACCATCATCATCGTCGTGCGGGAGCTCGGCATCACCATCTGGCGGCTCGTGGTCGTCACCAAGGTGGTCGTTCCCGCATCGAAGACCGGAAAGCTCAAGACGCTCGCGCAGGCCGTCGCGATCTCGCTCTTCCTGCTGCCGTTCGCGACCGTGCTCGGCGACTGGGTGCTGTGGATCAACTGGACCGTCATGGCGGTCGCGTTCGTGCTCACCGTCTACAGCGGCATCGAATACCTCGTGCAGGCGCGGCGGGCGAAGCAACCCCGTTGATTGACCCTCAGTTGAGTAAGCCTGTCGAAATGCCCGATGTCGGCGCCGGACTGGTCGCGCTGTTGAAGCAGCGCGGGCTCACCGTCGCCGTCGCCGAGTCGCTCACCGGCGGGCTGCTCGTCGCCGAGCTCATCCGCACGCCCGGCGCCTCGGCCGTGGTCAACGGGGGGGTGGTGGCCTACAGCACCGCGCTCAAGCACAGCGTGCTCGGCGTCGACGCCGAGCTTCTGGCCGCGAACGGAGCCGTAGACCCTCTCGTCGCCGAACAGATGGCGGCGGGTGTCCGGTCCGCCCTCGCGGTCGAGGGAACCCCGGCGGACATCGGTATATCGACCACGGGAGTCGCCGGCCCCGAACCGCAGGACGGCAAACCCGTCGGCACCGTCTACCTCGGCTTCGCGATCGGAACCCGGGTGACGAACGTCGCTCTGCACCTTTCGGGCACGCGCGATGGCATCCGATCTGCCGTCGTCTCCGAATCACTGAGGCGACTGACGCAACTGCTCACCGATTAGTCGGCGGGAATAGTCGGAGTTTCGATCTCGTTACAGATAACAGATTAACAAGCGACATACAGAATGCTCTGGCTAGAGTACTTACGTATTGGCGCCTGTAGTGTTACTGCTCCATACACTTTGTGGATCAGGGCAACAAGTCTTAGAGGAGGGTCCAATGGTTCTAGTTCGTCAAGAAATCGGTGACGTGCTCCGCGACTTCCGTTTGCAGAAGGGGCGCACCCTTCGCCAGGTCGCGAGCAAGGCGAGCGTCGCACTCGGCTACCTGAGCGAGGTGGAGCGTGGACAGAAAGAGGCCAGCTCCGAAATCCTCGCTTCCGTCGCGGATGCTCTCGAAACGCCGATCTCGGTCATCATGCGTGAAGTAGGCGATCGCCTCGCCATCATCGAGGGTGTCAATCTCGGCACCACGATCCCCGACACTCTGCCCGACGAACTCGTCGCGGAGTTCGACGCGGACCTGGTTTCGCGCTAACACCCTCCTCAGACAGCCCTGATCAGCACGAGCGCCCCGGTATCCACCGGGGCGTTCGTCGTTGTCGGGCATGGTCCATCAGCGACAGTTAGGGTTGACCGGTGCGATTGAGCGAATTCCGGATAGCGGTCGAAGAAGAGTTCGGCGAGGCCTACGGCCGAGTCATCACGCGCGACCTCGTGCTCGGAGACGTCGGCGGCCTCACCGCCGAGCAGGCGATCAAGGCCGGCGTCCCGCCACGCGCCATCTGGAACGCCCTGTGCGACGCGAGCGACGTGCCGGCCGAGCGGCGCTACGGCGTCGGGCTCCGCGAGGCGAACAACTAGTCTCGCCGTCCCTCGGCAACACGCCGACGAATCGCCTATCGAACATCCGTTCGGATGTCTGTAGACTCCTTCATAGCTTCTATCGAAGACGGTTTATCCACCGTTCGCGAGGCGTACGGCTCGATGTCGTACCTCACGCCTACGGTTGGAAACAACTGAACCAGCCTTTGTCGGGAGGCTCGGGGCCCTGCATCATCGGCCCCCAGAGTCCCGACAGCCTATGGGCAGCAACCTACGACTCCAAGGAGACACACAATGGCATCAGCAGCAGACCGCGAAAAAGCGCTCGACACCGCCCTCGCCCAGATTGACCGTCAGTTCGGTAAGGGCTCCGTCATGCGTCTCGGCAGCGACGAGCGCGCTCCCGTCGCCGTGATCCCCACGGGTTCGATCGCTCTCGATGTCGCGCTCGGCATAGGCGGGCTTCCCCGCGGCCGCATCGTCGAGATCTACGGACCGGAGTCGTCAGGTAAGACCACCCTCACGCTGCACGCGATCGCCAACGCCCAGCGCGCGGGCGGCATCGCTGCCTTCATCGACGCGGAGCACGCGCTCGACCCCGAGTACGCCCAGAAGCTCGGCGTCGACATCGACGCTCTGCTCGTGTCGCAGCCCGACACCGGTGAGCAGGCCCTCGAGATCGCCGACATGCTCGTGCGGTCCGGCTCGATCGACCTCGTCGTCATCGACTCCGTCGCGGCTCTCGTGCCGCGCGCCGAGATCGAGGGCGACATGGGTGACTCCCACGTCGGCCTCCAGGCCCGGCTCATGTCGCAGGCGCTGCGCAAGCTCACCGGTGGACTCAGCCAGACCAACACCACGATGATCTTCATCAACCAGCTGCGCGAGAAGATCGGTGTCTTCTTCGGAAGCCCCGAGACCACCGCCGGTGGTAAGGCGCTCAAGTTCTACGCCTCGGTGCGCCTCGACATCCGTCGTATCGAGACCCTGAAAGACGGCACGGAGGCCTACGGCAACCGCACGCGCGTCAAGGTCGTCAAGAACAAGATGGCGCCGCCCTTCAAGCAGGCGGAGTTCGACATCCTCTACGGCGTCGGCATCTCCCGCGAGGGCAGCCTCATCGACTTCGGCGTCGAGCACGAGATCGTGCGCAAGTCCGGCGCCTGGTACACCTACGACGGCGACCAGCTCGGCCAGGGTAAAGACAACTCGCGCAAGTTCCTGCTCGAGAACCCCGAGATCGCGGCCGAGATCGAGGGCAAGATCATGCTCAAGCTCGGAATCGGCGTCGAGGGCAAGGCCGCAAAAGACGTGGCCGACAAGGCCGCGGCCGTCGAACGAGCCGAGGCCAACGCCGCCAAGCTCGCAGCGAGCGCCGAGAAGGCAGCCAAGGCCACGAGCGCGGCCGCTCTCAAGGTCGCGAAGGGTTCGGCCGCGGGTGCCGCGGCGACCCAGAATGGTGCCGCGCGCGCCGGCGCACAGAGCGTCGCGGAGCGTGCCGACGCCGAGCTGCTCAAAGCCGTAGGCGAGTAACGTGCAGGATTCCGACGGCCGCCTCGCGAAGGTCAGCTATCTGTTCGGCGCGCCGTCGGAACCCGCTGCGCACGACGACTCCGCCGCCGTCTCCGCTGACGACTTCGCCGGTTCGCCCATCGGCGACACCGCGGGTCCGGCGGCGAACGGTCGCACTCCGGCGTCCGGCTGGTACATCGAGCCGGGCGACGACGCGCCGTCCCCGCGCGAAGACGAACCGGCCGAAGACGAAGAACCCGAGCCCGAGGCGCCGGCGATCGCTGCCGCTCGGCGGTTCCTCGCCGTGGTCGAGAACTCGACAGTCCAGGCGCCCGCTGCCGAGCCTGCCGGTGTCCGCTTCGTCGAGGCGCCCGATGAGCCTGAAACGTCCGCGCCGAAGCCTCCGCCGGTGCGCCGCGCCAGCATCAACGCGCTCGCCCGCAAGGGGATGTCGAGCGCCGAGATGACCACGCTGCTCGAGAACCGTGAGATCGAGCCCGACGAGGTGGCGGCCGAGGTCGAACGCCTCGAGGGTGCCGGACTGCTCGACGACAGGGTGCTCGCCCATGACCTGGTGAACACGCTCCGAGATCGCAAGGGACTCGGAAAGTCGGCCATCACGGCCGAACTGCGTCGCCGTCAGGTCGACCAGTCCGCGATCGATGAGGCGCTGGAGAGCGTCGACGTCGACGACGAACTAGAACGAGCCACCGAGGTCGCGATCAAGCGTGCCGGTCAACTCAGTTCCTACGACCGCACCACCGCCGAGCGGCGGCTGAGCGCCTTCCTGCAGCGCCGCGGCTACTCCGGCACCGTGGTCGGTGCTGCCGTGAAGGCGGCCCTCGGTCCGGCCGGGCCGCGCTTCCGCTGAGAAACGGCGCCTGCCGACCTGGCATGAGCAGAAACGCATCTGCTGAACTCGCGTTTCCGTACCGCTCCTGCTGAGGCGACCCTTCGGTGATCGCGTGCCCCGGGAGTTCTACACTGGACACCACTATGACCCTCGTCGCACCCACTCCAGTAGCGCCCGAATCGACCAAGGTGCGCACCTACGAGGTGCGCACGTACGGCTGCCAGATGAACGTGCACGATTCCGAGCGACTGAGCGGTTCGCTCGAGGCGGCCGGCTACGTTCGGGCGTCCGACGACCAGGCCGACATCGTCGTCATCAACACCTGCGCGGTGCGCGAGAACGCCGACAACAAGCTGTACGGCAATCTCGGCATGCTGGCGTCGATCAAGAAGACCCACGAGGGCATGCAGATCGCCGTCGGCGGCTGCCTCGCCCAGAAGGACAAGTCGGTCATCCTCGAGAAGGCGCCGTGGGTCGACGTGGTGTTCGGAACCCACAACATGGGTTCGTTGCCCGCGCTGCTCGAGCGCGCGCGTCACAACGACGAGGCGCAGATCGAGATCCTCGAGTCGCTCGACGTCTTCCCGTCCACCCTTCCGACGCGTCGCGAGTCCACGTACAGCGGCTGGGTGTCCGTCTCGGTCGGCTGCAACAACACCTGCACGTTCTGCATCGTGCCCGCCCTGCGCGGCAAGGAGAAGGACCGCCGCCCCGGCGACGTCCTCGCCGAAGTGCAGGCGCTCGTCGACGACGGCGCCCTCGAGGTCACCCTGCTCGGCCAGAACGTCAACTCCTACGGCGTCGAGTTCGGAGACCGTCAGGCGTTCGGCAAGCTGCTGCGTGCCGCCGGCACAATCGACGGTCTCGAACGCATCCGCTTCACGAGCCCGCACCCCGCCGCCTTCACCGACGACGTCATCGACGCGATGGCCGAGACCGACGCCGTGATGCCGCAACTGCACATGCCGCTGCAGTCGGGCTCCGACCGCGTCCTCAGGGCGATGAAGCGCAGCTACCGCAGCGAGAAGTTCCTCGGCATCCTCGACCGCGTGCGCGCCAAGATCCCTAACGCCGCGATCAGCACGGACATCATCGTCGGGTTCCCGGGCGAGACCGAGGAAGACTTCCAGGACACCCTGCGGGTCGTCGAGGCCGCGCGGTTCGCCTCCGCCTTCACCTTCCAGTACTCGATCCGCCCGGGCACGCCGGCGGCCACGATGGCCGACCAGGTACCGAAGGCCGTGGTGCAGGAGCGCTACGAGCGCCTGACCGCCCTGCAAGACCACATCTCGCGCGAAGAGAACCAGAAGCTCGTAGGAACCGTCGTGAACGTCCTGGTCTCCGCGGCGGAAGGCAAGCGCGACGCGGAACGTCACCGCCTCTCGGGGCGCGCCGAAGACTCGCGCCTCGTGCACTTCGACGTGCCGGCCGGCAGCCAGGTGCCGCGCCCCGGGGACATCGTCACCGTGCGCATCAGCGAGGCCGCATCCTTCCACCTGGTCGCCGACGCGACGCCAGGGGCGCCCCTCATCGTGCGCCGCACCCGCGCGGGCGACGCCTGGGACCGCGCCGAGGCCGCGTCGTGCGGTGTGCCGGCCCCCGCGGGTGCCGCGAGCGAACCCGGCCGCGTCTCGCTCGGCCTCCCCGGTCTGCGGATCGGCACCGGCCCCGGCGCCTCGCTGCCGCTGCGCGCCGTGAGCGCACCGCAGGTGTCGACGACGCCCATCTACGACATGCTCGACGGCCAGCGCTAACCCCTCGTGTTAGTCGTCGTCGTTGGTGCCACGGGCACCGGCAAGTCCGGCCTGTCGCTCGAGATCGCCGAACGCCTCGCCGAGCGCGGCCAGCCGGTCGAGATCGTCAACGCCGATGCCATGCAGCTCTATCGCGGCATGGACGTGGGAACCGCGAAGCTTCCGGTCGACGAGCGCCGTGGCATCCGACACCACATGCTCGACGTTCTCGATCCCCTCGACGAGGCGAGCGTCGCCGCCTATCAGACGGATGCGCGCCGGGTGATCGCCGACATCGAATCGCGCGGCGCCTGGCCTTTGCTCGTGGGCGGGTCGGGACTCTACGTCTCGAGCGTCATCTACGATTTCGAATTCCCGGGTACGGATGCGGCGGTCCGCGAGCGTCTCGAAGCGGAACTCGTCTCCACCGGCCCTGGCATGATGCACCGCCGCCTGCTCGCCGTCGACCCGGTCGCGGCCGAGGCGATCGGACCGAGCAACGGGCGGCGCATCGTGCGGGCGCTCGAGGTGTTCGAGATGACGGGGGAGCCGTTCGGTTCCGGTCTTCCCGCCGACGACGCGCTCTGGCGGGAGACGGCGATCTTCGGGCTGCGCGCGCCCCGCGACGAACTGGTGGCGCGCCTCGACGAGCGCGTGCGCCAGATGTGGAGCGACGGACTGGTCGCCGAGGTCGAGGGGTTGCTGCCGCACGGCCTAGGCGTCACGGCGGCCCGGGCAATCGGCTACGCTCAGGCCGCAGCACAACTGCGCGGCGAGCTGACCGAGACAGAGGCGATCGAACAGACCGCCCTGTTCACGCGCAAGTACGCGCGCAGGCAGGTGAGCTGGTTCCGGCGCTACGACGCCATCGACTGGCTCGACTACGACGACCCGCAGAGGGCGCGGCTGGCGCTGGCTAAACTTGGCGCGTGACTAATCTGCACTTCACCAAAGGCCACGGCACGGGCAACGACTTCGTGCTGTACTCCGACCCCGACGGCGTCGTCGACCTGAGCCCGGCCCAGGTGGCGGCGATCGCCGACCGCCACTTCGGCGTCGGCGCGGACGGCGTGCTGCGGGCGGTGCGGTCCACCCACCTCCCCGAGGGCGCCGAGGCCCTGGCCGAGGACGATTCCGCCGAGTGGTTCATGGACTACCGCAACTCCGACGGCAGCCTGTCGGAGATGTGCGGCAACGGCATCCGGGTCTTCGCCCGTTACCTGATCGAGAACGGCCTCGCCACGCTGGAACCCGGCGACACGCTCGCGATCGGCACGCGCGCCGGAGTGCGCGACGTGCAGCGCAACCTCAGCGGCTTCCAGGTCGACCTGGGCCGTTGGTCGCTCGACGGAGGGGAGCCGCTCGTGCGCGCCCGCAACCTCTCGGTCGCCCGCCCCGGGCTCGGCATCAACGTGGGCAACCCGCACGTCGTCGTCGCCCTCGCGAGCGACGAGGAGCTCGACAGCGCCGACCTGTCGTACATTCCCCAGCTCGACCCGGAACCCGAGGCCGGCGCGAACGTCGAGTTCGTGGTGCCCGCCGACCCGATGGTGAAAGACGGCGTCGGCTACATCCGCATGCGGGTGCACGAGCGAGGCAGCGGCGAGACCCTGTCCTGCGGCACCGGAGCCGCTGCGGCCGCCCTCGCGACCCGGCACTGGGCCGGCGCCGGCGCGCCCAACCAGTGGAAGGTGCAGGTTCCGGGCGGCGTGGTCGGCGTGCGCATGTTCCCCACGGAGGACGGCGAGCACGTATCGCTCAGCGGCCCCGCCGACCTCGTATTCGAGGGCGACCTGAGCCTGTAGGTTTCACGACTCGCAGTATTACTTCTTACGCGCCCGCAGCACCCGGTAGCCCTTGTTCGTCGCGGTGCGCACGAACGTGAAGTCATCGGGGAACGTCGCCTGCAGCCAGCGGTGCAGCGAGTCGGAACCGAGGTTGCGCTGCACGACGAGCCAGCCGTCCGAGCCGTCGTCGAGGCGCGGAAGCCACTTCTCGAGCAGCCCGTGCAACTCGTTCTTGCCCACACGGATGGGCGGATTCGACCAGATGGTCGTGAACGTCACGTCGTCGGGAACCTGGTCGGGCGTCACGGCGCGGATGTTCGTGGCCCCGACGATCTCGGCGTTACGGCGCACGAGGTCGAGCGCGCGCTCGTTCACGTCGACCGCCCAGACCGTGCTGCGCGGCGATTCGATCGCGAGCGTCAGAGCGATGGGACCCCATCCGCAGCCGAGGTCGAGGACGTTGCCACCGGGCGGTGGCTGCGGCACGTTGGCCAACAGGACCTGTGTTCCGGCGTCGATGTGCTCGGGACTGAAGATGCCGTTGGATGTCTGCAGTTCGTAGACCCGACCGGCGATGCGCGCGTGGATCGTGCGAAGTTTGAGTTCACTCTCCGGGGACGACGCGAAGTAGTGCTCGTTTGACATGCACCGAACCTATCGAAGTCTTGGCGAGTAAGGTTAATGGTAATGAGTGATATCGACACAACCCCAAACGAAAACGACGACGTTGTAGCGCGGGTTCTGGCCAATGCGGGTTCCCAGTCGGCGAACCGCACCACGTTCGGCTCCGGCAGCGCCATCGAGACGCGCGCCCAAGCCCTCCAGTCCGATTCGAACTACGACGAGCACCGCGACGGCGAACAGTTCGATCGCGAAGACCGCCAGGCGCTTCGCCGCGTCGCCGGCCTCTCCACCGAACTCGACGACGTCACCGAGGTCGAGTACCGGCAGCTGCGCATCGAGCGCGTCGTGCTGATCGGCATCTACACCCAGGGCAACACCGTCGACGCCGAGAACTCGCTGCGTGAGCTCTACGCCCTCGCCGAGACCGCGGGTGCCGTCGTGCTCGACGGACTGCTGCAGCGTCGGGCCAACCCCGACCCCTCCACGTATTTCGGCAAGGGCAAGGCCGAGGAATTGCGCGGCATCGTCGCCGCCAGTGGCGCGGACACGGTCATCGCGGACACCGAACTCGCGCCCAGCCAGCGCCGCGCACTCGAAGACATCGTGAAGGTCAAGGTGATCGACCGCACGGCCGTGATCCTCGACATCTTCAGCCAGCACGCGAAGAGCCGCGAGGGCAAGGCGCAGGTCGAACTCGCGCAGCTCGAGTACATGCTGCCGCGACTGCGTGGTTGGGGTGAGGCGCTCTCCCGTCAGGGTGGTGGCGCCGGTGGTTCCGGAGACGGAATGGGCAGCCGTGGCCCGGGTGAGACCAAGATCGAGCTCGACCGTCGCCGCATCCACACCCGCATGTCGCGCCTGCGCAAACAGATCAAGGGGTTCGCCCCCGCTCGCGAGGCCAAGCGCGCCAACCGCAACCGTTTCGAGGTCCCCAGCGTCGCCATCGTCGGCTACACCAACGCCGGTAAGTCGAGCCTGCTGAACCACATCACGAGCGCCGGCGTGCTCGTCGAGAACGCGCTGTTCGCGACCCTCGACGCGACAGTGCGCAAGTCGGTCACCGCCGACGGCCGCCCGTACACGCTCACCGACACCGTCGGTTTCGTGCGCAACCTCCCGCACCAGCTCGTCGAGGCCTTCCGGTCGACGCTCGAGGAGGTCGGCGAGTCCGACGTCATCGTGCACGTCGTCGACGCCTCGCACCCCGATCCCGGCAGCCAACTCGCGACCGTGCGCGACGTGATCGGCGAGGTCGAGGCGCGCGACGTCCCCGAGATCGTCGTGTTCAACAAGGTCGACCTGCTGCAGGACGACGACCAACGCCTCCTGCTTCGCGCGCTCGAACCCACCGCGATCTTCGTCTCGGCCCGCACGGGCGAGGGCGTCGCCGAGCTGCAGGCCCGCATCGCCGAACTCGTTCCGAGCCCCGACGTGCAGGTCGAACTGCTCGTACCGTACGACCGCGGAGACATCGTGGCGAGCCTGCACGACCGCGGACGCATCCTCACCACCGAATACGTCGAGGGCGGAACCCACATCACCGCCATGGTCAACGCCATGGACGCGGGGGCGCTGAAGGCGTTCAGCGTGGTCAGCGCGTAACACAGCGCAACTCTCCACCGCGGGCCGCGGCCCGCCACTAGCTTGGGAACCGCTGCCGCAGCTTCGCGGCACGGAGCGACAGCCGAGCCCGGCACCCGCCCATACCGAATCAGATTCTTGATGTCCGGAGGGCCCAGGTGAATACAGCGACTGCGAACGCGGCGACGACGGTCGAGCGCCCGACGTTCTCGTTCGAGCTCTACCCACCGCGCACCGTCGCGGCCGAGGAGACGCTGCTCGCCTCGCTCGAGCATCTGGTGGCCGCGGGCCCCGAATTCATCTCGGTGACTTATGGCGCCAACGGTTCGTCGCGCAGTTCGTCGCTCTCGGTGCTGCTGCGGCTGCTGGCCGAGACGGACATCAAGGCGATGGCCCACCTGACCTGCGTCGGCTCGTCGTACGCCGACGCCACGCGGCTCATCCGCGAGTTCCTCGACGCGGGCGTCACGAGCTTCCTCGCCCTGCGCGGCGACCCTCCGGCCGGCGCGGCCGAGGGTGACAGGTTCCTCGGCGACCTCGGCAGCGCGGGCGAGCTCGTGCAGCTCATCCATCGGGTGCAGGCCGAACGCGAACAGTTCAGCCTGAACGACGTACCCGGTTTTCCCGGCGCGAAGCGACTGAGCAGCGGCCACAAGGTCACCATCGCCGTGGCGGCTTTTCCCAACGGGCATCCGCGAAGCCGCTCCGTCGAACAGGATCTCGACACGCTCCTCGCCAAGGAGGCCGCCGGCGCGAACCTCGCGATCACCCAGCTGTTCTTCCACGCCGACGACTACCTGCGATTCGTCGACCAGGCGCGCGCGGCCGGCGTCACCATGTGCATCCTGCCGGGCATCATGCCCGTGCTCAGCCCGCAGCGCCTGCGCCGCATCGTCGAACTCACCGACGAGAAGCTGCCGACCGACCTCTTGCGGGCGTTGGAGGCGCAGGAGTCGCCCGAGGGCCAGCGCGCCGTCGGTATCGCCCACGCGATCGAGCTGGGCAGGGCCGTCATCGGCACCGACGACGTCGGGTTCGGCCGGCCCGGCCTGCACCTCTACACCTTCAACCAGCACGAGGCCGTTCTCGAGGTCTTGCGCGGCACCGAACTTCTCTCCGTCACGACCAACCACAACTAAGGAACGAAGCAATGAGCACTCCCTTCCCCACGGGCACCATCCTCGGCTACCCGCGCATCGGGCGCCGTCGCGAACTCAAGAAGGCCGTCGAAGCCTTCTGGGCCGGTCGCATCAGCGCCGAGGAGCTCGAGACCGCGGCGGCCGAGCTGCGCGCCGTCACCCGCGAGCGTCTCGTCTCGCTGGGGCTGGGCGCCACGGATTCCTCGATCCCCGAGGCGTTCTCGTTCTATGACCAGGTTCTGGATGCCGCGGTGACGGTGGGCGCGGTGCCCTCGCGTTTCGAACGACTCGTCCGCGAAGACGGAACCCTCGATCTCGCCGGCTACTTCACGATCGCCCGCGGCGAGGGCAACGACGTGCCAGCGGAGATGACGAAGTGGTTCGACTCGAACTACCACTACCTCGTGCCCGAGATCGCACCGGAGACACGGTTCCACCTCGCCTCCGACCGGCTGCTGCGCGAGGTCGCCGAGGCCACCACGAGCGGGTACCGCACCCGGCCCGTGATCGTGGGTCCGGTCACCTTCCTGCTGCTCAGCAAGCCGAGCGAGGGCGCGCCGGAGGGCTACCGGCCGCTCGACCGTCTCGACGACCTGCTGCCCGTCTACGCGGAGCTCATCGCCGGCCTCACCGCCGTGGGCGCAGAGTGGGTGCAGTTCGACGAGCCCGCGCTGGTGAGCGAGTCGATCGAGGTCGACCGCGCCGCGGTGCTCGAGGCCACGGCGCGCGCGTACGAGCTGCTCGGGGCGGTGCCCGCGCGCCCGCAGATCTTCGTCGCGGCTCCATACGGCTCGCTCGACGACGCCCTGCCGGTGCTCCTCGCGTCGCCGGTCGAGGCGATCGGGCTCGACCTGGTGAAGGGAGCGGTCCCTGAGCTCACCTCGGTCCCTGAGCTTGTCGAAGGGACCACCAAGACCCTCGTTGGCGGCGTCGTCGACGGCCACAACATCTGGCGCGGCGACCTCGACGCCGCCTTCGGCACACTCGAGTCGCTGCGCACGCTGACCCCGAACGTCGCCGTGTCGAGCTCGACGAGCCTGTTCCACACCCCGCACTCGATCGCCGACGAGCCCGACCTCGACGACCGGCTGAAGAGCTGGCTGGCCTTCGCCGACGAGAAGGTCGCTCAGATCGCCGCCCTGGCCACGGGGCTGACGCAGGGGCGCGCAGGCATCGAGGAGACGCTGGCTGCAGCATCCGCGGCTCTGAACGACCGCCGCGACGCTCCGGGCGTGCGCGACGGAGCTGTGCGCACGCGCGCCGCTGCCCTCACGCCGGCGGACTTCAGCCGGGGCGACTACGCCGAGCGTCTCGAGGCGCAGGAGACCGCGCTCGGCCTGCCGTTCCTTCCCACCACGACCATCGGGTCGTTCCCGCAGACCGGCGACATCCGCAATGCGCGAGCCGCCAACGCGCGCGGCGAGATCAGCGACGCCGAGTACAACGACTTCCTCAGGGCGGAGATCCGCTCGGTCGTCGACCTGCAGGAGGAGATCGGCATCGACGTCATCGTGCACGGCGAGCCGGAACGCAACGACATGGTGCAGTACTTCGCCGAGCACCTCGACGGCTTCTCCGTCACCCAGAACGGCTGGGTGCAGTCGTACGGCAGCCGCTGCACGCGTCCGTCGCTACTCTGGGGCGACGTCTCGCGGCCGGCACCGATCACGGTCGGCTGGAGCGCCTACACGCAGAGCCTCACCGAGAAGCCGGTCAAGGGCATGCTCACCGGCCCCGTCACGATCCTCGCCTGGAGCTTCGTGCGCGACGACCAGCCGCTCGCCGACACCGCCAACCAGGTGGCGCTCGCCCTGCGCGACGAGATCGCCGACCTCGAGAGTGCCGGCATCGGTGTCATCCAGGTCGACGAGCCGGCGCTGCGTGAGCTGTTGCCGCTGAAGAAGGCCGACCAGGACTCGTACCTCGACTGGTCGGTCGGCTCGTTCCGGCTCGCCACCGCGGGTGTCGCGAAGCAGACGCAGATCCACACGCACCTCTGCTACTCGGAGTTCGGCGTGGTGATCGACGCCATCAACCGGCTCGACGCCGACGTCACGTCGATCGAGGCGGCGCGTTCGAAGATGGAGGTCGTGCCCGACATCAAGTCGTCCGGCTTCGGCCGTGGCATCGGGCCGGGCGTCTACGACATCCACTCGCCGCGTGTGCCCTCGGTCGACGAGGTGACGTCGCTGTTGGAGACCGCACTGGCGTCGATCCCGTCGCGACAGATCTGGGTCAACCCCGACTGCGGGCTCAAGACGCGCGGCTACACCGAGACCGTCGACTCGCTGCGCAACGTCGTCGCGGCGACGAAGGCGGTGCGCGAGAGGGTCGGCGTCAGCGCCTGAGCGCCCGGACCGCGGCGGTTCGACAGGACCGGACGCCCGGTCCGACGCGTGAACAGGGCGGATGCGCCTCGCGCGGCGCATCCGCCCCTGTTCACGCGCCCCTGTTGACGCGGGGTCCGGCCCTGCCACAATGACTCGTGCCATTCACCCCGAGCCACGCGGCGGCGATCCTGCCCTTCGCCCGCACGCCGCTCGTGCCCGCCGCGCTCGTGGTCGGCAGCGTCATGCCCGACCTGTTCTACTTCGTGCCCGGCGACGTCGAGCGGGGGTTCTCGCACTCCCTGATCGGCGCGGTCACGCTCGACCTCGGCGTCGGGATGATCGTCTTCGCGCTCTGGCAGGTCGTGTTCCGCCGGCCCGCGGGCGACTTCGCGCCGTACTGGCTTCGGGCGCGGCTTCCGAGATCGCGCGCCCGCCCCTCGGCCGACTATGTCGCGCTCGCGGCGGCATCCATACTCATCGGCATAGCGACGCACCTTGTGTGGGACGCCTTCACACACAGGGGTTGGCTGACCGGCGCGGCACCGTGGACCGGAGCCGAGCTCGGTGGGCTGCCGTTGGTCACGTGGCTGCAGCACGCGAGTTCCGTGCTCGGTGCGCTGTTTCTGGGCGTGTGGTTCGTGCTCTGGGTGCGACGAACGCCCCAGGGCGAGGTCGACGCGAGCCGCCTCGACCGGCGTAGCCGAATCGCGGGATGGGCCGTCGTCGGCGTGCCCGTACTCGCCGTCGGAGCGGGCTACTGGGTATGGAGAATGGGCGAGGGGGTGGTCCCGCTCGACCCGCACCTGCTCTTTTCGACCGCGCGGCTCTGCATCGGTTCGGCGGCGCTGCTCGCGGTGCTGCTGTGCCTCGGCTGGTGGGCGGCCCGGCCCGGGAGCCGGAGATCGCCCGACCTCGGCGTGGGCGGCCGGCGCTAGACCGAGCGCAGTACCGCGACGACCTTGCCGAGCACCTCGGCGAAGTCGCCGAGGATGGGGGCGAACTGGCTGTTGCGGGGGAGCAACCAGGTGTGGCCGTCGCGCTGTTGGAATACCTTGACGGTCGCCTCGTCGTCGAGCATCGCCGCGACGATGTCGCCGTTCTCCGCGTTCTTCTGCTGGCGCACGACGATCCAGTCGCCGTCGCAGATGGCCGCGTCGATCATCGAGTCGCCGACGACCTTGAGCATAAAGAGCTCGCCCTTGCCGACGAGCTGGCGGGGGAGCGGGAAGACCTCATCGATCTGCTGCTCGGCGGTGATCGGGATACCGGCCGCGATGCGACCGACCAGCGGCACCATCGCGGCGTCGCCGACCGAGGGGGCGTAACCCGTGCTCTCCGGTGCATCCGACTCCTGTGTCGGCATCTCGATGAGCACCTCGAGGGCGCGGGGGCGCTTGGGGTCGCGGCGCAGGTAGCCGCTGAGTTCGAGCTGGTTGAGCTGGTGAGTGACGCTCGAGAGGGAGGAGAGCCCAACAGCGTCGCCGATCTCGCGCATGCTCGGCGGGTAGCCCTGGCTCGCGACCGAGCGCTGGATGACGTCGAGGATGGCGAGCTGCTTGTCGCTCAGGCTCTTGCGTCGTCTGGTCGTCGACCGCTCCGGAGTGGCGTTGCCGCCGGTCTCGTCGCTCATGTGCACTCCAATGTCGGTGGCTGCTGATTACCTGTTCTCAGACATTCGAAACAGTATCCGCATTATCGCCTCAAAACAAACACCTATTCGAGTGTGTCGCAGAATCATTCGTCTACATATTCGAATAGTTGCTTGCGGTTGACCTGATTCGAATGTATGTTCGGAACAAAGCTTCGTATCCGGCCCTCCCGGCCGAGGGTCGGATACGACGCTTTTCACGAACGAACAGAGTCAGCCAAGCGAGTCACGAGAAGGAGCAGCACATGAGCACAGCAGTCGTCACCACCATCACGGAACGTCCGGTCGTTCGTGTCCCCTCCGCACAGCCTCGCCTTCGCATTACGAAGCGTGGCCGCGCCGTGCTCACCACGCTCGCGGCGATCCCCGTGGTTGCCGGCGTCATGCTGGTCGCACTCAACGGCGGCGGCGCCACTGCCACGAACTCGAGCGGCGCCGACCTCGAAGAGGTCACCGTTCAGGCCGGCCAGTCGCTCTGGAGCCTCGCCGAAGACATCGCCCCCGGTGCCGATCCCCGCGACGTGATCAGCGACATCCTTTCGGTCAACCAGCTCGAGACCGGCAGCGTGCAGGCCGGCCAGCGTCTGATGCTCCCGGCCGAGTACAGCGCCGAATAAGCGTCGGAACAGCGCCGAATAGGCAGCTGTACAGCGCCGAGCGGGCAACCCGGCCCGCGGCGCAGCATCGCGCGGGCCACCGGCCATACGATTGAGCAGTGGTAAACCTCTCCGATCTCCCCATCCGTGACGACCTCCGCGGTCTCGAGCCCTACGGCGCCCCCCAGAAGCCCGTGCGCATCGCGTTGAACGTGAACGAGAATTCGCACCCGATTCCCGAGGCCGTGGCCCAAGACATCGTCGAGTCGCTCGCGGCGGCTATCCTCACGGTGAACCGCTACCCCGACCGCGAATTCACCGAGCTGCGCGAGTCGCTCGCTCGCTACCTCAACCCCGGGCTGCCCGCCGACAAGGCGCTCACCGCCGACAACCTCTGGGCGGCGAACGGTTCGAACGAGGTGCTGCAACAGATCCTGCAGGCCTTCGGAGGCCCGGGCCGCAGCGTGCTGGCGTTCCCGCCCACGTACTCGATGCACAAGATCCTCGCCTCCGGCACCGGCACCCGCTGGATCGCGGGGGAGCGCGACGCCGGCTACGAGATCTCGCCCGAGACGGTCACCCGGTGGATCGACGAGACCACGCCCGACCTCGTTTTCCTGTGCGCGCCGAACAACCCCACGGGAACCGGCGTCTCGCTCGAGACCATCGAGGCTGCCTATAACGCGACCGACGGCATCGTCGTGGTCGACGAAGCCTACGCGGAGTTCGCGGGCGACGACGAACCCAGCGCGATCACCCTCCTCGACGGACGCCCGCGCTTGCTCGTCTCGCGCACCATGAGCAAGGCGTTCGCCTTCGCGGGGGCTCGCGTCGGCTACCTCGCCGCCGATCCCGCGGTGAACGACGCGCTGCGTCTCGTGCGCCTGCCCTACCACCTGTCCGCGCTCACCCAGGCCGCGGCCGTGGCCGCCCTGCGGCACACACCCGAAATGCTCGCGATGGTCGACGACATTCGGGGCCAGCGCGACCGCCTGCTCGTCGAGCTGCCGAAGCTCGGCTACAGCGTGCTGCCGAGCTCGGCGAACTTCGTGCTCGCGGGCGGCTTCGACGACCCGAACGCCACCTTCGAGGCGCTGCTGCAACGCGACATCCTCGTTCGCGACATCGGCATCGAAGGCCACCTGCGCATCACGGCGGGAACCAAGGCCGAGACCACGGCCCTGCTCGACGCGCTCGCGTCGCTGCGGCCCGCGACGTAACGAGCCCCACGTGACGACCCCGCCACGTGACGAGCCCGCCACCCGACAGACCCCGCCTCGATAGAATTGACAGCATGAGCACCGAACCCCGCGTCGCCAGCATCAAGCGCGCCACGAGCGAGTCCAGCATCGAACTGTCGATCAACCTCGACGGTACGGGCGTTTCCGACATCCAGACCTCCGTGCCGTTCTACGACCACATGCTCACCGCGTTCTCGAAGCACTCCCTGATCGACCTCACCGTCCGGGCCACGGGCGACACCCACATCGACGTGCACCACACCGTCGAAGACATCGGGATCGCGCTCGGGCAGGCCCTCAAGCAGTCTCTCGGCGACAAGTCCGGCATCTCCCGGTACGGCGACGCCGTCGTGCCGCTCGACGAGGCGCTCGTGCAGGCCGTCGTCGACATCTCGGGCCGGCCCTACCTCGTGCACACGGGTGAGCCCGCCGGCTTCGAGATGCACCTCATCGGCGGCCACTTCACCGGGTCGATGGTGCGCCACGTCTTCGAGGCCATCACCTTCAACGCGGGACTCACCGTGCACATCACCGTTCTCGGAGGCCGCGACCCGCACCACATCGCCGAGGCCGAGTTCAAGGCGTTCGCGCGCGCCATGCGCAAGGCGGTAGAGCCCGACGCCCGCGTCAACGGCATCCCCTCGACGAAGGGTGCGCTGTGAGCACCGCCCAGCCCTCCGTCGTTGTGCTCGACTACGGGTCGGGCAACGTGCACTCCGCCGCGAAGGCGCTCGAGCTGGCGGGCGCCCGCGTCGAGCTCACCGCCGACCGCGATCGCGCCATGAACGCCGACGGGCTCTTCGTGCCCGGTGTCGGCGCCTTCTCCGCGGTCGCCGAAGCACTCGCGAAAGTCGGCGGCGGCGCTCTCATCGAGAAGCGCCTCATCGCCGACCGTCCCGTCATGGGCATCTGCGTGGGTATGCAGGTGATGTTCGAGCACGGCGTCGAGCGCGGAAACCAGGCGCCCGGTCTCGGCGAATGGCCGGGCAGTGTCACCGAGCTCGACGCGCCCGTTCTGCCGCACATGGGCTGGAACACCGTCGAGGCGCCCGAAGAGTCGAGGCTCTTCGCCGGCATCCACGACGAGCGCTTCTACTTCGTGCACTCCTACGCGGTGCAGCAGTGGCAGCTCGACCCGCAGCCGCCGTTTACCCCGCCCCTCGTGACGTGGGCGCAGCACGGCGCCAAGTTCATCGCGGCGGTCGAGAACGGTCCACTCACGGCGACCCAGTTCCACCCCGAGAAATCGGGGGAGCCGGGCATCCGTCTCCTCAAAAACTGGCTCCAGTCTCTCTAAGGCGGGCCAACCGGTACTATCGAGTGTTTGCGCGCCCGAGTTCGCAATCTCTCCAGAAGAAAGCACGGCAATGAGCGAGTTCACCAGGACCCCCGGTCTCACCCTTCTTCCCGCAGTCGACGTCGCCGGCGGCAAGGCCGTGCGCCTCACCCAGGGCGAGGCGGGTTCGGAGACGTCGTATGGCAACCCGATGGACGCCGCCGACGAGTGGATCAGCCAGGGCGCCGAGTGGATCCATCTCGTCGACCTCGACGCGGCGTTCGGCCGCGGTGACAACCGTCACGTGATCGAGAAGGTCATCAAGAATTCGCCGCGCAGCGTGAACATCGAGCTCTCGGGCGGCATCCGCGACGACGCGAGCCTCGAGGCCGCCCTGCAGACGGGCGCCAAGCGCATCAACCTCGGCACCGCGGCTCTGGAAAACCCCGAGTGGGCGGCCCACGTCATCGCCGAGTTCGGTGAGGCCGTCGCCGTCGGACTCGACGTGCGCGGCACCACCCTCGCCGCCCGCGGCTGGACGCAGGAGGGCGGCGACCTCTGGACCGTGCTCGAGCGCCTCGAAGACGCCGGTTGCAGCCGCTACGTCGTCACCGACGTCACCAAGGACGGCACCCTGCAGGGCCCGAACCTCGACCTGCTCGTCCAGGTCATGGAACGCACCCACAAGCCGGTCATCGCGTCCGGCGGCATCTCGAGCCTCGACGACATCGCCGACCTGCGCGAGCTCGTTCCGCGTGGCCTCGAGGGCGCGATCCTCGGCAAGTCGCTCTACGCGAAGAACTTCACGCTCGCGGAGGCGCTCGACGTCGCGAACGACTGATCATGGCTGAGCGCGAGATTCCGGGGCATCACGGCCACCACCCTCAGGGCGGTGCCGACTCCGCCGGAACCCCGTGGGCCGGCCGCCATTTCGAACCCAATACGAGTTCGGATGACGACGGCTCGGCGCCGGAGCGGCTGATCGAGGCGTTGCGCCGGTTCTCGAGTGGCGAACTGGGGGAGTCGGAGGTCGTCGACGCCCTGCGTGAGTCGCGGCTGCTCATCCCGCTCGTCGCGCACCTGGGCGAGGCCGGACTCAACGAGCACGGCGTCGTCATCGACAAGACGCAGGAGCTGTCGATCATCACGGTCGCCGGGCCCGACGGGCGCAACGTGCTTCCCGTGTTCACCTCCGTGACCGCGATGAGCCACTGGAACCCCAAGGCGCGACCGGTGCCCGCCGCCGGAACGCGCGTCGCCCTCGCCGCGGCGAGCGAGCATACCGAGCTGGTCGTGCTCGACCCCACTTCGCCGACCGAGTTCGTGATCCGTCGACCCGCGCTGTGGGCGATCGCCCAGGGGCAGTCGTGGACGCCGAGCTTCCGCGATGAGGCCGTTCTCGACGCCTTCGCGGATGCCGCGGCTGGCGAACCGGCGGTGCGCAGCGTCGCCCTGGCGGCCGGAGACCCATCGGCGCGCCTGGCCGGCCCCGAGCTGGTCGTCCAGCTCGCCCTGGCCGACGGCCTCAGCCGGCACGAGCTCGACGCCGTCGTGTCGCGTATGCAGCAGAAATGGGTGGCGAGCGAGATCATCGCGACCCGCGTCGACTCGATGCGCGTGCAGCTCGTGAGCGCGAGCTAGCAGGGCCTACAGCGAGGGGCTACTCTTCCGCGTCTTTCGAACGCGGCGCCTTCGGGTTCGGCCGCAGGGCCGCTCCGAACAGTCGCCTCAGCGCGCCGCCCTTCGTCGTCGGGCTGTTGCGCACCGGAAACTGCGACGCGAACTCGGCCGGCGTGCCGAACTCGTCTTCCGCGGGCTTACCCGTCTTCTTCGTATAGGCACGCAGCTCGGTCAGCGAACTCGCGATCTCCTGCTCGGTCTGGCCGCGCATGCGCAGGTGCAGCACGAGTTCGCGCTCGTACTTGGCCGCGTCGTTGTCTGTCATCTTCCGATTCTCCCGCACGAGCACCGTGACCCAGACCGTGCCGGAGGCGGACCGCGCGCCGCTCACACAGACGCGATTTAGACTGATGCGATGAGAATCGGAGGAGCGGCGCGGGTCGCCGCCCTCGTGGCCACCGCGCTGCTTCTCGCGGGGTGTGCGCCCACTCTGGCCGAGGGCCAGACGAGGACCGACGCCGGCGCCCTCGCAGACACTCACTCGCTCACCGTCGACGGCGTCGAACGCAGCTACGTCGCACACGTTCCCGAGGGTGCCGCGGCTGCGCTCCCCGAGACCCTGCCCGTGCTCGTCGTGCTGCACGGCGCCGGCGGAAACGGCGCGAAGGCCGAGGCCGCGACGGGACTCTCCGGTCTCGCGAAGGCGCGCAACTTCATCGTGGTCTACCCGAACGGCACGCAGGCGGCGGACATCGAGGGCCAGTTGGCCTGGAACGCCGACGGATGCTGCGCCGCCCCGCGCCGCACCCAGGTCGACGATGTCGGCTTCATCGCGGCGATGCTCGACGACGTCGAGCAGAGGTTCCCGGTCGACGCGAGCCGCATCTACCTCGCGGGCTTCTCGAACGGCGGCATGATGTCATACCGGCTCAGCTGCGAGCTCGGCGACCGTATCGCGGGTATCGCCGTGGTCGCGGGCGCGTTCAACGTGGCCGACTGCGACCGGAGCGAGACGACCGACGTGCTCATCATCCACGGGACGGGCGACCTCACCGTGCCCTACCGCGGCGGACCGACGAACGAGATGACGGCTTCCCGGTTCGGCCAGTGGACCAACGCCTCCGTGGCCGACGCGACCCGCGAGTGGATCGGACGCAACGACTGCAGCCGGTTCCCGCAGACGGTCATCGAGGGAACGGTCACCCGCGCGACCTACGATGAGTGTGATGAGGAATCGAAGCTCGAGGTGATCACGATCGCCGGCGGTACCCACGTGTGGCCACTCGCGCCCGAAAAGGGGTTCGACGCATCCGAAACCGTCGTCGATTTCTTCGGACTCGGCTCGTGAGCGACCTGCCACCGCCGCTGCCGCCCTACGGGGTGCGCGACAGCGGGGACGCCTGGGTCTACGGGCCGGATGGCGCGAAATACTGGGGCCGGTTCGGCGCGGCCGGACTGCTGGTCTGGCACCCGACCGCGGGAGTGCTGCTGCAGCACCGGGTCGGCTGGAGCCACCACGGTGGAACCTGGGGCCTGCCGGGTGGTGCGCTCAAGGAGGGCGAGACGCCCGTCGAGGGCGCGATGCGCGAGGCGCTCGAGGAAGCCGGAGTGCCGGCCGAGCTGCTCACCGTGATCTACACGTCGGTGCTCGAGCTCGGATTCTGGCGTTATACGACGGTCGTGACCGAGACGTCGAGCGAGTTCGAGCCGGTCATCGGCGACGCGGAAAGCGTGGCTCTCGCGTGGGTTTCCGTCGACGAGGTAAAAAATCTGCAACTTCATCCCGGGTTTGCAGCCGCTTGGCCCGAACTGCGTTCCCGGCTGCGCTAAGCTATTCGAGTTGCCTTTCGAGGCGACATGTCGCGGGCTGTAGCGCAGCTTGGTAGCGCACCTGACTGGGGGTCAGGGGGTCGCAGGTTCAAATCCTGTCAGCCCGACCACGACAAACACGAAACGCTCTCCTCCGGGAGGGCGTTTCGTCGTTACCGTCCTTTCCGACTTCGTGATCCAGACGGTGTTGCGGTGACAGGGCCCAGTAGCAATGCACTGGCCTACCGGCGCGCTAACGTAAGCTCATCTCACTATGAGTATCGACAGCGACGTGGCTCCGCCAGAATCTAAATTCAATGCCGTGCTCACTGCTGCGTCGGGATTGCCCGGAGTGCGGATTCATCGCGAGGCGTACTTGCGCCGTGCACTTGCGCGCTATTGCTCTGACGAACAAGTTCAAAAGGCGGTTAACGAAAGCCCAGCCGCGGCCGGAATACCGTCCAACGTTATCGACAAAGCCGCAATGGATTCGATCAAGTACGAAACCGCAAAAGTCACCGGTCTTTCGGCCGCTGCAGGAATTCCCGGTGGCTTTGCACTCGTTGGCACCGTCCCAGCAGATTTTGCTCAGAACTTCGCCCACGTGCTTCGGATCGCACAGAAGCTTGCATATCTTTACAGCTGGCCCAACCTGTTCGCCGCGGATGGCGAAGAGCCTGACGACGCGACAAAGGGGATGCTCACACTCTTCGTCGGCGTGATGTTTGGCGCGCAAGCAGCAAATCAGGGTGTCACTGCAGTTGCAGGCATGTTGGCGAAGGAGGCTCTCCGCAAGCTGCCGCAACAGGCGCTCACCAAGGGAGTCATATATCCGATCGTTAAAGAGGTCTCCAAGAAACTTGGCGCGGAAATGACGAAGCTCGTTTTTGCCAAAGGGATGGCAAAAGTCATTCCTATCGTCGGCGCCGTTCTCAACGGAGGCGTGACTCTTGCAACGTATGCCCCGATGAGCTTGAGGCTTAAGAAGCACCTCGCCAGCTTGGAGCTGACCAAGCCGCACGCCGAGCCTGCAAGCTAGATAGGCTCGGTTCAGCGCAGCTCGTGGGGTAGGGGATCAGATAGTGACGTCGCAAATAGAGAGCCGCGCTTTCGCGCCCGGCTCAGTGGTCGTAGTTCGCGACGAAGAGTGGCTCGTGACCTCCGTCACCGATACCGTCGACGGGATACTCCTCAACGTCTACGGCCTCAGCGAACTGGTACGGGACACCACAGCGACGTTCTACGAAAGCCTCGACACGATCGAAGTTCTCGATCCGCGAGAAGCCCGAGTAATCGCCGATGATTCACCTGGGTACCGACGTTCTCGCCTATGGGTCGACTCCACGCTCCGGAAGTCAGCGCTTCCACTCAGCGACGATCAGCCATCCGTCAGCACACGCATGCTCGCCGACGCTCTGCCGTACCAGCAAGCGGCGGTCCGTCAGGCGCTGAGCCGCGACAACTTGCGGCCGCGCATCCTCCTCGCCGACGCCGTTGGACTGGGCAAGACGCTCGAGATCGGAATGATCCTCTCTGAGCTGGTTCGCAGAGGTCGCGGCGACCGCATTCTTATCGTCACCCCGAGGCACGTTCTCGAGCAGATGCAGCAAGAGATGTGGACACGTTTCGCGCTCCCATTCGTCAGACTCGATTCCCTCGGCATCCAACGAATCCGTCAGCTGCTACCCGCCACGCGCAACCCGTTCACCTACTACAAGCGTGTCATCATCTCCGTAGACACACTGAAGAGCGAGCGTTACCTCGCCCACCTGCGTACTCAGAAGTGGGATGCGGTCGTCATTGACGAGTCGCACAACCTCACAAACAATAAGACACAGAACAACGCTCTCGCGAGGGTTCTCGCGCCGAACACGGAGGCCCTGATCCTCGCGTCCGCGACGCCTCACAACGGGAAGCCTGAGTCGTTCGCTGAACTGGTCCGTCTTCTCGAGCCGACGGCGGTCACGCCGGATGGCGAGCTTGTCGTGGAAGAGGTGCGAAGACTTGTTATCCGACGCCATCGACAAAGCCCTGAGGTGAAATCTGTGGTCGGTGCAGATTGGGCCGAGCGGATGCCACCCCAACACGTCCTCGTAGAGCCTTCGCTGGAAGAACAGGCGATTGCAGTCGAACTCGACGGCGTTTGGTTGCATCCGACGGGTTCCGTGCCAAACTCGGGATCCAATTCCGCTCTCTTCCCTTGGACGCTCGCGAAAGCTTTTCTCTCCTCGCCGGCTGCTCTGGCCGACACCGTCACAGAACGACTTTCGAAGGTCCGTGGGGCCCGTACCGATGCCCATCGAGAACGGGAGGCCCTTGAGCGGCTCGCCTCTCTCGCCGCCTCCGCGCGCGAGACCCGTGCCGGAAAGTTCGCGGCGTTGGCGAAGCATCTCCGGGAGATCGGCGTGGGCAAAAATTCGCCTATGCGCGCCGTCGTCTTCGCCGAGCGGGTCGCGACTCTCGAATGGCTAGTCGATGCGCTGCGCGAGGAGTTCAAGCTGCCCGCGGATGCCGTCGAAATCCTGCATGGCGGCCTCACCGATGACGAGCAGATGGGTGTAATCGAGAAGTTTAAGCTGGAGAGCTCCAATTTGCGCATTCTCGTGACAGGAGATGTGGCCTCCGAGGGCGTCAACCTGCACAAGCAGTGCCACCATCTCGTCCACTACGACATTCCGTGGAGCCTGATCCGCATCGAGCAACGAAACGGCCGCATCGACCGCTACGGGCAGAGGCATCGCCCTCAAATCACGACTCTTCTCTTGGATCCGGTCGGCACGGAGTTTAGCGGTGACATCAAGGTGCTCACTCGTCTTCTAGAGAAAGAGGAAGAGGCTCGTCTTGCGCTAGGCGATTCCTCCGCCATTATGGGCCAGTACGACGTGGCCCGCGAAGAAGACATCGTGCGCAAAGTGCTGGCAGGCAAGGCCCAGCTCGACGAGGTCGTGCCCGACGTCGACGACGCACTCGCGCACGATCCGGTTCAGGCTTTTCTCGCGTCGTTGACCGCGGTGCCGCAAAACGCACCCGAAGCCGTGCCCGTTGCTGAAGCCGGCAGTGGTCTCTTCGCCAGCGACGTTGACTTTCTCCGTGAGGCACTGGAGGAGGCATTCATCACCCCGGGCTCGTCCGCAGAGGCGGGTGGTGTGGAGTGGCGGGACTTCGGCAATCAGAGCGTCGTCGAGCTCGCCCCGCCGGCCGACCTGCGTCAGCGTCTCGAGGTGCTCCCGCAGAGCTATCTCGCGCAGCGTCGTGTTGTGTCGAAGTTCGTGCTCGCGACATCCGTCACCAAGGCACAGCAGGTGCTTACCGCCGCGCTCTCCGAGGGCTCGACCTGGCCTGACGCGCACTACCTCGGTCCGCTGCATCCGGTACTCGACTGGGCGGCCGACCGCGCCCTCTCGGCCCTCGACCGCAATCGGGTATTCGTTGTGTGCGGCGACGTTGAGGCGCCACGCGTCCTGTTGCAGGGCACGCTCACCAATCGTCGCGGCCAGACCGTCACGTCGGTGCACGTCGCCGTGGAGTTTCCCACCAGCAGCGAGGGCTTTCACAGCGAGCGCACCTACGCCACAGCCCGCGATATGCTCGCCGACGCCGGAGTCGAGACCGGCGCCGTCAACGCCGGCGGTCTCGCGAATGCAGATGGGCTGACCCGCTTCATCGCCCCGTCGATCGATGCCGTGTCCAGCTGGATGCTGACGACGCTCGGTGCGGCAATGGATGCGACAGACGAGCGGGTGGATGCCTGGGCCAACCGGGTCGCCCGTTGGAAAGACGATGCGAATGCGCTCATTCAGACGCGCTACATCAGGGAGCGTCGTGGCACAGTCGATCGCGAGAAAGAACTGCTCGAACAACTGCGCCCCGACAAGCGGGCCCTCGTGACACCACTTCTCGTGGTTGTGCCGCGCGGAGGAGAGAACTAATGCCGAACAGTGATGCGTTTATCGTCAGCGAGGACTGGATCAGCGAGAGCTATTTCACTTCGGATGCCACGAAGCAGTCGTATTTCGCCCGCGTGATCGAGAGACGCAAGGGTTGGGAGGCGCGAAAGGCCGAGCTGGGCAATAGCCCGCTAACCCGTTTCAGTGCGGTGCGCGGCGAGATCTCGTCGCTAATTGTCGCTGCCGCCGACGAGTCGACCGGTGACGGTTCGCGAGCGGATGCCGCGCACGATCTCACCGCTCTGCTACACCGCACTCTCGGCTTCCACGACCCCGGCCGCGCGCAGCGAAGCAGCGGTCCGATCACCTGGGTGCGTTCTACCAGTGTCGACACCGATGTTGTGGCGCTCGTCGACGCGATGCCCGCTGATTCGCTAGAGGACCTGCTCTCCAAAGAGACTGGGCGGCTCAGCGAGCCGTGGCTCGACGACGACGGCAAGGAGATAGCGAGCGTGGTGGCGCGGGCGCTGTCGTCGATCTTTGCCGACTCCGAATCTCCCGATTTCGCGGTCGTCTTCGCGGGCCGATGGACGCTCGTCGCCGAACGCTCCCGATGGGCGGAGGGCCGCTACCTGGCTATCGACGTGCAGCTCGTCGCCGATCGCAACGAGGTCAAGCGCGGCGGAGAGATCGACTCGGCACTCGCCGCGCTGCACTCCGACTCGTTCATTCCTGAGGCGGACGGTTCGGTGTGGTGGAGTCTCACGCTCGACGACTCGATCAAACACACGGTGGGTGTGTCGCAGGACCTCCGCGAGGGCATCCGGCTGTCCATCGAGGACATAGCCAACGAGGTCGTGCAGCGACGCGCGACGAAAGGCCTCGAACCCCTGCCCGACGATCAGGCGCAACCACTCGCCATCCAGTCGCTGCGCTTTCTCTACCGTATTCTCTTTCTTCTCTTCGCCGAGGCGTCGCCAGAGCTCGAGGTGCTGCCGACCAATGCCGCTGATTACGACAAGGGGTATTCGCTCGATCGCCTGCGCGAGCTCGTGCAGGTGAAGATCGAGTCGCCGAAGGCGAAGAACGGCACCCACTTCTACGATTCGCTCGCCGTATTGTTCAGGCTCGTCGACCAGGGCCACACTCCGCCCAAGTCCGACGAGGAGCATGACGCCCTCACGTTCAACGCGCTGCGGGCAGACCTGTTCTCGTCGAGCGCTACCTCCCACATCGACGAGGTCGGGCTCGGCAACGAGGCGCTGCAGCGGGTGCTCGATCGTCTACTGCTCAGCAAGAAGCAGAACAACAAGCAGCGCGGCTTCATCTCGTACGCGGAGCTCGGCATCAACCAGCTCGGCGCCGTCTACGAAGGATTGATGTCGTATACCGGCTTCTTCGCGTCTGAGCCACTCTACGAAGTCGCGCCGAACGGTGATTCGAGCAAGGGCTCGTGGGTGGTTCCGGTGGCCCACGTCGATGCAGAAGCCGAGAACGCTGAAACCTGGATCGACCCGCACTTTGTGCGCCGCGAAGACGAGATCACGCAAGCAAGTGCGCCGGTCAAACACGACCGCGGCGAGTTCGTTTTTCGCTTGGCCGGCCGGGAGCGGCAGCAGTCTGCGTCCTATTACACCCCCGAGGTGCTGACCAGGTTCACGGTGTCCCAGGCGCTGGAAGAACTGCTCGACCAGGACGGCGTGGTGACGAGCGCCGAGGCCGTACTCGCTATCACGGTATGCGAGCCGGCCCTTGGGTCAGGCGCGTTCGCGATCGAGGCTGTTCGCCAGCTCGCGGAAGCGTATTTGAAGCGTCGCCAGAACGAACTCGGCATGCGGGTGGACCCGGAGGAGTACACACGAGAGCTGCAGCGAGTCAAGGCCTACATTGCCCTGCACCAGGTGTACGGCGTCGACCTCAATGGCACGGCGGTGGAACTCGCCGAGATTTCACTCTGGCTCGACACGATGGCTCCCGGACTCGACGCTCCTTGGTTCGGACTCCACCTGCGCCGGGGCAACTCGCTCATCGGGGCGCGTCGTGCCGTCTACTCGGCGGGCCAAGTTGCCGATAAGTCGTGGCTGAAGGCAGTGCCGAGGGATGTCGCACTCGATGAATTCGACGGCATAGGCGCCGGTATCCACCACTTCCTCCTTCCCGCCGAGGGATGGGGCGCTACCGCGGGCGCGAAGGAAGGCAAAGAATTAGCGCCGGCGGCTGTGACCGCGCTCAAGGCGTGGCGCCGGACGGTTGCGTTGAAACCCTCTAAGAAGCAGGTGGATGAGCTCGCCTCGATCTCGCAGCGCGTCGAGGTGCTCTGGGGCTTCGCGCGCCGGAGACTCGAGATCGCCGATCGCGAGGTGCGTCGGTCAATCCCCGTCTGGGGACGCGATGTCGAGACCGCAGGTGCCGTGACTCGCGAACAGATCGAAAGCTCTCTCGCCGACGCCAACGGATCCTATCGTCGACTCCGTCGCATCATGGATGCATGGAATGCGCTTTGGTTCTGGCCACTCACCGACGCGGCCACTGGGGGAGTGGCGCCTCCCACAATGCAGCAGTGGATTGACGCTTGCCGACTGATTGTCGGTCGCACCGTTGAAGCGAAGCCGGCGGCTCTGCGCCAGGGGCAGGCGTCGCTTTCGGGCGGCCAGTCGTGGACCGAGCTTGATACCGAAGAGCAGATCGAGCTCGGCTACGCGGGTGCCGTACCGATTGATGACGTGCTGGCCAAACACCCGTGGCTCGGCGTCTGCGAGGGCGTCGCAAACCAGCAGGGCTTCTTTCACTGGGAACTCGACTTCGCGCCGGTCTTCGAGCGCGGCGGTTTCGACCTGCAAGTGGGTAACCCGCCGTGGGTGCGCCCAGACTTCGATGAAGCGGCGTCGCTGGCGGAATCCGATGTGTGGTGGGCCTTGGTAAACAAGCCGCCGGAAGAAGTCGCTCGAGCACGACGTGCTACTGTGCTTGCCTTTGACGCGACCCGGGAGTCCTATCTATCCGATGTCACTTCCGTTGTAGCGTTGCGAGAGCGAGTCTCCGCGAAAACGGAATATCCGCATCTTGCCGGTTTGCGCCCCGACCTCTATCGCTGCTTCATGGAACAGACGTGGCGGCATGTTTCGCCGAGAGGGATAGTTGCGCTCATTCACCCCGAAACCCATTTCACGGACGAGAAGGCTGGGCGGCTTCGATCGGCGACGTATCGACGACTCCGGCGCCATTGGCAGTTCATCAACGAATTCTCATTATTTGAGATTCATCATCTCGTGTCGTATGGCATCCACGTGTACGGCGCCGAATCCACAACCGTCGATTTTGCGATGGCTACTTCTATTTATCATCCGTCGGTAGTTGAGAGGTCACTGCTTCATGACGGAAGCGGTCAGGAGCCCGGCCTTAAAGACCCAGATGGCAACTGGGACGTTCGCCCGCATCGCAACCGGATTATTCGGGTCACTGATGAAACACTCGTGACCTGGCACGCCATTCTCGAAGGTGTTGAAGTTCCCGTGGCGCAGACTCGGATGGTGTACGCAGTAAACACCGATGTGGCCTCGGTCTTGGCAAAGCTCGTCGACGCGCCTCGAATCGCCAACCTAGGTTTGGAATTTAGCGCAGGGCTCATCGAAACCCAAGCGCGAGCCAAAAGAATAATTGAGCACAAATGGACTAGGCCGACGGAATGGGCTGACGTCGTGCTGCAAGGTCCTCACATCCACGTCGCAAATCCTGCCTACAAAAGACCCAACCCGGCGTTGCTTCACAACCAGGACTGGTCTGCAACCGATCTTGAAGCGCTCGGTCCTGAAGAGATTCCGTCCACTTCGTATAAACGCGTTGCAAGCCTGGCTGTGTATAGAAACGCTTACGGCCATTCAACGTCTGCGACCGGCTCATCCCTCGACCTAACGAGACTCGCATGGCGAGGAATGGCAGCCAACACTGGTGAGCGAACTCTCATACCTGTCATCCTTCCGCCCGAGGTGGGACACGTGAACGTAGTGTTCTCGGCGGGCAAAGCGGGGCTTGGTGTCTCCTCCCTAATCGGAGCGCTAGCCGGAATGTCGTCCCTGCTCGGTGATTTCACTATTCGCATCTCACCAAAAAGCAATATTTACATGTCCTCCGCCGAGCGGGTTCCAATGGTTGATCGACAGGCGCTCTTGCCGGCTCTGTCCTTGCGCCTGATGCGTCTGAATGCTGTTAGTGCCCAATACGCGCAACTTTGGACTGATTCATGGACTTCTGAGAACCTCGCGGACAAGTGGACTGGCGGACTGCAATTCGACGGGAGACGAGAACTTGGACTAGTGAATAGTGTGTGGGGCAGGGACACCCCGCTGCGTCGGGCATCGGACAGGCGCCAAGCGCTTCTCGAGATCGATGCTCTCGCCGCGATCGCTTTCGGCGTAACAGCTGACGAACTCTGCACTATCTACCGCACACAGTTTCCGGTGCTGTATGGGTACGACCACGAAAGTCACTACTACGACGTGAACGGGAGATTGGTACCCAACCCGATATTGAGCATCTGGAAGAAGAAGGGCGATCTGATCTCGGACGAGGAGCGCACCGCGACCAATCAGGCGGGTAACTCTTATGAGTACAAGTTGCCGTTCGTGACCCTCGACCGAGAGGCTGACATGCGGCAGGCGTACACCCACTTCGAGACAATTCTGAAGGAGCGCACGTGAGCGAACTGCTGCCCACCCGCCTGACCCAGCGAATAAGAGCATCGCTCGTCGACTACCTCACGACAACGTTCGCCCTCTCAGATGATGACGCGCAGCGTGAGCTCGAGAGGTTTCTTGTGCACGAGACTGAGGGTATTTTTCGCGGTCCGTTCGTGCGCACCCGGTTGCCGTACGGCCCTGCGGCCGCGGGATGGGAACGGGCGCTTGAGTGGTACCCGCGAGAGTTCACCCCCTACGGGCACCAGGCCAAAGCGTTCAGGCGGCTCTCTTCCGCGGCATCCGTCAATGCGCGCCCTCAGCCGACGCTGGTGACCACGGGAACCGGCTCGGGCAAGACCGAGGCGTTTCTTGTGCCGATCATCGATCACGTCCTCCGCGCTCGCCGCGAGAACATCACGGGGGTTAAAGCGCTCATTCTCTACCCGATGAACGCGCTCGCCAACGACCAGGCGAAGCGGCTCACCGAGTTGCTGACCAGCGACCCGCGGCTCTCGGGTGTGACGGCTGCGCTGTACACAGGTGAGCAGTCGGAGAAGCGCACTCGCGTTTCGGAGAAGGGGCTCATCACCGATCGCACAGTCATTCGGCAGAGTGCTCCGGACATTCTTCTCACCAACTACAAGATGCTCGATCAGCTGCTGCTTAGGCATGAAGATGCCAAGCTCTGGTCGGCCTCGGCGACGAGTCTGCAATACGTTGTGCTCGACGAGTTCCATATCTACGACGGAGCCCAGGGGACCGACGTTGCGATGCTTCTGCGTCGTCTCGGCGCAACGCTCAAGAGCTACTGGTCCGACGACTCGCCCGTGACTAGAAGTGACTGGTCGCGCCCGCTTGGCCGGGCCACCCCGGTCGCCACCTCGGCGACACTCGGCGACGGCGGCGACCCGGGCGCCATGCTCGCCTTCGCCCGAACCGTGTTCGGCGACGAGTTTGATGCGACAAGTGTCGTGACCGAGGCACGCGTCACTGTCGACGAGTGGGCCCGGTCGGAGGTCGAGACGACTCCCGACGTGACTGTCGACCTGCTCGTTGGCATAAACGACGCGGTCGATCGGCTTGGCGACGGTGCTGACGCGTCGCACATCGCGTCGGAGGTGCTGAAGCAGCTCTGGGGCGCCGAGGTTATCGTTGGCGACTCTTCGCTATCGCTCATGCGGTATTCAACGCGGCATCCGCTCATTCGCACGATTGTTCGGGCAACCAAGGATGCCGTGGGGATCGACGACCTTGCACGCACGGTATTCGAGGGCACCGGGGCATCCGCTGCCCCCGCGGACGTGCGGGTCGACGCCGTCGTCAATCTCGTCGCCATGCTCAGCCACGTGCGCAAAGTCTGCGGCCGGGCCGCGGTCGGTATCGACGTTCACCTGTGGGTGCGCGAACTAAGTCGCATCGATCGCGCCGCCGCGGCGCAGCCGGCATTCCGCTGGACCGACGACGGAGTGACCTTGGGGCACGACGCGATCGATGTCACCGACAGTGGGGCGTTCGACGCCTATCCGGCGATCTATTGTCGCCACTGTGGCCGGTCGGGCTGGGGGGTTGTTCTGGCAGCCACGGGTGCCGATCTCGATGCGGACGACTCCGACATCCGTCGCAGGCACCTGGTCGGCGACGACCGCTTTCGGCCGCTGATATTCGCGCCAAAGGAAGCGGATTACGTCTACTTCGAACAGCGCGATCGGCAGATTGAGGGTCTGCGCTGGCTGCATACCCGCAACCGTCAGCTCGTCGCCGCCCTGCCCGCCGATGGCGACGCGGATTTCGATGCCGGCTATGTGCTGCCCGTACTCACGCACGTTGGGCTCGATGCCGGCGAGAGGTCGAAAGACGACTGGTGCCCGTCCTGCCTGAAGGCCGACGGCATTCGCTTCCTCGGCAGCGCCATCGCAACGCTGCTCTCTGTGACCCTGTCGAGCATGTTCGGCGAATCATCCATCGACGTGGGGGAGAAGAAGGCGCTCGTCTTCACCGACAGTGTGCAGGATGCCGCACACCGGGCCGGCTTCGTTCAGGCGCGCTCGCACGTACTGACGCTGCGCGCCGCTCTGCGCAGCGCACTCGGAAATGCGAGCGTGAGCCTCGACCAACTCGTCGACGGCGCGATGCGCGACGCAGGAGTCGACAGGTTCGCACGGTACCGGCTGGTGCCGCCAGACCTCACCGGTAACGACCTGTTTCGCGAGTACTGGTCACCAGCCGGCGACCACGCGGCTCGACGTTCGGTGACTGCCGTGCGCAACCGGCTGCTCTTCGACGCGGTGCTCGAATTCGGTTTGCAGAGCCGCGTCGGTCGAACCCTCGAACTCACCGGCAGCGTCACGGCCGAGGTCGACGGCGGACCGGCCGCCGCCCTCGCCGCCATCGCGCGGAACGTCTGGCTCGAGTACGACCAGGGCGACCTACTGGGCGGCGCCGAGATTGCGGCCCCCACCAGTGCCGCAGGAGCGCTGTGGGTGCGCGGGGTACTCGAACGCATGCGAGAGCAGGGAGCGATTCAGCATCCGTGGCTCGACAGCTATGTGAAAGAAGACGGCAATCGCTACCGGATCTGGGGCGGCCGCAACCGCGCGGTTGGAGTACCCGCGTTTCCGAGTGGACGCCCAGCGCCCGCCTTTCCCCGAGTCGGAGTGAAGACTGCTGTCAGGCGCGACAACCTCGACAACGTCTCATCGTCGCAGGGCTGGTACGCGCTTTGGGCTGCCAAGTGCCTTTCTGGGCTCACCGCGAGTGAGGGGGCAAAGCTCGCGCGAATGCTCTTCGTCGAACTCGACAAGCGCGACGTCATCGGGTCGGTCAAGACTGACTCGGCCGCCGATGTATATTTTCTACGCAGCGATCAGATTGTGCTTGCACAAGCGCACAGCGACGAACTCGATAGTGGTCGCCTGCAGCTTCGGTGCGACGTATGCGACAACCTCGTACCCGGAAGTGCTTCGGTCATCGACCAGCTCGCGGATGGACCGTGCACGGTCTCGCGCTGTCCAGGACGCCTGAAGCGTCGCGCTGGAAAGGGCGGTTTTTACCGCGGCCTGTATGCGTCGAGCGATATGCGTCGCGTCGTGGCGCGGGAGCACACGAGCCTGCTGGAGTCGGCCACCCGGTTGCAGTACGAGACGGCCTTCAAGTCGAGAACCGCAGAACCGGATGCTCCCAACGTGCTCGTCGCGACGCCAACCCTCGAGATGGGTATCGACATCGGCGACCTCTCGGCGGTGTTTCTCGCTTCGCTGCCGCGCACTGTCGCTTCGTACGTGCAGCGAGTTGGCCGTGCCGGCCGTCTCACGGGAAACTCGCTGAGCATCACCTACGTCACCGGCCGAGGCGAAAATTTGCCACGAGTCGGAGATCCGCTGTCGGTAATCAACGGGAGCGTGCAACCGCCCGCGACGTATCTGTCGGCCGAAGAGATCTTGCGGAGACAATTCCTGGCGTTCCTCGGTGACCGCATCGCTCGGGATCCTCTAGCGGATCATCCCAAGACCGCGCAGGGCGCACTCGGCGGAATAGGCGAGGGCACCTATCTCGGAAGAGTCGCGACATCCGCCACCCATGACGCCCTCAGAACGTTCCTGAATTCCTTCGACGGGGTATCCGACGAAGTCGTGGGCCGAATCGAAGGGTGGATTTCTCGCGGCGAGTCTGACGTGAGCGAATTGGACCGTTTTCTCGCTCGGGCTGCAGCGCGGTGGCACGCGACCGTCGATGAACTCGGCTTTCGCAAGGCGAAACTCGTCGAAATAATCCCTGAGCTGGAGTTGAAGGCGTTATCGCCAGCTGCGACCGACGATGACAAGCGTGCGGAGCGATCGGCGCGGGCAGCACTGAGAATGACTGAGGGACAGCTCGGACGGCTGAAGGGCGAGTACTGGATCAGTGTGCTTGAGGAGTACGGAATCTACCCGAACTACACTCTCCTCGACGATTCAGTGAACCTCGATGTCGCGATGAGTTGGTTCGACCCGGAGACTCAAAAATGGGAATCCGACACGATGAATTACCAGCGCGGCTCCGCTAGCGCATTGACTGAATTCGCGCCCGGAGCCACGTTCTATTCGCGTGGTTTCGTTGTCAAAGTCGACGCCGTCGATCTCGGCCAGGAGCCCACTGTAACGACGCCCTGGACCTACTGCGCCGCCTGCGGATTCGCGAGAGCAGAGCTGCCTGGGATGGTCGCACTGACAGCGTGCCCGCGCTGCGGAAGCGGCTCGATCGCCGACGTCAAGCAGCGACTCGACACCGTGCAGATGTCCGGGGTCTCCGCACAGATCCGCCGTGACGACGCCCTCATCAACGACTCGCGCGACGAACGTGAGCGCACCCGGTTCACCGTGCTGACTGCGGCGGACATCAACGATTCGAACGTAAAAGCCCAGTGGTTCGTCGACGGGTATGACTTCGGCATGCGCCACCTGTCCGACGTCGACATCCGCTGGATCAACCTCGGCCCAGCCGGCAAACAGGCGATTTCGCGAGCGCTAGCCGGACACGAAGTGATGAGCCCCTTATTCCGAGTCTGCGACACCTGCGGCAAGCTCGACGAATCGAGCAAGTCGAATGGCAGAGACGAGCATCGCCCTTGGTGCCCCCGCCGCGACGACCACGACGAGCACACTCGTTCCGTCGCACTGATGCGCCACCTTCACACCCAAGGTGTGGTCGTTCGGCTCCCGACAGTACTGAAGTACGACAAATTCGCCGTGCCGAGCCTATCGGCCGCTTTGCTTCTCGGTTTGCGAGAGCTGATGGGTGGCGCACCGGACCACATCCAGATCGCCCAGATTACTGAGCCTCTCGGCGGGGCGGGCGAAGTCGCCGACGCGCTGCTCCTTCACGACGTCGTACCCGGAGGCACCGGATACCTCGCAGAGCTCGCCCGACCGGCGCGAGTCTGGGCGCTTCTCCACGCCGCATGGGAACGAGTGCGTGACTGCCCATGTCGCGAAGAAGAACGACTTGCCTGTCACCGGTGCTTGCTGCCGTTTGCTGCGCCGTGGCAGACCGGCGAGGTCGCACGGGAGACCGCAGAAGTGCTGTTGCGCCGCATCCTCGCGTCCGGCGGCGACGAGGTGCCGGATGTCGCGCCCTCCGCTCACGGATGGAAGCTGCTCGACGCGCCGCCCGCTCCTGTAATCGACGAATCTCACTTGGAAGCCCGATTCCGAGAGGCCTTATCCGCACGACTGTCCGCTGTCGGCGCAACGGTGAAGGAGACTCCAACGGCTCTTGGCAACCAACTAACAGTCACGCTGCCGGGCGACTCTCGGCTGTGGTGGCTGGAGCCGCAGGTGCATCTTGGCGCAACGGTGCCGGACTTCGTGCTCCGCTGCTCTGACACGACCATTCCGAGGGTCGCGATTTACACAGATGGCTTCACGTTCCACGCGACCGTTGCGCACAACCGAATTGCCGACGACGCGCACAAACGATCCGTGCTCCGCGCCCAGGGTTACGCAGTACTGGCCGTCAGCTGGAACGACTTGACCATGGACTCGGTGGCCGATCCTTGGTGGTACAGCCAGGCAGCCGTGCAGAACGCGCTGACGCAAAACGTCAACCTCTCCGCGGGCGTGGTCGATGCGTCCCGCGGAGGCCCTCTGACCATGCTCATCCGCTGGATGCAAACGCCCGAACCTGACCGTTGGCGACAATTCGGCGATGCCGTACCGCTACTCCTCGCCGCTGCCCCGCTTGGAGAGACTCCCGTCGGCATTTCAGCGTCAGAGCTCGCTGCATTCCAGGTGCTAGGCACTGTGCAGAGCGGAACGGGTGCGTTTGGGTTGACTGTGGATGCTGGGCCACACGTCTCCTTCGTTGCGCTGCTCAGCCATTCGAGCGGCGCTCTCGTCACAGACGTGGGGCTCGTCCTCGATAATCGTACGGGCACCATGGTCGAGCCCACCTTCTCCGAGAGCTGGCGGCGATGGCTGACGTTGTCCAATCTGATGTTCGCCAGACAGGCGCCATTCGCGATAGCCGGAGTGTCGTCGATCGAGAAGAATCTGGTTGCTGGCGATCCCGCGGCGGTTTCGTTCTCGCCGGTGTGGGCGGGACTCCTCGAAATGGCGGCCAGCGATGAAGAACGCGAACTGCTCCGTGAACTGGTGGACGCCAACATCGAGACCCCGGAACTCGGCGTCGAGGTCGGAGACGGCATCCCCGTTTCCATCGCGTGGCCGGCACACAAGATCGCCGTAGAACTGGGCCTCGAGAGTCGAGACATCGAAGATCTACGCACAACCGGCTGGATGGTCGTTCCGGCAATCGTTCACGACATCGTTGCCGCATTGGAAGGAAGCCGATGACCACCATCGTCATGACCAGCTCGGTCAACAAGACCGACGGCGCTATCAAAAAGAAGCTCTGGGCGTTCATCGAGAAACTCTCCCAGAACGACGAGATGCTCGGCCTGCACATCGAGCCGATGAAAAACCCCAGAGACTCGAGAGTCAGGACCGGCCGCGTAGACGACAACTTCCGGGCCGTCCTCTTTCGCCTTGAAGGTGGGGGTGCGGAGCGGACCTACGTCTACATGGGAACTTGGCCCCACGATGAAGCCATCGAGATCGCGTGTTCGACCGTTCTGCGAATAAACCCGATCAATGGCGTAGCCGAGCTGATTGCAGAGGGTGCCCCGGAAACGTTGACGCCCGTTGACGTGCCTGCTTCTCCTTCTGTGGAAAAGCCGGCCCTCGTGTCGACGGCGACACCCCTGCTCGAGTCCGCCGGGATCACTCTTCTCGACCTCACTGACGTGCTCGGGATGGACCCGGCCCTCGCGTCCCGCGCTATGGCGGCGGCCGACGAGAACGAGCTATTTGGCGTCGCTGAGATCGCGCCGACATGGCAGGGGATCGCGCTGATCGATCTGGCGGCAGGGACCTCTGTCAATGGCGTACTCGCCGCGTTGGATGCGGAGCCGGTAGTCGCGCCTGAGCGCCACGACGATGCGGCACTCATCGAGGCGATGAAGCACCCGGCAGCTCAGATGACGTTCTCATTCGTCCACGACAATGAAGAACTTCGCCGAGCGATTGAAGACGATAATTTCGCCGCATGGAAGGTATTCCTCCACCCCGAACAACGTCGATACGTCGACCGAAACTACAATGGCCCATTCCGGCTTTCAGGTGGTGCAGGGACAGGCAAGACAGTGGTCCTACTCCATCGTGCACGTCGTCTTTGGCTCGAAAACCCGGACGCTCGGATCGTGTTGACAACGTTCACCGTCAACCTGGCTGATAATTTACGCCGAGACCTGCGGCAGCTGGATCCCGGGGTGAAGATCGCAGCAGCTCTCGGCGAGCCTGGAGTTTATGTTTCCGGCGTCGATTCGCTCTCATTCGGTGCGCTTCGTGAAAATCCCACTGAGGTGCCGGCCGCAACGCAGGCGGTGCTCGGTGAGAGCCGAACCATCAGAGGGCCGGCCACCTCCTCGGACCGCTGGTCGAGCGCACGTGCGGCCAGCGGCGTAGCCGACAGCCCCAACGGATACCTCTCGCCCACGTTCTTGGAGGCAGAGTACGAAGCGATCATTGTGCCCAACACCATCACAACCCGCGAGGAGTATTTTACCGTTCGGCGTCCTGGCCGAGGAGTGGCGCTTGACCGGGCGAAGCGGGATCAGGTGTGGAAGATCGTGGCGGCCTATCGCACCCTGTTGAAGATGCAGCAGTCTGCGGACTTCAGTGAGGTTGCAGCCGTCGCTGCTCAGCTCTACGACGGTGGCACTGTTGCGCGTCCTGCCGATCATGTGCTCGTGGATGAAGGCCAAGACCTCGTCCCCGCCAAATGGCGACTAATTCGCGCGCTGACCGAACCGAGCCCAAACGACCTATTCATCGCAGAGGATTCGCATCAGCGCATCTATGGGCAGCCCACTATCCTCTCGAGGTGGGCGATCAAGATTGTCGGGCGCTCGCAGCGGCTGACTCTGAACTATCGGACCACAGCGCAGAACCTTGGCTACGCGGTCGCAGTGCTTGAGGCAGGTCACTACGAAGACCTAGAGTCCGAAGACGAGTCCACTGCTGGGTATCGCTCGTCGAGGCGCGGTCCAGTTCCATTGCGTCTCGGATTCGCGACGCTCTCAGAAGAACTCGATGCGGTCGCGTCCACGCTACAGAGATGGTCCGCCGACGATCCCGGTGGATCAATCGCCGTCCTGGTGCGCACGAATGGATTTGCAGACACAGTCACGCGAGGTCTGGCAGAGCGGGACGTAAAGGCCATGCGGGTGGACAAAGGAGAGCCACCCGTCGGAGCAGTCGCGGTCATGAACATGTACCGGGCCAAGGGCACAGAATTCTCGCGAGTGTGCATAGTCGGGGCGAGTGCTGAGAGCATCCCTAACCCGACCACGATGAAGAGTGCTGCTGCACATGGTGACGAGGCGGATGCACTACTGCGCGAGCGCTCGCTACTCTACGTAGCCGCGACGCGCGCGCGCGACGCTCTGATGATCACGTGGACGGGCAACCCGAGTACGTTGCTGTCGGAGTGAGGAAAGTGTCGCTTCGCCAGGCGAGGGCCAGGTTGAACTCGGGGCGAATGAATCAGTGCGACGACTTGGCAGCCAAACGCGCAGCGCGGGGAGGCGGCACTTCCATAAACTCTGAGCATGAACTGGACGGTTGCCCGAGATGAGCTAGTCACCGCGGCGCCCGTTTCCCCACTAGAAACGGGTGTGGTTGCGAGCTCGGGTATCTACGCCTGGTGGGATACTCGCAGTGCGCTCGCCTCGCGCTGGCCCCACGCTTTTCCGCTAGTCGATTCGTCACGACCGTTGTATGTGGGCGTCGCAGCGAAGCAAAGTCTTTCAAGCCGCGTTGTCGAGACGCACTTATTGACGACGCGACGCTCAGCACTCCGATGTTCACTCTCCGCTCTCCTGAGCGAGCCACTGGAACTGCTACCGGGCGCAGTCCGACACCCCCGTGGCGGCAAGTTTGGGCTAGAGAAATCGCAGGAATCCCGGTTGACGGAATGGATGGTTACCAACTTGAGAGTGACGTGGGTCGAGCACAGCGAGCCGGGCAGTGTCGAGAAGCCGATAATTCGGGACACCCTACCGACTCTCAATTTCACTTACGCGACCGGCAGTCCATATCGCGCACGGATGAAGGCTCTCCGGATGGAGTTTCGAGCGAGCGCACCGCTGGTCTGGGAGTCGAAAGATAGTCGCGCTATTTATTAGAAACCTTTGCCGCGCTTACAGCGGTCGAACTATGCAATTTTTTCGACCTGCGATGCCCGAGATGACGTTGCGTTTCGGGTGAGGGACAGCGGTCCCAAACTACGCCCCACAACTTCGACTACAAAAAACAGCCAGTGAACGCAGGCATTAGGGGCGCCCTCAGGGCCGATAATGCTCTATATCGCAAACCTAGCGCGCTAACGCCAACGGCGTGCGAGCGGCCGCAATCTGGTACATCTGCACCGATAGGCCGGACCCGGACAAGAACTGCTGGTCGTCGACTCCTACATCGAGAAGGACCTCTCTCGCTCGAGCGAGCATCGACGGCATCTCAAGGGACGAAACGCGACCAGGCTCCGCTCGCCGCCAGCCATTCTGAGACATCCGAATCACCGCATTTCGATACGAGACGTCGTTCATCACACCGAGCGAGCGTGCCCGATAGAGAAGCGCGGCCAGGCTGACGCCCCAATGCTCTTTCAACTCCGCGAGCTCCTGCCAGCCTCTGCCCGCGGTCGAAGACGGCAGGTGAGGGCGGATTTGCGCAGCTGGCATGAGGAACTCAGAAGCGAACCGGTTTGCCTGGTCCTCGGCTGGCTTGCTCCCTGGCTCGGCATCGTGATGCATGATGAGGTGGCCGAGCTCGTGGGCGGCGTCGAAGCGTTGACGGTAGTAGTCGTCCTTTGTCGGATTGAGGACTATCACCGGACGAGTGCTGCTGTGCAGCGAGTAGGCGTCGATAGACGCCACACCAGGCTCACTGAATACGACGGCAACTCCCGCCTTCTCCGCGAGCCTTACAACGTGTTGCACTGGTCCCAACGGTAGTTCGAAAAAGTCGCGCGCGATTCTCGCCGCAATCTCCACCTCTTCAATCGGGTCGTTTGGATCGACGGGGAGGTCCGGAAGCAGGAGTTGCGGAAACTCGACTGACGTTTCAAGCAGCCCGATGACTTCTGCCACGAACCGCCCGTACGCCTCGGCTTCGTCTTGAGCCAGTTGAGTCGTAGAGCGGAGAGATCTGAAATGCGGCCGGCTGATTCGAGGCGGGGGCCCTCCTGCGAAGAATCGAGGGTCGACGCTTAGAGCTAGTGACAACTTCGCCACGGTCGCGCGGTTGGGCAACTTAGCCCCGCTCTCCCAGCCTGTGACTGATGCTGGGGACATGCCAATCGACTCTGCAAGATGCGCTTTCTTGAGTCCCGCCAGTTGGCGCGCCATAGTCAAGCGCTGACCGTTGAACAGCGACGTCGCATCCGCCAAAGCGCCCGAGGGCCGATTGTCGCTATTCAGAACCATCGGCGGTCTTGCCCCTACGTTCTGCGCGGACCGTGACGGAAATCTCTTCCACAACACCGGTCGGTGCGTTGCCTGGCATATCTGGCGACGCGGGAGCGCGGAGATCGAGCGGATGCTGCCCGCCACGCAGTAGCGGCTGGCGCCAGTGCCAACAGCCATCTCCGCGATATGCGGGGTTCTTGCTCTGTCCGACATACAGTTCGAACTGTCCCGTGATCGGATTCGATGCGTGAGCCGCGATGAGCGTCGAGCCGTCAAACTCGTCGTCGTCGGGGATACCCGGTAGTGACTGCAGACCCATGTCCTCGTCCTCGAACAGGGGCACGGAGGTAAGGAACTGCTGACCCGCGACCCGCTTCTTGGCGGGACGCATCCAACGAATCTTGTCGATCTGCCCTAATTTGTAAGACTGGATCAAGAGCCTGATGTCTCCCGACGCCCAGCCCGGGGACTGCTGATAGTCACTGCGGACGATGCTGCCGTTCTCAAGCGCGGGCATGGTAGCGAATGCTTGCGCGGAAATACCGCGACTGACAAAATCTTCGCCAAGTCCGGTGACGTCGGCACCGCGGATATATCGCCCGTTGCCCGTCGACCGATCCAACAAATCGCGAATGTAAACGTAGTTGTGACCGCCAACTATCGACTGATCATGGCCAGCGTCTTCGTCGAAGTCCTGGGCGGTTCGCGCGAACGCCACTGGCGCTGCCCATTTGATGACGGCAGCAAGGCCGGAGTCAGCGAGATGGTCTAGAGCTTCGTTTTCGGTGATCACGCGGTAAGTCTAACGCACGGTCAGTAATTTCGTGCCCGATTTTTACTCTGGGCGTGTTGGTTTGTAGTGGTATTCAATGAGCGAGCAGAGGTGCGGATTTCTCTGGCGAGATCGATCAGCACTCATTGAATCAGATCCTTCACACAACCCGAGACGACTCACTAATGTGCACCAATGCACGTGTTATGTAAATTCATGCCCCCCGGGGCCGCGGAAGACGCTTTGACTTCTTGATAGATCGTCGACGCAGGACGACACCATGTGCAGCAGCGCCTGCTCTTCAGCGCATCGTATTCGGGACGGTAAGACTGACCCTTTTGTCCTCCAGCGCTGATCATGATGAGCTTGCCCGATGCGCGGCTTAGCTCCGTCCAGACCCTGTTGTGGGCGGCGTTTGCTGAGGCGTGATGCGGAGCAGAGCTGGCACTGAGCGTGCTGATCACTTGGTCGAGTCCGAGAGGACTCGAGTGGTCGAGCCAATTCCCATCTGTGTCGCTCCAAATGACGGTTCCCCCGTTCGGAGAGCTGGGGTTGCTCCACAAGAGCGTGCACAAGGCGCGGCGGTTCTGGACTGTCAGGCGGGTAAGCGCGTAGGTGTAGGGGAGTCCCGGCGGGATGCGTACCGCGAGGGCATGCGGCGCTTCCGAGGCATTTACGAGCGTCGCAGTGCCAGGCCGGCCCTCGGTCTCCCACGTCTTACTCGTGCTGGAGAGCGCGAGGTCGATGGAGAAGAACCGTATTCGAACCGAGTTGGCGAGGGCAGCCGTGAGGATTCCGATCAGAGCCTTCGCGCGGTATCTCACTCGTTTGACGATCTCGCTCAGGTCCTTCGCGCCGTACCAGCGTCCCACTTTGCGTGGCGGCTCTTCGATCGAGAAGCCCCGGTCGGGCCGAAAAGTAGAGGGGGCCCATGAGGAGAGGTTAGTTCCTGCCAGAGCGAGCAGCTCAGGTGTCAGTTGGTTTCCGCCGGCGCCCTCGGCAATAGTCGTTATTTGGCCGGCGATGCTCGCCGCGAGGCCGCCGACGCTAACTGTGATGGCGTTATCGGGGAGCAGAGCGTTCTGATTGGTCTCGGCGATCTGCTTGATCAGGATTGCCCATTCGGCCGGGATCCACAGTTCTCGGAGAGATGATCTCGCGGTGTTGATGAGCTCGACTGCCCCTCGAATATGATCGCTGTCGTCGTGGCTGAGGATCAAGATCTCGGGATCATGTGCGCCCGCGTGCTTCCCCATCGACGCGGCGCCGCCGGCGTCCACCGCGACTACCGCGGTGTCTGAACCCCGCGTCCAGATGAAGCACTCCCCGTGCCCTGGACCTGGTGTCGGGCCTACGATCGCTGTCAGATCATTCATTGCTTCGGTCGTTTCTTTTGCTGGGATCGAAATTCTCGGATGGATCGCCAATAGCTGACGGAAGCTTAGGTGCCACAGTATCGTTTCCTCGGATACAGAGCTCGCCGGCCAGGTCTTTTCACTCGCGGCGAGAGGTTTGTAGGTGAATTCTTCGGACGATTGCCTCTCCGTGCCCAAGCCAGCGCGGCTAGGCTGCACGAGCGCTAGTCAGCGCTCTACACGCCTCGGGCGGGCATCACACGCGATGCTCGAACTGACCACAAAGTCCCAGCGGTCACGACCATCGATGCACCTCGCGGCGCCCCAATGCTCAATATCATGAAGGTGACGGGCTCTCCCGATATGGTCAGACAGTGCAAGCAAATACCTACCCGCTGAGCCAAATCCTTCTGCCGGACCGCCGGTACCTAATCCCCACATTTCAGCGCGACTATGAGTGGACTCGCGACGGACAATGGGAGCTGCTTTTTGAAGACCTTGCGGCAACAGCTGATCGTCTAATCGACGTGCGCACGAGCGGAGCGACCGACTCTGCCTTGCTAACGAAGGAAGCGAGCGTGTCGCCACACTTCCTCGGAGCGATCGTCGTCGCCTCGGTACTCTCTCCCACGGGCGGAATCACGTTGCGATCTGTCATCGACGGGCAACAGCGCCTCACCACAACTCAGTTGCTAGTCCGAGGCGTACTCGACGTACTCACAGCAGAAGGCTCTCTAAAGCAGCATCAACTTCGCGAGATGCTATTCAACAAGGAGTACCTTGTCGTGACCAACGAAGAGAAGTTCAAGCTCTGGCCGCGTCGAAACGATCGGCTCGTCTGGCCATCCGCGATCAGTGACGCAATACCAACCTACGAGGACTCGGATCACCTCTATTTGCAGGCGCGATCATTCTTCGCAACGAAGACCCTCGAGTACGTCGTCGACAACGAAGCCGTCGACCCTTTGCGCGTGGATGCCCTCGCCGACGCGCTATCCACACTCTTCAAGCTGGTCGTCATCGACCTAGAAGACAATGACGATGCCCAGGTCATCTTCGAGGTGCTGAACGGACGGCAGACGCCACTATCGGCAATAGACCTGGTGAAAAACCTCCTCTTTCTTCGAGGCGAGCTCGCCGCGGCGGACGTAGAGACGCTGTACGACAGATATTGGGCGCATTTCGACGAAACCTGGTGGAAGGAAGAAGTCGGCCGCGGCCACGCTCAACGTGGACGCCGAGACGTCCTCCTTTCCGTCTGGCTTACAGCCGAGCTGGGCAAAGAAGCAAGTGTGGGCCACCTTTACGCTGAGGCTCGTGCATACCTGAACGACGGACCGACCACAGAAGAAGTGCTCCAGAGTCTCGCGAAATACTCAACCGCGTACGAAGCGATCTACGGCCACATATCGGTGGCTGAAGGTGAAATCCAGAATGCCTACGAGCGGATACGAAACCTCGACATCGCAACGGCCGTCCCCCTCCTAGCGTGGCTACGAACGGTACCCCTTGATCAGCTTGCGTCGGCGGATCACGTGCGTGCAGTGCGTGCAATCGAGTCGTGGGCCCTCCGACGGGCATTTCTCGGTCTCCAAACACGTGGGTATGGAGCTCATTTGACGCGAGTGTTGAACGATGCAAAACGGGCCATCGATGCTGACACCGATGTTGCGGACGCGATTATCGACTCTCTTCAACGAGGCGCGCTCGCGTGGCCCACGGATCGCGATGTAGTGGCTGCTTTTAGAGACAACCGGTTCTACGGAACTATCGGACAGCCTCGAATAGCGTTGCTTTTATCGGCAATCGACGCGCGTCTTCGCGAGACGGACCCACACCAGCCGTCCGCGAACATTGACTACTCCAAACTCCAGGTGGAGCACGTGATGCCCCAGTCATGGGAAACGAATTGGCCAGTCCTAGAGAATGGACGGCCAGGGATGGAGGACGACACCGATCCGACCTGGCTCAACGCCAGCGACGAGCGCAACCGAGCAGTGAATCGCCTCGGCAACTTGACTCTCGTGACTGGATCCTTCAACGGACATCTTTCAAACGACGCGTGGTCGGTGAAGCGAACCGAGTTCGCGAAGCAGAACACGCTTGTCATCAACTTCGCTGTCGCTAATAGCGATTCGTGGGATGAAGGCCGGATCAGTGCCAGAGCGTTCGAGCTCGCAACCGTCGCGACGGATATATGGCTCTCGGCTGACGCTTTGCGCGCTTAGCAGTCGCCGTAATCGGTGAAAACTCTCTCGCTGGGGCCACCGCAGGTGCACGGGCTTGTCCGTCAGGCATCACGCGTGCAATCGGACTCCGCAAATCAAACAGCGGTCGAAGAGCACCGCGCCAGAACGCTCGTTCACTGAAACAATTCATACTGATTACGGTTGAGCGGAGGAGCGGTTTGGACGTGCGGGCAATTTATGAGTTTCCAGTCCCAATCTGGACAACGTGCGAGAGCTTGGGGCGGTCCTATGAGACGGGCCTCGGGGCTCTGCAATTCGACGTTCTGATGCCCGCGGACGAACCACCTTTGGGCGGTCCGCCAGTCGTGCCGGCGACGGGACACGCCATCACAACACCTGACGCGCAAACGGTGTGGACGCAGGAGTATGGCGCATTCATCCCTAAGTCGCTTCGTCCGGCCACGGCGGTCCACCGCGTGGGCGTGGCGGCTGTCGTCGGACAAATCTATGCTGATCGGCCATGGCTCACGCCTGATCACCAGCTCGCTGAGTCGGTGGATAGATGGTTCGATAGTGCCCGCACTTGGATCGAGATCTTGACCGGTCAGGATCTCGATCCGCGTCACCGAGTGTACGACGCCGAAGCTGTCGGAACCGGGTTGACGTTCGTTGAACCATCCCATCAAGGCGCCTTAGGTCTCACTATCACCACGCCCCATATCAGGCCGCTCCGTCAGGTGGAATGGACGGCGATACTCAAATTCGTCCGCGAGGGTACCGAGCCTCCCCTTGAGGAGATACTCAGTCGTGATGCGCGTGCCGCGCAAAGACGCGGCGCCAATCGGCGCGCGGTCCTCGACGCCGCAACCGCCGTCGAGATCGCTCTAGGCCAACACATTCGCAAACGCAGTACAGAGCTTCCCCAATCTCAACAGAAGCGAATCAACGACAGGACGGCTCTCGGCGACTACATCTCGATCGCCGAGGACTCCCATACTGATCTCGCCGTTGCTATCGATCAGCTGCGCGCCGTTAACAAACTCCGCAACAACGCCGCGCACCGGGGTGAGGCTCCGGACAACTGGGAAGCCGCCACTGCTGTGCAGGTGATGATTGATTTTCTAGGCGCTCACGGTCGCTACCGCAGGACGGGTACATCTGAGCCCGACGGAGGGGAGTTCGTTGTGGCGGACCGCAAGTAAGGCGCGGTGAATACGCCGCTTCGAGCAATGCGGGCCGACGCTTTCAGGCATCCGAGGCTCACATCTACTGGACATTGCGGCGACGAGGCCGACAGCCGTAATGCCTCCGAAAGGCGCCTCGAGCAGGGGTGTTAACGGCGCTCGGTCATCGGTTGCACCATACCTGCTCGATTGCTGCAACTGAGTTGCGCTCGGTCTGAACGCGCGAATAGCGAATATCTTCGTAGTCGACGGTAGACGTCGATTACGAACGGACGCGGGTGTTGAGGCGCCGATCGCGCTATGACCTGCGAGTATTTGTCGCGTGGTAAAACCTTCGGAAACAATCGCGCGCGACCGGGAGCGAATCGTGCGCTTTCGCGACGTGCTTCAACGATTACTGGCATCCGAAAATGGTGATGGCGATGACGATCTCGTCAGTGAAGTGTCTGTAGCGGCGGGGGAGGCTCGCCGAGCATACGCACGAAACGATGGTCGCTCGTTCGCGGTGCAGGACGGCATCTGCTTGGTACCCAACGCAGATCCGATGAGCCACTGGGCTTCACTTGTCAGCGCTAACAGTGATCTGAACGCAACGAAGGTCATCACCTCGCTCGACCTGGCGATTGGTCGTGCGCAAGTGCGATTTGAGGACGCGCAACGCAACGAGCGCGGAGTAGTGGGCGTCGTGAGCGCTATTTTCCGATGGCCGACCACGTTGCGGAACGCAGTCGGTCCCAGCCTTCAACAACAGCGCGCAGCACAGACGCTAGGTATTTTGGGGCAAATTGTTGTTGCTGCCGTCGGTCCTACCCTCAGCGCTGCGATCGTGCAGGCCGCCGTAATTCTATGGCAGACCATCTTCGCAGGATAGGACAGTCCTCATGGGCGAGGGCGGAAGGCAAGCATCGGCTGACGCTCAGATATAGTTCACTCATCTTTCTAGTGATATTGGAGTCACATTGGCCGACGCTCTTGACCCTTCGCTATTCATCGGTTCTTCGACTGAAGGGCTGAGGTACGCCAAAGCTTTGCAGGCTGAACTCGATCGTTCGTGCGAGCCGAGCATCTGGACTCAAGGGGCCTTCAACTCGACCGCAAGCACCCTTCAATCGTTATTGGAAAAAGCCGCCAACGTGGATTTCGCGGCTCTAATACTCACGCCGGACGACCTTGTCGAAACGCGCAACACGGTGAGACAAGCGCCTAGGGACAACGTTATTTTCGAGCTGGGTATTTTCCTGGGGTCTATTGGACCCGAACGCGTATTCCTGATCGTCCCTCGCGATACGCCCATGGGCCTTCCATCTGACTTGGCTGGTATCAATCAATTGGATTTCCGCTCCAATCGGCAGGATGGCAATTTGCACGCAGCAATGGGGGTCGTCGCGACTAAAATGGAGCCCATCATCAGTCGCCTTGGCCTGCTGCATCCTCAAGAGATCCCATCTATGGCCGAGGCGATTGAAAGCCATTCTCGGCGAAACACGCCCGCCGAAGAATCGGCGGCGCTCGAAAAAGAGCTTGATGCAATAGTGAAAGCGGCTGAGGCGCAAAAATGGGTAATACGCACCCGTTCAGACACCGCCTTTCGCTTGGTAGCTCCAGATGGCGCCCGTTACAGCTTCCCGATAGGCCAACCTGCTTTGACGCGAAATGAGTTACGGCCCTTCGCCCTCCAGCTAAAGAAGGCCGGGCTGCGTATTTCCAGCTTGGTTACGAATGCTCCAGCTTGAGTGCCAGGTATCATTTCGCCTGATTTGAGTTCCCGGCGAGCGCAGTTGCCGACGCTATCTTTCGATTCTTCGCAGTGTTCGCGCGCGTAAGTGGAAGGTTGATCACCTTGCTGAGCGGGCGGTGCCAACGACCGAGCGCTCAGAAGAGTGCTGTCGTCTCGGCCAGATGGAGACGCCGATCGATACATTCCCCGATGGAAGAAAAGCACCAATAGGCCGATCATCGGCTGGAAACCGCCTCGGCGTTGCGTATATGACCCGGGCCGTCGAAGTCGCGGAGTGGCTTCTTGGTGTTGTGTTGTGGGCGACCTGCAAACTTGGATGCAACTGGTCGGACGAGATACGGGGCGCCGCGGGAGCTGCCTTCGGAAGCGCCATGCGTCAGCCTTCGCGCGGCCCGCATTCCGGGCGTGCCAGCGCGATGACCGGCAGTGGAGAGAGCTGACGAGTCGCCATGTTCCAGTTCGATCCTGGAGAAAGAGGATATTTGAGATCAGTGCGGAGGATAGGGAAGCGCTTTTCCCTCTTGACCTCCCCATGCGTTTGCTGGGAACAGGGAGTACTTAGGACGGCCCACCACGACAAACACGAAACGCTCTCCTCCGGGAGGGCGTTTCGTCGTTAACGCGGGCTCGTCAGCCCTCGCGCCGACACCCCCGCAACTCGGTAAAATCGTCGGACACCCCCGACCGAGTGGATGCCCGTGTCACACGCAGCCGACAGCGACCTCGACGATGCGGTCGAGGCGTTCCAGAGAGTGCGCCGCCGGCTGTTCGGCATCGCCTACCGCATGCTCGGAAGCGTCTCCGAGGCGGAGGACATCGTGCAGGAGGCGTGGCTACGCTGGCAGTCGACCGACCGGACGCTGGTCCGCAGCCCCGAGGCGTTCCTGATGACGACGACCACGCGGCTCGCGATCACGGCGGCGACGACCGCACGTGTCAGGCACGAGGTGTACGTCGGGCCGTGGCTGCCCGAGCCGGTGTCGACCACTGACGATCCGGCACTCGGCGCCGAGAGTGCGGAGACGCTCGCGGTGGCGGTGCTGCTGATGCTCGAGCGTCTAACGCCGACCGAGCGCGCCGTCTACGTGCTGCGTGAAGCCTTCGAGTACCCGTTCGCGCAGATCGCCGAGGTGCTCGAGACGAGCGAGTCGAACGCGCGCCAGATCGGTCGACGCGCTCGGCTGCACCTAGCCGAGGAGCGACACGAGCCGGTGTCCGACTCCGAACACGACCGGCTGCTCGAGGCGCTTCTCGCCGCGATGCGCCTCGGCGACCTGGAATCGCTTGAGGCGGTGCTGGCTGAGGACGTCGTGTCGATCTCCGACGGGGGAGGCGTGGTCTCGGCGAGCCGCAGGCCCGTCGTCGGCCGCGACCACGTCGGCCGCTTCCTTGCCGGAGTCGTGCGGAAGGCACGGGCCGGATTCCGGATCGACGTGGTGAAGGTGAACAGCCGGTCGAGCGCGCTGATCTCCTACGACGACGAGCCGGCGGTCGTCATCTCGATCGACGGCTCGGCGGCCGGAATCGAGGGAATCTACGTCGTGGCCAACCCGACCAAGCTGCAGGGGTTGGGCGTCGCGCGATAGCCGTCGGTCCTAGTGGGGCCCGTCCAGTTCTCCGCGGGTCACCGGCGCCACCCGGTCCTCGAAGAACAGCCGGGACAACCGCACGCGAAGCCGCTGCGATCTCGAGACCCGGCCGCGAGCATCCGGTCGCATCTTCAGGGGAGCCTGCTCCTCGAAATCGACGAGGCGCCACCGCTCGTATTCGCCGACGGGCTTGTGCATCTCGATGTATTCGCCTCCCTGGAGGCGCACGATGCGTCCCGTCTCGACGCCGTGAAGTACGAGCTCGCGGTCCTTGCGCTGCAGCGCGAGGGCCACCTGACGCGTGACGATGAAGCCGACGAGGGGACCCACGACGAGCAACGCTTGATAGAAGTGGATGATGCCCTCGATCGACAACCTGAAGTGCGAGGCGGCGACGTCGGCACTCGCCGCACCCCACAGGGCGACGTAGAAGACCACGCCGGCGACACCGATGGCGGTGCGCACGGGCGCGTTGCGGGGGCGATCGAGGATGTGATGCTCGCGCTTGTCTCCCGTGATCCACTCCTCCGCGAAGGGGTAGACGAGCACGAGCAGCATAAAGACACCGATGGCGGTCAATGGTGCGAGCACGGCGAGCGTGAGGGTGTGGCCGAACACCACCACCTCCCATCCCGGCGGCACGAGGCGCAAAGCACCGTCGAGGAAGCCCATGTACCAGTCGGGCTGGCTGCCCGCGGTGGCGTCGCCCGGCGAAGACGGCCCGTAGTTCCAGACCGGGTTGATCGTGACGGTTGCAGAAATGAGCATCACGAGCGCGAAGACGAGGAAGAACAGTCCGCCGGTCTTCAGGGCGTACTTGGGCAGCACGGGAACCCCGACGACGTTGTCGTCCGTGCGGCCGGGGCCCGCGAACTGCGGAGGTCGCTGCGAGACGATCCGCGCGATGTAGAGCACAACGAGGGCCAGGATCAGCAGCGGCACGACGATCGCGTGCGCGGGGTAGAAGGTCGCAATGATCGTGCTCGGGAATTCGCCGCCGAACACGAGGAACGACAACCAAGTGCCGACGACGGGAATGCCCAGGATGACGCCGTGCACGATACGCAGCCCGCTGCCGGAGAGCATGTCGTCGGGGAGGGCGTAGCCCGTCCAACCCGCGACCAGGCTCAGCACGAAAACGAAGAACGCGACCACCCAGTTCAGCCGGCGCGGCCTGCGGAACGCCCCGGTGAAGAACATGCTCAGGAGGTGTGCGCCGAGGGCGGCGAGCAGCAGCAGCGACGCCCAGTGGTGAGCCTGCCGGATGAGCAGTCCGCCGCGCACGTCGAAGGTGACGTGCAACGTCGAGTCGAGCGCGCGGGACATCTCGATGCCCTGCAGCGGCACGTAGGCGCCGTCGTACTCGACCATCGTGGTCGACGGGTCGTAGAAGAACGTCAGGAAGATGCCCGTGACGAAGACGATGACGAGGCTGTATAGCGCGACCTCGGCGAACATCGACGACCAGTGTGTCGGTACCGCGCGATGGCGCAGACCTTCGGCGACGCGCGCCGCTCGCGACCCGTTCAGCGCCGCAGCGGCGCGCTCGGTCAGGGCGGTTTTCATCGCCGTGCGCCGACCCGCTCGAACGCGTCACGCGGGTGCTGCGTCTGCTCGAGCGAGACGATGTCGCGCCCGAGCACGAGGGAGAGGATCCAGGCAGCGAGCACGCGCACCTTGCGCTCCCAGGTCGGGATGGCGAGCACGTGGTATCCGCGGTGCATGACCCAGGCGGGGAAGCCCTTCACGACGAACGGGCCGGACTGGAACACCCCCGTGTACAGTCCGAGCGTCGCCACGACGCCGAGGTTGGCGTGCACGTAGTCGTGGGGCAGCTCGCCACGCAGGCTCGCCACGAGGTTCTTCGCCAGCCGCTTGCCCTGCCGCACGGCGTGCTGGGCGTTCGGCACGGTCGTCGACTGGGCGGCGGTGCGGCTCACGTCGGGCACCGCGGCGTTGTCGCCGGCACCCCATGCGTCCACGACGATCTTGCCCGCGTCACGCACGCGCAGGTCGGCCTTGACGACGAGGCTCCCGCGGTCGTCGACGGGCAGGTCGGTGTGTCTGGCGACGACCGGATTGGCCGCTGTTCCCGCCGTCCAGACGATGAGGTCGGAGTCGAACTCCTCGCCCGTCGAGAGCGCCACGTGGCCGTCGACCGCGGAAACCAACTGGGTGTTCAGGTGCACGCGACCGCCACGGTCCTCGAGCGATTCGACGACCCACCGTCCGGTTTTCTCCGAGACCTCGGGCAGGATGCGACCCGTCGCTTCGACGAGCCTGAAGTCGAGCTCGTCGAAACTCAGCTCGGGGTACGAGCCGAGTAGAGCGGTGGCGAGGGACAGCAATTCGCCGAACCCCTCGACACCGGCGAACCCGCCGCCGACGAACGTCGCGGTGAGCAGGCGCTGGCGATCCGGTCCTGGCTGCAGAGCCGCGGCGCGGTCGAAGTTGGCGAGCAGCCGGTCGCGCACCGCGACGGCCTCCTCGATCGTCTTGAGCCCGATCGCCTCGCTCTTCACGCCGGGAATCGGGAACGTGCGTGTGACGGCTCCGGCCGTGACTACCACGATGTCGTAGTCCAGGTCGTACTCGTCGCCCACGGCCGGCTGCACCGTGACGGTCTTGCGGGCGTGATCGACGCGGGTGACCGTCGCACTGAGCAACTCGGTGCGGTGCAGGTGGCGCCGCGGCGACACGAGCGCGTGTCGCGGTTCGACCGACCCGGCCATCACCTCCGGCAGAAACGGCTGGTAGGTCATGTACGGAAGCGGGTCGATGACCACGACCTCCGCCTCGCCGTGCCGCAGGCGCTTCTCGAGATTCCAGGCCGTGTAGAAGCCGGCGTAGCCACCGCCGACAATCACAATTCTTCGCATCGTCATCCTCCCGACCCGGGTGCCCGGGCGCCGCCGGGTCGACGATCGCCGCTTGCGGAGCACTTTTGTGGGTCATTACTTAAGACCGGATGATCCGGGGATTCGTGACAGCGTGCGGGGTGCTGAGATCGGCCCGACCGTTGGCATTATTCACGAGGATTAGTCGGTGTCTGAGTAGACTCTTCATCATGAAAACGCGGGCGGGGAAATGGGCGGTCACACTTGTCGCGATCGGGCTGCTGACTGTGATGCCAGGATGTGCCTCAACCTCTGACGGAGCTGATTCGCTCGCTCCAGTCGCCACCCCCACTGCCTCCGACGCCCCGGTGGAATGGCCCGCCGGAGCCGACGACGATACGCCCGAGTGCCAAGACGCGTCGGCCGCGACGCTCGCCATCGTCAACGAATCGCTCCACACGGTGGCCGTCGAGGACGGACTCGTGGAATCCGTCCTGCACTGGCTGAGCGCCCGTCCAGACCGAGAGCTGGGGGTGTGGACGCTGACCGGCCTGATCGAGAACGAGCAGACCGCCCGCGGCACCGAGGGAGGCTACTTCGCCGTGTGGGCCACCCGCGGCGATCCGACCTCGGCGACGTTCGACGACCCGATCTTCTGGGTGAGCGGTGTAGCGAGCAGCCTCACCCGCTTCGGCCCGCTTCTTCCCGCGTATGTCGGCGCCTCCGACATGGAGGACGTGCCGCCGGCCGCGATCGGCTGCGGCACCACCCGGGCACGCACGCCGTAGCGGCGCCGGAGGACGAGCTCGGATGATTCAATGGACACCGTTATGGGCATCGAGGTACTCCTGAAAACGTCAGACCCGCTGGCGCGGACCGTCGGTGTGGTGAAAGCGCGCGCCGCCCATGCCGGCCTCGAGGGTGTCAGCGAGCTCAGCCATCACGACGGCAGCGTGCGGCTCGTGTTCGAACGGCCGGCGGGCAAGCAGTTCATCATCACGCTGCAACCGGACGGCGAGATCCACGCCGAATCGTTCGGGGTCCCGCGCGATACGGGCGACGCAGACCTCGTCGTCATCGAGTCGCTGCTGCCCGGTGCGACGATCGTGGGGATGAACCCCTCGTGGGACAGCGACCTCGACGACAGCGACCTCGGGCAGTAGCTATCAGGCCTCGGCGAACCGCTGCTGCCCGACGACGGCCAGCAGCGCCAACTTCTCCGCGGCCTCGCTGCGCGGCGCGGCCGTGAGTACGAGCAGCGTCTGACCTTGATCCTCGGTGAACAGTGCCTGGCAGTCGAGTTCGATGAGCCCCAACTCGGGGTGGATCAGCGTCTTGTGGTCGCTGAACCGCGTCGCGACATCCTGCAAGTCCCAGACCTCCGCGAACTCGGGGCTCACCTTGCGCAGCTCCCGAACCAGCGTGCCGGCCCGCGATCGCGGCCCCGCCGTTCCGAACGCGGCACGGAGGCCGGCCACCTGCAGGCGGCCCTGCTTGGCGCGGTCGTCGACGGGATAGATCTGCCGCTCTGACGGGTCGGTGAACCACCGGTAGACGCCGCTGCGCGCGAGACCCGTGAAGCGGGAGTGGTCGCCGAGCAACGCGGCTCCCAGACGGTTCTGCGCGAGGGTCTCGCCGAGGCTGGAGAGCACGAAGGCAGGCGTCTCCTCGAGGCGGTCGAACACGCGCAGTAGTGCGGGGGAGACGTGGGTGTCGAGCGGTGTGCGCGGGGGAGCGTTGTGCCCGGCGAGGCGGTACAGGTAGTCCCGCTCGTCGTTGCTCAGCCGCATCGCCCGGGCGAGCGCCGACAGCATCTGCTCCGACGGCTGCGGACCGCGGGACTGTTCGAGGCGCACGTAGTAGTCGGTGGACATGCCCGCGAGTGCGGCGACCTCTTCGCGGCGCAGGCCGGGCACGAGCCGACGGGCGCCCTCGGCGAGCCCCACGTCTTCGGGACGGAGGCCGGCACGGCGTGAGCGGAGAAAGTCGGCGAGGGGTGCGCGGTCCATGGGTCCATCATCCGGCACGCGGGTGTCCGTCGACAGGGACCGGCAGTCCTACGACAACGGCTCCTCTCCCGCCCGATCGCGCCGCCGCGCACACTCGAGCCATGAACCTCACCGCAAACACCATCTTCATTCCCGGCGCGACCTCGGGCATCGGCCTGGCTCTCGCCCTCCGCCTGCAGGCCGCGGGCAACACCGTCGTGATCGGCGGCCGCCGCACCGCGGTGCTGGAGCAGCTCGCGACCGAGCACGGTCTCGGCACCGTCACCATCGACACCACCGACGCCGCATCCGTTCTCGCCGCCCGCGACCGCTTGCTGTCGGAGCATCCCGACCTGAACGTACTCGTGGCCATGGCGGGCGTGATGGACGCCGAGGACGTGCGCGGCGCCGGCTTCCTGCCGACGGCCGAGCGCATCGTCGAGACGAACATCAACGGACCCCTGCGCCTCATCGCGGCGTTCATCGAGCACCTGCAGACCCGGCCGGACGCGACGCTTATGACCGTCTCCTCGGGCCTCGCCCACACCCCGCTCGCCTTCACGCCCACGTACAACGGATCGAAGGCGTTCATCCACCAGTACAGCGAGACCATCCGCCTGCAGCTGGCCGGCACGAGTGTGCGCGTCGTCGAGCTCGTGCCGCCCGCCGTGCAGACCGAGCTCATGCCGGGCAACTCGGTGAACGAGCACTTCATGCCGCTCGACGCCTTCGTCGACGAGGTCATGGCACTGCTGGAATCCCAGCCGGACGCCACCGAGATCCTGGTCGAGACCGTGAAATTCCTGCGGTTCGCCGAGGTCGAGGGGCGCTACGCGGCGACGGTCGCCGCGATCAACGCCGCGGGCTAGACCGCGACCTGCCCGAACCCGCTCGCCGAGGCGGCCGCGTACGACTTCGCGATGATCGACTCGAGCACTGCCAGGTCGACGCGCTGGAGATCCTTGATGTAGAGACACACGGCGCCCGTCGTGTGTTCGCCCAACCCCTGGAGCTCTTGCTCGTGCGCGGCCGTGCCATCGGCCAGGTAGACGGTCGTCGCGGCCTTGCGCGGCGAGAACCCGGCCGCGCTCGCGTCGCCCTCGCGCCCGCTGGCGTACCTGTAGTGGTACGCGCCGAATCCGACGATCGTCGGGCCCCACATGCGCGGTGGTTCGCCGGTAATGCGACCCATGAGGTGCAGCAGTGTCTCGGCGTCGCGCTTGCGCACCGGGCCCTCGATCTGGTCGATGAACGCTCGTACGTCTCCGTCATTGGGGATCATGCCCCCACGATAGCGGGCGAGCCCGCTGCACGCCGTCCGGGTTGTGTCGCAGTTACTCGATCAGCAGCTGCACCGGAAACTCATTCTCGAACGCGCCGTCTTTCGCCGAGATGTTGAACGCGACCAGATCGTAGAACCCCGGCGCCACACCCGCGGGAAGCGTCAGGAGCTCGGAGAACGGGGAGTCGACGCCACCCTCTCCGGTCATCAGGTTGCGCGAGAAGACCACCGTGCCCGCCGCATCGCGCAACTCGACGGTGAGCGCCGCCTCGAATACCGTCGCCCGGCCCTCGATCAAAAGAGGCCCGCCAGCCGATACCGTGTCGCCGCAAACCGGGCTGGTGACCACGATGTCCGGCCGGTCGGCCGACAGGGTCACTGGTAGCTCGACCAGGTTGACGATCGAACCGTCGGCGGCGCTTCGCTCGAAGGCCCTCAGCACGATCGACTCCTCCGTGTCGCCCTGCGGAACGACGCCCAACACGGCCTGCCACGCGCCCTCGGTGCCGCTGCCCGAGCTCGCGGTCACCTCCCGAACGCAGAGGGTATCGCCCGTCTTGTTCTGGGCGTCCACCACCAGCTGCGCCTCGAACGTGTTCGCCGTTCCCGTCAGGGCGACGGGCGTCAGCACCGTCGTGTCTCTGGTCGGGGTGAGGATGCGGATGCGGGGGTCGCCGGTGGGGCTCGCGGTGGGGCCGGGCGAGGAACCGGACGGACTCGGCGTCGGGCCGGGCGTCGGGGGCGTGCCACCACCCGGTGCGCAGGCGACGACCGCCACGACAGTGGCGGCGCACATCGCAATCAAATAGCTCGATCTGCGCAGGGACATGGCCCCGCTCCCTTCCGATCGCAATTTTACGCTCGTGGTCAGCGGATGCAACGGGCCACCGACACACCTTTGCGGGGCCGCCCCGGCTACCGGCCCGATGCGCTCCCGTGGCACGATCGACAGATGACCCCGACGCTGCACATCACCGACGACGCCGATGCCGATGCCCTGCTGTCCGACAACCCGCTGGCCCTCCTCATCGGCATGCTGCTCGACCAGCAGGTCCCGATGGAGACGGCGTTCGCGGGCCCCGCGAAGCTGCTCGACCGCATCGGAACGCTCGACCCGAAAAAAATCGCGGACTACGACGCCGACGAGCTCGAGGCCGTCTTCCGCATCACACCGTCGATCCACCGCTACCCGGGCTCGATGGCGGGACGGGTGCGGGCGCTGTGCGCCGCCATCGTCGAGGACTGGGGAGCCGAGGCATCCGCGGTCTGGACGCGGCCCGCGGCCGACGGCGCCGCACCCGACGGAGCCGAAATCCTCAAGCGCCTCAAGGGGCTGCCGGGCTTCGGAGAGCAGAAGGCCAAGATCTTTCTCGCCCTGCTGGGCAAGCAGTACGGATTGAAGGCCGACGGATGGCGCGAGTCCGCGGGCGATTACGGAACCGAGGGCTCGTACCGGTCGGTCGCGGACATCGTCGACCCGGGGTCGCTGACGAAGGTGCGCGAGTTCAAGAAGGCAGCGAAGGCGGCGGCGAAGAAGTAGCGGCGCCGGAATGCCAGCCGTAGCTCGCGGGTTGTGCCTCGGGATGACCTCTACACAGAACGACACCGACCGCACACCCACAACCAGCCCGACCGCCCTCGTGGTGGGAGCGACGGGAATCGGCGGCTCCGCGCTGACCGACCAGCTCGTTGCCGAGGGATGGCAGGTGTTGGCGCTCGCGCGTCGCCCCGGCCGTGAACGCGACGGGGTGCGCTGGATCTCGTCGGACCTGCGCTCGGAGGCCGCCCTCCGCGCGGCACTGGCCCCGGAACATCCGACCCACGTCTTCTTCACCGCGTGGGCGCGCCAGGCGACCGAGCAGGAGAACATCGAGGTGAACGGCGGCATGGTCCGCGACCTGCTCGCAGCGCTCGACCACGCTCCGATCCAGCACGTCGCGCTCGTGACCGGGCTCAAGCACTACCTCGGGCCGTTCGAGTCGTACGGGCAGGGGCCGATCCCCGAGACGCCCTTCCGCGAAGACGAGCCGCGCCTCGACGCCCCCAACTTCTACTACGCGCAGGAGGACGAGCTCTTCGCCGCCGCCGCGCGCAACGGCTTCACCTGGTCGGTGCACCGCTCGCACACCGTGATCGGGCACGCCGTCGGCAACGCGATGAACATGGGACTCACGCTCGCCGTGTACGCGTCGATCTGCCGTGAGCTCGGTCTGCCTTTCGTGTTCCCGGGCAGCGACACCCAGTGGAACGGCCTCACCGACATGACCGATGCGACGATCCTCGCCGACCAGATGGTGTGGGCGGCCACCGACCCGCAGGGCGCGAACGAGGCGTTCAACGTGGTCAACGGCGACGTGTTCCGCTGGCGCTCGATGTGGCCCGCGATCGCCGCGTACTTCGGCGTCGACCCGGTCGGACCGGGTGCCGTGCCGGCTCCGCTCGAGCAGCAGATGATGGGCATGGATGACACGTGGACCCGCATGGCGCAGGAGCACCGTCTGGCCGAATCCGACCTCACCCGTCTGGCCTCGTGGTGGCACACCGACGCCGATCTCGGCCGCCAGATCGAGGTCGTCGCGGATATCAGCAAGTCACGCATCGCCGGATTCACCACTCACCACCGCACGATCGACTCGTTTACCGACCTCTTCGACCGCTACCGCGCGGAGCGACTGATTCCGAACGTGTAGCGCGTCGCTGGCGCGGGCAGGAGCACCGAGCCGGTCGCGCCGTCGGCCCCGCTGTCGGTCGAACCGCTGCCGCCGGGCCCATTACGGCAAAGAAGCCTCGCACCTCCAGAGAGGTACGAGGCTTCTTTCCCGCAGTCACTAGCGATTTTTGCCGAAATTGCCGCGCAAGCCCAACCACTTCGCCGTCATCGTAAGCGTCACAAGCACGACGCCGACGACGGCCATAACAACGAAGTCCATGTCGGTTTGCCAGGCAGCTTCTAGCGCGCCGGACGGTCGTTGTACGAGTCGCGCTTCGGACGGTCGTTGTAGGACTCGCGCTTGGCGGGACCGCCGCGGTCGGGCTTGATCTCGATCAGCTTGCCGCTGATGCGCGTTCCGGTGAGCTTGTCGAGCACCTCGCCCGACAGGTCCGCCGGAAGCTCGACGAGCGAGAAGTCGGGACGGATGTCGATGTGCCCGAAGTCCTCGCGGCTGAGCCCGCCCTCGTTGGCGAGAGCGCCGACGATCTGGCGCGGCTCGACGCGATGACGCTTGCCGACCTCGATGCGGTAGGTCGACAGCGGCTTGCCGCTGCGCGGTCGACGCTCGGCACGCTCCGGCCGGTCGGGGCGGTCGTCGCGGAACGAACGGTCCGAACGGTTCTGGCGGTCGTTCGTGTCGCGGTCCATGCGCTCGCGCTCACGACGGGCGAAGCGCGGGTCGTCGGGCGAAAGCAGCAGGGGAGTGTCGCCCTGGGCGACGACGGCGAGAGCGGCCGCGACATCGGACTCGACCACGTCATGGTGCTCGACGTAGTGCGCGATGATGTCGCGGAACGCGTTGAGCGTCGGCTCGTCGCCGAGCGCCGCGGTGATCGCGTCGTCAAACCGGGTGAGGCGCGTGACGTTGACGTCCTCGACGCTCGGCATGCGCATCTCGACCATCGGCTGGCGTGTGGCCTTCTCGATGGCTCCGAGCAGGCGACGCTCGCGCGGGGTGACGAAGCTGATCGCGGCACCACTGCGTCCGGCGCGGCCGGTACGGCCGACGCGGTGCACGTACGACTCGGTGTCGATCGGGATGTCGTAGTTGACGACGTGGGAGATGCGCTCGACGTCGAGGCCTCGAGCCGCGACATCCGTCGCCACCAGGATGTCGAGCTTGCCGTTTTTCAACTGCTCGACGGTGCGCTCACGCTGGGCCTGCGCGACGTCTCCGCTGATTGCGGCGGCCGAATATCCGCGGGCGCGCAGCTTCTCGGCGAGCGTCTCCGTCTCGTTCTTGGTGCGCACGAAGACGATCATTCCCTCGAAGTTCTCGACCTCGAGGATGCGGGTGAGCGCGTCGATCTTCTGCGGGTACGACACCATCAGGTAGCGCTGCGTGGTATTCGCCGAGGTCGTGGTCTTGTTCTTGACCGTGATCTCTTCGGGGTCGTGCAGGTACTTCTGCGAGATGCGGCGGATCTGCGCGGGCATCGTCGCCGAGAACAAGGCGATCTGCTTGTCGTCGGGGGTGTCGGCGAGGATCGTCTCGACGTCCTCCGCGAAGCCCATCTTCAGCATCTCGTCGGCCTCGTCGAGCACGAGGTACTTGAGCTGCGAGAGGTCGAGCGTGCCCTTGTCGAGGTGGTCCATGATGCGGCCGGGGGTACCGACGACCACGTGCACGCCACGGCGCAGGGCGGAGAGCTGCACGCCGTAACCCTGTCCGCCGTAGACGGGCAGCACGTGCACGCCCTTGAGGTGGGACGCGTAACGCTCGAAGGCCTCGCACACCTGCAGCGCGAGTTCGCGGGTGGGGGCGAGCACGAGCGCCTGCGGGCTCTTCTGGCTCAGGTCTAGGCGGGAGAGGATGGGAAGCGCGAACGCGGCGGTCTTGCCGGTGCCGGTCTGGGCGACGCCGAGAACGTCGCGGCCGGAGAGCAGCGGCGGGATCGTGGCGGCCTGAATGGCCGAGGGGGTCTCGTAACCAACGTCCTTGAGCGCCTTGAGTACTGCGTCGCCGAGCCCCAGCTCGGTAAAAGTGAGAGTGGCGGGGGCAGCTTCTGCCTCGCCTGGTGTGGATGTTTCGGGGGAAGTCATGGGTCAACGGTAGCCGCTCGCCCGCCCTATAAGGGGCCGGACCCGCCAGTCGGGTGCCCCGGAGCACGCCAATCCGTGTGCGTCAAGGCCCAAAAGGGGCCTAGGTGGGAAAGGCGACGAGGTGTTTCATTGCCAAATAAGTGTAAATGCTTCTCTTTTGCACGATCCCTGTTAGACGGCTACGAGGAGACTTCGCATGACCGGTTCGCACAATCGTCGCGGTATTGCGGCTGTCGCCATCGCCGTCGGGATCGGCATCGCGGTTCTGCCCGCCGCGTCCGCTTCGGCCGACGTCACGATCGACGGTCCCATCAACCTCGGCACGGCCACGGCGTTCGGCGTACTCGGGGCGAGCACGGTCACCAACACCGGCCCGTCGAATATCAGCGGCGATCTCGGTCTGAGCCCCGGTACCTCCATCACCGGCTTCCCGCCCGGCATCGTGCTCGGCACCGTGGAACCGACCACTGCGGTGGCCGCTCAGGCCCAGGCCGACCTCACGACCGCCTACAACGTCGCCGCGAGCCTCACCCCCACGACGAGCGGCCTCTCCGACCTCGTCGGCCTGTCGCTCACCCCCGGCGTGTACTCGGGACCCACCCTCTCGCTCTCCGGCGACCTCACGCTCGCCGGCACGGCCGAATCGGTGTGGGTGTTCCAGGCGGACAGTACCCTCATCACGGGTTCGGCGAGCCGCATCCTGCTCACCGGCGGAGCCAGCTCGTGCAACGTGTTCTGGAAGGTCGGTAGCTCGGCCACTCTCGGTACGGCCTCCCAGTTCGTCGGCACGCTCATGGCGAGCCAGTCGATCACCGCGACCACCTCGGCGACCGTTCAGGGCCGCCTGCTCGCCGACAATGCCGCCGTGACCCTCGACAGCAACGTGATCACCCGCCCCACCGGCTGCGAAGACGCGAGCACGACCGTGGTGCTCGCCAGCCCGACCATCACCTCGGGCGCCCCGACGGCGACCGCCGTGGTCGGCACCCCGTACACCTTTACGATCACCGCCTCGGGCACCCCGGCGGCCGGCTTCCGCATCTCGGCCGGCGGCCTGCCCACGGGTCTCACGTTCGACTCCACGACGGGCGTGATCTCGGGCACCCCGACGACGGCGGGCAGCTACACGTTCACCGTGACGGCCAGCAACGGTGTCGCCCCCGACACCGCCGCGTCCTACACGGTCGCCGTCACCACGGCGGCGGCAGCGGTAGCCCCCGGAGCCACACCGGCGGCAGCGGCAGCCCCCGGAGCCACACCGGCGGTCGCGGTCAACTCTGTGGCGAGGGGTGCGGGCGTCGGCGAGCTCGCGGCGACGGGAGCCGACCTGACCCCCATCCTGGTCCTGAGCGTTCTGCTGCTCGCGCTGGGAGGCGGACTCCTGGTGCGGTCGTCGCGCTCGCGCTGAGCGCCGCCCGGTCACGCACCGGCCATCGGAATGTCATGAGACTCTGGTCGAATGGTCGCGTGTCAGACGAGACAGCGGATGCGACCACCGGGTACGACCCGACCTTCCTCTCGGTGCAGGCCGGGCCGACCGAGATCCCGTTGCCGGGCACCGCGCAGCCCACGATCAGGCTCGACTACACGCACTTCACCGTGCTGCTCGATCCCGAGCGTCGGCTCGCCGCGGCGACGGCGGTCAACATCGACGGCGCGCGCCTCATCGACGTCGAACGCGGCGACGACTGGCATCTCGACCCGAGGGTCGACGAAGACGAGCAGGCGGGCGCCGAGCTGTACGCCCGCAACGACCTCGACCGCGGGCACCTCGTGCGGCGCCGCGACCCGGTGTGGGGCGCCGACGCCGAGCGGGCGAACCGCGACACTTTCGTCTACACGAACGCCGCACCGCAGGCGGCCCAGTTCAACCAGTCGAAAGAGCTCTGGTCGGGCCTCGAAGACTACGTGCTCGCCAACGCCGAGACTTTCGACCGCCGGCTGAGCGTGTTCACCGGGCCGATCTTCGCACCCGACGACCCGCCGTACCGCGGGGTGCTCATCCCTCGGCTGTTCTACAAGGTCGCAGCCTGGGCGGGCGCGACGGGGGTCGAGGCCGCCGGCTACATCCTCGACCAGAGGCCGCAGCTCGACGACATCGACCTCGCGACCGCGACGGCGCTGGCGGTCGGCGACCCGCCGCCGCTCGGCCCGTTCCGCACCTTCCAGGTGCCGGTCGCCGACATAGCCCAGCTCGCCGGGCTGTCCATCGACGTGCTGATCGACGCCGACGTGCACGCGGCGCAGACCTCGTGGCTGCTGATGACGCAGCGCAGCGAGATCCTGCTCGAGCGCTGAGTCCTACTCCTTCACGCGCACGTTGGCGCTGATCGCGACCCAGCCGCGACCGCCCGGGACCGGCTCGGGACCGAACTGCACGACGGTGCCGTCCTGCAGCGTCGTCTCGACGAAGCCGTCGCTGCTGCACACGGTGACCGGAGTGCCCGGCGAACCGGTGATGGCGAGGCAGGGTGCCTGTCCGCCCTCGGGCATGATCACGTAGTAGTCGTTGCCCTCGTAGGTCGCCGTGAAGCGCGACGTCGTCGTGTCGAAGGTCGACAGGTCCATGGCGTCGAAGTCGCCCGGGAGTTCGTCCTTCGCGGTCTGCTCCCGCTGCAAATCAGGGAAGCCGTGCTGCGCGCATCCCGTCAGCAGGCTCATCACCACGGCGAGGGACGACACCAGAACGACCGATAAACCCCGAGATTTCGTCATGCTCGAACTCTATTGCGCCGCCCGTCCCGCGGGAACAGCTATCTGCGTGCGGTCAGCAGCAGGTACTCCCACTCGAGCACGAGGCCGCCGTCGGAACCCTGGTCGTACCTCTCGGCCAGGGCCACAAGGTCGGCATCGAGCGCGGCCGTGCGTTCGGGGTCGTCGCCGACGTTGCGGTAGGCGGCGATCGTGGGCCCGTAGTGCGAGGCGAAGTACTGCCGGAATTCGTCCGGCGTCGCGAACCGGTCGATCGTCACGGTGCCCGTCGTCAGCTCGACCCCGTTGACGCGGTCGCCGAGGAGAGCCCGCACGTGCCGCTCATCGCCCCAGAGCGGGGGCGGCTCGGCCCCGGGCGGGGGAGCCGCGGCGTAGGGCTTCATGGTCGCGAGCATCTGCCCGACGAATCCGCCCGGTGTCCAGCTGAGCAGACCGATCCGCCCGCCCTGGCGGCAGACGCGCAGGAGTTCGTCGGCCGCGACGCGGTGGTGCGGCGCGAACATCACACCGATGCACGAGATCACCACGTCGAACTCGCCGTCGGCGAAGGGCAGCGCCTCGGCATCGGCCTCGCGCCATTCCAGCTCGACGCCGCGCTCGGCGGCCTGCCTCCGGCCCTCGTCGAACAGCTCGGGGGTGAGGTCGCTCGCGATCACCGTGCCGCCGGCGAGGGCCGCCGGGATAGAGGCGTTTCCCGAGCCCGCCGCGATATCGAGCACCCTGTCGCCCTGCCGCACACCGACCGCCTCGACGAGAACCGGCCCGAGCGACGAGATGAGATCGCTCGCCAGTTCGGGGTAGTTGCCGGATGCCCACATAGCGCGGTGCTTGGCCTTGAGCGCACGGTCTGCGTCGACCGAATGTGTCAGGTCAGTCATGATTGCTCCTGTCTCGTTTCAGCCGCGACTCTGCGGCCGATACGAGTGTGCTCCGCCTCCCGCTCCCACCACATCCCCCCTCCGGCACGGTGGCAAGCGCTTTGTCCGAGCGGCGCAACTCGTTACGGTTGCCCCATGGCAAGCGAAGCGGTAATGCTCACGGTCGGCGAGCGCGAGGTGCGCGTTTCCAGTCCCAGCAGGGTGCTCTGGCCCGAGCTCGGCATCACCAAGCTCGATCTCGCGAAGTATCTCAGCGAAGAACGCGTGGGCCCGGCGTTCATCGCCGCGAACGGCGACCGCCCGGTGTCGCTGCAGCGTTTCCCGGGCGGCATCGACGGCGAGCAGTTCTTCTCGAAGAACCCGCCGAAGGGGGCTCCCGACTACGTGCGCTCGGTGAGCGTCGTCTATCCGAGCGCACGCACGCACCCGCAGCTCGTGCTCGACGAGCCGGCCGCCGTCGTCTGGGCGGCGCAGATGAACACCGTCGTGTTCCACCCGTGGCCGAGCCGCGCCGCGAACACCGACAATCCCGACCAGCTGCGCATCGACCTCGATCCGCAACCGGGCACGGACTTCCACGACGCCATCCCCGCGGCCCTCGAACTGCGGAAGGTGCTCGAGGAGGCCGGCCTCGAGGCGTTCGTCAAGACATCCGGAAACCGCGGACTGCACGTCTTCGCACCCATCGAACCGACCCGCGAATTCCTCGACGTGCGTCACGCGGTGATCGGTGCGGCGAGGGAACTGGAGAGACGGATGCCCCGGGAGGTGACGACCAACTGGTGGAAGGAGGAGCGCGGCGAGCGCATCTTCGTCGACTTCAACCAGGCCAACCGCGACCGCACGATGGCCGGGGCGTACAGTCCGCGCGCGCTACCGACCGCGACGGTGTCGTGCCCGCTCGAGTGGAGCGAGCTGGAGAACGCCGACCCGACGGCGTTCACCGTCCTGACCATTCCCGACCGGCTCGCGACCACCGGAGACCCGTGGGCGCGCTTCGGCGACAAGCCGGGCACGATCGACGTGCTGCACGGTTGGTGGGAACGCGACCTCGCGAACGGGCTGGGCGAGCTGCCCTTCCCGCCCGACTACCCGAAGATGCCGGGAGAGCCGCCGCGGGTGCAGCCGAGCAGGGCCAAGGCCCCTTCGACAGGATCAGGGACCGCGGACTAGACCAGCACCTTGCTGAGGTCGTAGGCCACCGGGATCTCGAGCTGGTCGAACGTGCACGACCTGGCGTCACGGTCGGGGCGCCAACGGTCGAACTGCGCGGTGTGCCGGAAACGGTCGCCCTCCATCTGGTCGTACCGCACCTCGACCACGCGGGTCGGCTCCAGCCGCACGAACGAGACGTCCTTGCCCGCCGAGAACCGGCTGCGCTCGGTCTCGCCCTTCACCAACTCTCCCGAGTCGTCGCGCTGCACGAGCGGTTCGAGCTCCTCGACGAGCTCCAACCGCCGCGCGTCGCTGAACGCCGACGCGCCGCCGACGTTGCGCAGCTCGCCCTCGTCGTCGTAGAGGCCGAGCAGCAGCGACCCGACGCCGACGCCGCTCTTGTGCACCCGGTAGCCGAGCACGACGACGTCGGCGGTGCGGTGGTGCTTCACCTTGAGCATGATGCGTTTGCCAGGGGCGTAGGCAGCGGCCAGCGGCTTCGCGACGACGCCGTCGAGGCCCGCCCCCTCGAACTCGGTGAGCCACCCGCGGGCGACGTCGGTGTCGGTCGTGATGCGCGTGAGGTGCACCGGGTCGCCGAGGGGTGCGACCAGCTCTTCCAGCGCGGCCCGGCGCTCGCCGAAGGGCCTGTCGACGAGACTCGACGCGTCGAGGCCGGGTTCGCCGAGGCCGAGCAGGTCGAAGGCGACGAACATCGCCGGGGTCTCCGCGGCGAGTCTGCGCACCCGCGACTCCGCCGGGTGGATGCGCGCCGACAACGCCTCCCAGTCGAGCCGTTCGTTCCCCGCCGGGCCGCTGCGCACCACGATCTCGCCGTCGATGACGCACGGTGAGGGCAGCAGGCGCGCGAAGGCCTCCACCAGCTCGGGGAAATAGCGGGTGAGCGGCTTCGAGCCGCGGCTCTCGATTTCTACGGATGATCCGTCGAAGTGCACGATGGCGCGGAAGCCGTCCCATTTCGGCTCGAAGGCCAGACCGCCCTCCACGCTGTCGTGGGCGGGAACGGTGTCGACGGCCTTGGCCAGCATGGGTGCGATCGTGGGCATACGCCGATCTTGCCCCCTTGTACCGACGAACCGGAAGCAAACTCTCGGGGCTTGCGCCGCGTCGGCAGCCAGATCCCAGCCGGAGTTTGTAGCCTTACCCGATGCGTATTGTGGTGCCGCGAACCAGGCCGAACCGGGCGGCTTCGGCCGTCGTACTCGTGCTGAGCGCGGTCGGCTTCACCGCCGTGTACGTCGTGGGCGTGCTCACCCGCCCCGGCCAGGTGCTCGAGAACCGCGCGCTCGACGCCTCGACCTTCCGCGCCAGCCCCGGTGGCCTGCTGTCTCTCGTCAGTACGCCCAACATCGCCATCGCGCTCGCGCTGCTGGTTCTGCTGGGGGTGCTGCTGCGCCGCTTCCGCCCGACCGGGCGCGCCGTCGGGGTGGTGCTGGTGAGCACGGTCCTCTCCCAACTGCTCAAGAACGGACTGCTCGCCCGCCCCGACTTCGTGGGCGACGTGTCGGAGAACACGCTTCCGAGCGGGCACACCGTCGCCTACGCGTCCGTGCTGTTCGCGCTGCTCATCGTCTTGCCGCCCAGGGTCCGGACGGTCGCGGCGCTCGCCGTGTCCGTCGCGCTCGGCGTGGTCGTCGTGCAGCTGCTCGCGTTCGGCTGGCACCGCACGAGCGACGTGGTCGCGGGCCTCCTGCTCGTTACCGGGGTGATGGCGCTCGCCCACCTCGTGCTCCCCGACCGCGGAACACCGCCCGTGCGCAGCAACTCCGGCACGCGGGCCCTCACCGTGTTGGGCGCCCTCGTCGGCGGCGTGCTGATCGTCGCGTCGCTTGCTTTCGCGGCGACGCTCGCCCTCGACACGTCGCTCGCCACGACCCACGCGCTGCTGCTCGCGAGCCAGATCATGTGCCTCGCCGCCGTGTCGCTCGCCGTGATGACGGTGCTCTGGGTGCAGCGTTCCGTGCCCGCGGGGATAGAGGCGCGCCGCGCGCCTCTTGCCCATTCCGGCGCCTAGGAGCATCATCGAGGGCAGTCAGCCCTATCCCCTCGATGTCGCGGGAGTCACCATGAGTGCCACACAGGCAAAACCGGAGGCGGAGCAGCCCACCGAACTCAAGCGGGCGATCGGCCCCAAGCTGCTGCTGCTGTTCATCGTCGGCGACATCCTCGGTACGGGCATCTACGCCCTCACCGGCCAGGTCGCCGCCGAGGTCGGGGGAGCCGCGTGGCTGCCGTTCCTCGTCGCGTTCGCCGTCGCTACCGTCACGGCCTTCTCGTACCTCGAACTCGTCACGAAGTACCCGCAGGCCGCGGGCGCCGCGCTCTACGTGCACAAGGCGTTCGGCATCCAGTTCTTCAGCTTCATCGTCTGCTTCGTGGTGATGTCGTCGGGCATCACCTCGGCGTCGGCGGCGTCGCGCGCCTTCGCCGTCAACCTCGTGGCGGGCTTCGGGCTCGACGTCGGCGTCGGCACGGTGCTGCTCATCGCGGTGTCGTTCATCCTCCTCGTGATGCTCGTCAACTTCCGCGGGGTCACCGAGAGCGTGATGCTCAACGTGGTGCTCACCCTCGTCGAGTTATCCGGCCTACTCTTCGTCATCCTGATCGGCTTCTGGGCGATCGGGGGCGGCAACGCCGACTTCTCCCGCGTGGTCGCCTTCGACACCCCCGAAGACAAGGGCGTGCTGCTCGCCGTCAGCACGGCCACCTCGCTCGCGTTCTTCGCCATGGTGGGGTTCGAGGACTCGGTGAACATGGCGGAGGAGACCAAAGACCCGAGCCGCATCTTCCCGCGCATCATGCTCACCGGCCTCGGCATCACCGCGGTGATCTACGTACTCGTCTCGATCTGCGCGGTGGCGATCGTGCCCATCGGCGAACTCGCCGGCAACGAGACCCCGCTCGTCACGGTGGTGCAGACGGCCGCGCCGGGCTTCCCGATCTCCGACCTCATCCCCTTCATCTCGATGTTCGCGGTGGCCAACAGTGCGCTGATCAACATGATGATGGCGAGCCGGCTGCTCTACGGCATGAGCAAGCACGGTGTGGTTCCCTCCGTGCTCGGTCGTGTGCACCCCGGCCGCCAGACGCCGTGGGTGTCGATCCTGGTGACGACGATCATCGCCCTGGGGCTCATCACCTACGTGTCGCTCGACACCGAGGGCTCGGTCGTGGCGCTCCTCGGCGGAACCACGTCGCTGCTGCTGCTCACGGTCTTCACCATCGTCAACGGCACGGTGCTGGTGTTGCGCCGTGACAGCGTCGACCACAAACACTTCAACGCCGGACGGGTGCTGCCGGTCATCGGTGCCCTGTCCTGCGCCTATCTCGTGCTGCCGTGGTCGTCGGGCCGGCCCGTCGAGCAGTATCAGATCGCCGGGGTGCTGCTCGCGATCGGTGTGGTGCTGTGGGTGCTCACCTGGGGTATCCGACGGATGATCGGAACGAACCGCCCGATTTCGGATGACGCGGACGACCTGACCACGTAGGCGGAGCAGCCGGCTGCAGAGCCGCCGCGCACGTCGGGTGGCACGGCCCGTGCGAAGCTGCGGCGGCCTCCCGAAGAGGGTGATGATGGATCAATGACCGATTCCCCCGCGACCACCGCCTTCCGAGCCGCCCGCGACCAGCTGCTCGACCTCCGCACCGACGGCGCCAGGGCCGTGGCGCAGTTCGAGTGGCCCGACGTGGGCGACCACTTCAACTGGGCGGTCGACTGGTTCGACGTGATCGCGGAGGGCAACGATGCCGTCGCGCTGTGGATCGTCGAGGAGGACGGCAGCGAGCAAAAGGTGACCTTCGCCGAGATGGCCGCCCGCAGCGACCAGGTCGCGAACTGGTTCGCCTCGCTGGGCGTCGCGCGCGGCGACCACGTGATGCTGATGCTCGGCAACCAGGTGGAACTCTGGGAGTCGATGCTCGCGATCATGAAACTCGGCGCGGTGATCCTGCCCACCTCGACCGTGCTCGGAACCGCCGACCTCGCCGACCGGGTCGACCGCGCCGGCGTGCGCCACGTGATCGTGAACGCCGAAGACACGGCGAAGTTCGAGGGCGTCGCGGGCGACTACACGCGCATCGCCGTGGGGGAGTCGCAGGGATGGACGCCGTTCTCGGCCTCGGTCGACGCCAGCGCCACCAAGCCGGGCGTCGTGGTCGACACCTCCGATGCATCCATCGTCTACTTCACCTCGGGAACGACCAGCAAACCCAAGATGGTGGTCCACACCCAGTCGTCGTACCCCGTCGGCCACCTCACGACGACCTACTGGCTCGGCGTTCAGAAGCACGACGTGCACCTCGCGATCAGCTCCCCAGGCTGGGGCAAGCACGCCTGGAGCTGCTTCTTCGCGCCGTGGATCGCCGAGGCCACCGTGTTCGTCTTCAACTACGGCAGATTCGATCCGGCCGCCCTGCGCGCGCAGCTCGACCGCGCCGAGGTCACCACCTTCTGCGCCCCGCCGACGGTGTGGCGCATGCTCATCCAGTCGGCGCTGGGCGACCGGCCGACGAGCCTTCGCGAGACCCTGTCGGCGGGCGAGCCGCTCAACCCCGAGGTCATCAGCCAGGTGCAGCGGGCGTGGGGGCTCGTCATCCGCGACGGCTACGGTCAGACCGAGACCACGGCGATCGTCGCCAACTCGCCCGGCTCCACGCTCAAGGCCGGGTCGATGGGGCTGCCGCTGCCCGGCGTCGAGGTGGTGCTCCTCGACCCGCTCACCGGCCGGCCGGCCGACGAGGGCGAGATCTGTCTCGACCTGTCGACCCCCGCCGTGAACCTCATGGCCGGCTACTACGGCGACCCCGAGCGCAGCGCCGACGTGATCCGCGACGGCTACTTCCACACCGGCGACGTCGCCAGCCGCGACGAGAACGGCTACATCACCTTCATCGGCCGCACCGACGACATCTTCAAGTCGAGCGACTACAAGGTCAGCCCGTTCGAGGTGGAGAGCGCCCTCATAGAGCACCCGGCGGTCGCCGAGGCCGCGGTCGTGCCCGCTCCGGATGACACGCGACTCAACATCACGAAGGCCTACGTCGTGCTCGCCGCCGGCTGGGACCCGACCGAAGAGACGGCGCTCGAGGTGCTGCGTCACGCCCGGGTGTCGCTGCCGCCGTTTATGCGCGTGCGCCGCCTCGAGTTCTTCGAACTGCCCAAGACGAGCTCGGGGAAGATCCGACGGGTGGAGCTGCGCGAGCGCGAGAACGCCGCGGCCGCCTCAGGGGAACGGCTGCGCGACGAGTGGCGCGACGACCAGTTCCCCCAGCTGCGCGGCCGTTGACGGTCACACGCAGACACACTCCGGCGGCGTCCGGCCGGCCCGAATAGCATGAAGAAGTGAAACCGTTCCTGCTGCTCGCCACCCGCGACGACGACGAAGCCGCGGACGACGAGTACCGGGGCTTCCTCGAAGCCGGCGGGCTCGACCCGGACGAGCTCGACCGGGTGCGGCTCGAGGCGGCGCCGATGCCGGCCATCGACCTCGACGACTATTCCGGTGTCATCGTGGGCGGCAGCCCCTTCAACGCCAGCGATGCCCCCGCAGCGAAGACGGCGGTGCAGTCCAGGGTCGAGCGGGAACTCGGCACGCTGATCGACGAGATCATCGAGCGCGACTTCCCGTTCTTCGGCGCCTGCTACGGCATCGGGCTGCTGACGAGCCACCTCGGCGGCGTCGTCGACGACAGCTACCCAGAGACAGCCGGTCCCACCCGCGTCGCCCTCACCGCCGACGGCGAGACCGACCAGCTCTTCGGCCGCCTCGACCGGGACTTCGACGCCTTCGTCGGGCACAAGGAGGCGTGCGCGGTGCTGCCCGACGGCGCGGTGCTGCTCGCGAGGGGCGACCGCTGCCCCGTGCAGGCGTTCCGCATCGGCCACAACGTCTACGCCACCCAGTTCCACCCCGAACTCTCGCTCGCGAGCATGCTCACCCGCATCCGGATCTACCGCGACAACGGCTACTTCGCGCCGGACGCCTACGGCGATGTCGTCGAGCTGATCCGGGGTTCCGACGTCACCGAGCCCGCCGCCCTCGTGCGCGCGTTCGTGCGGCGGTTCGGCGGCGAGTAGCGGCGGCACGGCTACAAGGGCGACCGCGTCGCCGCCAGGTGCTGGTGAACGGCGCTCACCACGACCGAGCCTTCGCCGACGGCCGACGCGACCCGCTTGATCGAGGCGCGCCGCACGTCGCCCACCGCGAAGAGGCCGGCCAGCGAGGTCTCCAGGGCACCGGGGGCGCGTTCGTGCGGCCACGCGCGCCGTCCGCCCTCGGCCACGATCTCCGCCCCGGTCAGCACGTACCCCCAGCGGTCGCGCAGCACCTCGGGCGGCAGCCAGTCGGTGTGCGGGGCGGCACCGATCGTGATGAACAGGGCGTCGCAGCGCACGCTCGACTCGCGGCCGGTGACGCGGTCGCGCAGCGTGATGGTCTCCAGTCTTCCGGAACCGCCGCCGCCCACCACCTTCGCCTCGGTGACGATGCCGACACCCGCGGCGGCCAGTTCGTCGATCAGGTACTGCGACATGCTGGCGGCGAGGTTCGGCCCGCGCACCACGAGCGAGACCGAGGCGGCGTATCGGGCGAGATGCAGCGCCGCCTGCCCGGCCGAGTTGCCACCACCGACGACGTAGACGACCCGAGCCGTCTGCGCGCGGGCCTCGAGGGCCGAGACGCCGTAGAACACCGAGGTGCCGAGAAATCCGGCGAGCCCCGGCAGGGCGAGCCGGCGGTACGAGACGCCGGCCGCGAGCACGACGGCGCCCGCCGTCACGAGCTCGCCCGGCGCCACCTCGAGCACGAACCCGCCGTCGGCCGAGGCCACCCCGACGACCTCGCGCGTCACCGCGAACCGCGCGCCGAAGATCCACGCCTGCTGATAGGCCCGCTCGGCGAGCTCCGAGCCGGAGACCCCGCGCGAGAAGCCGAGGTAGTTGCGGATGAGCGACGACGAACCGGCCTGCCCACCCACCGCCCGCCGTTCGATCACGAGGGTGTCGAGCCCCTCGCTCGCCGCGTACACCGCGGCGGCGAGCCCGGCGGGTCCGGCGCCGACGATCGCGACGTCGACGCCCGAGTCGGGGAGCTCGGTCGACAGTCCGTGCCGGCGGGCCAGATCGACGCTGCCGCCCGTCATCGTGACGTCGATCACGTCGGTCGCCGTCGCCCGCTGGTAGTCGCGCAGGAAGTCGGTGATGCCGCGGTTGAACGACTCGTCGGGGGAGGCCCGCGGACGCACCACGTAGTAGTCGATGTGGTTCGCGGCCATCAGCGAGAGCACCGCCGCAGACGTCTGCTGCGTGGCCCACGCTCCCCACGCGAGCACGAATCCGCGCCGCGCGTCCGGATGGTGGCGACGCGTCTCGACGTAGAGCGCCGCGTCGGCCGAGTCGCCGAGCACCAGGGCGACCTCCTCTCCGACGCTCTTCGCCTCGCGCACCCGGCCCACGGCATCCGCCACATTCCCGGTCACGACGATGCGGTAGTCGGTGCCGAACCGCCGCTCGAGTTCCGTCGCGACCTCCCCGGGCGACTCGAGCGAGAGGAGGATGAGGGGGCGGGGGCGATCCGGTGTTTTGGTCATGTAGCATGCCTACTCGCCGCTCCGGGCCCCCGCGAGCGACTAGACACGGGTGCCCGTCCGGCCCCAGACTTCCGACCATGGATCGAATGCCACCCACGATTCGCACACCCGACCAACGACTCAGAATCTTCATCAGCAGCACCCTGAAAGAACTGGCTGCGGAGCGTAAATCGGCGCGCGCGGCAGCGGAACGGCTGCACCTCGCGCCCGTGATGTTCGAGCTGGGGGCGAGGCCGCACGCCCCGCGCGACCTCTACCGCGCCTACCTCGAGCAGAGCGACGTCTTCGTCGGCCTCTACTGGGAGCGCTACGGCTGGGTCGCCCCCGGCGAAACCGTCTCCGGTCTGGAAGACGAGTACCTGCTCGCTCCCGCTCTTCCGAAACTCATCTACATCAAAGAGCCGGCGGACAACCGCGAGCCGCGACTCGCTGAGCTGCTCGACCGCGTGCGTTCCGACGACACCGCGTCGTTCAAGTACTTCACCACCCCGCACGAACTCCAGTCGCTCATCGAGGGCGACCTCGCGACGCTCCTCGCCGAACGGTTCGACCAGAGCCGCACACCCGCCTCGGCCCCCTCGTCGTCGCCGCCGCCCGACGAACCGGCTCCGGCCTGGCGTTCGCTGCCGCATCCGCTCACCCAGCTGATCGGGCGTGAGGAGGATGTCCTCGAGATCGAGCGGATGCTGCGGCACGACGAGAACCGCCTGATCACTCTCACCGGCCCCGGCGGTATCGGCAAGAGCCGTCTGGCGATCGAGGCGGCCGACCGCGTCGCCGACCGGTTTCCCGGGGGAGTGGTCTTCGTCGACCTCGCCCCCGTGCACGACCCGGGGCTCGTGGTCAACGCCATCGCGGCGGCCCTCGGCGTGCGCGACACCGGTGATGCACCGCTCGAGGAGAAGCTCGAGATGGCCGTGCGCAACCGGCGGCTGCTGCTCGTGCTCGACAACTTCGAGCAGGTGCTGCCGGCCGCGACGACGCTCGGCTCCCTGCTCGCGGCGGCCCCCGGCGTCACCCTGCTCCTCACGAGCCGCACGCTCGTGCGCCTCTCGGCCGAGCGCAGCTACGAGGTCGGCCCGCTCACCCTGCCGCAGGTCTCGCGGCGGCTCGACCCCGCCGAGGTCGCGCTCGTGCCGGCCGTGGCCCTGTTCGTCGAGCGGGTGCACGCGGTGAAGCCCGATTTCGAGCTCTCCGACGCGAACGTGGAGTCGGTCGCGCGCATCTCCGTGGCGCTCGACGGCGTGCCGCTCGCGATCGAGCTCGCCGCGGCCCGCATCCGCGTGCTGTCGCCCGCGGTGATGCTCGAGCGGCTCGACCGCCGGCTGCCGATGCTGGTGGGCGGGATGCGCGACCTGCCGGCCCGCCAGCAGACCCTCCGCGGCACGATCGAGTGGAGCACCGAACTGCTCGCCGACGACGAGAAGCGCCTGCTCGCGACCCTCGGCGTGTTCGAGGGCGGCTTCTTCCTCGAGGCGGCGGAATACGTTGCCGCCGACCGCGTGGCCGATCCGCTGACGAGCCTCGGCGTGCTCGTCGACAACTCCCTCGTGCGCGAACAGGACAGGGGCGACCGGTCGTACTTCACCGTGCTCGCCACCGTGCGCGAGTACGCGCTCGAACAGCTGGTGGGCGAGGGCGCGCTCGACGAGGTACTCGCCAGGCACGCCGACTACTACGTCGAGACCGGCCGGGTGATGGAGGCCGACCTCGAGGGCCGGCGGCAGCGCGAACTCGTCGCGCGTCTCGGCGACGACCGCAACAACCTGCGCTCGGCTGTGCGCTACCTCATCGAGGGCGGCGAACTCGACCGGGCCGCAGAGTTCGCCTGGACCCTCTACATCTACTGGTGGGTAGGCGGACTGCTCGGGGAAGTGCGCGGCTGGATGGACCGCGTGCTCTCGTCGGGAGCGCCGCTCGCCGACCGCACGAGGGCGATCGCGCTCTACTTCACGAAGGCCATCGTTTTCTGGCAGGAACCGGATGACACGGTGGCGGCGGGTCTCGCCGAGAGTGCCCGGCTGTTCCGCGAGCAGGGCGATCCGGGCGGCGAGGCACTCGCACGGGTCTCGATCGCCCTGTCGCTGCTCGCCGCGGGCACCCCCGACGCGGATGCCGCCAACGAGCAGCTCGAGACGAGCCTGTCGCTCTTCCGCGAGTCGCACGACGTCTGGGGGGAGTCGATGGCGCTGGTCAGCCTCGGCCGGGTCGCGCTGCTGCAGAACAAGGTGCGCGGCGCGCTCAACCGCTTCGAGGAGAGTCTCGCCATCGCCCGCGCCGAGAACGACGACCTCGGCGAGACCATCGCGCTGAACCACCTCGGCTGGGCGCGGCTGCTGCTCGGCGAGGTCGAACCGGCCCACCGAGCCTTCCACGAGACGCTGGGCATCTCGGCGCGACTCGGCCACGACGACGGCGTCGCCTACGGACTCGAGGGTCTCGTCGCGGTCGCCGCGACCGACGGCCAGATCGACCGGGCGGGTCGGCTGCTCGGCGCCGCCGACCGGCTGCGCGAGGAGGCCGGCATCTACAACGCCGCCGCGTTCGCCTTCCACGGCGCCCTCGTCGAGCAGATCCTCGCGTCGCCGGACGCGGGACGGTTCTCCATCGCCCGCGTCGCCGGACGCGAACTGTCGATCCTCGACGCCGTCACGGAGGCACTGGAGTGAGCGCGGGGCAGTCTCCGGGTGCGTCCGACCGGGTTCTCACCTACACCAGGGTGATCGCGGCGATCATCCTGCCGTTCCTGGGCGCGGCGGTCGTGCTGCTCTACCTGCTGCCGGACGACACCGATGCGACCTTCGCCTGGACCATCCAGCCGGCGCTCACGGCGATGTTCCTCGGCTGTGCCTACGCGGGAGGCATCGTCTTCTTCGTGCACGTGCTGCGCACCGACCGGTGGCACCGGGTGAAGTACGGCTTCCCCGCCGTCATCGTGTTCGCATCGCTCCTCGCGGTCACGACCTTCCTGCACTGGGACCGCTTCCACTTCGGGCACATCTCGTTCTACACCTGGGTCACGCTCTACCTGACGACGCCGGTGCTCGTACTGGTGGCGGCCGCGCGCAACTGGCGCGCCGACCCGGGAACTCTCGAACGGCGCGACTACGCGATCCCTCGGCCCGCGCGCATCGCCGTCGCGCTCGTGGGCATCGTCGCGTTCGCGTTCGGTCTCGCGCTGTTCGTCGCGCCGGCCGCGTTCCTCGACGCATGGGCGTGGCAGCTCACCCCGCTCACCGGCCGCGTGGTCGGTGCCATCCTCACGCTCCCGGGAATGGTCAACGTCTGGCTGCTCGTCGACGCGCGCTGGAGCGCGTTCCGCTGGATCTTCCAGGCGCAGATCGCGAGCCTCGTCTTCATCGCGGGAGCGCTGGTGTTCGCGTCCGGCGACCTCGCCTGGCGCACACCCGCCGGGCCGGCGTTCGTCGCCGGCATCGCGGTGTCCCTCGTCGCGTTCGTGGGCTTCTACGGCTACTGCGAACGGCAGAGCCTGGCCGGCGAATCAGCCGTGGGCGAGCAGCTGCACCCCCACGACGACCAAGCCGAACAGCACTAGGCCCAGGAAGACCGCGAGCTTCTTCCACCAGGCGAGGCTCGCGCGGAAGACCGCGATATAGCCGATGGCGCCGAGCGTGACCGCCATGATCCAGACCGCGACGGTCAGCGCGAGCGGCACCGACAGCACGCCGGCCGCCGCGAGCAGCAGGATGACGACCGGGAGGACGATCGTGGCGAGGGCGCCGGAGGAGACGCGCACGAGGAAACGCAGCTCCGTGGCATCCGGAAGACTGCCCTTCACCGCGAGGTGGGCGACGATCTCGGAGATGAGGCCCGCGAGACCCGCCCCGACGGCCGCGATCAGGAGGGAGGTGACGGCCGTGAACGCCTCGGTCTCCTCGCCGTGCACGCTCAGTGCGAGCAACACGGCGAGGCCGATGAAGCTGACGTAGATGCGCTCCTTGAGGTAGGGGACGAGCTGCTGGGCGGTCGGCTGCGGCTCGCCGCGGTCTCGGATTCTGGCCATAGCACCAGTCTGGCATCGGCGCGGTGCGTCTTCCGCGGCCCTGCCGGCGCTGGCTACGATGCGACCGGGTCACCGTCGACCCTCCACCGTCGAGAGTGAGGATCACCATGTCGTCGATCACGCCGTTTCTCTGGTTCGACTCCCAAGCCGAAGAGGCCGCGGAGTTCTACGTCTCCCTCTTCCCCGACAGCCGCATCGTCTCGGTGAACCGGTATCCCGAGGGCGGCCCGATGCCGGCCGGTACCGCGATGTCGGTGACCTTCGAGATCGACGGGCTCGAGGTGCAGGCACTGAACGCCGGGCCGGGAAAGCCGTTCACCGAGGCCATCTCGTTCTTCGTGCAGGTGGAAACACAGGCGGAGATCGACCGCTACTGGGACGCGCTGATCGCGAACGGCGGGCGACCCGACCAGTGCGGCTGGCTTAAGGATCGCTGGGGCCTGTCGTGGCAGATCGTGCCGTCGGTGTTGGGGAGCCTGATCGGCGGGCCCGACCCGGAGCGCTCGGCCCGCGCGATGCAGGCGATGATGGGCATGACGAAACTCGTGATCGCCGACCTCGAGGCCGCCTGAGTTCCCTTTTCGCTAGTGGGTGTGTGGCGGTCCGACCCGCAGGATGTCGTCGGCCGGCAGCGTGATGCCCGCGCTGGCGTTCTCCTCCTCGGGGAACGGCAGCGCGGGCCGCACCACGCACTCGTCCTGGTCGAGGTCGACGATGACGACCCGGCGCCACTCCCAGCCCGGCCGCGGATCGCGCAGGTCGAGGCCGGGCCCGTCGGGGGAGACCGGCGGGAACGGCCGCGGGGAGAGCACCCACCAGTAGTTGGCGAGCGAGGTCAGCCCGCGGTCCGCGAGAACCGATTCGCACTGCAGTCGCGAGCCCGCATCGCCGAGGGGATGGCCGATCAGGTTGAGCGGCACGAAGACGCCGTCTCCCACCGGTGAGAGGTATCCGGTAAGTTCCCCGTCGCTGGGACGGTGGAAAGCGATCCATTGCTCGGCCACGCCACGAATGTAGCACCTGGGCCATAATCGGTGCATGGCTGCCCAGCGTGGATTCGACCGGCTCGTCAACCTCAGCGATGCGGTCGTCGCGATCGCCGCGACCCTGTTGGTTCTGCCGCTCGTCGACACCGCCGCCGATGTCCGGTCCGATGGTGTCGGCTCGCTCTTCGCCGACCACGGCAGCGAACTCTTCGCGTTCGCCCTCAGCTTCGCCGTGATCTGCCGGTTCTGGCTGATCCACCACGCCCTGTTCAACCGGCTCGTCGGCTACACGCAGCCGCTGGTGTGGGCCAATTTCTTCTGGATGGCGAGCATCGCCTTCCTGCCGTTCCCCACCGAGCTCGTGTCGTTCTCGGTGGCGGACCATCCGCTCACCTCGGCGCTCTACGTCGGAACGATGTGCGTCGCCTCCGGGGCCACGACCGTGATCCAGTGGATCGCGATCAGGATTCCCGCCCTGCAGCAGGAGGACGTGCGTGGAACACTGACGCTGCACGCGGCGCTGGCCAGTACCGTCGCGATGGTGGTGGCGCTCGTCGTTGTGCTCGTCTTCCCGGCCGTCGGGTTGTGGGCGCTCCTGCTGCTGTTCCCGGCCAACCTCGTCGGCGACCGGCTCTCGCGTCGGGCGCTGCCCGCAAACAACTGAGCGGAATTCCACACTCTCCGACATACTGGGAGGGCACCACGACCCCCCAGGAGAGCTCACATGGAAACCCCCCTGCCCGCGGATGCGATCGTGACCGGCGGCATCGTCGTCATCGTCGTCATCGTCGTCCTCGTCATCCTGTTCACCTTCCTGCGCGGTATCAAGGTCGCGAAGCCCGACGAGGCGATCATCGTCACCTCGCGGCAGAAGACCGTCAAGAAGCAGGGCGACGCGGAAGACGAGAACGGCGGCCAGCGTGTCGTGTTCGGTTCGCGCGTCTTCGTTATGCCGGTCGTCGAAGCGCACTTCAAGCTCAGCCTGCGCAGCCGCCAGCTCAACGTGCAGGCGACGGCCCAGACCAAAGACGCCATCACGATCAAGGTGAACGCCGTCGCCGTCGTCAAGGTCGGCGGTTCGGAGTCGATGGTGCGCGCCGCCGCCCAGCGGTTCCTCAACCAGCAGGATCAGATCGAGACATCCACCGAAGAGGTCCTGAGCGGTTCCGTGCGTTCCATCGTCGGCCAGCTCACGGTGACCGAGATCATCACCAACCGTTCCGCCCTGCAGGGCCAGGTGCTCGAGGCGGTGCGGGAGTCGCTCGACGTGCAGGGCCTGCAGATCGACACGCTGCAGATCAAGGAGATCGACGACGACAACGGCTACATCCGCGACCTCGGGCGTGCCGAGGCCGCCCGCGTGAAGCAGGTCGCCGAGATCGCCGAGTCCGTCTCCCGCCAGGCCTCCGAAGAGGCCCGCATCTCGGCCGACCAGGCCGTCGCCGAGCAGCAGCGAAAGCTCGACCTGCGCAACGCCGAGATCCAGAAGGAGACCGACAAGGCCCGCGCCGAAGCGGCCGCCGCCCGCCCGCTCGCCGAGTCGATCGCGCAGCAGGGCGTCATCGCCCAGGACGAGATCAACGCCGCCTCCCGGGTGGGCCTGCGCAAGCAGGAGCTCGACGCCGAGATCCGCGCCGTCGCCGACGCCGAGTCGTACGCCGTGCAGAAGAACGCGGAGGCGACCGCCGCCGCGGCCGTAGCCGCGGCCAACTCCAACCGTGATGCGCGCAAGGCGAGCTCCGAGGCCGTCGAGGCCGAGGGTCTGGCCGAGCGCAACCGCCGTCGCAGCGCCGCGGAAGCGACCGAGGCAGAGGGTGTCGCCGAGAAGAACCGCCGTATCGCGGCTGCCGAGGCCCTGCGTGCCGAGGGCGAGGCCGAGGCCAACTCGATCCGCGTCAAGGGCGCCGCCGAGGCCGAGGCGACCCGCGCCAAGGCCGACGCCCTCGAGGAACGCGCCGACGACCTGCTGCGCCAGCAGGTCATCGGCCAGCTGCCAGACATCGTGCGCGCGGCCTCCGAGCCGCTCTCCGCGATCAACAACATGACGGTCATCTCGTCCGACGGAAGCGGCACCGAGCAGGTGGGCCAGAACGTCGCCACCCAGCTGGCCACCGCGACCCAGATCGTGCGCGACCTCACCGGCATCGACATCGCCGAGATCGTCACGGGCCGCGCCACCGGAACCGCCGCCGGCGCCGCCCTCGCCGGCCAGCAGGCCCAGGCCAGGGCGCCCAAGGTGCGCACCACCCCGCCGACGGCGTAACGGCAAACGAAAAGCCCGGCACCCGCGTGAGCGTGTGCCGGGCTTTTTCCTGTTGCGACTAGCCGAGCGCGTCGGCGATCTTCGGTACCAGGTTCTCGATGGAGTACTTCGCGGCGAGGGTCGTGCCGAGCGAGTACGCCGCCGAGATGTCGCCGTCGATGACGACCGAGTGGCCGGCGGCGACCGCCGGGATGGCCGCGAAGAGCGGGTCCTCGGTGATCTCGGTGGTGGGGATGAAGATCGGGAAGGCGACGATGAGGTCGGCGTCGAGCAGGTCGAGCTGCTCGCTCGAGATGTCGACCGAGAAGCCGCTCGAGTTGGCGGGTAGTGCCGCGATCTCGGGCGACTGCGCGAAGCCGAGGCGCTCGAGGAAGCTCACACGCTCGCTGCCCTCGATGTAGGCACCCCAGCCTTCACTGGTCTTGGTAGCGGCGGAGACGGTGAGTCCCTCCCACTCGGGGTGTGCGGCCGCGGCCTCCTCGTAGGTCGCGTCGACCTCGGCGAGCAGCTCGTCGCCCTTCTCTTTCAGGCCGAGCGCGCTCGAGACGAGGTCCATCTGCTCGTCCATGGTGGTGAGGTAGCTGGTCTTGCCCTCGGGCACCCCGACGGTCGTCGCGATCGACGAGAGCTTGTCGTAGCGCTCCTGGTCGCCCGAGCTCTTCGTGTCGAGAATCAGGTCGGGCTCGAGGGCCGCGATCGCCTCGTACGAGGGTTCGAGCGTCTCGATGATCTCGGGGGCGGTGTCGTAGAGACCCTCCGCCCAGGGTCCGACACCCTCGCCGCCGAAGCTGAGCCAGTCGGAGGCGCCGACCGGCTGCACGCCGAGGGCGAGCGCGGTCTCGGCATCGCCCCAGCCCAGGGCGACGATGCGCACGGGCTTTTCCTCGACCGTGACGTCGCCGAACTCGGTCGACACGGTGACGGGGAACGCCTCGCTCGACGCGCCGGAGTCGGACGATCCCTCGTCGACGGGCGCGGTGCCGCCGGAGCAGGCGGTGAGGGCGAGGGCGGCGACGGCGATTGCGGCCACGCCTGCGGTTCTGAATCTCATGCGGTGATGAGCCTTCCTGGTAGTGCCGGGCGCGCGGATCGACGGGCTTCGGAACGGAACTGGTGGCATCGGTCGGGCCGGTGCACATGCAAGGGTAGCCTAAGCTAAGACCAAATGACCGCCGAGAAATCCGTGAACGCACCAGCGCGGGTGCGCTCTGTGCCGACCCGCGCTGCCGGTCTCGCGGTGGCCATTGTGCTCCTCGTCCTCGCCGTCGCCGCCAGCATCACCATCGGTTCGCGTCAGATCCCGCTCGACGTGATCGCGCAGACGCTCTTCGGCGGGGCGCGGCAGTCGAACGACGCGATCGTGTTGCTCGACTCGCGGCTTCCCCGCACGTGCATCGCGATCGTCGCGGGCCTCGCCCTCGGTGTGGCGGGCGCCCTCACCCAGGCGGTGACGCGCAATCCGCTCGCCGACCCCGGCATCCTCGGTGTGACCTCCGGTTCGGCGTTCGCCGTCGCGATCGCGGTAGGCGTGCTCGGCATCACGACCGTGCAGGGCTACCTCTGGTTCGCGTTCGGCGGCGCTCTGCTCGCGACCATGGTCGTCTACGTGATCGGCTCGATCGGCCGCGAGGGCGCCAGCCCGGTCCGCCTGACCCTCACCGGCGTCGCGCTCGGGGCGGTGTTGAGCGGAATCGTCTCGGCCATGTTGCTCGCCGACCCGGAAGGATTCGCCGCCATGCAGGCGTGGGAGTCGGGCTCGCTCGAAGGTCGCGGCTGGGACGGGTTCGTTCCGGTGCTGCCCTTCGTCGCCGTCGGCTGCGTGCTCGCCTTCCTCATCTCCCGGTCGCTCAACGCGATCTCGCTGGGCGACGACCTCGCCTCGTCGCTCGGCGCGCGAGTGCGGCTGACGCGCACCCTCGCGATCGTCGCGGTGAGCCTGCTCGCCGGGGGAGCCACAGCCATCGCCGGACCGATCGCCTTTGTCGGCCTGATGGTGCCGCACGTCGCGCGCTGGATGGTCGGCCCCGACCAGCGCTGGATCGTGGCCTACTCGATCGTGCTCGGCCCGATCCTCCTGCTCGTCGCCGACGTCGTCGGCCGGGTCGTGTTGCGCCCCGGCGAACTGCCCGCCGGCATCGTGACCGCCTGCATCGGGGCTCCCGTGCTCATCGCGCTGGTGCGCCGCCAGAAGGCGTTCGGCCTGTGAACGCCGTGACGGATGCGGCCGCCGGGAATGCGCCGGCCCCGGATGCGACGAGCGCGCAGACGGCCGCCGCCAAGGCCCGCAGGTCCGCGTCATCCGTTCGCCTTCCCCTGCTCGGCACCGTCGTCGCCAAACGGCAGCTCGTGGTGCTCGGCTCGCTCGCCGTCGCCCTGCTCGTGCTCTCGCTCGTCGCGCTCGGAACCGGCGACTACCCGCTCAGCGTCGGCCAGGTGGTCACCGCCATGTTCGCCACCGACGGTGGCTTCGCCACGACGATCGTGCTCGAGTGGCGGCTGCCGCGCGTGCTCGTCGCCCTCGTGTTCGGCGCGGCGCTCGCGCTGTCGGGCGCGGTCTTCCAGTCGCTCACCCGCAACCCGCTCGGCTCTCCCGACATCATCGGGTTCGCCACCGGTTCGTACACCGGCGCGCTGCTCGTCATCACCCTCGTCGGCGACAGCTACCTGTCGACCGCGGGCGGGGCCGTCGTGGGCGGCCTGGCGAGCGCGCTCGTCGTCTACCTGCTGGCCTACCGCCGCGGCATCCAGGGTTTCCGGCTCATCATCGTGGGCATCGCCGTGACCGCGATCCTGCACGCCTTCAACACCTGGCTGCTGCTGCGGGCCCAGGTCGAGGTGGCGATGGCGGCCTCGATCTGGGGCGCCGGATCGATCTCGCTCGTCGGCTGGGAGCAGGCCCTCCCCGCCTTCGCTGTGCTGGGGGTGCTCGCCGTCCTCGTGCTGGTGCTCAGCGGCGGGCTGCGCCAGCTCGAGCTCGGCGACGACGCGGCGAAAGCGCACGGCATGCGCGTGGAACCCGCGCGGCTCGCCCTGCTCGTTGTGGGCGTCGCGCTCATCGCCGTCGTCACCGCGAGCTCCGGGCCGATCGCCTTCGTCGCGCTCGCGGCCCCGCAGATCGCGAGCCGCCTGACGAGGAGCGCGGGCGTGCCGCTCGTAGCGAGCGCCCTGACCGGCGCGTTGCTGCTGCTCGCCGCCGACTTCGTCGCCCAGCACGTGCTGCCGGCCGCGGTGCCGGTCGGCATGGTCACCGTCGTGATCGGCGGACTCTATCTCATCGGTCTCCTCATCAGCCAGGCAAGGAAACAGACATGACCGCACCACGACTGCACGCCGACGGGGTGACCCTGGCCTACGACCAGCGGGTCATCTCGCGCGACCTCTCGGCGGAGATCCCCGACGGTTCGTTCACCGTGATCGTCGGTCCCAACGCGTGCGGCAAGTCGACCCTGCTGCGGTCCTTCGCCCGCTTGCTCAAGCCGGGCGCCGGCAGCGTGGTGCTCGACGGCAAGGCGATCGACCGGTACAAGCCGAAGGAGGTCGCGCGCACGATCGGCCTGCTGCCACAGACCTCGGTGGCGCCCGAGGGCATCACCGTCGCCGACCTCGTCGCCCGGGGGCGCTACCCGCACCAGAATCTCATCCGGCAGTGGTCGGCGTCCGACGAGGCCGCCCTCTGGGCCGCGATGGAGGCGACGAGTGTCGAGTCGCTTGCTACCCGCCAGCTCGACGAACTCTCGGGCGGCCAGCGCCAACGCGTGTGGGTCGCGATGGCCCTCGCTCAGCAGACCCCCATCCTGCTGCTCGACGAACCGACGACCTATCTCGACATCGCCCATCAGATCGACCTGCTCGATCTCTTCGCCAACCTGCACCGCGCCGGCAACACGATCGTGGCCGTGCTGCACGACCTCAACCACGCCGCGCGCTACGCCTCCCACCTCATCGTGATGAAGGACGGCGAGATCGTCACGACCGGCGCACCGCGTGACGTCGTGACCGCCGAGCTCGTCGACGACGTGTTCGGCCTGTCCTGCCTCGTGATCGACGACCCGGTGTCGCACACCCCGCTCGTGATCCCGAAGAGCGGGCAGTGGCAGGACTAGAGGCGCGGCCCGACGAGGCCTAGCCGGGCGATCCGGGCCCTGGCCGCGACCTCCGAGGTCGACTCCGTGCCCAGCACCGCGCCCACAAAACGCAGCACGACACGGGTGGCGAACACGACGGGCAGCGGCGACCGCTTGAGCCCGAGCATGTCCCGGTATTCGCGGGGGATCGAGGCCACCGCGCCCGCGAACAGAACGCGGTAGGCGGGAAGCATCGATCTGCGCAGCGGCGGATTGCGGATGAACCGCACGGCCTCGGCGACGCGTTCGTCGCTCTTCAGCGTGCCGGCCGCGCGGAAGGAATCGAGTTGCGCGCGCAGTTCGGCCTCGGAGCGCGGGGGCGCCTGCACCCCGACGAGTTCCCCGGCCTTCGCCCACTCGCGCACGTAGGCGTCCGCGCCACCCGGGATCGGGCCGCCCCACAGCTCGTGGCAGGACAGGAACGCGTCGGTGAATACCACGTGCACCCAGGCGAGCAACTCGGGGTCGCCCGCGGCATAGGGCCGGGTGACCCCCTGCGCATCCGAATATTCGCCGACGACGCGGTCATGAAAGCGACCGACTCTGGATGACTCGGCCACCGCCACAGCGGTGTCCGCGAAGGTCACGGTGACGAGCCATTGGATCGTGCCGGAGAGCCGCCCGAGCGGATCCTCGCGATAGCGCGACCAGTCGTGCACACCCGCCATCGCGCCGGGGTGCAGCGTCTGCATCAGCAGGGCGCGGATGCCCGCGACGAGCGTCGGGATGCCGCCGTGCACGGCCCAGGCCGCCGAACCCACGCCGAAGTACCCGGCGTCGTCGCCGTCGGCGATTTTGTCTACCCAGCGCGGTTTGCCGTCGCTGCTTCCCGAGAACGTGGTGAGCAGGTGCGAGCGCCACGTCGCGACGTTGCGGTCAACGGCCCCGCGGACCTGTGCGAACGGGCCGCGAGCCGACGCGCCGGTCACGAGTAGTCGGCACCCGGCCAGCCGGCTTGGCGGTACTCGAACTCGCTCGCGTTCTCGCTGCCTTCGCCGCCGTCGACGAGCTCCCAGAGCATCTCTTCGCCCTCGTTGTCGCCGGAGACCGGCCGCACGAAGCTCTTCTGCGGCAGACCGCCGATGAATTCCAGTTCGATGCTCTCGGTGCCGTCGCTGCCGACGAGTTGGGCCGTGTAGGTGGAGTCGCTCATCCTTCGACGATACGTCGCGGGGAGGAGGCTGACTAGGGGCCGGGGTGTTCGCCCAGCAACCTGTCGATGTCGCGTCGGTCCTTTTTGGTCGGCCGCCCGGCGCCGCGGTCACGCACGGCGGTGAGCACGCGCTCCTCACGCGGAGGGGGCGGGGGAGTGAGGTCCTCGAAGCATTCGGCGGCGACGGGCGCGCTCACGCGCTTCACGATGAGCCGCCGCACGATGAGGATGCGTTCACCCTCTCCGGTGCGCACCCGCACCTCGTCGCCGATGCGCACCGGCTGCGCGGCCTTGGCGCGCTCGTCGTTCACTCGCACGTGCCCGGCCTTGCTCGCGGCGGTCGCGGCCGAACGCGTCTTGAGCACGCGAACCGCCCAGATCCAACTGTCGACGCGCACCGAACCGGGCGCCGTGACGTTGCTCACGACTACGCCCGCTTCTCCGCGGCCTCGCGGGCCTTGCGCTCCTTGCGAGCTTTCTCGGCGACGGCGGCGACCTCGGGGGTGGGCGCGGTTCCGCCGAGTCGGGCGGGCTGCCACCAGGCGCCGGTGCCGTCGGTGGGGTAGCGCTCCTGCAGCGAGTGGACCAGCGACTGCAGCGTGTGCTGCAGCTCACGGGTTACGGCGGCCGCGTCATCCGTCTCGCTGGGGAGGATGGGCGCCCCGATCGCGAAGCCGACGGGCACACCGAACTTCTGGCGGAGCGTCGATCCGACCGCCTTCGTGAGCAGGCGCTGGCCGCCCCACACCGCGACGGGGATCACCGGCACGCCGGCCTCGGCGGCCATGCGGATCGCGCCCGACTTGAGTTCACGCACCTCGAACGAGGCGCTCACGCCGCCCTCGGGGAAGATGCCGAGCATCTCGCCGTCGCGCAGCGCCCGCACGGCGAGGCGGTAGGCGTCGGCTCCGGCCTTCATGTCGACCGGGATGTGGCGCATGCCGCGCAGCAGGAATCCGACGCCCGGCTTGTCGAACGCTCCCTTGGTCGCGAGGAAGCGCACGTGGCGGCGGTTGCGCATCCACACCACCCACTCGGTGAGGGCGAAGTCCAGGTAGCCGAAGTGGGTGATCGCGAGCACGGCGCCCCCGGTCTCGGGAAGGTGCTCCGCTCCCGTCACCGTCGGTTTGACACCGAGCAGACCGAACAGGGTGCGCCCGGCACCGATTGCCACTCCGTAGATGGGGTCAGCCCCGCGCCTCGTCATGGGTTCAGGATACGGCCTGCGTCGGAGGCGTTGCCCGGCCCGCTGGCGCCCGGTATTATCCGGCGGACCGGACGGGCGTGCTGATCGCGCGAATAGGTGGCCGAGGTTAGGTCTGCCATACTTAGGCGATGCTTACTTCCAGCGAGACGCTCGTCGCCCGACCGACGACCGTCCCGGATTCCCGTCCGGCGTACCGGCCGTTCCGGGTGCGGGTGCGTCGCGTGACCCCGTTGAGCGAGCACTTCGTGCGCGTCACCTTCACCGGCGACGACCTCGCGACGTTCGGCACGCTCGGCCTCGACCAGCGCATCAACCTCGTCTTCCCGCTCCCCGGGATCGGCTTCAGCGACTGTGGCTGGGACGACGCACAGCCGTTGGCCGACGGCCACTGGTACTCGAAGTGGCGCGCGCTGCCCAACGAGGCACGCAATCCGCTCCGGGTCTACACGGTGCGCGACATCCGCCCGCTCGAGCGCGAGCTCGATGTGGACTTCGTCGTGCACGGCGACGGTCCGGCAGCGCGCTGGCTGGCGGCCGTGAGCGTCGGCGCCGAGATCATCGTCATCGGACCGGACGCGCTGAGCGAGAAGTCGAGCGCCGGAAGCGACTGGCACCCGGGAGCGGCGCGGAACCTGCTGCTCGTGGGCGACGCCACGGCGGCGCCCGCCATCGCATCCATCCTCGAGTCCCTGCCGCCCGAGCGCGCGGCCCACGCCATCATCGAGATTCCGGACGCCGCCGACCGCTTCGAGATCCGCCACTCCGCGCGGGTTACCGTCGACTGGATCTCGAGGGACGACGCTGCCCCCGGCGGCCGACTGCTTCCCGCCGTCCACGAGTGGGTCGCCGACCGACCCGACGTCGTCGGATCGACGCTCGCGGCAGCCGCGCAGACCGTCGTCGAGTCGACCGATCCCGACGCGATCCTCTGGGACGTGCCGGAGGCGCCGGAGGGGGCGAGCCTCTACGCCTGGGTCGCGGGCGAGGCGGGCGCCATCACGAGCATCCGCCGCTACCTCGTGCGCGACGTGGGCATCGACCGCGGGCAGGTGGCCTTTATGGGCTACTGGCGTAACGGACGCTCGAACGACTGACCGCCGCTAGTTCGCGACCGCGAGCTCCGATTTCCAGCGCACGAGCGAGCGCACGGTGTCGGAGGCGTCGTCGGCGAGCCGGTCCATCACGTCGGCCGGAACGAAGAAGTTGACGGCGAGCCAGCCGCGCACCGTCTCCGACTCGTCGTCGGCGAGCGAACGCAGGATGTCGCACGGCACCGACTCGTTGCGGGCCAGGCATGCGCGCACGCCCGCGTCGGGATCGTGGGCGAGTGCCTCGAACAGGTCTTCGGGCGCGTGGTAGCTGCTCGCTACGCTCTCGCGGATCTTCGGGTTCTCGTGGGTCGCGAGCAGTCGCAACCGCGCGATCTTCGACTCGGTCACCGCGGGGGCGGGATGCAGCGCGGCCGCCTCCTCGGGCGTGAGCATGACGGGGGCGTGGTCGCGCATGGCCTGGCGCTGCGCCGGGGTGTTGAATCGGATGCAGGACATGCGTCAACGCTATACGTCCGTCGCCGGGGCCGGGGGAGCGACCCTCCGGCGCCGCGGCCACCACGGCACGATGGCCGAGGTCGTCGCCTGGTACTCGGCGTACTCCGGGTATTTGCCGCGCGTGATGCTCTCGGTGAAGATCGTCGATCCGACGAACAGCAGCGTGAGCAGCAGCGGTCCGAGCACCGTCCACTGCAGCAGCGAGCCGGCGGCCGAGGCGCCGATGAGGAAGAACACCCACCACTGCGCCTGTTCGAAGAAGAAATTCGGATGTCGCGAAAGGCGCCACAATCCCGTCTGCAGAAACCGTGGACCGGCCGCGCCCCGTGCGCGTTTCCACGCATGGAACCGCCACTGCTGTTCGTCGGCGACCGTCTCGCCCACGAGCAGGGCGACGAAGACCGCGGCGAGCAGCCCGTCCACCGCGCCGAAGGGGGTTCCGCGGTGTTGCCAAGCGGTGAGGGCCGGCAGCGCGAGCAGCACCAGCACGGTGTTCTGGTACAGCACGATGAAGAAGAGGTTGAAGAAACCGAACTGCCAGCGTCGCATCCGGCCCCGCAGAACCGCCCAACGATAGTCCTCCGTGCCGGTGTAGCCGCCCTTCCTCGCGAAGTTGAAGGTGAGGCGGGCGCCCCAGAGCGTCACGAGAACCGCCATCACGGTGAGGCGCGCGTCGTCGAGTCCGGCGGACAGGGCGAAGACCCACACGTAGGCCACCGGGACGATCGACCAGAACCTGTCGACCCAAGAATGGTCGTGGGTGACGAGCGACAGCACCCAGGCGACGACGCACACCGCGGCGGCGATAGTGACGACCACGGCGAGAGGACCCATGGCATAAATGGTAGAACCGCAGGCGTGACTAGACTCCTGTCTTGTGACAGCCGACGATGCGCCCACGGTCAGCTCGAGGGTGTTCACCGTGCCGAACATCCTCAGTTTCCTGCGGCTGGCGTTGGTGCCCGTGTTCCTCGTGCTCATCCTGCGCGGCGACGACGCTCTCGCCCTGCTCGTGCTGGTGATTTCGAGCGTGACCGACTACCTCGACGGCGTGATCGCGCGGCGGTTCCACCAGATAACCCGTCTGGGCCAGCTGCTCGACCCCGCCGCAGACCGGCTGTTCATCTTCGCGGCTCTCGTCGGACTGGCAGCGCGGGAGATCCTGCCCTGGTGGCTCCTCGCCGCCATCGTGGGGCGGGACGTCATGCTGCTCGTCGTCGGCGTCGTGCTGGCCAACCACGGGTACGGACCGCTGCCGGTGCACCACCTCGGCAAGGTGGCGACATTCTGCCTGTTCTACGCGCTGCCGATCATCATGATCGCGCACGCGTTCCCCGTTACCGCGCCCGTCGCCGTGCCCGTCGGGTTCGCGTTCGCGCTGTGGGGAGCGTTCCTCTACTGGTGGGCCGGGGGCGTCTATCTGCGCGAGGCAGCGCGGGTTTCCCGGCTTCACTAACAGTTGCGGATTCTTTCGACTCGGAACCGGCCCCGCATCCGTTACGCTGGACAATCAGCAAGGCCGGTCAAGCGGCTCGCTCTAGCCGGCTGGCTAGCCGGGCGTTTGGCCAGTATGGGAGGTTCACGATGACTGATTCCGAGATTCCGGACCGTTCTGACATGAATCGACCAGGCGACGATCCCGCTGACGAGAACCCGACCCGAGATGCCCCCAGAGCGCAAGAGGAAAAAGCCAACGTGCCCCAGGAAAACGACACGACGCTGACATTCGGCAACGAATTCGGCGCGCAGCTTGCCGCTCTCGAGGGAGAGGTATCGGCCGAAGAGCAAGAAGCCATCGCGGCACTCCCGTCCGGTTCGGCCCTCCTCATCGTGCGTCGCGGTCCCACCGCCGGCGCACGCTTCCTGCTCGATGCAGACGTGACCACCGCCGGGCGTCACCCCGAGGCGGACATCTTCCTCGACGACGTCACCGTCTCGCGTCGTCACGCGCAGTTCCTGCGCCACGGCACGCGCTTCGAGGTTAAAGACCTCGGCTCGCTCAACGGCACCTACCTCAACGGCGAGCGCATCGCCACCGAGGCGCTCGGCGACCGGTCCGAGGTGCAGGTGGGCAAGTTCCGCCTCACGTTCTACGCTTCGCGCGTCGACCTCGCGACCGCGGCTGGTAAATAGTGGCTCGAGCAGCCGCCCAGGCCGGTGTGCCTGGGGGTTCGGGTCTGTTGAGCATCGGGCAGGTGCTCGCCAAGCTGAACCCTGAGTTTCCCGACCTCACCCCGTCGAAGCTCCGCTTTCTCGAGGAACGCCAGCTGATCACCCCCGCCCGCACCGACTCGGGCTACCGCAAGTTCTCGGGCGCCGACATGGACCGCCTGCGGTTCGTGCTCAGCATGCAGCGCGACCACTACCTGCCGCTCAAGGTCATCCGCGGCTACCTCGACGAACTCGACGCCGGCCGCCAGCCCGAGTTGCCCGGCGGAGCCGTGCAGGCGCCCTCCATGCTCAGCGCCGAACGCCGACTGTCGCGCGACGAACTCGTACGCGAGGCGGGCGCGAACGCGATGCTGCTCAACGACGCGGTATCCGCCTCGCTCATCGTCGCCGCCGACACCTTCGGCGAAGACGTGCTCGCCGTCCTCAAGTCGCTCGTCGAGCTGCAGCGCTCGGGAATCGAGCCGCGGCACCTCCGCGGATTCCGCGCGGCGGCCGAGCGTGAGCTCGGTCTGATCGAGAACGCGCTTATGCCCGTCGCCCGTCGCAAAGACGCCTCCAGCCGCGCCAAAGCGGCCGAAATGGCCCGCGAGATCGCGAGCCAACTCGAAATCGTCCGCAGCAGTCTCATCCGGTCTGCCCTCACGCGACTCGATTCGTAGTACCGTCGAATATCAGCACGTGCGACACGCCGGGCAGTTTCGCCGGATGAGCCGCACGAGCGTCGGGTGTCTCGGTACCGTGGAGTTCGACAACATTAAGCGTCAACTTCACGATGAAGGTTAAGAGGACAGAGCCATGAGTGAACTCAGCCGTAGCGAGGCATCCCGCTACGACCTAGGCCTCCTCTTCACCGACGGAATGCCCGACCACGACGACGCCACCGGCTACCGCGGCGCCGTAGCCGCCCGTGCCGCAGGCATCAGCTACCGCCAGCTCGACTACTGGGCCCGCACCGACCTCGTCGTCCCCACCGTGCGCGGAGCGGCCGGCAGCGGGTCGCAGCGCCTCTACGGTTTCCGCGACATCCTCGTTCTCAAGCTCGTCAAGCGCCTGCTCGACACCGGCATTTCCCTGCAGCAGATCCGCATCGCCGTGAACCAGCTGCGCGAGTCGGGCATCAACGACCTGGCCCAGACCACGCTGATGAGCGACGGCGCGAGCGTCTACCTGTGCACGAGCAACGACGAGGTCATCGACCTCGTCAGCCGCGGCCAGGGCGTCTTCGGCATCGCCGTGGGCAAGGTGCTGCGCGAGGTCGAGACCAGCCTCATCGAGCTCGACTCGGTCGCGGCCGAAGACCCGGCAGACGAACTGGCCAAGCGCCGCGTGAGCAAGGCCAGCTAGCTGGCACTCAGACACAAAAAACCCCGGCTCGCGATGAGCCGGGGATTTTTTATGTCAGGATGTCGCGGCTCAGCGAACCTCGCTGTAGTCACCGATCTTCGCCGTGCGCATAATGCGGTCGAGCAGCTGGTCGAAGTTGTGGGCCATCTCCTCGGCACTCTCGCCCGGCCAGACGTGCAGCGGCTTCGCGGCACCCTGCGCCTGCTGAAGCGAGGTGCGCTCCGGCAGCTGCGGGCTGAGCACGAGCGGGCCGAACATGTCGCGCAGTTCCTTGATGCGGAACTGGTGCTCGAGCGACTGGATGCGCACGCGGTTCACGATGATGCCGAGCGGCTGCAGCCGGGGGGAGAGACCACGGCGGATCTCCTCGATCGCGCGCAGGGCGCGGTCGGCGGCCGCGACCGAGAACAGGCCGGGCTCGGTGACGACCGTCACGCGGTCGCTCGCCGCCCACGCGGTGCGCGTGAGGGCGTTGAGCGATGGCGCGCAGTCGATGAGAACGAGGTCGTAGTCGCTCTCGACGTTGGCGAGGGCCTCCTCGAGCTTCCAGATCTCCCGGATGCTCGGGTGAGGGCCGTCGAAGTTGATGGCCGAGGGCGAACCGATGAGGACGTCGATCTTGCCGGGGCGTCCGCGGGTCCACCCGCTCGGGGCGATCGCTGCTCGAACGACTTTTTCTTTCGGCGACGCGAGCACATCCGCGATATTCAGGCGACCCGTGACGTCGATATCCATGCCGGTCGAAACGTCGGCTTGTGGATCGAGGTCCACCACGAGCGTTCGCAGGCCTTTCGCGAAGGCGGCAGAGGCGAGTCCAAGGGTGACCGTGGTCTTGCCCACACCCCCCTTGAGGGAACTGACGCTGAGTACATGCACGAGTAACGACGATACCTTCACTAGTCTTAAAGAACCTAAACGTCTGCGGTGTGCCGAAGGGGCTCAATTGTTCAAGAAGATTCTCGTCGCCAACCGAGGTGAAATTGCGATCCGTGCTTTCCGGGCTGCCTACGAGCTCGGTGCCAAGACCGTGGCGGTGTTCCCCTACGAGGACCGCAACTCGATGCACCGGCTGAAGGCCGACGAGGCATACCAGATCGGCGAGCCGGGTCACCCGGTGCGCGCGTACCTCGACGTCGACGAGATCATCCGGGTCGCCGTCGAGTGCGGCGCGGACGCCATTTACCCGGGTTATGGCTTCCTCTCCGAGAATCCCGACCTCGCACAGGCCGCCGCGGCCGCGGGCATCACCTTCATCGGCCCGCCCACCAAGGTGCTGCAGATGGCAGGCAACAAGGTCACCGCGAAGGAACACGCGATCGCCGCGAACGTGCCCGTTCTCAAGTCGACGGCCGCCAGCAAAGACATCGAACTGCTGCTCGAGCAGGCCGCCGACATCGGCTTCCCGATCTTCGCGAAGGCCGTCGCCGGAGGCGGTGGACGCGGAATGCGCCGCGTGAACACACAGGAAGAACTCAGGGGAGCGCTCGAGGAAGCGATGCGCGAGGCCGACAGCGCCTTCGGCGACGCCACCATGTTCCTCGAGCAGGCCGTCGTGCGCCCGCGTCACATCGAGGTCCAGATCCTCGCTGACGCCCACGGCGGCACCGTGCACCTGTTTGAGCGCGACTGCTCGGTGCAGCGGCGCCACCAGAAGGTCATCGAGATCGCCCCCGCGCCGAACCTCGACGAGAACATCCGCCAGGCCATGTACCGCGACGCCATCGCGTTCGCGAAGTCGATCGGCTACGTGAACGCCGGCACGGTCGAGTTCCTCCTCGACACGGTGGGGGAGCGCGCGGGCAAGCACTTCTTCATCGAGATGAACCCGCGCATCCAGGTCGAGCACACCGTGACCGAGGAGGTCACCGACGTCGACCTCGTGCAGTCGCAAATGCGCATCGCGTTCGGCCAGAGCCTGGCCGAGCTCGGCCTCGAACAGCAGGACATCCACCTGCGCGGCGCCGCCCTGCAGTGCCGCATCACCACGGAGGACCCGGCCGCCGGCTTCCGCCCCGACACCGGCAAGATCACCACCTACCGCTCGCCCGGCGGCGCGGGCATCCGCCTCGACGGCGGAACGGTGAGCGCCGGCGCGCAGATCTCCCCGCACTTCGACTCCATGCTGGTGAAGATGACGTGCCGCGGCCGCAACTTCGCCGCGGCCGTCACACGGGCACGCCGTGGTCTCGCCGAGTTCCGGCTGCGCGGTGTCTCCACCAACATCCCGTTCCTGCAGGCCGTGCTCGACGACCCCGACTTCATCGCCGGCGACCTCAGCACCTCGTTCATCGAGGAACGCCCCCAGCTGCTCAACTCGCACCAGTCGAAGGACCGCGGCACCAAGATCCTCAACTGGCTCGCCGATGTGACGGTCAACCAGCCCAACGGCGATGGCGCCGGCCTCATCAGCCCGCAGGTCAAGCTGCCGGTCGTCGACCTCGAGGCGGAGGCTCCCGCCGGGTCTCGACAGAAGCTGCTCGAGCTCGGCCCCGTCGGATTCGCGACCGCCCTGCGCGCGCAGACCGCCCTCGCCGTGACGGACACCACGTTCCGCGACGCCCACCAGTCGCTACTCGCCACCCGCGTGCGCACCCGCGACCTGGTCGCGGTGCTGCCGCACGTCGCGCGCATGACGCCCGAGCTGCTCTCCGTCGAGGCCTGGGGCGGGGCGACCTACGACGTCGCGCTGCGCTTCCTCGGCGAAGACCCCTGGGAACGCCTGGCCACGATGCGCGAGGCGCTGCCGAACATCAACATCCAGATGCTGCTGCGCGGCCGCAACACCGTCGGCTACACCCCGTACCCGACGAAGGTGACCGACGCGTTCGTGCGCGAGGCCGCGTCGACGGGTGTCGACATCTTCCGCATCTTCGACGCGCTCAATGACGTCTCGCAGATGCGCCCGGCGATCGACTCGGTGCTCGAGACGGGCAGCACCCTCGCCGAGGTGGCGTTCTGCTACACGGGCGACCTGCTCGACCCGAACGAGAAGCTCTACACCCTCGACTACTACCTGCGTCTCGCCGAACAGATCGTCGACACCGGCGCGCACGTGCTCGCCATCAAGGACATGGCCGGCGTTATGCGCGCGGGAGCCGCCGAGACGCTCGTCACCGCCCTGCGGGAGCGTTTCGACCTCCCGGTGCACGTGCACACGCACGACACCGCCGGCGGCCAGCTGGCCACCTTGCTCGCTGCGGCCCGCGCGGGCGCCGACGCGGTCGACGTCGCCAGCGCGCCGATGGCCGGCACCACGAGCCAGCCCTCCGCCTCGGCGCTCGTCGCCGCGCTCGCCCACACCGATCGTGACACCGGCCTCTCGCTGCAGGCCGTGAGCGACCTCGAGCCCTATTGGGAGGCCGTGCGCCACGTCTACAAGCCCTTCGAGTCCGGCCTCGCCGGCCCGACCGGCCGCGTCTACCGGCACGAGATCCCCGGCGGCCAGCTGTCCAACCTGCGCCAGCAGGCGATCGCCCTCGGCCTGGCCGACCAGTTCGAGAAGATCGAGGACCTCTACGCCGCGGCGAACGAGATGCTCGGACGCCCGCCCAAGGTGACCCCGTCGTCGAAGGTGGTGGGCGACCTCGCCCTCGCCCTCGCCGCCGCGGACGCCGACCCGGCCGACTTCGAGGAGAACCCCTCCAAGTACGACATCCCCGACTCGGTCATCGGCTTTATGGCCGGCGAGCTCGGAGAACTGCCCGGCGGATGGCCGGAGCCGTTCAGATCGAAAGTACTCGCCGGCCGCACGGTTAAAATCGGCGTCGAGGAGCTGAGCGCATCCGACCTCGAGGCCCTTGACAGCGACCCCAAGACCCGTCGTGCCGCCCTCAACCGTCTGCTCTTCGCCGCTCCGGCGAAGACCTACGAGCAGGTCCGCGAGAACTACGGCGACCTCTCGGTGCTCGACACCACCGACTACCTCTACGGCCTGCACCAGGGCGTCGAGCACGTCGTCGCGATCGACAAGGGCGTGAGCCTGTTCGTCGGGCTCGAGGCGATCGGCGACGCGGACGACAAGGGCATCCGCACGGTGATGGCCACGTTGAACGGCCAGCTGCGCCCAGTGTTTGTGCGGGACAGGGGCATTTCGGTGACCACCGCGAGTGCCGAGAAGGCGGATGCCGCGGTGCCCGGCCACGTCGCGGCGCCGTTCTCCGGCGTCGTCACGGTGCAGGTCGAGGTGGGCGACACGGTCGAGGTCGGCCAGAGTGTCGCGACCATCGAGGCGATGAAAATGGAGGCCGCCATCACGTCCAGCGTCGCCGGAACCGTCGTCCGTCTGGCGATCCCGAAGACGCAACAGGTCGACGGCGGCGACCTGCTGCTCGAGGTCAAGGCGAAGTAGTTTCGCACTAGCGGGCGGGCCACGGCGGCTCGGGCAGTAAACTGAGGGTTGTACTGCACCGAAAGGGAATGCCGCCGTGGCTATTAGACGCATAAGGGAAGACGGGTCGATCCAGGTTCTCGACGACGAGACCGCCGACTCCACCCCCGAAACTGGAGAGTTCCACAGCGAGCTCGCCGACGACTCCGGTGCCGACCTCGCTGCCGCCCTGCCCGAGAGCCTGACGGTGAACGTCGAGCTGCCCGCGCCGGTGCACTCCGCGCCCGAAGACGAAGTGGCCGTCGCGATCGACGAGAACACGATCAACCCCGGGGAGGTCGTGCTCAGCGCCGATCCCACGACGACCACCATCTCGGTCGTCGCCGAAGACGTGACCATCCACCCGGAAGAGCCCGTCGTCGAGCCGAAGGTCATCCCCGAGCTGCCCACGGCCGACCGCCAGTTCAGCCGCCGTGACCGTCTTCGCGGCCAGACGTCGAACGCTCCCGAGACCGCGGCGATGCTCACCGCAGACCGCCTGCTCGAGACCAAGGGCAAGCGCCGTCACGCGCCCGAGGGCGGCTGGCCCGCCTTCGTCTACGCCGCCTCGCTGCACACTATCAACCTCGGCGACTCGCAGAAGGTGCGCGAGCGCAAGGCGGTCGAGGCCCGCATCGACCGGCAATGGGAGGGCTCGGCACGGTTCGTGCCCGTACTCACCCGCAAGGGCGGCGTCGGAAAGACCACGATCACCACCATCATGGGGATGGCGTTCGCCGACGCGCGCGAAGACCGCATCGTGGCTATCGACGCCAACCCCGACCGCGGAACCCTCGCCGAGCGCATCAACAAGCAGACCCGCGCGACCGTGCGCGACGTCGTGACCCGCGCCCCCTCGATCAACGGCTTCACCGACTTCTCGACCCTCGTCTCCCGCGACGAGACCCGGCTCGACGTGCTGGCTTCCGACACCGACCCGCTGCTCTCCGAGGCGTTCGACGAGAACGACTACAACGTCGTCGCCGACCTCACCGAGCGGTACTACTCGCTCGTGCTCACCGACTGCGGAACCGGCATCGTGCACTCGGTCATGCGGGCCACCCTGCAGCGCGCCGATTCGATCGTGATCGTGTCGGGCGGCAGCGTCGACGAGGCCAGGCTCGCCTCCGAGACCCTCACCTGGCTCGAGGCCAACGGCTACGGCGACCTCGTGCGCAATGCCGTCGTCGCTCTCAACACGGCGACTCAGGGCACCAACCTGATCAAGCTCGAGGAGATCGAGGCCCACTTCCGTTCGCGCGTGCGCGAGATCGTGCGCATCCCGTACGACCCGCAGCTCGCCGCCGGTTCCGTCGTCAACTACCGCGAACTGCGCCCCATCACGCGCAACGCGGCCCGCGAGCTCGCGGCCCTCGTCGCCGACGGCCTGCCCGTCCGTCGTAACTCGTAGCGCCGTGACGGTCAGAGAGATCCGCCTCTTCGGCGACCCCGTTCTCCGTTCCTCCTGCGACCCGATCCGCCCGGGCGACGCCAAAGCCTCGGCACTCATCGGCGACCTGCTCGACACCGTGCGCGTGCCGGGCCGCGCCGGCGTCGCCGCGAACCAGATCGGCGTCGGACAGCGCGCCTTCAGCTACAACGTCGACGACGTCGTCGGGTACATCATCAACCCGGTGCTGGTCGAGGTGTCGGGGGAACCACACACCGTCGACGAGGGCTGCCTGTCGGTTCCCGGCTTCTACTTCCCGCGGTTGCGCTACCCGTACGCCCGCGTCACCGGCATCGACCTCGAGGGCAACCCGGTCGAGCTGAAAGGCGACGGCCTCATGGCCCAGGCCCTCCAGCACGAAACCGACCACCTCGACGGGCACCTCTTCATCGAGGGGCTCGAGCCCGAAGCGAAGCGCGAGGCGATGAAGCTCATCCGCCAGTCGGAGTGGTGGGCGTAGCGCCTGCTTCGGGCAGTGCTACTTGAGGCTCAACCCCATCGTGGCGTTGTTGTCGCTGTAGAGGTCCGCGATCTCCTGGGCGAAGTCCTCGAGGATCACGGCCCGTTTGATACTGAGCTTGGGCGTCAGATGACCGCTCGCCTCGGTCAGTTCGGTCTTCAGGATCGCGAACTTGCGGATCGACTCGGCCCGCGACACGAGCGCGTTCGCCGCGTCGATGGCCTTCTGGATCTCCGCGACGACGCGCGGGTTGACGGATGCCTCGGCGAGAGTGAGCGACGTGTCCTCGCCGTTGTTCTTCAGCCAGGTCGGCAGCATGTCGGCGTCGAGCGTCACGAGGGCGGCGATGAACGGCTTCTTGTCGCCCACCACGATGACCTGGCCGACGAGCGGGTTCGCGCGAATCGGATCCTCGAGCGCCGCGGGGGAGACGTTCTTGCCGCCGGCGGTGACGATGATCTCCTTCTTACGTCCGGTGATGGTGAGATAGCCGTCGGTGTCGACGGCGCCGATGTCGCCGGTCTTGAACCACTCGCCGTCCATGACCTCGGCCGTGGCCTCCGGGTTGTTCCAGTAGCCGCCGAAGACGTTCACGCCCTTGATCGAGATCTCGCCGTCGTCGCCGATGCGGATGCCGACGCCGGGCAGCGCCGGTCCGGTCGTGCCGATCTTGAACTTGTCCGGCAGGTTCACGGTCGCCGGCGCGGTGGACTCGGTGAGTCCGTAGCCCTCGAGGATGCGCAGGTCGAGGCTGCGGAAGAAGTGACCGAGGCGCGGCCCGAGCGGGGCGGAACCGGAGACGGCGAACTTCACCCGTCCGCCGAGCGCCGCGCGGATCTTGCTGAGCACGAGCCGGTCGTAGAGCGCGAACTGCAGCTTGAGGCCGAGCGGCACCGTGCCCGCGTCGAGGGCCTTCGAGTGCGCGATCGCCACGTCGGCGGCTTTGCGGAAGATCTTGCCCTTGCCGGCGCTCTCGGCCTTCTGCTCCGAGGAGTTGTAGACCTTCTCGAACACGCGGGGCACCGCGAGGAGGAAGGTCGGCCGGAACGACGCCATCGACGGCAGCAGCAGCTTGGTGTCGGGCTGGTGGCCGACCTTCACGCCGGCGTGGATGGAGAGCACCGAGATGAAGCGGGCGAAGATGTGCGCGGTCGTGATGAAGAGCAGGGTGGATGATCCGGGCGCCAGCACCTCGTGCATCACGACGGCGGCGTTCCTGGTGAGTTCCACGAAGTTGGAGTGGGTGAGGACGACGCCCTTGGGGCGGCCGGTCGACCCGGACGTGTAGATCAGTGTCGCCACGTCGGAACCCGTGGCGATCGAACGACGGCGTTCGACCTCGGCGTCCGTGACATCCGCCCCCGATGCCGCGAGCTTCTTCAGGTCTCCGAGGTCGACCTGCCATACGTTCTCGATGGTGTCGATGTCGCCGCGCACCTCGTCGAACTTGGCGAAATGGTCGGCGGTCTCGAGGATGATCGACGTGGCGCCGGAATCGGTGAGGTTCCATAGAACCTGGGTGGGCGAGGACGTCTCGTAGATCGGCACCATGATGGCGCCGCTGAACCAGAGGGCGAAGTCGACGAGTGTCCACTCATACCGGGTCTTGCACATGAAGGCGACCTTGTCGCCCGGCTCGACGCCGTTCGCGATGAAGCCCTTCGCGAGGGCCACGACCTGGCGCAGGAACTCCTCGGCCGAGAGATCGGACCAACCGCCGTCGGCGGTGGGGAGAGCGAAGAGCGGCTCTGTGGGCGTCGCTTTGACGCGGGCGACCAGAAGATCGGTCGCGTTGGCATCGGGATCCGGCTCCACCACGGGTGGGACGAAGTATTCGGTCACGGTATCTCCTTTGGCACCGGTCGGACTGCTTGACTTTTCTTACTCTAATGGGGTTTGCCACCGCCGACGCCGCGAAGTCGCGGGGGTGTGCCGCGGCTAACTAGACTGACTCCTCGTGCATGCCATCGGAATAGACATCGGCGGGACCAAAATCGCCGGAGCGCTCGTGAGCGAGAACGGCGAGATCATCGCCGAAGACCGCCAGCCGACACCGGCCGGGGATGCGGCGCACATCGTCGACATCGTCTCCTCGATGATCACGAGGCTGCAGGCCGGGCACGAGGTCGTCGCCGCCGGCGTCGCGGCGGCCGGATTCGTCGACGCGGGCCAATCCACCGTGTACTACGCCCCGAACATCGACTGGCGCAACGAACCGCTGCAGCGCTACATCTCCGAGCGCGTGAGCCTCCCCATCACCGTCGACAACGACGCCAACGCGGCCGGCTGGGCAGAGTTCCGGTTCGGCGCCGGCCGCCTCCTCACCGACATGACGATGCTCACCATCGGCACGGGCGTCGGCGGAGCCATCGTCACCCAGGGCCGCCTCTTCCGCGGCGGCTTCGGCGCCGGCGCGGAGCTCGGCCACCTGCGCGTCGTGCCCGATGGGCTGCCCTGCGGTTGCGGCGCCCGCGGCTGCATCGAACAGTACGGTTCCGGCCGCGCCCTGCTGCGCATGGCCAACGGCATCGCAGACGCCGGCGGCATCGGTCTCGCCCTCGCCGACGCGCGCTCGCGTCACGGCGAACTCAACGGAACCATCGTCGGCGAGATGATCGCCGCTGGCGACCCCGGCGCCGTGAACGCGCTGCAGGAGCTGGGCCGCTGGCTCGGACAGGCCTGCGCCTCCCTCGCCGCCGTTCTCGACCCGCAGGTGTTCGTGTTCGGCGGCGGGGTGTCGGTGGCCGGCGACCTGCTGCTCGACCCGATCCGCGAATCGTTCCTGCAGCACCTCCCGGCGCGCGGGTACCACCCCGAACCCGGCTTCGTGATCGCCGAGCTCGTGAACGACGCGGGGGTGGTCGGCGCGGCCGACCTCGCGCGAATCCACGCGGGCCGGCGTTAGAGTAGTGACCCCAAGCGGAGGCAGATAAACGATGTTCTACTGGTTCATGAAGAACCTCGTGGCCGGCCCGATCCTGAAGACGGTGTTCCGTCCGTGGGTGACGGGTCTCGACAACATCCCGAAAAAGGGTGGCGTCATCATCGCGAGCAACCACCTCTCGTTCATCGACTCGGTCTTCCTGCCGCTCGTGCTCGACCGTCGCATCTTCTTCCTCGCCAAGAGCGACTACTTCAAGGGTCGCGGCCTCAAGGGCTGGGCCACGAAGGCGTTTATGAACGGCACGGGCATGCTGCCCATCGACCGTTCCGGCGGCAAGGCTTCGGAAGCCAGCCTCAACACCGGCCTGAAGGTTCTGCACGACGGCGAGGTGCTCGGCATCTATCCCGAGGGAACCCGCAGCCCCGACGGCAAGCTCTACCGCGGCCGCACCGGCGTGGCCCGGATGATCCTCGAGGGCAATGTGCCCGTCGTGCCCGTCGCCATGATCGACACCGAGAAGGTGATGCCGATCGGAACCAAGATCCCCAAGGTGCAGCGCATCGGGATCGTCATCGGCGAACCGCTCGACTTCTCCCGCTTCGCCGGGCTCGAGGGCGACCGGTTCATCCTGCGCTCCATCACCGACGAGATCATGTACGAGCTCAACCGCCTCAGCGGCCAGGAGTACGTCGACATCTATGCGTCGAGCGTCAAGGACCGTCTCGGCGCCGCTGCTGCGAAGGCCGGCACCGCAGCCAAGGCTGGCGCTGCTGCGGAGGCCGGCGCTGCGAAGCGCTGACCGCGCACTCCGTAACACACCACCCCCGTGCCGATAAGCTCGGTAGTCGGGCCGTCGTGCCCGCCCAGTCCCATCCCCAACGAAGGAAATACCGTGGTAGACCCGTCAGAGCAAGTCGTTCTCGCCGATCCAGCAGTGATCGCCGGGCTCGACTATTGGCGTGAACTGCCCATCAAGCAGCAGCCGGAATGGCCGGATGCCGCGGCTGTCGCCGAGGCGAGCAGCCAGATCGCCAGCTTCCCGCCCCTCGTCTTCGCCGGCGAGGTCGACGAGCTGCGGGGCAAGCTCGCCCGTGCCGCTGCCGGCAACGCGTTCCTGCTGCAGGGCGGCGACTGCGCCGAGACCTTCGCGGGCGCGACCGCCGAGCAGATCAAGAACCGCGTGAAGACCATCCTGCAGATGGCCGTGGTGCTCACCTACGGTGCATCCATGCCCATCGTCAAGATGGGACGTATGGCCGGCCAGTTCGCCAAGCCACGCTCGACCGACACCGAGACGCGGGGAGACGTGACGCTTCCCGCCTACCGCGGCGACATCGTTAACGGCTACCCGTTCACCGCCGAGTCGCGCACCCCCGACCCGCAGCGTCTCGTGCAGGGCTACCACACGGCCGTCTCGACGCTGAACCTCGTGCGCGCCTTCACGCAGGGCGGCTTCGCCGATCTGCGCGAGGTGCACCGCTGGAACCAGGGCTTCGCCCGCAACCCGGCGAACAAGCGCTACGAACTGCTCGCCCGCGACATCGACCGCGCCATCAAGTTCATGGAGGCCGCGGGCGCGGACTTCGAAGAGCTCAAGCGCGTCGACTTCTACGCGAGCCACGAGGGCCTGCTCATGGACTACGAGCGCCCCATGACCCGCATCGACTCGCGCACCGGCACGCCGTACAACACGAGCGCGCACTTCCTCTGGGTGGGTGAGCGCACCCGCGACCTCGACGGCGCGCACATCGACTACTTCTCGCGCGTGCGCAACCCGATAGGTGTGAAGCTGGGCCCGACCACGAGTCCCGACGACATGCTGCGTCTCATCGACAAGCTCGACCCCGACCGCGAACCCGGCCGCCTCACGTTCATCACCCGCATGGGCGCGAGCAAGGTGCGCGACGCGCTGCCGCCGCTGCTCGAGGCCATCAAGGGACACGAGGCGACGCCGCTCTGGGTTTCCGATCCGATGCACGGCAACGGCCTCACCACGTCGACCGGCTACAAGACCCGCCGCTTCGACGACGTGGTCGACGAGGTCAAAGGCTTCTTCGAGGCGCACCGCGCCGCGGGAACGCACCCGGGTGGCATCCACATCGAGCTCACCGGCGACGACGTCACCGAGTGCCTCGGCGGATCAGAGCACATCGACGAGGCCGACCTCGCGACGCGCTACGAGTCGCTCTGCGACCCGCGCCTGAACCACATGCAGTCGCTCGAGTTGGCGTTCCTCGTGGCGGAAGAGCTCGCGGCGGTCTGACAGCCTGAATAGAAAAGGCGGTCCGCTCTGGCGGGCCGCCTTTTCTGTGTCGACGCGTTAGTAGTTCAGGTTGATCTCGATGGTGGCGCCGCGAAGGAGTTGCTCGTCGCCGGGTGTCAGGCTCTTGACGACTACGCGCCTGTCGTTCTGGAAGTCGCCGGGAAGGCTGCTATTCACGTCGCCGACGACAAAGCCGGCACCCTCGAGCGCTTCGCGCGCGGCGGCTAGCGATCCGCCAACGACATCCGGCACCTCGACCAGGTCGGGGCCCTTCGACACGACCAGGTTCACTCCGGCGTCACCCGGGGCGAGCGGGGTGTCGGCGGTCACCGGCTGCATGCTGACGACGCCACCGTCGGCGACGTCGTTGCTGAACACGCGTTCGGGCAGCTCCGTGGCGGCGATGTTCTTGGTGCCAAGAAGGGCGATCGCGTCGTCGACGGGCAGTCCGGTCACGTCGGGTACCGCCCCCGCCGAAACGAGGAAGGTCACAGGCTTCTGGTCGAAGTACTCGTTGCCGGTCGCGAGCTGGATGCGCGCACCGTCGGGACCGACGCCGTAGGTCGCGAGCACGGTGCCTTCGGCGACTCCCTCGTCGAACCGACGTTCGCTGTCGGTCGGTTGGAAGCCGGTCGTCGTCGCGAGGTCTTTTGCGGCCTGCTCGGCCAGGCCGGTGAACTCCGGCACGGGGACGGGCTGCGGGCCCTTGGAGATCTTGAGCGCCACCACCGTGTCGCGAGCCAGGGGGACGCCGAGGGCCGGGTCGGTCTCGGCGACGCTGCCGACGGGCACGTCCACGGAGAACACCTCGTCGCGTGAGTCGGCGACGGAGAGCCCCGCCTCGGTGAGAACCGCCGTCGCGGCATCCGGATTCTGACCGATCACGTCCGACGGCTCCACGGTGACCTGCGACAGCGGGCCCGAGCTCAGCGCCCAGCCGACGCCGCCCGCGGCTCCGGCGAGGAGGATGAACAGCACGATCCACCACCAGGCGCGATTGTGGCGTTTGGTGGCCTGCGCGGTGAGCGCGGCCGTCGCGTCGGAGACCGGGGCCACGGGACCGGACGGCTGTGGGGCGCGGATGACCTGGGTCTGGTCGCCGGTTCCGAAGGTGGTGGCGGCGAAGCCGGCGGCCGGAAGCACGGTGGTGCGCTGGATGATCGACGTCGCACCGGTGGGCAGCGCCGTCTGCAGCTGGTTCTGTGTCTCGATGACCTGCTCGAGCATCACGCGCGCGTCGCGTGGGCGTTCGTTGGGCTCGCGCGCGGTGGCCCAGAGCACGAGCTCGTCGAGCTCGGCCGGCACGTTGGGGTTCTTGGTGCTCGGCGTCGGCACGGAGTCGTTGGCGTGCTGGTAGGCGATCTGCATCGGCTGCTCGCCGCGGAAGGGCTGCTCGCCGGCCAGCATCTCGTACATCATGATGCCGATGGCGTAGATGTCACTGCGTGCGTCGGCGATGCCCCGCGTCACGAGTTCGGGGGAGAGGTAGGCGATCGTGCCGAGCAGGGCGGCACCCGTCGCGGTGTTCGCGCTCACGGCACGGGCCAGTCCGAAGTCGCCGATCTTGATGCGGCCGTCGTCGGCCAGCAGCACGTTCTCGGGCTTCAGGTCACGGTGGACGATGCCCGACTTGTGGGCGGCGGCGAGACCCGCGAGCACGGCCTCGAGGATGTCGAGGGTCTGCTCGGGAGTGAGGATCTTGTGCTCGGTGAGCAGGTCGCGCAGCGTGATGCCGTTGAGGTACTCCATCACGAGGTAGGCCATGTCGCTGTCCTGACCCTGGTCGTAGACGTTGACGACGTTGGGGTGGGCGAGACGCGCGGCGCTTCTCGCCTCCTGGATGAAGCGTTCCTTGAACTGGCTGTCGTCGGCGAGGTGGCCGTGCATGATCTTGATCGCGACGCGACGCTCGAGGCGCAGGTCGGTCGCCAGGTAGACGGTTGCCATTCCGCCGCGGGCGATGCGCGATTTGACCTGATAGCGACCGTCGATGAGACGGCCAATCATCGGGTCGGTAGTCTGCGTGCTCACGTGGCCATTCTAAAGATCGTGGGCCGCAAGACCCCTCCCAACACGGGGTGTTCGCCAACCTCGCCGGGCCGGGCCACGGTTACTTCAGGTCGGCGAGCCAGAAGCGCGCGGAAGCTTCCCATTTCGCGTAGGCGTCGGGGTACGCCGAGATCTGTACCTTCTGCGCCGCCTGCGTCACGGTGAGCGACGACCAGCCCGGGATGTCGAGCAGGCCGCGGGTGATGCCCTTGTTCGGGTTGGTCGGCCCGCCGTAGAAGAGTTTCGCGGCATGGGTCGCGTTCGTGAGCTGACCGACGGAGCCCCAGCCCGAGCTCGGGCGCTGCTGGAACAGGCCGACCGAGTCGAGGTGTCCGTAGTTGAGGTTGCGCATGCTCGACTCCTGCATAGCCGTCGCGAGCGCGATGACGATGCCGTAGTCGCTGACGCCCAGGTTGCGGCCGACCGACACGATGACGCGCGCGTTGGCCTCCATCTCGGCGTCGAGCAGGGTGATGGCGCCGGCGCTGGCCGTCGGGACCGAGGCGGTGACCGCGCCGGGCACGGTGAGCGTGCGGCCGGCGAAGATGACGCTCGTCGTGGTGAGGTTGTTGGCCTTCAGCAGTGACGTGAGGCTCACCTTGAGCTTGCTGGCGATCTTGGTGAGGTTGTCGCCGGAGACGATGGTGTAGGTGCCGGATGACGCGACGGGGGCGGCGGTGACCGGCGCGGATACCGGCGTGGCCTTGACCGGAGTGGCCTTGACCGGAGCGGCCTTCACCGGCGCGGTGGAGGTCGCGCCGCCTGGGATGGCGAGCGACTGTCCGGGGTAGATGATGCTCGAGCCGGCGAGTCCGTTGGCGCTGAGGATGGCCTGCGTGGTCACGCCGAACTTCGACGCGATGCGGCTCACCGTGTCTCCGCTGACGATCGTGTAGCGTCCGCTCGAGGCGGCCGGAGCCGCTGTGATCGCGACCGGGGCCGCGGCGACGGCGCCCGAGTTCAGCTTCAGTTCTTGGCCGGGGAAGATCGTCGACTTCCAGCCGAGGCCGTTGAGGGCGAGCACCGAGGCGGTCGACAGGCCGTACCGGCCGGCGATGCTGCTCACTGTGTCACCGGAGGCGACGCGGTAGGTTGCGGGCGCGGCAGCGGTGCTGGTCTCGCCCTCCGGCGTGGCGTCCGCGACGGGCACGCCCGCGTCCTCGATCGCGACGTCGGCGTCGTCCGCGGCCGGCTTGTGCGCCTTGTCGTTCGATGGCGATTTGGCTTCGACCCGCTCGATCGGACCGGTGAGGTTCATCGACAGGGCGAGCGACCCGACCACGAGGATGGGCATCGTGGCGTACATCGTCTTGCTCAACTTGCTCTGGTCGCGCGAGGCGACCGAACGCACAAACGGTGAGGCGGGAGTCGGCACCAGCCCTGAGAGGATCGTTCCAGCTGTGGTCTGCGTGTCGTGCTCGAAGTTGTGTGACATGAGTTCCCCGTGTTGCTCCCGGCCAGGATGTGCCGCACGCAATTGTGGTGCGACTACTCCAAAGTGGCACAGATGTATATGAGAGTCAATCAGTGTGGATGATGTGACTGGGGTTAATCTGCCTGAAACATTTGCGTCCTGGGCACGTCACTACCGGCGAAAGCAGGTCGGTCGTGGCACTCTTAATGGGTGACTGAAACTCCCGACGCCACGTGGCTCACCGTTCCCGACCTCACCGAACTGCTCGGAATCAAGGTCAGCCAGGTCCGCAGACTGATCGAAGACCGCGCCCTTCTCGCCCGCAAAATCGACGGCGTGTGGAAGGTCCCCGCCGCGTTCATCGTCGACGGCGAGCCCATGAGCGAACTACGCGGAACGCTCGTTGTGCTCGGTGACAGCGGGTTCACCGACGACGAAGCCATGGACTGGCTGTTGAACCCCGAAGACAGCTTGGGCGTCAGCCCCATCGAAGCACTGCACGCCGGGCGCAAGGCCGAGGTCCGTCGCGTCGCCCAGGCGCTGGGCTAGTACCACTTTACCCGGTACCGCGACTAGGCGGTGCGCTGGATGACCGTGTCGGCAAGCTGCGTGAGCTGAGCCCGCGCACTCGCGCTGAGCGGGGCATCCTGTAGGGCCGCCCTCGCCAGACCCACGTTGTGCGCGATGATGCGTTCGACCCGGTCGATCGCGCCGCTCTCACGGATGATGCCCTGCAGGACCTGCACCTGCTGGGCGTCGAGCTCGGGGTCGCCGAGCAACTCGTCGAGGAGCGTTCGCGCGTTGGCGGGCAGCGCGGTCCGGGCGAGCGCGATGATGACCGTGCGCTTGCCCTCGCGCAGGTCGTCGCCGGCCGGTTTTCCCGTCACCTGCGGGTCGCCGAAGACGCCGAGCAGGTCGTCGCGCAGCTGGTACGCAACACCGAGTGGGAGTCCGAAGCCGCGGAGCGACTCCGTCTGTTCGGCCGTGGCACCGCCGAGCGCAGCCCCGATCGCGAGGGGCGCCTCCACGCTGTACTTCGCCGACTTGTAGACGATGACCCGGTGGGCGCGGGGGAGCAGCTCGCTCTCGGGGTGATTGCGCCAGGCGTTCTCCTCGACGATGTCGAGGTACTGGCCCACGGTGACCTCGGTGCGCATGAGGTTGAACTCCTTGCGCGCCGCCGCCGCCGCGTCGGGGTCGGAGAGCGTGCGCAGGCCGGAATCGAACACCTCGTCGCTCCAACCGAGCAGCAGGTCACCGAGCAGGAGGCCGGCCGAGTCGCCGAAGGTACGGGCGCTGCCGAGCCACGCGTTGTCGGTGTGGAGCGATTCGAAGCGCTTGTGGGCCGACGGACGGCCGCGGCGCGTATCGGAGTTGTCCATGATGTCGTCGTGCACGAGTGCGGCCGCGTGGAACACCTCGAGGGCGGCGGCGGCGGTCACGACGGCGGGGAAGTCGACGCTCGTGGCATCTTCCGTCACGTCGAACCCGATTCCCGGGGTACTCACGGAATGCCAGCCCCAGTAACAGAAGAGTGCACGGAAGCGCTTCCCTCCCGACAGCAGATCCCGCGAGAACCCGAGGAAATCGTCGATCTCGGGGGCGATCGCCGTCAATTGCGGTGCCCGATCCTCCAGAAATTCGTCTATGCGTTCTTGAACCAGATCAACTAACCGCGTACTCTCAGCCACACTCATAGCCTAGCGAGCCTCGCGAGGCGTAACATTGAACTCAATCGCGTCAACAATCCGAGCCGGAGGGGATCAGGATGCCACTTTCCGAGCAGGAGCAGCGTCTCCTGGAAGAGATGGAGCGGGGTCTCTACCAAAACGACGCCGATTTCGTCGCGACAGTAGGCCAGCGCAGAGGTAAGCCCAACTACACGGTCGTAGTGGTCGGTGCCCTGCTCGCGGTACTCGGTATCGCCACGCTGCTCGTCGGCGTCGTCATCCAGCAGCCGCTGGTGGGCGTTCTCGGATTCATCATCATGTTCGGCGGGGTACTGCTCGCCATCGCCCCGCCGCGCAGGCTGCAGGCCGCCGCCCCCGAACGCAAACCGGGCAAGCCGACGAAGGCCACCGGGTTTATGGACGGGCTCGGCAATCGCTGGGACAAGCGCCAGGGCGAACGAGGCCGCTAAAACCCCGCCATCCGTCAAAAGCAGGACCGACCCCCGGGTCGGTCCTTTTTTTGTGCCCAAAACTGCCCCGAAACAGCCAAAATCACTCCATTTCCCTCCACCCGCTATACGCCGCATATTTGCTGGGCTGTTTGCCCCCAGAACGGGAATATATCCGGGGTTTCCTAGTTTTGTGGTGGATTGTGGAGTAAAGTGGAGGATATCTATCCGGGCCGGAGTGAAGGGGAGTGTTCCGTGTTTCTTGGCACCTACGCCCCCAAGCTCGACGACAAAGGCCGGGTCATCCTTCCCGCGAAGTTTCGCGACGAGCTCTCCGGCGGGCTTGTCATCACGCGCGGTCAGGAACGCTGCCTCTACGTCTTCACCGAACGCGAGTTCGAGAACGTGCACGAGAAGATCCGACAGGCGCCCGTCTCGAACAAGCAGGCGCGCGACTTCCTGCGCGTGTTCCTCTCCGGTGCCAGCCAGGAACGCCCCGACAACCAGCACCGCGTCACCATCCCGGCGACGCTGCGCGACTACGCCAACCTCGGCCGCGACCTGACGATCATCGGAGCGGGCAGCCGCGCCGAGATCTGGGACACCGAGACCTGGAACGCCTACTACGAGAGCACCGAGGCCGCGTTCTCCGACACCGACGAGGAGGTGATCCCCGGACTCTTCTAGATCGCCGGCAGTGACTCCCAGCCGATTTGCCCTGACTTTCTTCCCCGATGTCAGGTCACTCCGGATGGGGATCAGTGCCAGTGAGGCAAGGAACCGAAAGATTATGAGCGACAACGACATCCACACCCCGGTGAACCTCGAGCGCAGCATCGAGCTCCTAAGCCCCGCGCTCGAACGTGACGGAGCCGTCCTCGTCGACGCCACCCTGGGAATGGGCGGACACGCCGAGGCCTTCCTTACGCGCTTCCCCGGCATCACCTTCGTCGGCATCGACCGCGACACCGACGCGCTGGCGATCGCGGGGAAGCGTCTCGCGCCGTTCGGCGACCGGGTGCACCTCGTGCACGCCGTCTACGACGAGATCCCCGACGCGCTCGACGCCCTCGGCATCCCCGAGGTGTCCGCCTACCTCTTCGACCTCGGCGTCTCGTCGCTGCAGCTCGACGAGGTCGACCGCGGCTTCTCCTACTCCAAGGACGCCCCGCTGGACATGCGTATGGATGCGACGTCGCCGCTCACCGCGGAGCGCATCCTCGCCGAGTACAGCGAATTCGAACTTCGTCGGATCTTCTATGACTACGGCGAGGAGAAGCTCGCCCCTCGCTACGCGAGCAAGATCGTGCAGCGTCGCGAGATCGAACCGTTCGTTCGTTCGTCGCAGCTCGTCGAGGTCATCATCGCCGCGACGCCGGCGGCGGTGCAGCGAGCAGGTCACCCCGCGAAGCGGGTGTTCCAGGCCCTCCGCATCGAGGTGAACCAGGAGCTCGCCGTGCTTGAGCGCGCCATTCCCGCGGCGATCGACACGCTCGAGGTCGGCGGCCGCATCGTCGTGCTCTCCTACCAGTCGCTCGAGGACCGCATCGTCAAGCGCATCCTCGCGGCCCGATCGGCATCGACCGCGCCCGCCGGACTGCCGGTCGAGCTTCCCGAACACCGCCCTGAACTCAAGCTGCTCGTTCGCGGAGCCGAACTCGCGTCCGAGGCCGAAAAGGCCGCCAACCCCCGAGCGACACCCGTGCGACTGCGCGCCGCCGAACGACTGAGGAGAATCACGTGAGCAACCTTGCTTTCGCCACACCGCTGCGCGCCCCCGCCGAAGAACAGCACCCGCGCCACATCGAGATCGTCTCGAGCCGCGCACAGCGTCGCGCCCGGCCGCGCGCCGTCTACGCGGTCGTCGCCGTCGCCGGACTCTTCGTGCTGTTCATCGCCCAGCTGCTGCTGAGCATCGTCGTCTCCGACGGCGCGTACCGCATCGCCGCCCTGCAGACCTCGCAGCGCGACCTCGGACGCGAGCAGCAGGCTCTCAGCGAGCAGCTCGACATGCTCTCGTCGCCGCAGAACCTCGCGACGCAGGCCGAGTCGCTCGGCATGGTGCTGAGCAACACCAACCCCGTCTTCCTCCGTCTCGCCGACGGCGCCATCCTCGGCACGGCGGCGGCCGCCGACGCCGGCGAGAGCGTCATCACCGGCAGCGCGGGCAGCCTCGTTCCCAACTCGCTGCTCGGGGGCGTGCCGCTGGTCACCGCGACGCCCACCGTGGACCCGGCGGCAGCCGCGGACGCGGCTGCTGCCGCGGCGGCCGCCGGCGCCGCCGCGACCGCGGGTCAGGCCGCCGCTGGCGCGCCTGCGACGGCCCCGACCCCCGGGTCTGTACCGTCGAACCCGACAACGTTGCCCTCGCCCGTCACCCGCTGATCGCGATCGGGCCGGCTCCCGCGGTTAGTGGGGGAGCCGGGCAACCGGGGGAACCGGGCAGTCAAGGTAAGGAATCGATGCAGTGAACGACGCTCGCAAGACCAAACGACGCACGGCGCTGGCGGTTCTCGCCATTTTCGCTGTCGTCGCTCTGTTTGTGGTGCGCCTCGTCGACATCCAGGTCGTGAGCGCCGCAGAACTCAACAAGGAATCGTTGAGCAAGCGGTCGGTGAGCCAGACGACCTACGGTTCCCGCGGCAACATCGTCGACACCAACGGCAACGTCCTCGCCGACAGCGTCGACCGGTTCGACATCACCGCGAGCCCTCTGCTCGTGAATACCTTCGAGCGCGAGACCGACGACGGCGCGTCGAGCGTCGAGGTTCCCGTCACCGACGCCATCGCCGAATTGTCGGTCGCGACCGGCGCCACCGTCGCCGACATCACGACCGCCCTCACCGAGAAGCCCGGCTCGAACTTCGCCTACGTGGCCAAGTCGGTGACGCTCGAACAGCTCACCGCGGTGCGCGCGCTCGGCATCCCCTGGGTCTACGACGTCCTGCACCCGAGCCGCACCTACCCGATGGGCAGCGTGGCCGGCAACCTCGTGGGCTTCATCGGAACCGACGGCCCGCAGAACGGCCTGGAAGTCACGCAGGACACGTGCGTCGGCAGCGCCAACGGGACCTCCACCTACGAGCGTGGGGCCGACGGCATCCGAATCCCCGGCAGCACGGTCACGACCAAGGAAGCCAGCGACGGCGGCACCCTCAAGCTCACGATCGACAGCGACTTCCAGTGGTACGCCCAGCAGACCCTCGCCCAGCGCTCGATGGAACTCGGCGCCGACTGGGGGACCATCGTCGTCGTCCGTGTGAGCGACGGGCACCTGATGGCCGTCGCCGACTACCCCTCGGTCGACCCGAACAACGTCGACGGTGTCTCGAGCAGCGACCTCGGGTCGCGCGCGTTCAGCTCACCGTTCGAGCCGGGCTCCACCATGAAGTCGCTCACCATAGCGTCGCTGCTCGACGCCGGCACCATCACACCGACGACCACGGTCAACGTGCCCGGCCGACGCGACCTCGGCAACGGCCAGTCGATCAAGGACTCCTGGGCGCACGGCGACATCCGCTACACGGCGACGGGCATCCTCACGAACTCGTCCAACATCGGCACGTCGTACCTCACCGACTCGCTGCCCAACAAGGAAGCGCGTCGCGACTACATGACGAAGTTCGGGTTGAACTCGCTCACCGCGGTGAACTTCCAGGGCGAATCATCCGGTCTCATCCTCCCCACCAGCCAGTGGGACGCCGTCACCAACTACGCCGTGCAGTTCGGCCAGGGCATGACGGCGACCTCGGCGCAGATGGCCTCGGCCTATCAGGCGCTCGGCAACAACGGCGTCCGCATGCCGCTGACCCTCGTCGAGGGCTGCACGCTCCCTGACGGCACGGTGACCGGACTGCCGTCGACCGAGGGAACCCGGGTCGTCTCCGAAAGCGCCGCCGACACGACGGTCGCGATGATGGAGAACGTCGTCAACCAGGGCAGCCTGAAGAACGCGCTCACCATCCCCGGCTACAACGTGGCGGCGAAGACCGGAACCGCCGAGGTCGCGGACGCCAGCGGTTACGGCAGCGACCGCATCATCTCGATCGCCGGTCTCGTTCCGGCCGAGGCGCCCGAGTACGCGATTGTGGTCACCTTTGCCAAGCCGGATACCATGAAGACATCGGGCGCCGTGGCGTCCACGTTCAAGAAGATCACGACACAGGTGATCAAGACCTTCAAGATCGCACCCTCGACGGTGCCGCCCACGCAGTTCCCGCTCAACTACTGATGCGCGACGTGGGACCCAGACAAGCAGCACAACATGAGAAATGAGAATCGCGTGACCGCCAGGATCCCCCCGGTACTTCGACCGGAGCATCCGTCGGCCCGATCTCTCGCCGAGCTCGCGAGCGCGTTCGGTCTCGACCACCGCGGTTCGCTCGACACTGTGGAGATCACGGGAGTGACTCTCTCCACCGCCGACCTGCACCCCGGCGACCTCTACATCGGCATGCCGGGCGCCCACAGCCACGGTGCCAGCTACGCCGAGCGTGCCAAGGAGGGCGGCGCCGTCGCCGTGCTGACCGACGCCGCGGGGGCCGAACTGGCCGCCTCGTCCGGGCTCCCCATCCTCGTCGTCGATTCGCCGCGCGCCGCGCTCGGCGAGATTTCCGCCTGGGTCTACCGCACCAACGAGCACCCGCCGCTGCTGTTCGCCACGACGGGCACCAACGGCAAGACCTCCACGTCGTACCTGCTCGAGGGCATCCTCAAGCAGCTCGGCCTCGTGACCGGGCTCAGCTCCACGGCCGAGCGCCACATCGGCGACCTCACCGTGGTGAGCCGCCTCACGACCCCCGAGGCCAGCGAGATGCACGCCCTGCTCGCCCGCATGCGCGAGAGCGAGGTGCGCGCCGTCGTCGTCGAGGTGAGCGCCCAGGCCCTCAGCCGCAACCGCGTCGACGGACTGCTGTTCGACGTCGTCGCGTTCACGAACCTGAGCCACGACCACCTCGACGACTACGCCGACATGGAGGAGTACTTCTACGCGAAGCTCCCGCTCTTCCAGCCCGACCGCGGAAAGCGCGGCGTCGTCTCGCTCGACTCGCCCTACGGCCAGCGTGTCGTCGACGAGTCGCGCATCCCGCTCACGACAATCTCGTCGACCCCCGGCGTCGTGGGGGAGTGGAACGTCGACATCACGGCCGAGGAGGCCGCGTACACCGCGTTCACCCTCACCGGCCCCGAGGGCCGTTCGCTATCGAGCCGGGTTCCGATCATCGGCCGCCACATGGCCGCCAACGGCGCGCTCGCCATCGTGATGCTCGTCGAGGCGGGTTTCGAACTCGAGGCCATCGGCCAGGCCCTCGAGCCGAGCGAGGACAACCCGGAGGGCGGCATCGACGCCTACCTCCCCGGCCGCACGGAGCGCGTCTCGGGCGACCGCGGGCCCAGCGTCTTCGTCGACTTCGGCCACAGCCCCGATGCGTTCCTCAACACCCTCGATGCCGTGCGCACCTTCACCACCGGCAAGGTCATCATGGTGTTCGGCGCCGACGGCGACCGCGACGCGACCAAGCGGCACGAGATGGCGCGGGTCGCATCCGAGGGTTCCGACATCCTCGTGATCACCGACCACCACCCCCGTTTCGAGAACGCGGCCTCGATCCGCGCGACCCTCGTCGAGGGTGCGGCTCTTGCCGAGCATCAGGCCGAACTGCACGAGGTGAGCCCGCCGGAGAAGGCGATCCGCGTCGCCGTGTCGCTCGCTCAGGAGGGTGATTCGATCCTCTGGGCCGGCCCCGGACACCAGGACTACCGCGACATCGAGGGCGTACGCACGCCCTACTCGGCACGCGAAGAGGCCCGCGCGGCCCTGCGCGAAGCCGGCTGGGACGAAGCCGGCCGGGTGTGATCGTCGCCATCGCCGGCAGGCGTGCAGCGTCAACCCGCGTCCTGCTGGACGCGTTGCTCGCCGATGTCGCCCACACGTTCACCACCGACCCGGCCGAGGCCGACGTCGTGGTGCTGTTCGACGCTGAATCCGACCTCGGTCGTCTGCGCGACGAGGTCTTGGTCGTCGCCTATGCGGATGACCCCGCCCTCGCACAGGCAACGCAGCAGCTCGCGGCTCGGGTCGTGACCTTCGGGTTGGCTGCGTCGAACGACGTGCGGGCCGAGGCGATCGAGTCGACCGTCGATGGCACGGGCTTCGTGCTCGTCTCCGGCGACTCCAGCGCGCCCGTCGCCGTCAGCGTGCTCGGCGAATCGGTGGTTCCGCTCGTGCTCGCCGCCCTCGCGGTGACGGCCGCGGCGGGCATCCCGACTGCGCAGTCCATCGCGGCCCTCGCCGGGCTCACCGAGCTGGCCCCCCACGACATGCGCGTCGCGCGCCCCGAGCCCGGGGTCCTGATCGTCGACGACACCGCCGACGGCTCGCCACGCTCCACCGCCGACGCCCTCAAGGCGCTCGCCCAGTTCACCACCGACGGAACCCGTTCGGTCGCCGTGCTGGGCGAACTCGACCTGCCCGCACACGCCGACGCCATCGACTCCCGCGACGAACACGACCGAATCGGCCGCCTCGTCGTGCGGCTGAACGTGTCACGGCTCATCGTCGTCGGGCAGTCGGCACGCCACATCCATAACGCTGCCGGCCTCGAAGGTTCGTGGGACGGGGAGTCGGTGCTCGTCGATACCCTCGATGAGGCATACGATTTGCTGCGGGACACCGAGCTCTCATCGAGCCGCACCGAACCAGTGGTGCTGCTCGTGAAGTGCGGCGCATCCGCGAATCCCGGCGACCTGGTAGACAGACTTGCCCTCACCACACGATCAAGAAGGGCGACCTAAATGATCGCGCTCCTCACGGGGGCGGGCTTCTCGCTCATCTTCACGCTGCTCACCACACCGCTGTTCATCAAGCTGTTCAACCGCATCGGGTGGGGCCAGTTCATCCGCGACGACGGCCCCCAGTCGCACCACGCCAAGCGCGGCACACCGACGATGGGCGGCATCGTCTTCATCATCGGCGCGGTGCTCGGCTACTTCGTCGGTCACCTCGTCGCGGACGCGCCGTTCACGCTCGTCGCGTTCCTCGTGATGTTCCTCATGGTGGGCCTCGGTGCCGTCGGCTTCCTCGACGACTTCCTGAAGACGCGCAACCAGCGCAGCCTCGGCCTCGGTGGCTGGTCGAAGATCCTCGGCCAAGTGATTGTCGCAGCGATCTTCGCCGCGATCGCGCTGAACTTCCCCGACGAGAACAATCTGACCCCGGTCTCCAAGATGCTCGACGGGGTGCAGCACACCTACATCTCGTTCGTGCGTGACATCGAGTGGCTCGACTTCGCGACCTTCGGCCTGATCGGCGGCGGGATCCTGTTCGCCCTCTGGTCGATCATCATCGTGGTGAGCGCCTCGAACGGCGTCAACGTCGCCGACGGTCTCGACGGCCTGGCAACCGGGGCCTCGATCCTTGCCATCACGTCGTACATCTTCATCGGCTTCTGGCAGAACAACCAGTCGTGCTTCAACCCCAATGTCTACGACGACGTCGACCTCGCGTTCAAGTGCTACCAGGTGCGTGACCCGCTCGACCTCGCCGTCATCGCGGCGTGCATCGTGGGAAGCCTCATCGGATTCCTCTGGTGGAACACCAGCCCCGCGCAGATCTTCATGGGCGACACCGGCTCGCTCGGCCTCGGCGGCGCCCTCGCGGCCCTCGCGATCCTCACCCGCACCGACCTCCTCCTCGTGTTCATCGGCGGCCTGTTCCTCATCGTCACCGGTTCGGTGATCCTGCAGCGGGCATACTTCAAGATCACCAAGGGCAAGCGCATCTTCCTGATGAGCCCCCTCCACCACCACTTCGAACTCAAGGGCTGGGCCGAGATCACCGTCGTGGTGAGGTTCTGGATTATCGCGGGCCTCTTCGTCGCCGCCGGCGTCGGAATCTTCTACCTCGAATGGGCGACAGCGCGACCGTGACGGATCTGACAACACTCACGAGCTGGCACTCCGACTGGGAGGGCCTGCGCGTAGCCGTGCTGGGGCTCGGGATGACCGGGTTCGCCGCGGCAGACACGCTCGTCGAACTCGGCGCCGAGGTGCTCGTCGTCGCGGCCAGCGCTCCCGCGGAGACGGCCGACCTGCTCGACGTGATCGGCGCCGAGCTCTTGCACGAGCCGAACCTCGATACCGTTCCGCAGCGGCTCGCCGACTTCGCCCCCGAACTCGTGATCGTCTCGCCGGGCTTCCACCCCGACCACGCCCTCCTGTTGTGGGCGGCGGCCGCGGGCATCGCCGTATGGGGCGACATAGAACTCGCCTGGCGGGTGCGCGACAAGGTGCGCGCCGCCGAGTGGATCACCGTCACCGGAACCAACGGCAAGACCACGACCGTGCAGCTCACGGCCCACCTGCTCGCCACGGCCGGCCACCGCGTCGCCGCGGTGGGCAACATCGGGGTACCCGTGCTCGACGCGGTGCGCGACCCGATCGGCTTCGACGTGCTCGTCGTCGAGCTGTCGAGCTATCAGCTGCACTGGATCAACCAGACTCCCGAGGGGGCGATCTCGCCGTTCGCGAGCGTCTGCCTGAACCTCGCGGACGACCACCTCGACTGGCACGGCTCGGCCGACGCCTACGCCGCGGCCAAGGGCAAGGTCTACGACAACACGCGCGTCGCCTGCGTCTACAACCTCGACGACGACGCGACGCGGCACATGGTCGAAGAGGCCGACGTGGTCGAAGGATGCCGCGCCATTGGCTTCGGACTCGGTGCGCCCGGCCCCAGCGACCTCGGCATCGTCGACGGCATCATCGTGGACCGTGCGTTCCACGACGACCGCCGCAACTCCGCGTTCGAGCTCACCACCCACGGCGAGTTGGCGCAGGCGGGACTCACGGCGCCGCACTCCGTTGCGAACGTGCTCGCGGCATCCGCCCTCGTGCGCGCCTTCGGGGTCGCCCCCGCGGTCGTCCGCGAGGCCATCGCGACCTTCCGAATCGACCACCACCGCACCGAGACGGTGCTCGAGTCCGACGGCGTGCTCTGGGTCGACGACTCCAAGGCCACCAATCCGCACGCTGCGCAGGCCGCCCTGCTCGCGTTCGACCCGATCGTCTGGGTCGTCGGCGGACTGCTCAAGGGCGTCGACATCGACCCGCTCGTCGAACAGAACGTCAAGCGGCTGCGGGCCGCGATCATCATCGGCGAGGATCGGCTGGCGCTTCGCTCGGCATTCGCGCGACACGCGCCCTCCCTCCCGGTGTTTGAGGTTCAGGCAACCGAGACTGATGGGGTAATGCCGCAGGTCGTGCGATTCGCGATCGCGGCCGCTCAGCCCGGCGACACGGTCCTCCTGGCACCGGCCGCAGCATCCATGGACCAGTTCGACAGCTATTCCGACCGCGGCAGACAGTTCGCCGCAGCGGTGCACGACCAGACGAGAACCACGAACCCAGGAGGTGCAGCGGATGACGACGACACGCGATCCGGGCACGAACCGGGCCCGGACACCACGGCCGCCTGAGCCGACTGAGTCGAACGAACCGAACGGTTCGAACCGGCGAACGGCTCCGCCCAAGACCGACTCGCCCAAGACCGACTCGGGGCCGGCCGTCGTCGTCGGAGTGCGCAAGCTGTTCCAGGCGGAGACACCCAACTACTTCCTGCTGCTCGGCACCACGATCTTCCTGGTGGCCTTCGGGCTCGTGATGGTGCTGTCGTCGTCGTCGGTGGAGTCGCACCTCGAGAGCGACGACTTCTTCGCCTCGTTCTCGAAGCAGGGCCTCTTCGCGCTGATCGGCGTGCCGTTTATGCTCGTCGCCTCCCGCATGCCGATCACCTTCTGGAAGCGCTGGGCCTGGCCCGCGATCTTCGTCGGCATGGGCCTGCAGCTGCTCGTCTTCGTGCCGGGAATCGGCTGGGGCTACGGCGGCAACCAGAACTGGATCCGGATCGGTAACATCAGCGCGCAGCCCTCCGAGGTCCTGAAGCTGGCCGTGATCGTCTGGATCGCCTTCATCCTCACCACCAAGCCGGGCGTTATGGGCAACTGGAAGCAGCTGGTGCTCACCATCGGCCCCGTCGCGGGCGCGGCCATCGGCCTCGTGCTGTTCGGCCAGGACCTCGGCACCGTGGTCGTCATGGCGCTGATCGTCTACGCCTGCCTCTTCATCGCGGGCGTCAAACTCAGCTGGCTCGTGACCTCCGCGGTGCTCATCGGCACCTTCGGCATCCTCTTCGCCTTCTCCGGCGAGTCCCGCACCGAGCGCATCAACGCCTGGATCAACGGCTGCACCACCGCCCAGTACGAGACCTTCTGCTGGCAACCGACACACGGCAAGTGGGCGCTCGCGTCCGGCGGCTTCTTCGGCGTCGGGCTCGGCAACTCCAAGGCCAAGTGGTCGTGGCTGCCCGAGGCGGACAACGACTACATCTTTGCGATCATCGGCGAAGAACTCGGCCTCATCGGCGCGGTCGTGGTGCTCGTGCTGTTCATCGTGCTGGCCTTCGCGTTCATCCGCGTCATCCGCTCGAACAACGACCCCTTCGCGCGCATCGTAACCGCGGGCGTCGGCATCTGGATCGTCGGACAGGCTTTCATCAACATCGCCGTGGTGCTCGGCGTGCTCCCGGTGCTCGGGGTGCCGCTGCCGCTCATCTCCGCCGGCGGGTCCGCGCTCATCGCGACGCTGCTCGCTATCGGTGTGGTGCTGTCGTTCGCGCGGGAACCGTCGACCGCTCCCGATGCGCCCCTCGCTCCCGGCCCGCGCACCGCCGGCTCCCCGCGCGGGCGTCGACAGACCCCGCAGGCCCCGACGGTCGCGCAGACCCCGGCCGAACGCTCGCGCCTCGCTGCCGCCGAGCGCGCCCGAAGCTCCCAGCGCGCGCAGGCCTCGCAGCGCACCCAAGCCTCACAGAATCGAACCACCCGTTGACCACCTATCTCCTCGCGGGCGGTGGAACGGCCGGACACGTCAACCCGCTCCTGGCCACCGCCGACCGCATCGTCGACCGTCACCCCGAATCATCCGTTCTCGTGCTCGGAACCAAGGAGGGACTCGAGGCGCGCCTCGTGCCCCTGCGTGGCTATGAACTGCTGACAATCGCCCGACTGCCCTTCCCCCGGCGACCGAACGCGGCCGCGCTGCGCTTCCCGAAGGCGTTCGCGAATGCCGTCGCCGAGACGCGGGCCATCATCCGCGACCGCGGGGTCGACGTCGTCGTCGGGTTCGGCGGGTACGCCTCCGCGCCGGCCTACATCGCGGCCTGGCGCGAGAAGGTGCCCCTTGTCGTGCACGAGGCCAACGCCAAGCCGGGCATCGCCAACCGGCTCGGCAGCTGGGTCACCGACTACGTCGGCGTCGCGTTCGCCTCCACCCGGCTGCGCCATCGCCGCCTCGTCGGCATGCCGTTGCGTCGCGAGGTCGAGACCCTGGACCGTCACGCCGAGCGCGCCGCCGCGATCCGATACTTCAAGTTGGATGAAACGAAGCCCACGCTTCTCGTGACGGGCGGCTCGAGCGGCGCCCGCAGCGTCAACGCCACCGTGTCCAACGCCATCGCCCTCATCCTCGGGGCCGGTTGGCAGGTCGTGCACATCGCGGGTGCGAAGTCCGAGGTCGTCGACCCCGGGCTCGCCGGGTACCGGCTGCTGAAGTACTGCGACCGCATGGAGCTCGCGATGGCCGTCGCCGACCTCGCCGTCTCGCGTGCCGGTTCGGCGACCGTCAGCGAATTCTCGGCCGTCGGCGTTCCCGCGGTCTACGTTCCGTACCCGGTGGGCAACGGCGAGCAGCGGTTCAACGCGGCCGACGCGGTCGCCGCCGGGGGAGCACTGCTCGTCTCCGACGCCGACTTCACCCCCGACTGGGTGCTCTCGATGCTCGTGCCGCTGTTGCTCGACCGCGCGCTCATCGCCGAGATGGCTGCAAGCGTCACGAGCGTCGGTATGCTCGACGGCGCCGACCGCATGGTCGACCTCATCGATGTGGCCCTGACCGACACGGCCCTGACCGAGCCCACAGCAGAGAAGTAAAATCGAGACCGATGATCTATCCTGACTTTTCCCAGCCGCTCCCCGGCGACCTCGGCCCCGTGCACTTCGTCGGCATCGGCGGCTCGGGAATGAGTGGTATCGCCCGACTCTTCCTCGCCGCCGGACACACGGTGACCGGCTCCGACCGCAGCGAGAACCACAACACCGAGGCACTGCGCGCGCTCGGCGCCACGGTGCACATCGGCCACGCCGCCGCCAACCTCGGCGACGCCGACGCGCTCGTCTTCACCGGTGCGCTCTGGCCCGACAACCCCGAGTACCTCGCGGCGGTCGAGCGGGGCATCCCGGTCCTCCACCGCTCGCAGGCGCTCGCGTGGCTCATCAGCGGACAGCGCCTCATCGCGGTTGCCGGAGCCCACGGCAAGACCACCTCGACGGGCATGATCATCACCGCCCTGCTCGAGACGGGTGCCGACCCGAGCTTCGTCAACGGCGGTGTCATCCAGTCGATCGGTACGAGCGCCGCGGCGGGCAGCGGCGAGCTCTTCGTGATCGAGGCCGACGAGTCCGACCGCTCGTTCCTCCTCTACGACAAGGCGGTCGCCCTCGTCACGAACGTCGACGCCGACCACCTCGACCTCTACGGTTCGCACGAGGCGTTCGACGATGCCTTCGTCGAATTCACCTCGACCGCGCGCGAGCTCGTCGTCATCTCGAGCGACGACCCGGGCGCCGTGCGGGTCACCCGCGCGCTGCGGGAGAAGGCCGACGCTCCGCGCATCCTGACCTTCGGCGAAGACGCCGCGTCCGACGTGCGCCTGCACTCGATCGTGGCCGACGGCCCGGTCTCGTTCAGTCTCGCCTGGCAGGGCGTCGACTACGCGGCCCGCCTGCGGGTGCCGGGCGTTCACAACGCCCTCAACGCGGCTGGTGCCTTCGCCGCCCTCGTCGGCCTGGGATTCGAGCCGGAAGCGACGCTCGCCGGCATCGAGGCGTTCGGCGGCACCGAGCGCCGCTTCGAGCTGCACGGCGTCGTGCGGGGCGTGAGCGTCTACGACGACTACGCCCACCACCCGACCGAGGTGGCCGCGGCCCTGTCCGCCGCCCGCAGCGTGGTGGGGGAGGGCAGGCTCATCGCGATCCACCAGCCCCACCTCTACAGCCGCACCCAGCTCATGGCCGGCGACTTCGCCCGGGTCTACGAGCAGCTGGCCGACCAGACCATCGTGCTCGACGTCTTCGGTGCGCGCGAAGACCCGATCGAGGGCGTCACCGGCGCCCTCGTCTCCGAGCGTTTCAGCGACGCCGGGCGGGTCGACTACCTCCCCGACTGGCAGCAGGCGGCCGACCGCGCCGCGGCGATCGCCCGCCCGGGCGACATCATCATGACGCTCAGCTGCGGGGACGTGTACCGCATCGTGCCGCAGGTGCTCGAGGCGCTCGCGCAGCCGGCCACCGCGGCGAACCAGGGCTAGCGGCAACGGTGAAGAGGCCAGAAGGGTTCGACCCCAAAGGCCCGGACGCTGACGCGTCGGGCAAGCAGCGCGCACCCCGCAGGGGCGCCGCGCAGCCGCCGACGAACCGCCAGGTGCCGACGAAGACGCAGCCCCCCGCGGCCGTCCAGCCGCCCACACCACCGACGAGCCCCCGAGAGCCGTCCACACAGCGTCGGCCCGCCACACCGACGACCCAGCCGCGGCAGTCCGGTACCGCCGGGGGACCACGTCG